>CAMFKP010000021.1 GCA_945957385.1 uncultured Aeromonadaceae bacterium
CCAGTGACATACGGATTAACAGTCCGCCGTTCTACCGACTGAACTACGGGGGAATCTCGAGAAGAGGTCGACAATAGTAATGACAGCCCAGCTAGGGGTCAAGCCGAAGTTACGTGACGCGGATCAAGTGCTCATGAATCGTACGATCTCGTGGATCGAGCTTGTTGTGACTGTTGGATCCGAGGCATGACCAGCTAGAATGCGGGCTCCTTTATCCTTTCGGTTCATACCGTGCCCGAAGACCTCAGACATGTCCCAGTGCATCGCCATCTGCTGCTGAATACCCTGACCATGATGGTGGGCATGATGTCGATGATGGGGCTGGGATTGCTTGATACCTGGTTTATTTCTCGCTTGGGCACCGAGGCCTTGGCGGCAATCAGTTTTACCTTCCCGATCACCTTTTCCCTGATTAGTTTGATGATCGGCATGGGCGTCGGCACCAGTGCGGTGTTGGGCCGGGTTATTGGTCGCGGAGACATTCTGGCTGCTCGGCGTCTTGCCGTCGTGGCGCTGGTCTGCGCCAGCTTCTTGATGTTGTTGGCCGCATTGATTGGGTTACTGATTGCTCCCTGGTTATTTAATGTGATGGGGGCGGACGCCGTGACGCTGCCTCTGATTCTGCAGTTTATGCATCTGTGGTTTTCGGCTTGTGTCTTGCTGGCGGTGTCGATGGTGGGCAACGCAATTTTCCGGGCGTTTGGCAATGCCAGGATACCGAGTGTGATCATGGTCATCGCCAGTTTGGTTAATGCAGCGCTGGATCCTGTGCTGATTTTCGGTTGGGGACCTTTTCCTGCTATGGGGTTGCAGGGGGCCGCTCTGGCCAGCGTGGTGTCCTGGATCTGCGGTAGCGCTTTGATGTTATGGTTGCTGACGTTTCGTTACCACTTTCTCGACGGGCGTAGCTGGCGAAAACATATTGTTGCCGATGGACGCGTGTTGTTGCAGATTGCGCTTCCGGCCGCGCTGACCAACATGCTGACTTCGTTTGCGACCGTGTTGTTAACTGCTTTGGTTGCGGTTTTTGGCCGTGAGGCTGTCGCAGCCTATGGTGTCGGTGGCCGCGTCGAGTCGATTGCCTCGTTATTTATTCTCAGTTTATCAATGGTACTACCGCCGTTCATCAGTCAGAACCTTGGCGCTCAGCGCTGCGATCGCATTCGTCAGGGGTACGATGCGGCGTTGCGTATGGTCTTAATTGTTCAGCTGGTAGTCGCCGGAGTGCTGTTTCTGTTGGCACCGATGCTGGCGCGCTGGTTTAGCGAACAGAACCAGGTACAGGAGGCGATTGTCATGTACTTGAGTATCTTGCCATTGGGGTATGGGGCTCAGGGGATCATCATTTTGACCAACTCGTCATTCAATGCGTTGCATCAGCCTCGGCAGGCATTGGGACTCAGTGTGCTGCGCTTTTTTGGGTTATTGATTCCCTTGTCATGGCTAATGGCACAGTGGCTGCAACTAAAAGGGATCTTCGTCGCTGGCGTGCTGGCGAATGTGCTCTGTGCCTTGCTGGCATACCTGTGGTTCAATAAGGTGATGAAGAAAATGGAGCGGCATGATTCATGAGCAAAACATTTGAGCTGGTCAGTCAATTTGCCCCGGCCGGTGACCAACCCCAGGCGATCGCCGAGCTGATCGACGGTATTGAATCAGGCTTGGCCCATCAGACTTTGTTGGGCGTTACCGGCTCCGGCAAGACCTTCACGATGGCTAACGTGATCGCCAAGATGAATCGGCCAACCATGATACTGGCGCATAACAAGACGTTGGCGGCACAGTTGTATGGCGAGATGCGCGAGTTCTTTCCGCATAATGCGGTCGAGTATTTCGTCTCGTATTACGACTACTACCAACCAGAAGCCTATGTGCCATCGACCGACACCTTTATCGAAAAGGATTCGGCGATCAACGATCATATAGAGCAGATGCGTCTGTCGGCGACCAAGGCATTGATGGAACGCCGGGATGTCGTGATCGTGGCGTCGGTGTCGGCGATTTATGGTCTGGGTGACCCGCAGTCTTATCTGAAAATGATGCTGCACCTGCGTCAGGGCGACATCATCAATCAACGGGATATTTTACGCCGCCTGGCCGAGCTGCAATACAGCCGCAATGATGCCGCATTTGCCCGGGCAACCTTCCGCGTTCGCGGTGAAGTCATCGATATTTTTCCTGCGGAATCAGACAAATTGGCACTGCGTGTCGAGTTGTTTGATGAGGAGGTGGAGCGCTTGTCGCTGTTTGATCCACTCACCGGTGCGGTTGAAAAGCAGGTGCCGCGCTTTACCATCTTCCCGAAGAGCCACTATGTCACGCCGCGGGAAACCATCTTGAATGCCATTGAGGCGATCAAGGTTGAGCTGGTGGAGCGCCGGTCCCAGCTGCTGGCGGCCAACAAGCTGCTGGAGGAACAACGACTGACCCAGCGCACCCAGTTTGATATCGAGATGATGCAGGAGCTGGGCTACTGCTCCGGCATTGAAAACTACTCCCGTTATTTGTCAGGACGGGCGCCTGGCGAGCCGCCACCAACGCTGTTTGACTATCTGCCAGCGGATGGCTTGCTGATCATTGACGAATCTCATGTCACTGTGTCGCAGATTGGTGCCATGTACAAAGGCGATCGCTCGCGCAAGGAGACGCTGGTGGAATATGGTTTCCGTCTGCCATCGGCGCTGGATAACCGTCCGCTGAAATTTGATGAGTTCGAGGCCCTGCAGCCGCAGACCATTTTTGTCTCGGCGACGCCTGCCGCCTATGAACTGGATAAATCTCAGGGGCAGATCATCGAGCAAGTCGTGCGGCCAACAGGCTTGCTCGATCCGGTGATCGAAGTCCGGCCTGTTGCTACCCAGGTCGACGACGTGCTCTCCGAGATCCGTGCGCGCGCGGCGGTGGATGAACGGGTGTTGATTACCACCTTGACCAAGCGTATGGCCGAAGATTTGACTGAGTATCTGGACGAACATGGGGTGCGCGTGCGTTATCTGCACTCAGATGTGGATACGGTGGAGCGGGTCGAGATCATCCGCGATTTGCGCCTTGGTAAGTTTGACGTGCTGGTGGGTATCAACCTGTTGCGTGAAGGACTGGATATGCCAGAAGTCTCCCTGGTGGCCATTCTCGATGCCGATAAAGAGGGGTTCCTGCGTTCGACACGCTCACTGATCCAGACCATAGGCCGGGCGGCGCGGAACCTCAATGGCCGGGCGATTCTGTATGCCGATCGGATCACGGATTCGATGCGCGCCGCGATCGATGAAACTGAGCGCCGGCGCGAGAAGCAGCAGGCATTTAATGCGGCCAACGGTATCGTGCCGCAAGGGCTGCGCAAGAAGATCGTCGATGTGATGCAGGTTGCGGGCGCAGCTCCCAGCGATACGCAGCAACGACGCAAGGTGGCAGAGCAACAGGCCTTCTATCACCCCGAAGAGCCAGAAACGTTGGCCAAGCGCATTAAACAACTCGAGGCGCAGATGTTCGAGCATGCGCGCAATCTGGAGTTTGAACAGGCAGCGGCGTTACGTGATCAGATCCAGCTGTTGCATGAGCAGCTGATTCAGGAGGCGTAGAGACGGTCAGGGGCGCTTAAGCGCCCCTGTTGTTATCCGGCGGTGAACGTCACATGCCGGGCGGTGGCAAGAACAGATCGTCACCTTGTTGATCTATCGCGATTTTGGCTTTGTCGACCATCAGTTGTGCGGCTTGTTGCGGATCGGTAAACAGATCGGCGCGGATAAACAGATGCTGTTTCTCCTCACCGTCAATCCGGCGGCAGATCCGGCCGGCGAGACGGAACTGGCCCCCCTCGGCCTGGGGTTCGGCATGGATCTGATAGCCTTGGTATTCCAGGCTGAGCAGCGGTGCCGGCTGGCTGGTCGCACGGGGGGATCCGGTTGCACCGAAGAGACGGGAAAGCCATCCCAGCATGGTATTACTCCTTCTGCGTTAAGGTCGTCTGATGCTGCCACAGCGCGGCGGAACGATCAAAATGGTGTATCACCTGATTGCTGCTGCCGCGCCAGATGAGGGCCGGATCGGCCAGTGTCTGCTCGAACCGGCCGTCGACCAGCACATCCAGGTACGCTACGACCGCCTGTTGCGCCGCGGTCAATTCATCCAGCCGATAGCCGGTCCAGCACCAGATATCTTTGCCGGGACAGCGTGCCCGCACCGCTTGCACCAGCGCGAGTATGGTCGGCACGTTGGCCGGATGGAGCGGATCGCCGCCACTGAGGCTGAGCCCGCGCCGCGGAATGCGTGAGTCATTGAGATCGGCAATGATGCGCTCGAACAGGGCCTCATCAAACGGGTGTCCCCCATCCAGCCGCCAGGTGCTCTGGTTGTAACACCCTTTGCACTGATGTTCGCAGCCTGAGACAAACAGGGTGCAGCGTGTGCCCGGGCCATTGACAACATCAATCGGATAATAGTGATGGTAATACATTATTTGAAATTAAACTCCACTACTGCACGAGGGATTAATTTATCTATTTCACTCATGCTGGCATGTAACTTTTTCATCTGAATATTCTCAGTAATACAGTATTTCATGCATTTGCAAAATAGAGTGTATTTTTCATGGTGTGTGAGTGATGGATATTTCGTTTCGATATTTATGTAGTCCCATGTCTCGCTATTCGATGATGCCTTTATTTTTTCTATTGCATTTGATAGCTCGGATATTTTTGTGTCGGTCTCGAGGAATTTTTGTTTTGTTTTTTCCTCATGTCTTTCTCGAGCCTCTATTTCACTCAGAAATAACTTGGTTAATCTTTTTATATCTGATTCTTGTTCCCGTGGTGCAGGATAGACGCCATGCTTGATAATTGAAGGAATTACATCATGGAAAACCCAGCGTTGGAATTTCCTGCAGGCAGGGCTTTTATCTCTAGTTAATATTCGTAATAAACCTGGTTGGGTAATATATAGCTCATGATTCGGCTTATTTAGGGATGCTTCTTTATAGATTATTTCTTGCTCATCCGGTTCTAATGCTTCTCTTTGTGCTTTGAAAAAACCATCAAACCCTACATTGATTTCATGAGTGGAGGATTTTCGGTTTTCTGCCATCAATACACTAACCACATCAGCGAGTGAAAATAGAACATCGGAGCCCTTGGTGATGGTTTTAATTTCCTTTTCACCGTGTTCTGTAGCATACGATAGCACTAAGAGAGACCGCTCCATTTCTATCTCCTAACCGGTTTTAAAAAGGCGACAATAAATATATTGCCGCCCTTTTTAGCTTACAGGTGCTTGACCCGCCGTTTGACCTCTTCTTGCTTGCCGCTGTTAAACGGTCGGGCATCCGGGCTGCCAAGGTAGCCACAGACGCGGCGTGTGACTGACACCTTGGTGGAGTCATGATTGCCGCAGCGCGGGCAGGTAAAGCCCTTGCTGGTGCACTCGAATTCGCCGGTGAAACCACACTCGTAGCACTCATCGATCGGCGTGTTGGTTCCGTAGTAGGGCACCTTGTCGTAGCTGTAGTCCCAGACGTTCTCCAGCGCTTCAAGGTTGTGCTGCAGGTTTGGGTACTCGCCGTAACAGATGAAACCACCACTGGCTAGCGGCGGGTAGGCCATCTCGAAGTCGAGTTTGGCATATGGGTCCACTTTCTTTTCGACATCCAGGTGGAAGCTGTTGGTGTAATAGCCCTTATCCGTCACGCCCTCGATGACGCCAAATTCTTTGGCATCCAGCTTGCAGAAGCGGGTACAGAGGTTTTCACTCGGCGTGCTGTAGAGGCTGAAGCCATAACCGGTCTCGGCTTTCCAGGCATCCACGGCTTGACGCAACAGGCTGACAATGTGCTCCGCCTTTTCCCGCAGCCGCGGGCTGTCGAACAGGTGGGTCTCAGTGCCATATAGGGCATTGATGGTCTCATGCAGGCCGATATAACCCAATGAGATCGATGCGCGTCCGTTCTTGAAGATGGGGGCGACCGGATCGTCAGCCTTCAGCCGCACACCGCAGGCGCCTTCCATGTAGAGGATCGGCGCAACACGGGCTTTGACGCCCTCCAGGCGCTGGATCCGGGCCATCAGTGCTTTTTTCGCCAGACGCAGGCGGTTATCCAGCAGATCGAAGAAGTGGGCTTCATCACGGGCTTCCAGGGCAATGCGCGGCAGGTTCAGGCTGACAACGCCGAGGTTGTTACGCCCTTCATGGATCTGCTGGCCATTCTCCTCGTAGACGCCAAGGAAGCTGCGGCAGCCCATCGGGGTCTTGAATGAGCCTGTCACCTTGACCACTTGGTCATAGTTGAGGATATCCGGATACATCCGCTTGGAGGCGCATTCCAACGCCAAGCGCTTGATGTCGTAGTTCGGATCGCCGGCGCGCAGGTTCAGACCATCCCGAATGGCGAACACCAGCTTCGGAAACACCGCCGTTTTGCGGTTCTTGCCCAGACCGGCAATGCGGTTTTTCAGAATCGATTGCTGAATCAGCCGCGATTCCCAGCTGGTGCCGAGTCCAAACCCGAACGTGACGAATGGCGTCTGGCCGTTTGCGGTGTGCAGGGTGTTCACCTCGTATTCCAACGACTGGAAGGCGTCATAACACTCTTTTTCGGTGCGTTCACGCGCATAGCCATCGGCGTCGGCGATTTGCCACTCCTGCGCTGTTTCCAGATGTTTCTGGTAACTGATGGTGACGTACGGTGCCAGCACTTCATCAATGCGGTTAATCGTGGTCCCGCCGTAGATATGGCTGGCAACCTGGGCGATGATCTGGGCGGTCACGGCGGTGGCGGTACTGATGGACTTCGGCGTGTCGATCTCGGCGTTACCCATCTTGAAGCCATGGGTCAACATGCCGTCGAGGTCGATCAACATGCAGTTGAACATCGGGAAAAACGGCGAATAGTCGAGGTCGTGAAAATGCAGTTCACCGCGTTCGTGCGCGTGTACGACATCGCGTGGCAACAGGTACTGCTTGGCATAGTGTTTGGCGACAATCCCGGCCAGCAGGTCCCGCTGTGTCGGGATCACCTTGCTG
This sequence comes from uncultured Aeromonadaceae bacterium, assembly GCA_945957385.1. Lineage (GTDB taxonomy): Bacteria > Pseudomonadota > Gammaproteobacteria > Enterobacterales > Aeromonadaceae > Pseudaeromonas. Next base: position 7,012 of record CAMFKP010000021.1, read on the forward strand.
TCCTTGTTGGCGTTCTCGTTCAGCAGTTCGGCATTGCTCTGCTCGACCAGTCCGCGGATCTCCTGGTTCAGGCGGCCCTGCTTCTCCCGTGCCTGATCGCGATCGTGACGGTATTCGATGTAGGCACGCGCCATCTCCTTGTAGTCACCGGCCATCAGCAGGTTTTCTACCCGGTTCTGGATGTCATGAATGTCGACCTCTGCCAGGTCAGCAATCTGTCGGCCGACCTGATCGGCAACGCTGGCACAGTAAGCCAGATCCTGAACGCCAACCGCCTGTGCGGCCTTGGCTACGGCTTCGACAATACGCATACCGTTAAACGGCGCGCGACAACCATCCCGTTTGATGACGACCGGTCCCACAATAGTGCTCCTGATGTGAAATAGCGTGCTGGCGCAAGGCCAAAATTACACGTCCATACGGGCCTGAGCCGACCCCTATGGCCCGCTAACCCGCGTCCTGACTACGTTTGGCGTGTTTCTCACTTTATTCGGTGATAACACTATATGTAGTTGTTATTCCGCTTCGGATAACAAGATGTGGGAATTAAACTGCAAACCGCCAAGCCATTTTATTGATCTGGAACAGAGAAGTTGGGTGATGGAGTAATCTGTCGCCAAGAATGGGATCTTTGGCATGAAACACGCAAAAAAAGGTTCCATTGATGTCCCTGCACACACAAAGCGGTGTCATTTATGCAACTGCAATCATGGCGTGCTGCCGTTTCACGGTGTCAACGTGTTCATCCGCGCTGTGCTTTGAATCTCTGTCGCTTCCCGTGTACTCTAGCGCCGTTTTGATCTCATCTCCTGGAGCTAGTTGATGGTCTCTCCTTCCTGTCGTTTTGTGCCTGTTGCCAGCGTGTTGTTCTTTGCGAGCGGTTTGCCGTTATCCTCTGCGCTGGCAACAGAAACGGCCGTTTCCGCCGCCACGCCGTCTGTGTCTGCTGCATCCGCGACCGAAGCGACTTCTGCCGCGGCCGCCACGCTGCCAGCCCCGCGTGTGATTGTGTTGACCGAGGCGCAGTTACCCAAGGGTAAGGATGCCGAGACTCGCAAGGCCGAGGATTTGGCGCGGGATCAGGCGTTGCGTGCCAAGTGCAAGGCCATTCCTAAAGATACCTATGACAAATACCTGTGTGAGCGACGTACCCAGGTCGACCTGGTGATCCAGCTGGAGGCATTACGCAAGCAGCTGGATGGCCAGACGCCGCGTTGGCCGGTGGATGTGGCCGCGCAGCAGCATCAGTGGGAAGCGCGTCGTGATGCCTGCCGCCAGGATCAGGATGTCAAAATGTGCCTGGAGCTGGCATACATGGAGCGGATCGGTCAGTTACAGACGCAGTTTGGTCTGGTTGCCGCCGATGGCCCGATTCAGTACCAGTGTGGCGATCAGGTGTTGCAGCTGACCTATCACGCGACGAATCCGCCGCTGGTGGAAGTCGTCAAGGGAGGGCAGCATCGCCTTGCCTGGATGCGGCCCACGGATAACGGCGTCGATTACCACGGCGACGTGACAGTGCATGAATATCGCGGTGGTGCCGATATCACCTGGGATCAGCAGACGCTGCAGTGCCGCCAGCGCTAATTGGCGTCATGTCAGAGAGGAAATCGAAAAAGGCGCCGTGATTGGCGCCTTTTTTGTTGTTATCGCGAGCGCGTTAACGGTGGGCGAGGGTATCCGCCGGCAGTTCGGCATCGCGCATCGCACCACTGCGAAAAGCGTGACTGGCCCATTCATACCAGGCGATGGCCTGTTGCTGATAAGGGCGGGCGTCCTGCTTTTCCTGCTGAGGGTCAAGCCAGCGGGTTGTCGGCGCTTGCCGCGGATTGAGAATGGTCAGCTGCTGTTCAGTCAGATAACCCAGTCCCTGATAGGTGGCGATGAAGGCGCGCTGTGGCCCCTTGGGGGTGGCAAATATGTCCTGGCCGAAGAACTGGGTGCGATAGCTGAAGTTGAGCAATCCCAGCAGGGTTGGCGCGACATCCATCTGGCTGGCGAGACGATCGACCCGTTGCGGCGCGATCTGCTTGGGTGACCAGATGATCATCGGGATGTGGTAACCGTCGATCGGGATCTCGGTCTTGCCGGCGCTGGATGCGCAGTGGTCGGCAACGATGACGAACAGAGTATTGGCGGCCCAGCTGTGTTGTTGTGCTTGGCGCACAAATTCGCCGATGGCCCAGTCGGTATATTTGACGGCGGCATCACGACGCCCCTGCGGCAGATCGATACGGCCATCCGGGAAGTGATAGGGTCTGTGGTTGCTGGTCGTCATCAGATGGGCAAAGAACGGCTTGCCCTGCTGCGCTTTCTGATCGAACTGACGCATCGCCATGCCGAACAGATCTTCGTCTGCCACGCCCCAGATGGTCTCGGCGCTAATCTGGTCGCGCTTAAGACTGGTTCTGTCTTCAACCTGGTAGCCGTTACCGGCGAAGTAGGCATTCATGTTGTCGAAGGTGCCGTAACCGCCGTACAGGAACAGGCTATCATACCCCTTGCTACGGAACACAGAGCCGAGCGTGAACAGCCCTTCGTTGTTCGGGCGCCGGACGATGGATTGGCCCGGTGTCGGCGGCACGGCCAAGGAGAGTGCCTCAAGGCCACGCACAGTCCGGTTGCCGGTGGCATACAGACGGGTGAACAACATGCCCTCATCGGCCAGGCGATCCAGATTCGGGGTCAGATGGCGGGGATTGCCAAATACGCCCAAATAGTCGGCGGAGAGACTCTCAACGGTGATCAGCACGACGTTCATCTTCTTTTCCGCACCGGCGTGCCGGATCTGTCGGCGGAGATCCTGTGGGTCGTTCGACAGGAATTGGGCGTCCGGTGTCTGCAGATCGGTGCGTACCAGACGGGCGGCTTGCTCCAGCGGCAGGGTTGGGTAGAAACGCTGGTAATCCAGTTCGTTGTGGCGGAAGGCGCCAAACAGGCAGAACAGGCCATTGCCGGCCAGCTCATTGGCGTACTGGTTGCTGCGCAGATTGCGATCTTCGGCATTGAGGCCGACGCTGACCAGCACCACCAGCAAGGCAAGGGCCGGCACGAGTTCGCGGCGGCGTAGCGGGCGCCACTGTGGCAGGTAACGCCCGAGGCGGGCTGACGCCAGCAGCATCAATGTCGCCAGCAAGCCACACAGGCTAAACCAGAGGCCCAGCGGATAGGACTGGCGGATATTACCCAGCACTTCCTGGGTATAAACCAGGTAGTCGACGGCGATGAAGTTGAAGCGGCTGCTGAATTCCCCCCAGAATACCCACTCGCTGGCGACCAGAATCAGTAACAAAAACAGACTCAACCAGCTGAAAGCAAGTCCGGCGCCACGCCAAATACGGTTCTGGCGCCAGCGCATCGGGATCAGCGTCAGCCATAGGGCCAGCGGGCAGAGCAGATAAACCAGGCTGCCAACATCGAACAGGGTGCCCAGACCGAAACCGGTTAACAGATCGAGTAGCCCCAGATCGGCACTGTGGCCGGCTTGCCACCACAATCCGAGTCGGGAGATCAGCATCAAGAACAGGTAGTGGCCACTGAACCACCACAAAAAACGGTAACGCGAGGAGGACATGCCGCAAGGCTCCACTGGTTGAGAGTAACACTGAGCATTGTCGTGCCGCTGTCTTAACCGAGCCTTAAGGCTTAATCCTGATGCAGCTTTTGTTGTGTCAGCACCGTGTTGAAGGCGTCGCGTAGTCGGGCGCCTTCACCATTGCGCCGAAAGCAGATGACCAGCCCCTGTTCGCCAATGGGGTGTGGCAGCAGGCGGATCTCGTTGGCCATGGCCTGCAGCCGGCTATCTTGTTGTAGCAGGGCGTGGTAGACCAAGGGATCGATGACGGCTAACGGCAGGCGGCCGGCTGCGACCTTGCGCAGATTCAGCAGGTCGCTGGGAGCCTCCTCGGTCTTAAGCGTGCCCTGGGCTACCAGCTGATCGAACTCATCGGTGTTCACGTAGCCGGAGACAGTACCAATGGTATAGGGCGCCAGTTCACGTAACTGCGTCCACTGCAGCGGGGGTTGATGGGCATTTTGGGCCAGCGATACGGTGGCGCGGGCGAACGGGCGGGAACAGTAGAACGCATTACGCCTTTGCTGAGTGTCATACTCCGGCAGCATGGCCAGATGGGGGCCGGGCTCCGACATAGCGCGCAAGACGCGGCGCCATGGCAGAAACTCCAGCTGTTGCTGCAAGCCCATCGCGGCAAAGAGCCGACGGCTCTGCTCGGCCAGCGGCCCGTTTGCCGGCAGCTGGCTGCCAATATAGGGCGGCCACTCCAAGGTGGCGACCAGTATCTTCTCGGCTCCCCATACCGGTAGGGCGTAGCAGAGAGCGAACGCCAGCAATAGCCGCAGCGTGTGATGTCGGAACGGGCTGGCTGTCATGCATCCTCGCATTATCATCCTTGCTAATCTCGAGACTAGCGAAGGCGGCGAGGAGTCGCAACCTCAGCAACCGGCGTTCGCCATGGCTCGGGGCGGCAGCCGGCGCAATGGCTGACGCCAGAGCTGACACAGCAAGACGCCCAGCAGCGTGAGGCCACCGCCCCAGAGATGATAGCCCTGCAGCTGCTCACCCAGGCCAATGACCGCCAACAGGGCGGTGAACAGCGGCAACAGGTTCATGCAGATCGCCGTTCGGCTGGCGCCCAGGGTGCGAACGCCTTCCAGCCAGAGCCAGGTAGCCAGCAGCGAGGCAGGTAGGGCCGCATAGGCCACCAGGGGCCAGCTCTGGCTATCGAGCTGCCAGTGTGAGGCGCGCAGAAAATCCGGCAGCAACCAGAGCAGCGCCGCCGTCATCTGCAGGTAGATCTGCTGCCAGCCGGATAGCGGTAAGGCCCACCGTTTATGCAATACGCCATACAAGGCATAACAGAACACCGCCAGCAGCATCAGTGCATCGCCGTGTCCCATGCCTTGAGCCAGCAGGCGGCCAGGTTGGCCGGCACTCACCAACCAGAGCAGGCCACTCAATGACAACAGGGCGCCGCTGAGCATGCCAAGGGTGGGGGGCTCACGCAGCAGCCACAGGCTTAGCAACAGGGTCAGCAGCGGGATCAGCGCGTTATGAATGCCGATGTTGACGGCGCTGATGCTCTGCGCCGCGTAGTAGCCCAGGCTTTGATTCAACACCATGCCCAGCAGTGCCAGTATCAGTAATTTGCCCAGATAGGGGCGCAACGCCCGGCGTTGCTGCCACAGCGGTCTAAACATCAGCGGTGTTACCAGCAGCCACGCCAAGAACCAGCGGTAAAAGGCAATGACACCGGGTTCGATAGTGCCGGCAGCGAGTTTGCTGACGATGGCGTTGCCACTCCAGATCAGGACGGCAAGCAGGGGAAACCAGAACATGGAACTGCACTCGCAGAGGAATAACCGGCGGCGATTCTACGCTGGCTTTTTTTAAGGATATAATGAAAACCGGCCAACTGATTGTGCTTTCCCGCCATGACAGATCACCCTGCTTCGCAACCGGCATCCGCTCCCGTATCGGCGTCACGCCGCACGCGCCCACAACGCCATTCGGCTCCGTCGATCAGCTCGGCGCCGGAGACGATCCGTTTCTGTGAAGCCCATCTGGCGGCGATGACGGATCTGGAGGAGGAGTGGCATAACTGGGGACAACTGGCCTTTGTGCACAGTGGCCTGATGGAGTTGTCGATCGAGGGGCAGAGCGTGATCGCGCCGCCGGGGTTTGGCGTCTGGATCCCGCCACTGGCCCGTCACCACAGCTATAACCATCAACCGCTGGACTTTGGCACCCTGAACCTGTCGGCCGACTGGAGCCGGGACATGCCGGCCAGTGCCTGCGTGTTGGAGTTGTCCCCTCTGGTGCAGGCGATCATGGCCCACTTTCGACAGCAGGGGCTGGCGGAGCCTGAAGAGAGCGCCGATCTGCATCTGGGACAGGTGTTGATTGAACAGTTGTTGCGTTGTCCGCGTCAGCAGCGCTACCTGCCGATCAGTGAGGATCGGCAGCTGGCCCCGGTGCTGCGGGCACTGGAGCAGCAACCGGCGGATAACCGTTCGCTCGCACAGTGGGCGCGTCTGGTGCACAGCACAGAACGCACCCTGTCACGGCGTTGTCAGCGAGAGCTGGGGATGTCGTTTAGCCAGTGGCGGCAGCGTCTGCGCTTCTTGCACGCCGTGTCGTTACTTGAGCGTCAGTTGAGCATCAAGGAGATAGCGCTGGAGCTGGGATACAGCTCGTCATCGGCTTTTATCACCATGTTTCAGGCGCTGGCCGGCACCACGCCGGAGCGTTATCGCAAACAACTTGGCCTGGCGCCGTGATCAGGCGTCGGCCGGCATGGCCAACAGGCCATCCAGATAGTCGGCAAAGCGCAGCGGATCGGCGTGGAAGGCGCGCAGGTCAATCGGATAGAGGTGGCCGTGTTGTTCCAGCGCCAGGGCAGGAAAACCGGGCGCATTAATCCGTTGCTGCCATTGCTGGCTGTGTCGCAGGTGGGCCAGCAGATCCACGCTGGCCATCGCCGGCTCCAGTGCGGCCGGCGCAATCTGCTGCTCGGCGGCCAACTCGGCGAGCAGGGCCGGATCGCTGAGCCATTCCCCGCGCTGGAAAAACGCCGCTTGCATCGCCTGTAACAGCCGCAGCCCATCTCCGCCCAAGGCGATGACGGCCAGCAGGGCGCGCAGCGGCGGTTCGGAGTCCAGGTACTTGTGACGATCCAGCAGCAGACGGTTGAAATAGCGATCACCAAACGGCTGACCGGTGGCCACGGTGATCTGCTGATCAACAAACAACAGCTGTGCCTGCAGGCTGGTGCCAAAGTGCGGGCGGCGATGGCCGACCCAGAGGCCGGCACCATGCAATTCCAGCGTCAGGGCGTCGCGTTGTGCCGCAATGGCCAGTAACGGCAGGGCGCCGTAGCTCCACCCGCAGAGCGGGTCATACAAGAAGTGCAGGCGAGCGGCATGACGATCGGACATGGAGACTCCACAACGGCAGTGAGTCGAGAAACTGATGACCTTATTATTTTTGCCTGTTATCGATGACAGGTGCCAGTTTTTTATTTTCCGGACGTATCAGCAGGCGATGCAAATAATGGATTCAATCGAGATTTAAATTATTTCGTTTATATGATGAAGTAATTTATGTTGTTGATTTATATATAAAATATATTTTTATGCTGCGGGATTAACCGTGGTTTTACCGCCGTGATGGCAGGGGGAATATATCGCTTGGCGCGTAAGCGCAGAATTAGCCGGTCGTGTTAGCGGTATATTGGCGCCATGCGGCGCCAATATTTGGTTTCAGGCATTATATTCGTCAAAATTCTCGAGGTAATCATCGATATTCTCGGCCAATAGTTGACGAAATTGGCTGGTGAAATAATCCAGGGCGTCGTCACGGCCTTGCTGCAGGGCATCACGGTCCTCTGCCTGCGCGGCGATCAGGAAGGAGCTGAAGCGTGCTGCGGCGTAGAGCAAGGAGGCGTTGACATCGTCGGCCTCGACGGCTTCACACTGCGTATTTGCCAACTGGATCACCGCATCGGTGCGTGCCCAGAACGCGTCATTTACCTCATCTTGCATCATCTCATCGTGGCTCATCGTGCCCTCCTGCTCTCATCTCATGTCTTGGCCGGATTGTCGGCCACGGTTGGGGCGGCACTATACTGCAGTTTGCTGCAGATCCCCAGCCTGCCCACGCCGTCGTCGCGCTATTTGGCTCGGGCTCGTTGCAGGCGCCGCAGGGCGCGGCGCGAGGAGTCAAAGGCAAAATCCGCCTCCTGCAACTGGTGCCATGGCGTCCAGTGGTGGTCACTGATGTCATCCTGGCTTGCCAGCTGCGGGCGGGTGGTCAGCTCCAGTAGAAAGTAGCCATCGCAAGTGTGGTATTGAATGCCGTCATACGGGTAGAGGTTGCTTTCGGAGCCAAACCAGTGCAGCTGTTCCGGGGTGACGGTCAACGCCAGCTCTTCACCCAGTTCACGACACAGTGCCTGTTCCAAGGTCTCACCAGGGTCAACAAAGCCGCCGGGAAAATCCAGTAGCCCCTTACCCGGATCGCGCGCGCGGCGCACCACCAGCAGTTCATCGCCCAACAGTATCAGGGCTGCGACCGCCGCAGCCACGTTGTGAAAATAGTGAAAACCACACTGGCAGTGGTATTCGTGATGCGCATGATGTTGCAGCCGCGGTTGGCCACAGCGAGGGCAGTACATAGCCGAAACCTGCAGAGAAAGAAGTGACCGCTACTGTAGCGTCTCATCTGGCGAACATCCAGCAAGCTGAATCGAGTAAGCCTCGTTTGATAACCGAAGTTGGCTTAATGTTTTGATCAAATGATAATTGCTCGCATTAAGCTGGCAAATATGTAAAATGCCTGCACTTTTTACTGCAGGGACTCGTTTCATGTCATTTGAATCCAGCGCTGTTAACCCGGTTCAGCGTTCACTTTTCCCCTTCCGTTTGACGTGGCTGGCATGCGTATGTGCCGTGCCGGCGCATGCCGGCGAGGTGGCGGTGTTACAGCAGGTGGATGTGGTCGCAAACGGCATCTCGGCACCGACCGAGCAGGATACCCACTATCAGACTAAATCTTCGGCACTGGCTACCCAGACCGAGACGCCGCTGGTGGAGATCCCGCAGTCGGTGAGTGTCATCAGTCAGCAGCAGCTGGATGATCGGCAGCCGCAGAGCCTGGACGAGGCCCTGTCGTCGATCGCTGGCCTCCGCCAGAGCAACACGCTCGGTGGCACTCAGGATGCCATCGCCAAACGCGGCTTTGGCGGCAACCGTGATAACTCGATTCTGCGTAACGGCATGCAGTCGGTGCAGGCCCGAAACTTCACGCCGACGACCCAGCGCATCGAGGTGCTCAAGGGGCCGGCTTCCCTGCTGTATGGCATTCAGGATCCTGGCGGTGTCATCAATGTGGTGACCAAGAAACCCCAGGCCGAGGCCCGCTATCAGGCCGCGAACTACCTCACCAGCTTCGGTGGTGGTGGGGTGCAGGCCGATCTGACCGGGCCGCTGAATAACGCCGGCCTGTCGTACCGACTGATTGCCGACAAGCAGCAGTATGACTACTGGCGCAACTTTGGCGAGATAGAGCAGGGCGTCATCGCGCCGTCCCTGGCATGGCAGAACGACAAGACGTCGATCCTGCTGGATTATGAGCATATGGATTATGCGGTACCGTTTGACCGCGGGACCTATATCGACACGCGGACTGGCAAGCCACTGCCAATACCGCGCGAACGCAGGCTGGACGAGGTGTACAACATCACTACCGGGCGTGCGGACAGCGCGAACCTGCAGTTTGCTCATCAGTGGAATGAGCGCTGGTCGCTGCACGGGGGCTATGGGTATAGCCGCAACTACTATAACGATGATCAGATGCGCGTGATGTCATTTGACGCCAGCAGCGGCGTGGTGACCCGGCGTGCCGATGCCACCAAGGATGCGCTGCAGGCGGCGCACACGGCGACCCTGTATACGGTCGGCCGGATCGACCAGGGCAGTACCCAGCACGAAGTGGTGACCGGGGTGCAGTACATGCACAACTACCGGACCCTGGGTGATCTCTACCGTGGTAGCAACGACAAACACTTCAACATGTATGATCCGGTGTACGGCACCTCGGCCTACCCCAGCAACGTCAGCGCTGCTGACAGCGATCAGACCGACAAATTGCGGACGACGGCATTCTATCTGCAGGATGCCTGGTCGCTGGATGAACACTGGATCCTGGTGCTCGGTGGCCGCTATGACCATTTCAATGAGTTGACCGGGAAAGGCCGGCCATTCCGCACCAACAGCCTGGTCAGCGACAGCAAGTTTGTACCGCGGGCGGGGGTTGTCTATCTGATCGATCCGGCGTGGTCTGTGTATACCAGCTACACCGAATCATTCCGTCCGAATACCTCGATTGCGAACGCCATCGGCGACTTGCCGCCCGAGGAGGGCAAGTCCTGGGAGCTGGGCTCGAAATGGCAGGACGCGCAGCTGACGGCCACGGTGGCGCTGTTCAATATCGACAAACAGAACGTGCTGACCAGCCAGACCGACACGGCGACAGGGGATACCCTGTACCGGGTGGCCGGTCGGGTGCGCTCGCGCGGGTTGGAGTCGGAAATCAATGGCGACCTGGGGGATAACTGGAGCGGCTATGCCAGCTATGCCTATACCGATGCCGAAGTCATCGATGATCCGCTTCTGGCCGGCACGGCGGTGGATGGCGTACCCAAGCATATGGCGACACTGGGGCTGATTCACCAATGGCCGGGCGTGTTTGGCGGCACACTCCGCGCCGGTGCCTTCAGTCGCTATACCGGTAGCTGGTATATCGGCAACACCAAGGGCGCCCAGTATGAGCTGCCCGCCAGCACGGTGTTTGACAGCATGCTGGCGTATGACCGCAAGCTGGCGGGCTACGCGTTGCGGGTGCAGTTCAACGTCAAGAATCTGTTTGACGAAACCTATTACACCTCGGGTGTCAGCAATGCCAATGCGCCGATCGTGGCCATCGGTGAGCCGAGACAGTTCTTGCTGACGACGACGGTTGGTTTTTGATGACGCGGGCCTGGTACCTCGGATTGCTGGCGCTGTTGCTGGTGGCGATGAGTGCCAGCCTGTTGCTCGGTTATCGCCAGGTGTCACCGCTGGCGCTGCTGAGTTGGTCGCAAGATGCGGTATTACGTCATTTGATCCTGGAATACCGCTTGCCGCGCATGCTGATCGCGCCGCTGTGTGGCGCGGCACTGGCGGTGGCCGGAGGTCTGTTGCAGAGCCTGACGCGTAATCCGCTGGCGGCACCGGATGTGCTGGGCGTTAACGCCGCCGCTTCCTGCAGCGTGGTACTGGCGCTCTATCTGTGGCCTGAGCTGGCCCTCGGCTGGCTCAACCTGCTGGCGTTCGTCAGCGCCCTGCTGATGACCCAACTGCTACTGTGGCTGGTGGGGCCGCAGGGGGAACGCCACAGCCTGTTGCGTCTTCCCTTGTTGGGAACCGTGTTGGCGATGCTGTTTTCGGCCCTGACCCAGACGCTGATCACCCTGGATCCATCAACCCAGGATCAGGCGTTGAGCTGGTTGACGGGTAACATCGCCGGACGCAGTCTGTTGCAGCTGCTGGCCGCGTTTCCCCTCTGGCTGCTTGCTGGCGTATTGCTATGGCGGCTGTGGCGGCAGCTTGATCTGTTTTATCTGGGGGATAGCCAGATCCGTACACTGGGGCAAGATCCGCTGACCTTGCGGCGACAAGGGGTGGTGGTGGCCAGCTTGCTGGTGGCCGGTGTGGTGGCGGTGATTGGGCCATTGGGATTTGTCGGTTTACTGGTCCCGCGGATGGCGCGCCGGCTGGCGGCCGAGGGTCACCGGCACTGGCTGCCGCTGGCTGCCGTGCTCGGTGCCCTGTTGCTGACACTGGCGGATCTGCTGGCCCGCTTCATCTGCTATCCCGAAGACATTCCGGCGGGCGTAGTCACGGCGTTGCTGGGCGGACCGCTTTTCCTCTATCTGCTTTATCGCCAGCGGGGAGGTATCCACGATGTCCGCTGATCGCCACTGGCGCGGACGCGCCTGCAGCCTGTTTTTCCCTGCCGGCACGGTGCGCGTACTGGGGCTGCTGATGCTGGCACTCGTGCTGGTCAGTGCCGTGGCACTGTGGCTGGGGCCGGTGCGGCTGGCGTGGTCCGAGTGGCTGAATTTGTCACCGTTGCAGCGCTTTATCCTCAGTGAATTGCGCTGGCCGCGTGTGCAACTCGGTTTGATGGTCGGAGCGGCACTGGCGATGGCCGGGTTTGTGTTGCAGCGTTTAACCCGGGTGTCGATTGCTGCGCCCTCCGTGCTGGGCCTGGCCGATGGTGCCGGGCTTGGCGTCGTCCTGCTGCTGTTTCTCGGGAATGGGCTGGGGGCGGACATCGTGATCACGCCGCTGGCGATGTCGCTGGCCGCGTTATGCGGTGCTGCGTTGATCCTGGTGCTGCTGCGGGCACTGGCACGCCGTGACAGGGACATGGAGAAGATGGTATTTGCCGGCCTGATGATGGCGGCGATCTGCAAGGCGCTGATCAGCCTGCTGCTGTTGATCAGCCCCAGCGATATGGCGGTGCAGGCACAAATCTGGCTGATCGGCTCACTGGCGCAAGCCAATCCAGCGCTGAATCGCGGCCTGTTGCTGGCCTTCCTGTTACTGGCCGTGTTGACGCTGCTGCATTATCGCCAGCTGGCGCTGTGCCACTTGGGTGATCCCCTGATGCAGGGGCTGGGCAGTCGTGTCGATGGCGGCCGCCATCGCCTCTATCTGCTGGCCGCTGGCTTGACCGCGGTGGCGGTGGCGGGGGCCGGGCAGGTCGGTTTCGTCGGGCTGGTGGTGCCTCATCTGGTACAACGCCTCTGTCCGCGCGGTGTGCCTGCGCAACTGTTGGGCAATGCCTGTGCCGGGGCGCTGCTGGTGGTCGGGGCCGATCTGTTGGCGCGCACCCTGTTTCTGCCATATGAGCTCCCAGTGGGGATCCTGACCGCCTTGCTGGGCGTGCCCTGTTTTCTTTGGCATTACCGACGCGGAGTCCAGCGATGAGGTGGTCATGTATCCCACGCCAGGCTCTCACGCTCTTGGGCCTGCTGGCGCTCTGGGGGCTGAACAGCGTTCATGCTGCACCATTGCGCGTCGTCACGCTGAGCAATGACAGCACAGAGGCGGTGCTGGCGCTGGGCTTGACGCCGGTCGGTGCCACGCGCTCGCTCAACGGACAGCCCTGGTATCGGCACATTGCCAGCCGTATGCAGGGCGTGAGGGTGGTCGGATTGGAGAATGCGCCGAATCTGGAGTTGATCGCCAGTCTGCAACCGGATCTGATTCTGGGCAGTCGCCAGCAAGCGGCCCGTTTGTTGCCGACGTTGTCACGCATTGCTCCAACGGTACTGGTGCGCGACAGCCGCACTGGCTGGCAGCAGAATTTTCTGACCTATAGCCGGGCGCTGGGGCAGGAGGCCGCGGGTCGCCAGCATCTGGCACGGTTACAGCAACGTATCGCCTGTCTGCGTCAGGCGCTGCAGCAGCAACCCTTGCGTCGGGTCAGTGTGCTGCGCTTCAACCCAGGCCAGGTACGGGTCTATCAGCTGGATTCGTTCAGCGGGGAGTTGTTTGCTGCCCTGGGGTTGAGCCGGCCAGCAAGCCAGAACCAGCCGGGTTATGGCATCAATCATTTCAGCCGCGAGCGTATCGCCGAGCTGGACGCCGATCTGTTGTTCTATTTCACCTACGGGGCGCGGCGGCAGCAGAGCACGCTGCAATACCGCGAGGCCTTCATGAGCGATCCCGCCTGGCAGCAACTGGAGGTCGTGCGACGTGGCCGGGTCATCAGCCTCGATGATGTCATCTGGAACACCGCCAATGGTGTTCTGGCGGTCGCAGAGGCGCTGGATCAAATCCCGCAGTTGTTTTCATTACCGCTAACCCAAGGAGCTGATTGTGCCGCTGGTATGTGATGAGCTGACGCTCGGCTATGGTTCGACGCCGGTACTGCACCGCTTTGCGCTGCAGATCCCGAAAGGTCAGATGACAGTGCTGCTAGGCGCCAATGGCTGTGGCAAGTCGACCTTGGTTAAGGCTCTGGCCGGCCAGCTGACGCCACAACAGGGACACGTGCTGTTCGAGCAACGGCCGCTGGCCGATTGGCCGGCGGCGGAGCGAGCCAGACGCATGGCCTACTTACCCCAGTACCCGGAGTTGTTTGCCGATCTCAGTGTGTTTGATCTGGTGCGTTATGGCCGTTTTCCACACCAGGCGTTGCACCGGCAGTGGCAGCTGGAGGATGAACAGGCGGTACAGACGGCCCTGCAGCAGACCGGCCTGGAGGCGCTGGGCGCGCGCCGCGTGAGCGCGCTGTCCGGGGGGCAACAGCAGCGGGCCTGGATCGCACTGATCCTGGCCCAGCAAGCGGAGTATCTGCTGCTGGATGAGCCGATTAATCACCTGGATCTGAATCATCAGATTGCGATCATGGATCTGCTGACGGCTCTCAGGTTACAGGGCAAGACGCTGGTGGTGGTGCTGCACGATCTGAATCTGGCCGCGCGTTATGCCGACCATCTTGTTTTGTTGCATCAAGGCAAGATTTTGCGCCAGGGGCGCCCGCAGTCGGTGCTGCAGGCGCACTGCATCGAGCAGGCGTATGGCCAGCCGGTGATGGTGGTGGCCGACCCCTTGTACGGGGCGCCCTGGGTGATCCCCAAGGGGCGCTATGTGTCCGTTTCTGGTCACGAGCATGGCGCAAGTTAAGGTGCCAGCAATGGTTCAATCGCAAAGTGGTACTCGTTGCGTCCGTTGTGATAGAGCGAGAACGGCAGGAAGCTGATCGTCTGCTGTGACCACTTTTTTAGCTTGTCGCGGTAGGGCTGAACATTGTCCTGTGTCAGGGTTTTCATCGGTGAGGTGATCAGCGTCTTGCGCTTGTCCAGCCTGACGCCGTGCCAGTGGTCGTAGATCATCACCATGACCCAGCCACCATCGAGAAAATGGCCGCCGACCGAGGCATCCAGCTCGCCGCGGGCGATGGCATCCAGCCCTTGGGCTGTCCAGTCGACGCCGCCGATGACATAGGCTTTCGGCTGCCAGCGTCCCATCGCCTTGAGTGCGTCGATGGCGCCCAGCGCCATCGTATCGCTGGCACACCAGATGAAACGGCTGTCGGGGTAGCGTTGCAGCAGGATTTGAGTCTTGCTGCGCGCCTTGTCTGTCTCCCAGCCGGCGGGAACCACTTGCCGGATCCAGACCCGCGAGGCCGGGGTGACCGAGAGAAAACCGGATTGGCGATCTTGCGCCACCGAGGAGAGCCAGTCCCCGGTCAGCCCTATGCCCTGGACTGGCGCCTGGGTTTGGGGTTGGGGCGCGAGCAACCCCTGCATGGCGATTGCCAGCTGGGCGCCGACGATCCGATCATCCGGCGCAATATGTCCCAGCCAATATTTAAAGCGTTGCTGCGGCAGACCGATGGCCTGCCGTTCGTTGTCGGGGATTGGAGTATTGATGGTAAACGAGTGGATCTTGGCCTTTTCCAGTGCCGCCAGGGTTTCGGCGCCGACGGACTTGTAGAACATAAACACCACATAGTCGGGTTTGGGTGTTTCGAGGCTGGCTTTGACGACCAGATCCTTGTAACTCAGGCGTTTATTGCGATCTTCGTAGCCGGCGTAGACCACCTCCAGCTGCAGCCCAAACTCCCGGGCCGCCATCTGCATGGTATCGGTAATCCGTTGCCAATGAGGATGGCCTTGCCAGGTCGGGTTAATAAACAGCACGCGTGCCGTGCTCGCTGGCGCTGACCACGTCGGGAAGGGCACCAGTAACAGACACAGCAGTACCGTGCCTGTTAGCAGGCGACGCCAGCATGATAATTCCTGTACCGCGGATAGCATGTGCCGTTCCCAATGAGGGTGGGGGATAGATCGAGTATAGGGGGCTGGGCCGGTTATTTGGCATCCCGCACCAGGCGGATCTTGCCGCTGGTGTTGCCTGTGGTGGCATTCATGTTGCCGCTGAAATCAAAGCTGATCAGCGAGCCCTCCTCTTCGAAGCCGACCAGCGGCGAGGTAGCCCAGTACCAGCTCGGGGAGGGGGTTGCCGGAAACAGCGCCAGATCCACGGCGGGCCGTGAGCACGCTTTGTCCAGCAGTGACATCAGCTCAAACGTCGTGGGCAGGCGCCAGTCGGTGTAATCGGCAAATCCCCCGGTACTGTTGACCTGGTCCGGCACCTGCTGGGTCGCCAACCAGTTATAGGCCTTGGCCTTGCCCTCTTCGCAGCTGTCTCCGGATTGCCCCTCGCTGCACTGTTTCCACATCAACCGGGTCTGGGTATCGGTGATGGTGCCATCGAGGTTATTGATCAGGTTTTCATTGTGAGTACTGGAACGCTGACAGTTGCCATCGGCATAGGCCAGAGCAGGCAGCAGGGCTAATAACAGCAATTTCTTAAACATGGTTACTCCAAAAAAGGGTGCCCGGTTCACGGCCGGGCACCGGGGGGTTACTTCAACAGCACAGAGGTTTGCTTCAGACCATCCTCGCCATTGACGATGTCGTTGCCGTGGGGGCTCAGCGTGGCCTTGTCGTAGTCATACGACATGTCCAGCAGCTGCTCTTCGCCGGCGCCATTGCCTTTCCAGGACCAGGCGATCCAGCCGACGGCCTCATCCTGGGTCTTGTTCAGCAGGTAGTAGTGATCGACGTTATAGGGGGCCTGGAAGTGGTAGTCGCCAAATTCGCCAAACAGAAAGGCCAGGCCCTGGGCTTTGAGTGCCGCGATGGCGCTGTCGATTTCGGCATGGCTATCCCATTTCCAGTGGTAGGCATGGACCGAAAACAGCAAATTTTTCTTGGGATCGGCAGTGAGCAGCGTGCTGCCGCGGCCATTGAGGAAGCTGTCGACATATTGGCCGCAGTGTGCGGCATCAATGACCAGCGGCATCGTATAGCCACCGCTGCGCAGCGACTGGATAGCGGATTGATACGTCGTCAGATAGTCGGCGTAGTTATTGGTGTCCTCACCCCATTCGTTAGCGATATTCAGCAGGATCTTGCCGCGGTACTTACTGTCTTGCAGTACCGATTTCCAGCTGCCCAGCCACTGGTTGTTGACCGCGGCCAGCAAGCTGGCCGCGTTGCTTTGGCAGGTGATGTCGCTTTCCCAGTACATCGGCATCGCGACCATGCCTTTGGCGACAATGGCATCTAACGCGCTGCGCAATTGGGCCGCCGTGGTCGTTTTGCGTAACTCGAGACGGACCAGATTTGCCCCAGTGGAGGCGATAGGTGTGATGGCCGGCAAGGCGCTGGTTGGGTTGTCACCATATTGCAGATTGATGCCGCGAGCGATAAAGGCCTTGCCGCTGGCGGAGTAGAGCTGGCCACCGCTGACATACATCTCGCCACTACTGCTCACCGATCCGCCGCTCCCCGAGCCGGAGCTGCTGACTTTGCATGAGGCGTTGTTTTCCCAACCCCAGCCATCGCCATCGGGATCGCTGCTGGCAGAGCTGCAGGTCGGATAACTGCTGGAACTGGTCGATCCCGTGTTGCCGCCACCACTGGTGGCAACCTTGCACGAGGCGTTGTTTTCCCAACCCCAGCCATCGCCATCGGGATCGCTGCTGGCGGAGCTGCAGGTCGGGTAACTACTGCTGCTGGTGGTTGCGACTTTGCATGAGGTGTTGTTTTCCCAGCCCCAGCCATCGCCATCGGGATCGCTACTGGCCGAGGCGCAGGTTGGGTAGGTGGTGGCGGCCAGTGTCGGGGGCGACAGCAGCAGGGTTGCCGGCAAGCCAAGGGCACAGAGCAGCAGGCTGGCGAGTCTCTTCTTGTTACCTGTCATGTTGTTGTTTCCATATTATGGTGTCTGGAAAAAAGGGATGTGGCATCGGTTCGCCCACGGTATTGCTGACGCCACTACTCTGCTGCTGTCGTTGTGCCCGTATGACGTACAACCACTATGCACAAATAAACGTAACGTTTCGATTCTTCAATAAAAACACCAATATAAAGCCCTATTTTGTGAACTTGTTTACAACCAAAACCGAACGGATAGCCCGCAAATTTGCGCAAATGTACCTATTTGAACGCTGTGTGAGCGATGTTTTCTTTGTGGTCGTCATCCGCCATGCTAGCATCCGAAACGTTACGATGGAGGTGTATATGTCTGAGGTGTTTTATCTAGAGGGTGTGGTCCAGCATTACGACTGGGGTGGTCACTACTTTATTCCCGAACTGTTGGGCAAAGAGGCGACGGCACAGCCGACGGCCGAGCTCTGGCTCGGCGTTCATTCCAAGGGGATGGGAGTGCTGCGTGACAACCAGATGACGCTGGCCGACTACCTGGCCAGTCATGGCATGGCGTTGCCGTTTTTGCTCAAGGTGCTGGATGTCCGTGCATCGTTATCGATTCAGGTGCACCCCGACAAATTGCAGGCGGAACAGGGCTTTGCGCGCGAGAACCACGCCGGCGTGGCGCTGACTGCCGCGCACCGCAACTACAAGGATGATAACCACAAGCCGGAAGTGATGGTGGCGCTGACCCCCTGTGTGCTGCTCTACGGTTTTAGCGAGGTGGCGCAGATCATCCAGCGCTGCCAGCCGTGGCCATCTTTGCACTGGTTGGTGACGGCTTTGCAACAGGATCCGCTGAGCGCTGTCTATCGTCGCGTCATGGCGTTGCCGGCGGATGAGCTGGAAGCAACGTTGGCTCCGTTGTTACGGGCCTTGTTGCCACTGTGGCGAGCTGGCGAACTCAGTGGTCGCAGCCACCTGTTCTGGCTGGCACGCGCGGCCAGCGAGCATGGCGCAGAGGCGTGCCGCGATCCAGGCCTGCTGGCGCTGCTGATGATGAATCTGGTCCACGTTCAGCCTGGCGAGGCGATATTCCAGCCGGCTCGACTGCCGCATGCCTATCTGCATGGCTGTAACGTCGAGCTGATGGCGAACTCCGACAACGTGCTGCGCGGCGGCCTGACCAGCAAACATGTCGATGTCAACGAGCTGCTGGCGGTGGTTGATGTCGTACCGGTCACGCCGCTGCCGGTGGCACAACAAGCGTTGACACCGGGCGTGACACGTTATCAGTTGCCGACCGATGAGTTCCATCTGCTGCGTCTCTCGTGCCACGGCGGCGGAACACTGCCTGTTCTTCCGGCGGTGGGCATAGCGCTGAACATAGGTGAAGCCTGCGTCGTGCAGCTTGCTAAGCGGGACTATCCATTACAACAGGGCGAGAGTGTGCTGTTACCGGCTGGTCAGTCTGTGGTGGTGAGCGGGGAGAGTGTCGACCTGTTTGTCGCGTGGTGAGGATCGGGTGTTGCCTTGCGGGGCGCAGATAAAAAACAAGCGTGGTACCGTCTGACGGTTACCACGCTCTGCTGGATATTGGGCTGTTACAGCTCAATCACGTGTTTTGTTTACACGCTTGTTGCCATTCAGCACTTGGCTAAAGAAGGCGAAGCAGAGCGGATCGTAGTTAAACATGCTGGTCTCTCCATAAAGTGTGTGATTCAAGTCACGGTTTTATGATGCCGAAAAAATGTGATCCGTGCAACATATTTCGTCGAGTCTTTACTAAATTTTCGTCGCCTTTGAGTCTGCATCCAGCAGCGCTCGCACCTGCAGCAGCAGGGGGCCTTGCCAGCGTGCATAACCGGCCTGCGTCGGATGCAGAAAATCCGCCATTAGCGCCGGATTAATCGTGCCGTCGGGTTCGATAAACAGCGCGCCATCATCGCGAAAATGGCAGTCGTGCTCAGCGGCCAGGCGGGCCAGCTGCCGGTTTAGCTCAGTGATCTGGGCTCTGAGCGCCAGGTCGGGCGTTTCACCGCTCGGCAGCAGGGCCTGTAACAGGATGGCGCTGTGCGGGTAACGCTGTTGCATCGCCTGTAGCAGGCAGCGGATCCCGGCGTGGGTCTGTGCCGCGCTCTCCTCCAGACCCAGCAGGTTGTTGATGCCGGCCATCAGCACCATCAAACGGGGCTGTCTGGCCTGGAGAGGCTGGTGCTGCCAGCGCCACAACAAATTGCCGGTGTGATCCCCCCCGATCGCCAGGTTCAGGCTGCTCCAGGGCGCCAGTGCTGAATCCAGGCTGGCGGCAGGCCAACCGGCAGTAATGGAATCGCCGAGCCATAACAGGTCGGCACTTTGCTGTGCCAACTGCTGGCACTGTTGCCGATGTTGCTGTTGCCACTGTGCCAGTGACATCCAGCTGTAATCCTGTTGCCGTGGCCGGGCGTGGCAACCTGCGCTGTTGCCGTGAATGGCGGGGGCTGGCATGGGGTTCTCCTGCTCAAGAAGCGGCCGCCAGCGGCGGCCGTGAAAAAACGCCCCGCAAAGGCGGGGCGCGAGGCTCTGTGCTGCTTATCGCTCTTTGATGCTCAGCGTTTGGCGGCGTAGAAAGTCAGGTTATCGATGTAGATGGGGCCGTCGTACTTGAGCTTGTTACCGACCAAGCCGATAAACACATCCGGACCGCGACCCGCGACATCACCCATGTTGATCTCGACATGGTGCTTGATGAACATCTTGCCACCGATGTTGACCCGTTCCAGATCGCCGACCGCCTTGTTGTTCTTGTCGGTATCGAGCTTGACCCAACCATCACCGAGGGCCGCATAAGGACGCAGTTCTCCGGTGAAGATGCCTTCGGCCGGGATCAGAGTATCGAAGCTCATGCGGACCGACTTCCTGAAGTTCAGCACGCGCATGTTGCGGAGCTTCACCTCTTCCCAGTCGTTCTTGCCAGACCAGATGACGTTGGCTTTGAGCATCGGCTTGCCGAGCTCCTTGGTGGCTTCCACCGCCGGGTTCTTCCAATCGGCCTGCCAGGTGCCCTCTTTCACCCAGCCTGCAGTACCTTGGGAGAAGTCGTAGACGGTGACCGGTTCATAAGCGAGCACCGGCTTGTTGATCTCGGCCTTGATGGTTTCGCTGACGGTGCTGCCATCGCTCTTGACGACATCCACCTTGAACTGCTGCTGGCCATACCCGATGTCGGCGCTCTTGAGGTGAACGGTGTAATAACCGTCGTTGTCGCTATCCTGCATCGGGTAGGACTTGCCGCCGACCTGCAACGTCACGCTCTTGGCCGTGGTGCCGTAGAGCATCGGATAGACGCTGGCATCAAATTCGGCGTCAGAAACTTTCCAGTTATTGACCGGCTTGGCGAAGTAGGCCTTGTCGCTGAGCTGCACCGCCTGGCCGTTGAACTTGGCGGCATAATCCTTGAGGATCTGGGTCGTGCGACTGCCATCGTTCATGATGCGGTAACCATCGTAGTCGGGATAGATGCCATCCTTGGACTCCGGATCCTTGCCGGTCAAGATCCAGAACATGCTGCCGGCGGCGCCATTCTCATAGGCCACCCGGTTCCAGCGTTCATAGATCAGATCGCGGTTGTAGGGCAGTGTGGTGCTGATGCCGTACTCTTCGAGCACGGTCGGCTTGTTGGCGACCTTGGCGGCGGCGATATGGTCCTTGATCCACTGTGAACCCCACTGTTCGGCATCTTTCTTGCCCCACTGGTCGGTATACATGTGGATCACTTCATAGTTGATGTTCGGCAGCGCTATGATGCGTTCCCAATCCACCCCCTCGTTACAGTTGTAGGTCCAGTCCTGATGGCCCTTGCGGCAGAAGAAGCCTTCTGAGCCGAGCGAAATCAACTGCTTGGGCGCCAGCGTGCGCACATAGTCACTCATCTCACGCGTCCAGTTCACCAGCAGATCCCCGCTCTTATCGGTCTGGGCGCGGGCTTCGTTGGTCAGCTGGATGGTCATGATGGCGGGCTCCTTGTTATAGGGCACACCTGTGTACTGGTTCTTGTGGGTCAGGATGAACTTGACGTAATCCTTGTAAGCCTGACGTAACTCGGGACGGGTGTAGAACTCGTCATGCTGGCTGCCGCCGGCCCATTTCACGTACTGCGGCATACCGCCGAAGTTCGGCCAGTTGTTGGTCATCACCAGCACAACGCGGATGCCTTTTTTCTTGGCCTGACTGACGGTGTAGTCCAGGCGTTCCAGCGCATTCTTGGCCTTGCTGGTCGGCACATATTTTCCCAGCTCCGGCTGGATGGTGAAGCCCGAGGCATCAATGCCATCCATAAACCCCCAGATCCGGATGACCTTGAGGCCCATGGCGGCCGCATTGTCCAGTACATCGTCGATCGCTTCGTTCGACTTGTAGTGCATGTAGTAATTATTGGTGCCGCCAAAGCGGAACGGTTTGCCGTTCAGTGCCAGTTGGCCGCCCTCCTGCTTGACGAAGCTGGAGACCGGCTTGTCGGCGGCCAGGGCCGGCAGCGCGGCCAGCGTCGTGGTGAGCAGCAGCGGAAGGGCCAGCATCGGCCCCGGAGAACGGGTACAGAGTGTGATCATAGTGGATTGCTCCTGTAGTTATTCGCCCGCCATCAGAGCGCAACTTAATGAGCGAAACCAATCGCAACGTTTTGATTTGTGCGTAAAATCAAAAAAGCACCGCGCTGAGATGGCGAAATCGTCGGGATGATCACAAAACAAACCGTAACGTTACAGTTAGTGACCAAGATCACCATGAGCACGCCATAAAAATCAGGCACAAACAGGTTAGCGATAAACGCATATTCTTAAATAAATGAAAAATAAGGAAATATAAAACGGCAATTTAACGCTGGTGATCTGGCTCACGGATTTGTTAGCAAACTTGCGGCTTTGGTTGAAATCGAAAAATCGTAACGTTAACTTTGTGTCATGGCGGTTCCATCAGCACGTTTTTCAGGTGGTAGTGTCGTTGGGGCGGCCTGTTCCCGGTTCGGGAAATGTTTTTGCTCAATAATTAGGTAGACAAACAAGACTAAAGGTGTCCCAAGAATATGAAGCAAAATAGCATCAGCAAGGTCGCAAAAGGGGTGATCTTCGCCAGCCTGATGGCTGCTGGCATCGGCCATCTGCAAGCCGGTGAAGTCTCAGGCGAGATTACGTTCTATACCAACCGCACTGACCTCGTGCAGGCCGGTGAATTCAAGCGCTGGGTCGATCAGTTCAAGGCCAAGTATCCGAAGGTCACCGACGTCAAAGTCGTCGGTATGGCCGATTACAACGGCGGCCTGCGCCCACGGATGAACACCGGCGACTACGGTGACGTCGTGTTGATCCTGCCGTCGATTCCGTCCACCCAGTACAAGCAGTTCTACGAGCCGCTGGATGATTTAGGTTATCAAGACAAGATCTACTTCCCGGACGAGTGGAAAGACAAGGCCAGCAACATCTCCTACGGCATCAGCTCCGGCAACTCGGTAGAAGGTCTGGTCTACAACAAGCAGGCGCTGGCCAAAGCCGGTGTTACGCCGCCGCTGAAGACCCTGACCGGCATGTATGAAGCCGCAGACAAGATCAAGAAGGCGGACATCATTCCGCTGTACATCAACTTCGGTGCCCAGTGGCCGCTGCAGCAGGTCGACAAACTGCCGCTGCTGATCGCCAAGGATGCCCTGGTGTACGAAAAGATGCTGAACGAAGACAAGCCGTTCAGTGGCGCCGATGCCCCGTACCGCAAGGCGCTGACCATCTTCAAGACCTTCATCGACAAGGGTTGGACCGAAAAGGATCTGATGACCAACCAGTGGGAAGACTCCAAGGCTCGCGTGGCGCAAGGCAAGGCCGCCATGTACTACCTGGGGAACTGGGTCATTCCGCAAATCCTGACCACAGGCGGTGGCAAGGCTGAAGACATCGGCTTCATGCCGATCCCGGTCGATGACAGCGGCGAGTTGAAGGCGATGATGGGCTATGACTTCGCGTACGGGGTCAGCAAGTTCTCCAAGAACAAGGACACCGCCAAGGCGTTCATCAAGTTCATGCTGGAAGACTCTGACTTCGCCGACAAGTCCGGTTTCATCCCGACCATCAAGGCGCGTGAGCCGGGCCTGGCCCAGCTCAAGGAGTTCATGTCCTATCAACCGACCATCATCCCGGTCAAGAACAACAGCCCGCGCTTCACCGAGGTGGGTAACCGCGCCAAGATCGACTTCTACGGCGGCAGCTATGTCCAAAGCGTCATGCTCTCCAGCAATTTCGAGCAAGCGCTGGAACAGCTGGATGCCCGTTGGGACAAGGCCAAGAAGCGCGTCAAGTAATGCACTATTCCGGCCCTGCGGGGCCGGATCTTTTCTTCGGAGTTAAAGATGTTGAAGTTGTCGCTGAAACAACAGCAAAGGGTCATGGTGATCTCTTTCCTGTTTATTCCCCTGCTACTGCTCTGTGTGTTCTCGTTCTATCCGGCGACACAGTTATTCAACCTGAGTGTGACCGACTGGGACGGGATCAACGAAACCAAGAACTACATCGGTTTTGATAACTACCAGTCGCTGATTGATGATCCTGCCCAGCTGGAGCCGTTCCTCAATACCTTCTATTACTTTGCCGGCGCCGTGATTCAAATCTGCCTGGCGCTGTGGTTTGCCGTCCTGGTCAACTCCAAGCTCGCCGGGCGTAACCTGTTTAAAACGCTGTTGTTTATCCCGTTCGTCCTCAACACCGTGGCGGCTTCCATGGTGTTTCAGATCTTCTATCAGGTAGATGGCGCACTGGATAACTTCCTGCAACTGGTCGGGCTCTCCGGCTGGATCAAACCCTGGCTGTTCGATGCTGCGGTGGTGCCCTGGGCGCTGGTCGCCGCGTCGATTTGGCGCTACCTCGGCTTCAACCTGATACTGTTTTTCGGCGTGTTGCAATCCATCCCGCAGGATCAGTATGAGGCGGCACGCATCGAAGGCGCCGGGGAGTGGCAACAGTTCCGCTTCATTACACTGCCGTCCATCAAGCTGGTGTTCGGCCTGCAGGTGTTTCTGGCGTTTGTCGGTTCGCTGAGCGTGTTCGACATCCCGATGATCATCACCAAGGGCGCCAACGGCACCAAGACGTTCGTCATGGCAACGCTGGAAACGGCCTTTACCTTCAATGACTTCGGTCTGGCTTCTGCGATGGCGGTGGTGCTGCTGCTGATCGTGGTCGTCTTCATGCTGCTGCAGCGCGTCCTGTTCCGTGAGAGTAACTAATCATGCAAGCCATCATTGAAACCATTTCCGACCGTGATATCCGGCGTGGCGAGCGCCAACTGGCGCGGCAGCGTCTGCTGAACAAGCTCAAGCAGCCCAAGTGGGTGTTCTGGATGCTGGTCAAGTATGTGACCCTGATTCTGGCCTCGGTGGCGGTGCTGATCCCGCCGTATGCCATCCTGATGGCGGCGTTCAAGACCCCAGCCGAGTACTACGCCAAGAGCAAGGTGGCGCTGCCGGATTCGTTCCTGAACTTTGCCAACTTCCACAAGGTGTTTGTCGATGGCGATCTGGGGCTGGCGTTTTGCAATACCAGCACGATTCTGCTGATTTCGCTGTTCTTCACGATCCTGTTCGGCACCCAGGTGGCGTACGTGCTGTCGCGTTTTGAATTCCGTGCCAAGAAGCTGGTGCTGGTGGCCTACATTCTTGCGATGTTCGTGCCGTCGGTGACGACCCAGGTGGCGACGTTCGAAATCATCAAGGCGCTGGGGCTGATCAACAGCAAGTTCTCGGTGATCCTGCTGTATATCGGCGCCGACGTGGTGATGATCTACGTGTTCTTGCAGTTCATGAAGGGGATACCGGTCGAGCTGGATGAGGCGGCGAAGATCGAGGGCTGCTCCTACTTCGGCATCTACTGGCGCATCATACTGCCGCTGCTGAAGCCGGCGATCGCCACGATCGTGATCCTGCGCACCATCTACATCTACAACGACTTCTACTTCCCGCTGCTGTACATGCCAGAGCAGAGCCAGGTGACGGTCTCCACCGCGCTGTACAAGTTTACGACGGTATTTGGCACCGAGTGGACCACCATCTCGGCCGGCATCATCGTCATCCTGATCCCGTCGATCACGCTGTTCCTGCTGCTGCAAAAGCAGATCTATGCCGGTGTGACCCAGGGTGCGGTGAAGGGGTAAGCGATGCAACAGGACAACCCACTGGTCGTATGCTGTCTGTGGTTAAGCCGCCTGGCGTGGCTCAACCTGTGCTGGTGGTTGATGACGCTGGCCGGTCTGGTGGTCAGCGGTGTGGTGCCAGCCTCTGTGGTGACGTTGCAGATGATGCGCCGTTATTTACAAGGCAAACAGCGGGTCTATTTTTCCGAATGTTTTGTGGAATGGAAAAATGAATGGCGACGGAGCAATGCGACATTATTACCGCTGCTGATGATCGCCCTGGCGTTATTTCAGCTGTTTGCTCAGGTGAGTGAAATCCAGAACAGCGGCTGGTTAATTGTGCTGGGGTTATCGGCACTACCATTGGCGCTGGTTATTTCACTGCTGGCGGTGGCTGTCCTGCTGGAATTAAGTGTCTGGAGTTGTTCTGTTAAACAGGGATGGATTAATGGGATCCTGCTGCTGCAGCACCATTTCGCGCTTGTCATATTAACGGCGTTCAGCGCCGGCGTGATGGGCGGCTTGTGTTTGCTAAAGCCAATTTGCGGGATTTTCTTTCTGTTTTCGCCGGTGGCACTCATCAGCATGCTGGGCATGATGAAAATAAGACCACAATTGTTCGAAGAGCATAAATAATATGTTTGATATTGAAGTTTATAAAAAGGCATTGGAGCAAGAGGTCAACGACAATATCCTGTCATTCTGGTTGGAATTACAGGATCACCAACATGGCGGCTTTTATTGTTATGCCGACTTTGATGGTAATATCGATGCGTCCCATCCCAAGGCGGTATTACTGCATTCACGGATCCTGTGGGCCTTCTCCGCGGCTTATCGGGTATTGGGGCGCGCCGAATATGCCGCCGCGGCACGCCATGCATTTGAATTTCTCACCCGGCAGGCGATGGACAGCGTCAAAGGCGGTGTCTACTGGATGCTGGATCATCAAGGCCAGGTGACGGATTCACAAAAGCATATTTACAATCAAGGCTTTGCAATCTATGCGCTGGCCGAGTTCCACCGCGCGACCGGCGATGCCCAGGCCCGTGAACTGGCGATTGGCCTGTTTAATCTGATTGAACAGCACGCCTACGATGCCGAGCACAAAGGTTATTTCGAAGCCTATGATCAGGATTGGAACTCGATTGAAAATGCGCTGATTTGCGATACCGCCGAAGGGGTGGTGACCGAGAAATCCATGAATACCCATCTGCATATTCTCGAGGCCTATGCCAATTTGTTGCGCATCTATCCGGATGCGAAACTCGAGGCGCGGGTGAAGGAATTAATCGATCTGTTCCGTGAACGGATTATTCTGCCAAACCAGCACTTCGGTCTGTTTTTTACCCGGGATTGGCAATGTGTGTCGCGTGATATTTCCTATGGTCACGATATTGAAGGCACCTGGCTGATTGATGATGCGGTGCGTTTATTATCCGACAAGCATTATGTGCGGGAAATAACCACGCTGACCACGCAGATGGCACAGGTCACGCTGCAGGAAGGTCTGGATTCGGATGGCGCAATATTTAATGAATTGCGCGATCGTCATTTGCTGGATACCGATAGAGTCTGGTGGGTACAGGCCGAGGGCATGGTCGGTTTTTTTAATGCCTACCTGAAGAGTTTAAATCCGGCATTTCATAAAGCGGCACTGGATTGCTGGCATATTATCAACCAGCAACTGATCGATAAAAATAATGGTGAATGGTACTGGAAAACCTATCGCGATGGCCGGCCTTATTTGGATCGCGCCAAAGTCGAGCCGTGGAAATGTCCCTATCACAATGGCCGCGCTTGCCTGGAATTAATTGAGAGATTATCTGGTTTTGAGGAGTCGTAAAAATGCATGCTGTTGAAGTTAAAAGTCTCTACAAGACGTTCGGCAAGAATGTCATTCTGAACAATATCGATCTGGAGATGGAGGCCGGCGGCTTTACCGTGCTGCTGGGCCCGTCCGGTTGCGGCAAGTCGACGCTGCTGCGCCTGATCGCCGGGCTGGAGGATGTCTCCTCCGGTGCCGTGCATATCGGTGACCGCGATGTCACGCTCGAGGATCCCAAGGACCGCGACATCGCGATGGTGTTCCAGTCCTATGCGCTGTTCCCGCACATGACGGTGGAGGAGAACATCGGCTTTGGCATGAAGATCAACGGCGTGCAAAAAGAGGTCATCCAGGAGCGGGTGCAGCACGTCGCCGAGATGCTGCAGATCGAGAAGCTGCTGGATCGCACCCCGGCTCAGCTCTCCGGTGGTCAGCGTCAGCGTGTGGCCATTGGCCGTGCCCTGGTGCGCAAGCCGAAGGTGTTCCTGTTTGACGAGCCGCTCTCCAACCTGGACGCCAAGCTGCGCGCCGAAATGCGCCTGGAATTGAAGAAGCTGCATGACAAGCTGAAGTCCACCATCGTCTACGTGACCCACGACCAGATCGAGGCGATGACGCTGGCGACCCAGATCGTGCTGCTCTACAAAGGGGTGATCCAGCAGGTCGGCACGCCGAAGCAGATCTACAACCAGCCGCAGAACGTCTTCGTCGCCAAGTTTGTCGGCTCACCGCAGATCAACCTGCTGACCGGCACGTTGACACGCCGTGGCGCCAGCTGGTTCTGTGCCATCGGCCAACAGCTGCTGCCGCTCGACAGCTACCTGTTCAACCAGGAGCCGACCGAAGGGCGCAAGATCCTGCTGGGTATCCGTCCGGAGCACATCAACCACCATGTGCACCAGAGCGACTTCATCGCCAGCCTGCCGGTGGCCGCGTTCGAGATGACCGGCTCCGAAGTGCTGGCCGAGTTCGAGTTCAACGGCCAGCCGCTGCGTGCCAAGCTCGATGCCCAGGTCGAGATGCGCAATGGCGATGTGCACGAGCTGCACTTCGATATGCGCAATATCTCGCTGTTCTGTGCGGCGACTGAAATCCGTATCTGATTTGTCCACCCCCGAGGACGCTTGGGTGTGCTGCATCGCAGCACACCTTTTTTATTTTGGAGCCTGTTATGTCGCTATTGCCGCGTCGTTGGCCTGTGATGCACTCCCGTTCGCTGTTTTCCCGTTTTTTGCGCCTGGCGGTGCCGGTATCGCTGCAGTCGATGGTCGGGGCCCTGTATGGCGTGGTTGACATGTATATGGTCGGCCACCTGGGATCCAGCGCCGTGGCGGCAGTCGGCCTGGCCAGCAGCTTTATCGGTGTGCTGTTTCTGGTGCTGGTGGCGCTGGGCAGCGGGGTCAGCGTGCTGGCGGCCCAGTACCATGGTCACGGTTCGGCGGCCGGCGTGCGTCAGGTGACGGCGCAAGGGGTGTTGCTGTCGCTGCTGTGCTGCTTGCCGATCATGCTGCTGTTGGTGCTGCTGGCGCCACAACTGCTGGCGCTGGCCAGCGATGATCCGGCGCTGGTGACCCAGGGGGCGCCGTTTCTGGCGGTGGTGGCCATCAGCATTCTTGGTCCGGCGATAACGATACCGTTTGAATCCTCATTGCGTGCCGTCGGCTACGCGCTGTTTCCGGCGCTGCTCGGCATGGCCTGCATTCCGCTCAATGCATTGGCCAATTACCTGTTTATTTTCGGCTGGGGGCCGCTACCGGCGCTGGGCGTGCTCGGCTCGGCGCTCGGCACCTTGCTGGTGCGCGGCCTGCATCTGCTGGCACTGCTGGGGATCTGTTATGGCCGGCGGTGGCCTGTGGTGTTCTGGTGGCGCGATTTGCAGGCGGCACTGGCCTCTGGCCCGCTGCGTCACTTCATGCGAATTGCCGTGCCGCTGCTGATCCACGATGTTCTGTGGGCGTTGGGGTTGATCGTCTACAACCTGGTGTTTGCCCGGGCCGGCACCGACGAGCTGGCGGCGTTCAGCCAACTGGGCGTGATGGAGTCGGTGCTGATCTGCGCGTTTGTCGGTTGCAGTGTGGCGTGCAGCACCTTGCTGGGCCAGGCGCTGGGGCGTGGTGCACTCGACGAGGCGTGGCAACAGGCGCGGCAGCTGCTACTGGCCTGCCTGATGCTCTCGTTGTTGGGCGGCGGGGCCTTGTGGCTGGGCAGCGATCTGCTGGCCCAGTTGAGCTCGCGGTTGCAGGGGCCGGCGCTGCAGTACTACATCTACGGGCTGGAGATCCTCGGCCTGACGCTGTCGTTGCGCGTATTGAACATGGTCGGTATCGTCGGCATCTTGCGCAGCGGCGCCGATACCCGTGCCACCATCTACATCGATCTGGTCGGCATGTGGCTGGTCGGTCTGCCACTGGCGGCAGTGGGTATTCTTTGGCTGGCGTGGCCATTTTATTGGCTCTATCTGATCCCGGTGGCCCAGGAGCTGATCAAGCTGGTGTTGACGCTGTACCGCATCGGCCAGCGCCGCTGGTTGCGCAATCTTGTGCCGCAGCACACACAATCGTAACGTTTCGAAACGTGTATTGCTATTTTGTAGACTTTCCAGTGTGATATGTTGCTAGCGCGCTCATTGGCTTGTCCGGTGGAGGGAGGGCACCAGTTTTGGTGCCGGCGGGGTCCGGAATGGATGGAGCCTGCCCACGACCGGCGATGGGCGGCTATGCCACTGGCATCGGGACGCATATCAATAACAATCACGTAGTGGAAACTCATGTCCAAAGCAACGCTCAAGACCATAGCCCAGTATACGGGCCTATCGGTAACGACGGTGTCACGCGCCCTCAAGGATGGTGATGACGTCAAACAGCCGACCAAGGAGATCGTCAAGGCCGCCGCCGAAAAACTGGGCTATCGCCCGAACTTGTCGGGGATCGGCCTGCGTACCGGCAAAAATTACAATGTTTGCGCCATCTTGCCGGTGCAACGGCCCGGCGATGTGGTCGGTGACATCGGCACCCTGGCACTGATAGAAGGTTTTACTGCCGCGCTGGAGGGTACGCCGTATCACCTGACGGTGCTGCCGCTGCAGCCCGGCGTCGATCCGATTGTGCCGGTCAAGTATGCGGTCGAGAACAATCTGGCCGGCGGCATCATCATGAACCTGACCGAGCCCAACGATGCCCGCGTGCGCTATCTGAGTGAGGAAGAGATCCCGTTTGTCACGTTCGGCCAGACCGAGCTCAGCGTCGATCACGCCTTCTTCGATATCGACAACTATGACTTTGGCTATCGCGCCTCCTGTTACCTGTACCAGCGCGGTTGTCGTAACCTGCGCATGATCAACACTTCGCCGGCCCACACCTATTCGTGGCACAAATATTACGGTGCCCGACGGGCGGCCATGGAATTTGGCCAGCCTTTCGAGCAGGAGAGCCATGTCATCCAGGATGCCAGCGTGCAGGATTACCGTGCACTGGGACGCCAGTTGGGACAGGATCCGGCACAACCGGATGGCTTTATGTGCAGTTCTGAGGTGTCGGCCATGGGGCTCTCGGCCGGGCTGCAGGATGCCGGCAAGGTGGTCGGACGCGACGTGCATATCGTCACGGTCGAAACCTGCGCGCTGCCGAGCTATTTCATGCCGCCGATCAGCGGTTTCCGCCAGAACTTCAACGACGCGGGCCGCCAGCTGATCGATTTCCTGCTCAAGCTGATGGACGGCGCCTCGCCGGCCGATCTCAAAGTGGTGCACAAGATGGAGTTCTTCGAGCGCACCTGACCGGGTAGTGGGGCAGGGAGTGCCCCATGCTATCCATGGATATCTTTGAGCTTGCTCACATTCTTAACGTTACGATTAATTGCCGTATTCCATAACCAAGCAGCGTTATCATAGAATGGTAACGTTACGATTTTCGAGGTGGTTATGAGTACGTTCAACACTGCAGCATTCAAGGCCTATGACATCCGCGGTCGTCTGCCGGACGAACTGAATGTCGATTTGGCATACCGTATCGGGCGTGCTTACGCCGAGTATCTTCAACCGACCCGTGTCGTCGTCGGCTATGACATCCGTCTGAGCAGTCCCGAGCTGGCCGAAGCCGTCAGCCAGGGGTTGATCGATGGTGGCAGCGAGGTGCTGGATCTGGGCATGGTGGGGACCGAAGAGGTCTACTTTGCCACGTTCCACCTGCAGACCGACGGCGGCATCATGGTGACCGCCAGCCACAATCCCAAAGAGTACAACGGGATGAAGATGGTGCGGGCCGGCGCCGAGCCGGTCAGCGGTGACACCGGCCTCAACGCCATCCGCGATCTGGTGGCCAGCCGCGACTATGTGCGCAGCGGTCATCTGGAAACCTATCGCCAGCGTTGCCAGCGCCATGACATCTCCGAGGCCTACACCCAGCACCTGTTGAGTTTCATCCAGCCTGCCGGCCTCAAGCCGCTGCGTGTGGTGGTCAACGTCGGCAACGGCGTCGCCGGACACATGGTCAAGGCGCTGGCCAAACATTTGCCGTTTGAATTTATCTGGTTGTATCCGGAGCCGGACGGTACTTTCCCGCACGGTATTCCGAATCCGTTGCTGCCGGAGAACCGTCAGGCTACCTCCGAGGTCGTGCTGGCCCATCACGCCGACCTGGGCGTGGCCTGGGATGGTGATGCCGACCGCTGCTTCGTGTTTGATGAGCACGGCCACTGCGTCGAGGGTTACTACGTGGTGGGCCTGCTGGCCGAAGCCTTCCTGCAAAAGCAGGCCGGGGCGCGCATCATCCACGATCCGCGGCTGACCTGGAACACCATCGAACTGGTGGAGCAGGCTGGGGGCACCCCAGTGCTGTGCAAGACCGGCCACGCGTTCATCAAGGAGCGCATGCGCAAGGAAGATGCCATCTATGGTGGCGAGATGAGCGCCCACCACTACTTCCGTGATTTTGCCTACTGCGACAGCGGCATGCTGCCCTGGCTGCTGGTGGCCGAACTGATGTCGACCCGCCAACAACCGTTGTCGGCCATGGTGGCCGAGCGTCAGGCGCGCTTCCCGATCTCCGGCGAGATCAACGTGCACCTGGCCGATGCCAAGCGCGCGGTGCAAGCCGTGCTGGCGCACTTTGCGCCGCAGGCGCTGCAGCAAGACTTCACCGATGGCATCAGCCTGGAGTTTGCACAGTGGCGCTTCAACCTGCGCTCGTCCAACACCGAGCCGGTGGTGCGTCTGAATGTCGAGTCGCGCGCCGATGCCGCCCTGGTGGCACAGAAGACGGATGAAATCCTGTCCATATTGAATAAGTAAGCCTGTTAACTGGAGATAAAGACCGTGACCACCAAGATTATTGGTTCCGCCCTGCCGAACATGCCGTGGCAACCCCGTCCGCAAGGCTGCAGTGATGTCGTCTGGCGCCACGATGCCAACCCTATCATTAACTGGAACCCGATCCCCTGTGCGGCCCGGATCTATAACAGCGCCGTGGTGCCGTTCGAAGGCGCCTTCATCGGTGTGTTCCGCGCCGACTACAAGAACGGTCGCCCCCATCTGCACGTCGGCCGCAGCGCCGATGCGCTGAACTGGGAGATCGAACACGAGCGCATCCAGTGGCGTGACGAGCAGGGCAATTGCGCCCAGCCGACCTATGCCTACGACCCGCGCGTGGTGAAGATCGAAGACACCTATTACATCACCTGGTGTACCGACAACCACGGCGCCACCCTGGGCATGGGCATGACCAAGGACTTCAAGACCTTCGTGCGTCTGGAAGATGCCTGTGTGCCGTTCAACCGTAATGGCGTGCTGTTCCCGCGCAAGATCAATGGCGAGTTCATCCTGCTGAACCGTCCGTCTGACAGCGGTCATACGCCGTTCGGCGACATCTTCCTCAGCCATAGCAAGGAGATGGTCTACTGGGGCAAGCATCGCCACGTGATGGGCAAGGGTGGTACTGGCTGGTGGCAGGGTACCAAGATTGGTGCCGGTCCGATCCCGATCGAAACCAACGAAGGCTGGCTGATGATCTACCACGGTGTTTCCGGCACCTGTAACGGTTTCGTCTACAGCATGGGCGCCGCACTGCTTGATATCAACGAGCCGTGGAAGGTGTTGTACCGCACCCGCGATTACATCCTGACGCCGGAGAAGGAGTACGAGACGACCGGTTTCGTGCCGAACGTGGCCTTCCCGTGCGCCACGCTGCATGACGCCGAGACCGGCCGCATCGCGATCTACTACGGCGCAGCCGATACCTATGTGGCCGTGGCTTACACCCAGGTCGACGAGCTGGTGGCCTACATGAAGGCCAATTCTGAAGTGTTTTGAGGTTTGATATGACCGTTTTTGCTACCCGCCTGCCGCAGTTGCAGGCCCAACAGGAAGCCTTGCTGGCGCGCAAGAACGCGCCGGTATTGCCGGGCAATGGCATCTTCCTGCGTCACCAGCACCCGGTACTGACTGCGGACCATGTGCCGCTGAACTGGCGTTATGATCTCAACCCGCAGACCAACCCGTTCCTGATGGAGCGCCTGGGCATCAATGCGGTGTTCAATCCCGGCGCCATCGAGCTCAACGGCAAGTTCTACCTGGTCGCCCGGGTCGAGGGCTACGATCGCAAGTCGTTCTTTGCCGTCGCCGAGAGCGACAATGGCATCGACGGTTTCCGTTTCTGGGAGACGCCCTGTGTCATCGCCCAGACCGATAATCCGGACACCAACGTCTATGACATGCGTCTGACCCAGCATGAAGATGGCTGGGTATATGGCCTGTTCTGCTCCGAGCGCAAGGATCCGGCAGCGGCCCCGGGCGATGAGTCCAGTGCCTATGCGCAGTGCGGCATAGTGCGCACCAAGGATCTGAAAAGCTGGGAGCGGTTGCCGGATCTGAAGACCCGCTCAGCGCAGCAACGCAACGTGGTGCTGCATCCGGAATTCATCGATGGTCAGTACGCGCTCTACACCCGGCCGCAAGACAGCTTCATCGAGGCGGGCAAGGGCGGTGGCGTCGGCTTTGGCCTCACCAAGTCGATGGTCGGTGCCGAGATCGATGTCGAAACCGTCATCGATCCCAAGACCTACCACACCATCAAGGAGTCGAAGAACGGTCAGGGTCCGACCCCGTTCAAGACCGCCCATGGCTGGTTGCATGTGGCCCACGGGGTGCGCAATACCGCGGCCGGTCTGCGCTACGTG
Source organism: uncultured Aeromonadaceae bacterium (assembly GCA_945957385.1). GTDB lineage: Bacteria > Pseudomonadota > Gammaproteobacteria > Enterobacterales > Aeromonadaceae > Pseudaeromonas. The sequence continues at coordinate 41,452 of CAMFKP010000021.1, forward strand.
CTCTACTGCTTCATGACCTCGTTGCAGGATCCGACCCGGGTGACCCACAGACCGGGCGGCTATTTCCTGGCACCGGAAGGGGCCGAGCGCATCGGTGACGTGTCGAACGTGGTGTTCAGCAACGGCATGATCCGCCGCGATAACGGCGAGGTCTTCATTTACTACGCCTCTTCCGATACCCGTTGCCACGTGTTGACCACCACTGTGGATCAGCTGGTCGATTATGTGCTGCACACGCCAGAGGATCCGCTGCGCTCCGATCTGTGTGTGCAACAGCGCATCGCGCTGATCGAAGGCAACAAGGCTTTCGTGTAGTTCGTCAATCCTTGTGTTGTTTGACTTTTTAGGGCGCTGCGGTGCCCTTTTTTATTTGTAACGTTATCTTTTTGTTTTGCGATGGCGGCAAGCTTGGGGTTTAAAATTAAAATCCTTATTTATCATTATGTTGTATTTGATTATTTGCTGATGTTTTGTGTGGTGAAAAAGTGATGACGGATTTGTGATCATGATCCGTAACGTTTCGATTTTTGATTGGTATTATCCGTTCCGTCGTGTTCATCAACGCTTATTTCGCTTGATAGCGCTGACCTCTACCCTTGAATAAGATGGAACTCATTATGAAGACCAAACAATTGACAAAGTGCGTTGCCTTGGCTTTAACCGCATACGCCGGATTCGCTTCAGCTGCCACAACCGATTTCCAACTGCACGGTTATGTCCGTAGTGGCATCCTGTTGAATAAGGACGGTAACAGTGTCAATCAACTGTACCCGCTGTCCTATGGTGGTTGGCGTCTGGGCAATGAGGACAAGACCAAGGTCGAGCTGCTGCCGACCATGATCATGACCGCTGACAGTGGCGTCATCGCCCGCATCAAGGTGAACCTGACTCACGAAACCAAGTGCACCGCCGACTGGAACTGTGTCGATGGTGATGGCCACGAGCTGCAGGTGCGTGAAGCCTACTCCGAAATCGAAGGCGCGTCGTTTGCGCCGAATGTGGTGTTCTGGGCCGGTAAGCGCTACAGCAGCAGCAACACCTCGAACCACGAATATGACTGGGAGTACATCCAGTACAACGGGACCGGCGGTGGTTTTGACAAGGTTGACCTCGGCTTTGCCCGCCTGGACTTCGGTATCTATACCTTCAAGCCGAGCGACAAGTTCGAGTGGGATCCGGTGGATACCAAGCAACAGGGTTATCCGGAAGACGTGTCCGCCAACATGTGGCTGAAGGGTATCGGTGGTACCGGCTTCGACATGCAACTGGTGGCGCACACCATGAATGCCTCCAGCTGGCAGGCGAATCAGGCCGAGAAGGGCTTGGGCACCACCTTGATGTACAACTTTGCCAACTTCTACGGTGTGGCGAACGGCTACTCCCGTGCGGTATTCCAGTACGGCGAGGGTCTGGCCGCGGGCAACTCCCTGGGCAAGAACGGCTGGGGCTTTGCGAACAGCGATGGCACCAAGTCCTGGCGCTTCGTGCTCGACGGCATGGCGAGCCTGGGCAAGGTCGATGTTTCAACCTTCGCCTTCTATCAGGATGACAAGGATTACAAGCCGTGGGCGAATGCCGCCGAAGGCACCGGCAACGACCGCAACCTGTGGGCCATCGGCTTCCGTCCGCTGCACCAGATCACCAGCAACTTCGCGATGCAGTATGAAGCCGGCTACGAGTACCTGGATGTGAAGGATACCGACGTCAAGGGTGGCATGGCCAAGTTCACCGTCGCACCGACGCTGACCTTCGAATCCGGCTTCTGGAGCCGTCCGCAGCTGCGTGTGTTTGCGACCTATGCCAAGTGGGATAAGGAGATCGACTCCCGCTTCGACAAGGGCTACACCCGTAATGGCGACACCGATACCCTCAACTTCGGTGTTCAGGGCGAAGTGTGGTTCTGATTTAACAGAACCCGCTTGTCCGCAAATCAGCCACCTGCGCAACCAGGTGGCTTTTTTATGTTTGGGAAATATCGGCACCCCAGTCACAAAATAATGCAGATTAATTATCCAGGTAGGGTTAGAAATAAATTTCGGCTCGTTTGAATCTTATATTTCGGCCGTTACCTGCGCTGAGTTCATGGCTGTTTTTTAAACGTGCCAGCTGATAATTACGCAGCAGATAAATAGTGCGAACTGAAGTGTGATTGCGATCCGTAACGTTTCGATTGAATTGGTTTATTCTCGATACCATGTTGCCAATTTCCTGCCTTAGCGTGGGATTTGTGTGCGAAGTGTGGCCCACCACGGGTTTCATTCTTAGCCAGACTGCTTTCACTGAGATCGGGAGTCGTATGCGTGTTATTAGCCAGTTGTTTGTCACCTTCACCTTGATCCTGCTGCTGCTGTTTTTCAGCTCCGGCCTCTCCTACGTCAGTACCGGTAAGGTCGAGGCCAGTACCAGCCAGATCATCAATGCCTCCGCCGAATTGAATCAGCAGGCCGGACAGCTGCGGCTGGGCTTGTTCCAGATCCAGCAGACGCTGCTGGGATTCCTGCGGTTATCACCGGGCGCCGAAGCAGAGCGGCTGCGGCAGCAGGCGCAGCAGACGGAACAGCAGATGCTGGCCGTGCTGGATGGCAAGACGGCGTTGGGCCGGTTTCTGCCGCTGACCGAGCGCCAGTCGCTGGCGGATCAGATCCAGCGGCTGCATGCCGCCGCCGGCAGCATCTTCACGTTGCACGGTGACAACTGGCAACGCCTGCAGCGCGCCGAGAGCGAGCGTCGCAGCGTCGAGAACAGCCAGGCGTTGGTGCGTTCCACACTGGAGCGGGTCGGAACCACGCTGCTGGCCGGCGACCCGTTTTTGCAGAAGACCTCCAGTGAATATCTGACCAACCTGCAGCAGGCCAACAGCCTGGTGGCACAAGCCTTCTTCCAGCAGGATGTCGCCGAGCTGCAGAAAATTCAGGCACTGCTGGATAACCTGCAAGCCGATATCGAAGATGGCTTTGCCGAGCTGATTGAGGCGCGGCCAGCGCTGAAGGCAGAAACCGATCTGCTCAATGGCCAGCAGCAACTGGCCGAGCGGCTGTGGGGCAGCGCGGCGGTGGTGCCGCATCTGATAGCGCTGCGTGAACAGGACGGCACCATCCAGCAACAACTGCGCCGCAGTGATGAGTTGTATCAGACGGTGTCGGCCCAGGTTGCCGCGCTCGGTCAGCAGGTGCATCAGCGCAACCTGGCTGCCGGAGAGCAGATCCGCCACTCGTTGAGCCAGCTCAAGGGCGGCCAAATCCTGGCGACTGCGCTGGCGATTGGCGTCGTGATGGTGGGCGGCTATCTGTTGGCGCGGCAGATCCTGACGCCGCTGCGCTATGCCCGCCGCGTGACGGCACAGTTGGCCGAAGGGGATTACTGCCAGCAGATCCGACTGCGCTGGCCCCAGGAGTTTGCCGAGCTGATGCGCCAGCTGGAGGCCATGATGCTGGCTAATCGCCAGCTGATTAATAACATCAAGGCGGAAAGTGCGCGCCTGGAGGCCCTTTCGAACCAGAACAGCGCGCTGACCGCCGAAGTCGCCGCCGTCAGTGATGAGCAGTCCGAGTCCATCTCGCGCATCTCCAGTGCCGTCTGCCAGCTGGAACAGGCCAGCAGCCAGGTCAAGGAGAAGAGTGATACCAATATGCAGGCCTGCCAGGCGATTGCCGAGCTGTCGCAGCAGGGGATCGCCTCGGTGCAGAACACCCTGCTGGCGAACCAGCGCATGGCCGAACAGTTGCAGGCCGGCACCCAGGTGATCGGTTCGCTGTCACGCAAGAGCGATGCCATCAGCAACATCGTCGAGGTGATCGAGACCCTGGCCAACCAGACCAACCTGCTGGCGCTGAATGCCACGATAGAGGCCGCCCGGGCGGGCGAGAAGGGGCGCGGCTTTGCGGTGGTGGCCGACGAAGTGCGCCAGCTTGCCGATCGCACCAAGTCCTCCACCGGCTCGATCCAGGGCATGATTATCGATCTGCAGCAGAGCGTGCGCGAGGCCGTGAGCCAGATCGAACAGACCGATGCGATGATGCTGGAGAATTCCCGTCTGCTGGATCGCAGCGGCGAGGTGATGCACCACATCGATCTGCGCTGCGGCGAACTGACCGAGAATGCGGCCTTCATCGCGGCCGCGACCGGCGAGCAGCATGCCGCCTGCTCGGAGATTTCCCATGCCATCGAACTGATTTCGGTGGCGTTCCGCGACAGTGGTGAGCGTGCCGCGGCGGTGGCCGACAATAGCCGTGAACTGGTGGCGATGAGCCAGCACCAGGTTACGGATTTGCAGCGTTTTATTACCGAACCCATGTAGTACCGGTCCGAAGCCGAAGAGGATACGTCTATGAAACTGAATAAACTGGTGGTGTCACTGTTGTGTGTGGGCCCGCTGTGTGCACCGGCGGCCATGGCCGATGATCTGCGCCAGGCGCTGCTCAGTTGTGCCGCCCAGGGTAATTATGTGGCGCGCCTGGACTGTTATGACGGGCTGGCCCGAGAACAGCAAAAGGCGGCCGCACTGGCCGCAACGGCGGCAGAGAATACGGCTTCAGGCGACGTCCTGGCGGCTCCTGGCGCCGTGACGGCGAGCGCAGGGGCTGTGGCGGCAAACTCACAGCAGCTGGGAAAATGGCGAATCGTACAACGCGATGGCCAAGTCACTATCCGTACTCAGGATACGCCACTGACGCTGGGCGGCGTTGGCACCGCCACGCTGACATTGCAGTGCCAACAGGGTAAAGCGCCAACGCTGGCCATCGACTGGGGCTTCGATCTGGGCAGCAATGTCTACCTGGCCGTGAGTACCCCTCATAGTAAGGCGCAACGCTCCGTGGCCAAGATGTCGGCCGATACCGAGACGACCTATTACACCAAGCCGGTTGTGCCACTGCTGCAACAGATGCTCAAGGATGACTATCTGGAGGCCTATGCCGATGGTGGCACCAAAGTATTGCGTGGTCGTTTCATGATGGCCGGACTGGAGCAGGCGCTGGCGGCGCATCGCCAAGTGTGCGGGCTGTAATAAGCCGCCCGCAGGGCGGCATCGCGCCCTGCGGGGGAGTCCTGTCTAGACCAGGCCGGCGGCCTGCAGGCCGCTGATGAAGCCACTGAGCTGGCGCGCCATCAACTGCTGGGTCAGTACGCTGGGGTGCCGGGTTACACCATAACCATGCTCCTCCTGCTGCGGGGCAAATTCCAGACAGTAAGTCCGCGCCAATGCACTCTGCCGGCAGGCTTGGTGCACATAATCGCGCAGCCGTTCGCGATACGGCGGCATAAGCACAGGTCCCAGGCAGCAGATCAGCGCGGCCTGTGGATGGGCCTGGCGCAAGCGGCCCAGCAGCTGGGCATAGCGTTGCACGAAGTCCTGGCGGACCGGCTGGCCACCACCGGCAAAATCGTTGGTCCCCAGGTTGAGGACCACAATATCGGCTTGCCAGAGGCCGTCATCCAGACCCGGATCCGGTAGCGGCAGCATCCAGTCGGCGCGTTCCGGCCAGGTCAGCGGCGAATCGTCGAAGTTGCGGGTCACGCCTAGCCCGGACCAGGCGAGGAGGCGTGGCTCCATCTGCAGTGCGCTGGCGGTGAGCCAGCCATAGGCGCGGGTGGCATCGCAGGTCCAGGGGGCATAGTCGGTAGCGGCATCCCCCAGTACACCAAAGCCGCCGCTGATCGAGTCGCCGCAAAACAGGATGCGTTGTCGCAGGGGGGGCGGCGGGGGCAGCAACTGGCCTGCCGGCAGCGCCAGGCCGCGCAGTTGCAGCGTGCCGACAAAGGCTTCGGTCAGCTTGATGATCTCGCAGTGGCGTGGCTGGCTTGCAGCCGGCAACGGCAGCACGAAATGACACTCACCGTGGACGCTCAGACGCGGCACCAGCAACTGCTGGTCAATGCGGATGCTGATGGCATTTTCGCCATCTGAGGCCAGATGCAGTTCCAGGCGCTCACCGTGAAAACAAAACTGGACGCCGCAGGCCGGCCACGCCAGGCGTGGCCCCAGGGCATCGCGAAAATCGACACGACCTAAATAGCGCACGCCGGGCTGGGTGTCGCAACCCGGTAGTGGCCAGCGATTCAACCCCGGCGATGCCGGGGTGAGAACAGGAGTACTCATTTGCAGACCCTTAGCGAATGGGCTGCGCCGTCGGCAGGCCGGCATTGTCATAGACGATATCGGTGCCGCGACGGGTCAGATTGGCGGGAGCATGCTGGCTGGACATATCCAGCACCTGATAACCGCTGCCATTGCCGTGCCAGGACCAGGCAATCCAGCCCAGGTCGCGCTGCTGGGCGCTGGCCATCAGTTGCAGATGGTCGACACTGTGGCCCCCGTCGGCCTGGAACTCACTGTCGCCGAACTCGCCAATCAACAGCGGCAGTGACTGTTTCTGGTAGCTGTCCATCGTGGACTCGACCTTGGCTCGGCTATTCCACTTGTCGTGGTAGGCATGCAACGAGAACACCAGATTTTTCAACTCATCGGCGTTTTGCAGGCTGGCGTAACGCTTTGACTGGAAGGAGTCAGGGTTCTGACCACAGTCGACGCCATCAATCACCAGCGGCATCTTGAAGCCAGCCTGGCGGAACTGGCCGATCAGCTGCTTGTACGTGCTGACAAAGCTACTGTAGTCCTGGCTGCTGCCCCATTCGTTGGCGATGTTGAGCATGATGTGTCCGCTGTAGGCCGGATCCAGCAGCACGCTCTGCCAGCGATCCAGCCACAGTGTGGCCACGGCATCGGTGAGGGGTTTGACATCCTGTTTACAGGTGATGTCCTCTTCCCAGTACATCGGCATGGCGACCATACCTTTAGCGACGATGGCATCCAGCGCCTGCTTGAGTTCGGTGGCGCTGGTGTTTTTGCGCAGTTGCAGGCGCACCAGGTTGGCGCCGGTGGCGGCAATCTCGTCGATGGCCGGCAGGGCCGCCGTCGGGTTATCACCGTATTGCAGGTTGATGCCACGCGGAATGAAGAGATTGCCGTTGACCGAATAGAGATCCTTGCCTTTGACGGCGATCTCGGTGGTGACCGGGCTCTCGACGGGGCCTGAACTGCTGCTGTGGTCATCACTGCCGCCACCACCGCAGGCGCTCAGGCAGCAGAAGGCCAACAAGGACAGGCTGGGACTGGGTTTCATGTGGTTTCCTTATCGTATTGCAGGGGACAGAGGGCGCACCGGCGTACTGCCGCGGTGCGCAAGGGGGAGGCCGGCGAGTGGGTGCGGGACAACCAACGCCGGCCCGTGCTTACTCAATCAGAATGTTGTCGACATAGACCTTGACCTCGCTGACCGCAGTGGAGGTCGCTCCCGCGTAAAACTGCAGGCCGAGCTCCTTGATATCCGCCAGATCGACGCTGTCGGTGCCAGGGGTCCAGGTCACTGTGGTCCAGGTGTCCGGATTGATGCTGACCCAGTCGCCATTACTCCAGGTCCAGCCGTCACCGGTTTTGGCATACAGCTTGCCGCCGGTGAATCCGGCATCAAATGCTTCCTGGCTCAACTTGACCTGAAACGAGAGCTTGCTGGCCTTGGTGTGACCGGTCTCTTGCAGATAAAGCTTCTTTTCACCCAGCGGTGCCGTGATCGCCACCGCCAGGGCTTGGCCCTTGCCACCGGCATCCTGGGTGGCATCCAGGGTCGGCGTCGCGGTCAACCCGGCGGTTTCGCTGGCATTCAATGTCAGCGTGGTGGGCAGGCTGGTGCCGCTGTTGAAGTCATAGGTGTAGGTGGTCGTCGGCGGCGTGGTGCCACCACCGCCATTATCTACGCTGCCATTTGAATCACTGCCGCAGCCAGCCAGCGCCAGGGCGCCGGCCAGAGCCAGAGACATAGTCAGGATGTTGTAAGGGTGCATAGGGTTCCTCTGCGTGAAGGTGCAGGTTGTTGTCGGTACAGATCGCTATTGTTTTGTGGCCCGTTTCGGGCAGGGGTACTGTGGCAATTAACTGGGCGACACTCAATTGATAACGTTTCGAAATGTGCGGATCATCAATGGCATTCAGCAAGTGAGCTCAAAAATTATGCACTCGATCAAATCTTCACGTTATCGTGATGAATATGTGCAATCTATTGAATTTGTAATGTAATTCAATGTGTTGTGATGGGTGTTGTTTTGTCTGTCTCTATATCAGAGCAGCGTCCCTCAATAAGAAACCGCTTTCAAAATGTGAAGATCCTCAAAAAGCCATGCAAATAAACTATTCGTAACGTTACGAATTAGTTATCTTGACCGGGCTGAAAATTGTTAGTCCTTTTGTAAAGGAACGCTTTCCTTCGTTGAGTTGCCAGCCTCCCCAGGCTGGCTTTTTTTTATTCACCAGAAACAGTGCCGGAGGGTGAGATGCAAAGAGATCATCGTTTTGTCTGGGGAGCAGCGGCCGCTAGCTTTCAGATCGAGGGAGCAACCCGTGAAGACGGGCGCGGTGCGTCGGTGTGGGATGCGTTTTGTCAGCAACCTGGTCGGGTGCGCTTTGGTCATGGCGGTGATCCTGGCTGTGATCATTACCATCGCTATCAGGAGGATGTGGCGTTGATGGCCAGCATGGGGCTGCAGGCCTACCGACTGTCGGTCTCCTGGCCGCGGGTGATGCCGCAAGGGCGGGGCGCCGTCAATGCGCGTGGTCTGGCGTTCTATGATCGGCTGGTGGACGAACTGCTGGCGCGACAGATTGACCCCTGGGTGACGCTGTTTCACTGGGATTATCCGCTGCCGCTCTACCACCAGGGGGGCTGGTTGCATCCCGATTCGCCGAAATGGTTTGCCGATTATACCGCCGTGGTGGTCGAGGCATTATCTGACCGGGTTAAGCACTGGATGACGCTGAATGAGCCGCAATGTTTCATCGGTCTGGGCCACCAGGTGGGTGAACATGCGCCCGGCTTGCGGCTGGGGATGGCCGATTGTTTGCTGGCCGCGCATCACACGCTGTTGGCCCATGGCCTGGCGGTGCAGACCATCCGCGCCGTCAGCAAACAACCGGCCCGGATCGGCGCGGCGCCGGTCGGCATCATCCGTTTCCCGGATAACCCGCACTCGGCCGCCGATGTGGCGGCGGCGCGCCACGCCACTTTTGCCGTCGAGCGCCAGGATCTGTGGAACAACAGCTGGTGGACCGATCCCATGCTGCTGGGACGCTATCCGGAGGACGGTTTATCGCTGTTTGCCGCCGACTTGCCGGTGATCGGGGCCACGGATCTGCAGACCATAGCCCAGCCGCTGGATTTCTATGGCGTCAATATCTACCACGGCGAACGGGTGCGCGCCGCGCGCACTCCAGCCGGCTATGAGGTGGTTGCCCCGGCGGTCGGACGGGCGGCCACCTGCATGGATTGGGATGTGGCGCCGGAGGCGCTGTACTGGGGACCGCGTCTGTTGCATGAGCGCTATGGCCTGCCGCTGGTGATCACCGAAAATGGCATGGCCAACAACGACTGGGTGCACAGTGACGGCGCAGTACATGCCCCGCAGCGCATTGATTTCATGCGCCGTTACCTCGGCGCGCTGAAGCAGGCGACGGCCGATGGCGTGCCGGTCGAGGGCTATTTCTACTGGTCGGTGATGGATAATTTCGAATGGGCCTATGGTTATGACCGGCGCTTTGGTCTGATCCATGTCGATTACGCCACCGGTCAGCGGCGACTAAAGGATTCGGCGCTCTGGTACCGCGATCTGATCCAGACCAACGGCCAGTGGCTCTAACCACACGCCCGCTTGCGCGCGTAGGGTATAAAACAAGAACCGCCATCGGCGGTTCTTGTCGTTGGGCTGGAGGTTTACAACCGGAACTGCTGGATAGCGGCTTGCAGCTGGCGGCTATGCTCCTCAATCTGCGTCATCATGCCGGTGGTCGTTTGCGCCTGGGTTGACAGCGCATGGGAGTCATCACGTACCGCGGCGATGCGCTGGTTGATCTCGTTGGAGACCTGGGTCTGCTCCTCGGTCGCGGTGGCGATCAGCGTGGTCATCTCCATGATGCTATCCAGCTCGGAGCGCAGCTTTTCAAACGATGCAGCGGTCTCCAGCACCACCTGCACCGCCCGCGTCCCTTCGCTCTGCAGGCTTGCCATGTTTTCCGCCGCAGAACTGGCGCCGCTCAGTAGCGATGCTATCTGTTGCCGGATCTGCTTGGTCGACTCCTGGGTGCGTCCGGCCAGGTTGCGCACCTCATCGGCCACCACGGCGAAGCCACGGCCGGTCTCGCCAGCACGCGCCGCCTCAATGGCTGCGTTGAGCGCCAGCAAATTGGTCTGCTCGGCAATGCCCTGGATGACATTGAGGATACCGCCGATCTGCGCCGCCTCGTGGTTCAGATTGCGCACCACGTCGCTGGTGCTCCCCAACTCGTCGATCAGGGTTTCCATCATGCTGCGACTGGTTTCCCAGTTCTGGCTGGAGTCGACGGAGACGTCATGCGCGGTCTGCACCGCTTGGGCCGTCTGCTGAGCAATCGAGGAGACTTCACCAATCGTCGACGTCATCTCATGTATCGCTACCGAGATGCTGTCGGTCGAGGTCAACTGGTGCTGGGCCTGTTGCATCGACTGTTGCATGTTGTGGCTACCCTGTTCGGCCAGCGCCGCCACATCCTGGCTCTGTGCGGAAACCGTTCCCAGTGCCTGGTTGAAGCTCAGCAGTACCTGGTTGAAGGCGCGGCTCAGGCTGCTTAGTTCATCCTGGCCTTGCTCATCCAGGCGCAGGCCCATCTCCTTGCTGGCCGCCAGTTGGTTGAACAGGCGAACGCTGGCCTCCAGTGGCTGGCTGATGCTGCGCACGACCAGCACGGCGATGCCACTCATCACCAGCAGCAACCCGGCCAGGATCAGTGCCGTGTGCAGTACCTGGCTCGCGGCTTCGGCCATCTTCTGCTCCTTCAGCGTCACCAGTTCATCCAGCGCGCTGCGTCCCAGACTCTGATAGGCCTGGCGCACCGCGTTGCTCAGGGGCGGCCAGGGTTCACCGCTACTGAGCTGTAATGGTGTGGTCTCCAGCGACTTGAACAGATCAAACACATCCCAGTAAACCCGGGTCGTGCGATCCAGCAAGCCATCCTTGAGCAGGGTGTCGGCATAGGCGTCGCGCAGGCTGGCGGGGGCATATTCAACAAACAGCGCGCGGTAGGCCTCTTCCAGTGCGCGGTTTTGCATCATCTGGCCAAAGGCATAGGGGCTGACTTTCTGCTGCGTGGCCTCGGTAATGGCGCTATGCAACAGTGCGCTGGCGCTTTGCGCCTGCAACAGCAGGTAATAGGCATTGGCCGTGCGGCCAAGCTGCTGATCCGATGCGGTGGGCAGCAAGACCAGACTGATGGACTTGAGCAGATCCTGACGGATGCGGCCGATGTCGACTTTGGGCCAGACGGTGTTGTTATCGTACTCGGCCTTGAAGTCGTCCGCGTGGTCACGGTGACTGTCGGCGACCCTGCGCACCACGGCCAGTTGTCCCATGCGTTTATGCAGCTGGCGCATGTCGGCTTCGCTGATGATCGCCGGTTGCAGCTCGGCGGCGTGCTGCTGCAAAAAGGCCTCAAACTGCTGCAGCGCGCTACTTGCCGCGTCGCGCTCGGTCAGCATCGTCTGCCGGGCCTGGGCCAGCGCGTCCCCCTCTGCCATATCGACATACACGGTGACGGCGTGTTGCTCGGATTCGAGGGCATCGAGCACCGGCGCCAGTTGCTGGATGTAGCTGATTGCCGTGCCCAGTTGCGCCATCTGCTGCCGCAGCTGAATACCGCCATACAGTTGCTGCAGCGCGAACAGCAGCGCCAGCAGGGTAGGGAGCAACGCCAGCAGGGCGATGCGGGCCTTGATGGAAAAAGAGCGCAAAATCGTCATGACAGTACCTTCAATTGCGGGACAAAAACCAAACGGACACTCCGCCGGCAAGGCGCAGGGCTAGAGGTTGTATAAATCACAACGTTACGATTTGTCGATCTGTCATTTACATTTTGGTGCCGAATGGCGGCTGTTTAAGCAGGTTTTTAAATAAAATGCGACATGTGTAACGTTGTGATTTGTGCGCTGTATGCCCAATGCATTGGTTGTGGAGAGTGATCCGCGGCGCGGGGCGCTCTGTTGGCATGCGCCCTGCGCTGGCGGCATCAGGCGGACAGGCTGGCCATAACGTATAAGCGGTATACCGCGCTAGCCGCGCGGCGTTGACGGACGCAATCACGCCGGTAAAATTTACCTATTTACCTATTTACCTATTTACCTATTTACCTATTTACCTATTTACCTATTTACCTATTTACCTATTTACC
>CAMFKP010000022.1 GCA_945957385.1 uncultured Aeromonadaceae bacterium
GCCAACAGGAGCCTGGCAATGGGTGGCGACAGGCTACCGCAATCGGCGGCGACTGCAAACGGTTACGTACCGTTACGCTGCGGAAAATCAAGTTTTTATTCAGTTCGCGCTTCGAGTAACGCGCTGCCTGGTGAAATTTCCGCCGCATAGCATGATGCGCTGCGGTGAATCACTGGTGTCTCCTGCTGCGGGCGGTTGCCTGAGTAGCAGATGGTCTGGTAGCGTGCAGGCCTTGTTCATACGGGTCTGGAGGCGAAGATGAGGCTGATTACCCGCGCGTTGGCCGTGCTGTTATGGTTGCTGCTGTGGTGTTGTCCGGTATTGATGCTGCTGGCGTTGAGCCTGCTGGTGAATGGGCTGTTGTTTGGCGGTGCGGCACTGGTGGCAGATTGGCCGCAGATCCTGGTGAGCACCCTGCTCCCCGCGGCGCTGATTGGCGGTTACCTGAGCGAGCGGGTACGCCGCGATTATGGGTTGCTGACGCTGTACGCCCGGCTGCAGCGCCAGCGCGAGTGGCATTGACACCAGGCTAACCGCGCTGTTGATGGTAATAGGCGACCAGGGTGTGCATCTGCGGCAGCGTCTGCACCATCAGATCGTTGCGGCAGGCGCGCACGCCCTGGACGATCTGTGGCAAGGTCGCCTGCGGGCAGAGTGTCACGGCCCGCGCGGCCAGTAACAGGCCGCTGCGACCGACACCGGCGCGGCAATGCACCAACGGTAGCCCGCTTGCCGGCAGTTGCTGCAGCAGCGCAGCCAGCACCGGCTGCGGCACCGTCTCGCGGTCAATCCAGTCCACTACATGCAGCACGTCCAGCGCATAGTCACGATCCGGCCATTGCAGCTGCAGCCGGTAGCGGCGCGCACTGAGACCCGCGCCCAGTTCGATGCTGGCCACCCGGCTGGCGGTGGTTGTCAGCCCCGGATAGTGATGCTGGCTGCGAAAGTAGGCTGGCAGTCGCTGTTGATACAGATCCAGCTCGCTGGCCAGCACGACCAGCTGCTCCACCTGCTGTTCGGCCAGCAGCTGCAGAAACGCGGGCAGTTGCGCCGGTTTTGGATACTGGCTGGCCAGTCCCAGGACGGTGCCGGCGAGTTGAATGCGGTTGCCATTCAAGGTGGGGCCCAGCAGCGTGGTAAGGCAGGGCAATACGTCGGCAAAGCGATCCCGTGCCGGATCAAACGCCAGCAGCTCGGCGTTGCCGCCGAGTGCCATCAAGGTGTGTGCTTCGGCCCAATAGGCATCCATCGGCTGTCTCCTGACGGGTTAAACCGCAAAGTTGTGTTGCCTGCCGGCAGTGACGGCGTAATCTGACGCTGAGCGCGGAGGTGAAGATGAGTCAGCTGATAGATCAGATTGCCGAACGCCATATCGCGGCGGCGCAACGTGATGGCCAATTCGACCAGCTTGCCGGTGCCGGTGCACCGCTGGTGCTGGAGGATGACAGCCTGGTGCCGGAGGCGCTGCGAGCCGGCTATCGTTTGCTGAAAAATGCCGGTTACATCCCGCCTGAGCTGGAGCAGCGGCGCGAGCTGTTGCAGTTGTGCGATCTGCTGGGACAGTGTGCCAGCGACAGTCCGCAGCAGCAGGCGTTGTGGCGGCGCTTGCGCCAGCTGGAGTTGCGCTTGCGCATCAAGGGGATCGACACCGCGTTTATCCAGCACTATCTGCAGAGCCTGGCGGGGCGGTCGCCTGAGTGAGCTATGTCCAGCAATCGTTGGCAAGGGGGCGCCGTGGCGTTCCCCTTGCCGCTGTGCTGTGTTCAGACGGTTTCGGTGTCGGCCAGCTGCTGGCGCAGCAGGGCAAAGCTGGCGCTGACACCCTGGCGTTCGGCCCATAACGCCTGTTTGCGGCGGGCGATCTCGTCGCGAGCCACCGCCAGCAGCGCTTGCTGTTGTTCCGGGGTCAGGATGCGGTGAATGCCCGGTGCTGCCGGATTGAATTGGCGCTTGATGGCATTGCAGTAGTAGCAGCTGACGATCAGGTTCAGGTGGTCATCGCTGGCAATGTGGCGCGGGATCAGGTGGTCGAGCTGCAGTTGCAGCCAGTCCTGTTCCGAGCGGCTGCCATCAAAGCCGCAATATTGGCAACGGCACTGTTGGGCGGCGTACAGCGCCAAATCGGGATCTTGTGCCACCGCAGCGGCTGGGGATAGGGACATCTGATTCTCCTCGGGGATGCGCCCGCCGGCACAGGTTCATGGCCTCTGCCCCGGGCGGGAGCCCGTCGTCACCGTGGCGGCGGGCGACAGTGGCCGGCACTGTCAGGGCCTTAGGCTACTCCAAGGCGTGGGGCGCCACTTGACCCATATCATGCTTTCCAAGTTTTTATTCAGTTTTTGGCTGCGGGGTTCAGACCGGCGCGCGACATGCCGTGACTGGCAAGGTGGCAACCGAGGTTGCCACTGGCGTGCCGGGTTGGCGTGCGCCTGGCCACCACGCCAGCATGGCGTGCAGGCGGCAGACCTCGCCGACGATCAGCAGTGTCGGGCTGGGCAAGTGCTCACCGACCTGGGGCAGTTGTGCCAGCGTTGTCAGCACCACCTGCTGCTGCGCCGTGCTGCCGGCGCTGATCAGTGCCGCCGGCAGATCGGCGGCGAAGCCCAACGCCAGCAGGCGCTGGCTGATGCGTGCGCGCAGCGTCAGGCCCATATAGAACACCAGGGTCTGCGGACCGGGTTTTAGGTGCGACCAATCCGGCTCCGGCTGGCCGGGCTGCAGACACGCAGTGAGAAACTGCACACTATGAGCCAGGCCGCGATGGGTTAGTGGCATGCCGGCCGCCGCGGCGCAGCCGGTGGCAGCAGTCACGCCGGGCACCACCCCAAAGGGCACGCCGGCGGCCGCCAGCGTCAGCAGCTCTTCCCCGCCACGGCCGAAGATGAAGGGATCACCGCCCTTGAGGCGTACCACCAAGCGACCACGCCGCGCCTCGCGCACCAGCAGTGCGTTGATCGCCTCCTGCGGCAGGCTGTGCTGGCCGCGCGCCTTGCCGGCAAACAGTCGCTCGGTGGCGGATGGGATCTCGGCGAGGATCGCCGCCGACACCAACTTGTCGTAGACCACCAGTTCGGCCTGTTGCAGCAGGCGCCACGCCTTGCGGGTCAGCAATTCGGGATCGCCGGGGCCGGCACCCACCAGCCAGACCTGGCCGCAGTTGGCAGAGGAGGCGGTATCCGATAGCGGATAGGGAATACGGGCGAACTCGGTCATGGGGTGGATCCTTAGGTCGTGTCTGGGCGATCTGCGCCCTGAATAGGGCAATGTGGTGCACTTCAGAAAAAGGCAGGAGCCACTCCCTTTCGTCAACACGCCGTAAACCCATCCGAGGGGGCGCGCGGGCGGCATCCCTGCCGCCAGTGGTTGACTCAATGGAATACTCGCTGCCTTCTCTGATCGGCATTGCCGGAAGAGGGGCTCACCGGCGATCAGTTCTGTTGCGGCAGCACCGAGCTGGTTGTGGATGGACTGGCCTCGGCAGTGGCGCCCCCCGGGCGCTGGGCCGCGGGGGTGGCATACCAGTAACCGAGGCCCATGAACACGACGCCGGAGAGGGTGTTGCCGAGCGTCACCCACAGCAGGTTGTAGCCGATGCCGGCGAGAGTGAAATCCGGGTTGTGGGCGCCAAACCAGGAGAGGGCAAACAGCGTCATGTTGGCGATGGAGTGCTCGTAGCCGGAGGCAATAAACGCCAGCAGGCACCACCAGATGGCGATGAACTTGGCACTGCCTTCGACACGCTGGCACATCCAGATCGCCAGACAGACCAGCCAGTTACACAACATGCCCTTGGCGATCAGCGCGCCGATGGGCAATTGGGTCTTGGCCAGTGCGGCGCTGTGCAGCAGGCTGGTGCCATCGGGCAGCAGCTTGCCACCGCCGGTCTGCCAGAACAGCCAGGCCACCAGAATCGAGCCCAACAGGTTACCGCCCCAGCTTTGCAGGCCGGCGCGCAGCGCACTGCCGGTGCCGATGCGGCCAGCCTTGATGCCCAGCGTCAAAAACAGCGTATGGCCGGTAAACAGCTCGGCGCCGGCGTTGATCACCAGGGTCAAGGCGATGCCGAAGGTGGCGCCCATCACCAGCGGGCGCAGCTCGGGAGCCACCAGATTGCCCAGCGTGAAGATCAGGATGATGCCGAGGCCAACATAGGCGCCGGCCATCATGGAGGCTACCCAGAAGCCGAACGGGTTGTCGCGGTCGAGTTTGACGATGCGCTCGGCGGTGGCGGCGCACTTGTTGATGGTTTCCGTAAACATGTTTGCTCCTTGAACTTGCTCGATAGAAAGAGAGTGATTCAACGAAAACGGCATCCCATCCGGATGCCGTTGCGTTTTCACAGCCCGATAGCCACCTGCTCGCCGTCGATCCGTACCGGATAGGCGCGTACCGAGAAGTCGGCGTTTTCCAGGCAGTGGCCGTCGCTGAGACGAAAATGTTGTTTCTTCAACGGGCTGGCGACCCACAGTTCACCGCCGTGCTCACCAATCAGGCCGCGGGAGAGCACGCTGGCCTGGGCAAACGGGTCGATATTGTCGAGGGCGTAGACCTGCGCCTCGGCCGTCGGGCGAAACAGGGCTATCTGGTGGCCTTCAACCAGCGCGCAGACACCGGTGCCGGGCAGGATGGCGTCGAGGGCACAGACGTGATGCCAGGGGGCGTGACTCATGCATTTTCCTCCAGATGGACTGTGTAGACCGGGATGCGTTCGGCCGGGGTAGCGGGTCTGTGCTGGGCGCGTTCCGGCACGAACTGCACGTTCGGATCCCGCGCCGGCGAGTTGATGAAGTGGGCGAAACGGGCGTGCTGCTGCACATCCTGTACCGTCTGTTGCCATTCGCAGGCGTAACGGTCGCGCAGGGCGGCCAGATCGGCCTCCAGCGTGGCGCCCAGTCCCAGCTTGTCGTCGAGGATGACACCGCGCAGGTAATCGATGCCGCCGTCGAGGTTGTCGAGCCAGCTGGCGGTGCGCTGCAGCTTGTCGGCGGTGCGGATGTAGAACATCAAGAAGCGATCTATGGTGCGGATCAGGGTTTCTTTATCCAGATCGCTGGCCAGCAAGTCGGCGTGACGCGGCTTCATGCCGCCGTTGCCGCCGACATACAGGTTCCACCCCTTGTCGGTGGCGATGATGCCGACATCCTTGCCTTGCGCCTCGGCACACTCGCGGGTGCAACCTGAGACCCCGAACTTCATCTTGTGTGGCGAACGGATGCCCTTGTAGCGGTGCTCCAGCTCGACGCCGAGGCCGACGCTGTCCTGCACGCCAAAGCGGCACCAGGTGCTGCCAACGCAGGTCTTCACCATGCGCAGCGCCTTGGCATAGGCTTGACCGGTCTCGAAACCGGCGTCGATGAGCCGGGCCCAGATGGCCGGCAGATCATCCTTGTGTGCCCCGAACAGGCCGATGCGCTGGGCACCGGTGATCTTGGTATAGAGGCGATAATCGCGTGCCACCTCGGCCACCGCCAACAGTCCTTCGGGCGTCACTTCACCACCGGCCATGCGCGGGATCACCGAGTAGGTGCCGTCCTTTTGCATGTTGCCGAGGTAGATGTCGTTGGTATCCTGCAGCCCAGTCAGCGTCGGGGAGAGCACATACTCATTCCAGCAGGAGGCGAGGATCGAGCCGACCGTCGGCTTGCACACCTCGCAGCCATAACCGTGGCCGTGCTGGGCGATCGCCTCGTCGAAGCTCTTGATCTGGCCGACCTGGATCAGATGGAACAGCTCCTGACGGGAGTAGGGGAAGTGGGCGCAGAGGTGGTTTTTCACCTCAATGCCTTGCTTGGCCAGCTCGCTGTTGAGCACCTGGGTGATCAGCGGTACACAGCCACCGCAGCCGGTACCGGCCTTGGTCTCGCTCTTGATCGCGGCGAGCGTGTGGTGCCCCGCGGCGACGGCGGCGGCGATCTTGCCCTTGGTCACGTCAAAGCAGGAGCAGATCTGCGCGCTCTCGGGTAGCGCATCGACGCCGAGGGCCGGCTTGGCCCCGGCATAGGCCGGGAGGATCAGGCTGTCGGGGTGTTCCGGCAACGGCATCGCGTTGAGGGTCATCTGCAGCAGGTTGCCGTAGTCCTCGACATCGCCAACCAGCACGGCGCCGAGTAGCGTACTGCCATCTTCGCTGACCACGATCTTCTTGTAGATCCCGGCCTGCTCATCCTGAAACAGGTAGCTGCGGCTACCGGGCGTGCGGCCGTGGGCATCACCGATGGATCCGACCGAGACGCCGAGCAACTTCAGCTTGGCGCTCATGTCTGCCCCGGTGAACGGCGTTTCGCCACCGAGCAGGTGGTCGACGGCGACCTGCGCCATCTTGTAGCCGGGGGCGACCAGGCCGAAGAAGCGACCGTGCCAGGCGGCACACTCGCCGATGGCGTAGATGTGCGGATCGGCGGTGCGGCAGTGATCATCAATCACGATGCCGCCGCGCTCGGCGATGGCCAAATCACCATAGCGCGCCAGCGTATCCTGCGGCCGGATACCGGTGGAGAAGACCACGACATCCACCTCCAGCGCGCTGCCGTCGGCAAATTCCAGGCGGTGGGCCGCTGTCTTGCCCGCATGCATCTGGATCGCTTGGGTCTGCTTGCTGGTATGCACCTGTACGCCCATGGCTTCAATCTTGCGACGCAGCATCTCGCCGCCGAGGCGATCGAGTTGCTCGGCCATCAGTACCGGAGCGAATTCGACGACATGGGTCTGCAGTCCCAATGCTTTGAGCGCGCCCGCCGCTTCCAGCCCCAGCAGGCCGCCGCCGATGACGACGCCGGATTTGCCCTGCTTGGCCGCCGCGCGGATCGCTTTGAGATCCTCTATGGTGCGGTAAACGAAGCATTCGTGGTGCTGGGCGCCGGTGATCGGCGGTACCCAGGGGTAGGAGCCGGTGGCGAGGATCAGGGTGTCGTAGCCGACCGTGCTGCCTTTGTTGGAGTGCACCTGCTGGGTCGCGCGATCGATCTGTTTAACCGCCTCGCCCAGACGCACCTCGATGCCGTGACGCTCGTAGAAGCCGGGTTTGACCAGGCTGAGCTCTTCACTGGTGTGGTGCGAAAAGTAGGAGGAGAGGTGCACCCGGTCGTAGGCCAGGCGCGGCTCGGCGCAGAAGACGGTGATCTGGTATTCGCGGCTGTCGGCGCGGTCGCACAACTCCTCGAGGAAGCGGTGGCCGACCATGCCGTTGCCGACAACGACGAGGCGGTGTTTAGTCTCATGTCCCATCATAAAGTCCTTGTTGGGGCCTGCGGATCAAGGCAGGCGAAATACGCAGCCGGGATTAACCAAGCGCCAGTTGCAGATCGCTCTTGGCCTTGCTCGAACAGGCCAGCACATAGCCCTCGGCCACCTGGTCAGGCGTCAGAGCCAGCGTGCTGCTGCTCTCGACGCTGCCAGCCTCGACCTTGCACTTGCAGCTGCCGCAGACGCCGGCGCGGCAGGCGCCGATGATCGGCAACCCCTCACGCTCCAGCGCGTCGAGCAGGGTCTCGTCGGCGGCGATGGTGCTGTCAGTGCCGAAGGCCGGGACGCTCAGGGCGAAGTGGGCGCCAGCTTGCGCTGCATTGGGCGCTGTCGCTGCAGCGTTGGACGTCGGCGTCGCGGCGCTGAAACGCTCCTCGTACAGGGGCACGTCGGCGTAGCGTGGGTCGGCGAGCAGCGCGTGCACGGCATCGATGTAACCGGAGGGGCCACACAGGTAGATCTGATAATCAGCCAGTCCGGCGGTGATCTCGGCCAACAGCCCGGCCTGGAGGCGGCCCGCCACCAGACGCGCCGCGGCCAGCGGCATTGGTGCATCCGGCAGGCTTTCCAGCAGCAGCGTCAGGTGAAAGTGCGGGTCTGCAGCCGCCAGCGCCAGCAGCTCGTCGCGAAAGATCAGATCGCCGGCGTGGCGGGCGCTGTAGACAAAATGGACTGGCGTCTGCAGCCCCAGATCGCGCAGCGTGCGGGTGATGGCCATCATCGGCGTGACGCCGCTACCGGCGGATAACAGCAGCAGTGCCGATGGCAACTGGGCCGGCAGGTGGAACTGTCCCTGGGGCGGCAAGGCGGCCAGCGTCATGCCCGGTTGCAGCGTGTCGATCAGGTAGTTGGAGACGCGACCACCGGCGACGCGCTTGACCGTGATGGCCAGGGCATGGGGGCGGGTCGGCGCCGAGCAGAGCGAATAGGCGCGGCTGTGCGTCTGGCCATCGATGGGCACATTGATAAGCAGGAACTGGCCCGGCAGGTAATGAAAACAGCTGGCCTGGGGGGCGGTCTGGAATGTGAAGGTGGTCGCCGTGACGGTATCGCCGTCGCGGGTCTCGTCGTGACGCGCCGTGCAGATCAGCTGGCGCTCACCGTGGCTCCAGTAGGGAGCCTGCAGCAGGGGGGCTAATTCGGTCATCGGATCCCTCGCTGGATGGCGATGCCATCCAGGACAACGTTGGCGAATGAAAAACAGGGCAAACGAAGAACAGGACGGCGTGCGTGGCCGGAGCGGGTTGTCCCCGGCTGCGCAGCGCCGCCCGAATGCATCAGGCGGCCAGCATGTCGGCCAGATCCTTCTCCACGTTGTCGATGAGCTTCAGATCGAAGTTCTCCTGCAAGTAAGCCAGCAGGTTCGGTGTCAGGAAGCCCGGTACCGTCGGGCCGACGCGGATCCCCTTGATGCCTAACGAGAGCAGGGTCAGCAGGATGACGATGGCCTTCTGTTCGAACCAGGAGAGCACCAGCGAGAGCGGCAGCTCGTTGACGCCACAGCCGAACTCGTTAGCCAAGGCGATGGCCAGCTGGATCGCCGAGTAGGCATCGTTGCACTGACCGACATCGAGGAAGCGCGGGATGCCGTTGATGTCGCCGTATTCGAAGGTGTTGAAGCGGAACTTGCCGCAGGCCAGCGTCAGGATCACGCAATCTTCCGGCACCGCCTTGGCCATGTCGGTGTAGTAGCTGCGTTCAGATTTGTCGCCATCACAGCCGCCGATCAGGAAGAAGTGCTTGATGTTGCCGGCTTTCACCTGCTCGATCACCGCCGGAGCGGCTGCCATCAGCGCATTGCGGGCAAAGCCGGTGCTGGTGTAGGCCGGGATCTCGTCATAGGGGAACCCGTCGAGGGATTGCGCCTTGGCGATCACTGCGGAGAAGTCGTCACCGATGAGGTGGGTCGCGCCTGGCCAGCCGACGATGCTGCGGGTGTAGATGCGATCCTTGTAGTTGCCCACATCCGGATTGATGATGCAGTTGGAGGTCATGACGATGGCGCCGGGGAAGGCGGCAAACTCTTTCTGCTGGTTCTGCCAGGCGGTGCCGTAGTTACCGACCAGATGCGGGAACTTCTTGAGCTCAGGGTAGCCGTGGGCCGGCAGCATCTCGCCGTGGGTGTAGACGTTAATGCCGGTGCCGACCGTCTGCTCGAGGATCTTCTGCAGATCGTGCAGGTCATGACCGGAGACCAGGATCGCCTTGCCCTGGACCGCCTTGACGTTGACCTGGACCGGCTCGGGGTGGCCAAAGGTGTCGGTTTCGCCCTTGTCGAGCATTGCCATCACCTTGAAGTTCATCTGGCCGATGCGCATCGCGCAATCCAGCAGCTCGTGCATGTCGCTGGGATCGGTGCCCAGCCAGGCCATGATGGCGTGGAATTCGGCGCCGATGGCATCATCCTGCTCGCCGAGCACGCGGGCGTGCTCCATGTAAGCGGCAGCCCCCTTGAGGCCATACAGACAGAGCAGGCGTAGGCCGAGAATATCGGCGCCTACCTCCGCCGCACCGCGGTTGACGGCGGCGCTTGGCGCCCAGGCCAGCAGCGCGGCTTTTTCGCTGGTCAGTTCGACGGCGGCAGGCCCCGTGGCCAGATCCGGCAGTTGACCGGCGGCGACACAGGCGGCTTCGTAACGCTCTTTCAAGCTGGCGCGGGCTTGTTGGGCCTCGCTGATGAAGGCCAGGATGCGCTCGCTGTCGAAGTTGACGTTGGTCAGAGTGGCGAAGAAGGCCTGGCAGACATAGGCGTCGATGGTGCGGTCGACGATGCCGAAGGTGCGGGCTTTGAGCGCATAGTCGCTGACACCCTGCAGCAGATAGATGAGCACATCCTGCAGATCGGAGACTTCGCTGGTCTTGCCACACATGCCCATGGCATAGCTGCAGCCGGTGGCGATCGGGGTACGGATGGTGTGTTCACATTGCACGCAAAACATGGCGACTCCTTGCGATAAGACGATTAAGACGGGGCTGAACCCGTAGACAAAAATCGTTATTACAAGGTGCGTGCCAATATTTATTTTATATACATATCAATTAGATATATTGTTTTGCGCCGCAGGTTAGTTAAATTGACTCAGCGTATAGCGCAGTCAATTTAACTCATGACGTCATTTTGACTCAGATGTATTCTGAGCTTCACGCAGTGTGCCAATGTGATCCCACAATGCCTCGACTACCGGTTGATTGGCCTGATAGAAGCCGGGATTGAACAGCAAGTAGTAATCTTTGCGCAGCAGGGGTGGCGAAAGTTTGTCGAACTGACCAGCCTGCGCGGCGATGGCGGCATCGCCAGCCTCTTCCAAGGTGGCATAGGCACACAGACGACCTTTGGCCAGCAATTTCAATAGTTGCTCTGCTCCCTTGCCGGAGTGGGCCGTCATGTTGAACTGTTTCAGGTAGTCGACGATGGACCAGCCTTCGTTATACCCGACGGCGCAACCTTGAGGGGTCAACTGGATGCCATTCCAGCGAACATCGCTGCCATGGCGACGGTAGAGCACATAGTTCAGCGTGGCTAGGCGGCGTCGCGGGTCCAGTTGTCCGTTGAGCATCGGATAGACCAGATGGCGAGCTCGTTCTGACGTCCAAGAATAAAACAGTGCACCGTCCATTTCGCCTTGGGCCGTATCGTGCAACACGCGCAGTGGTGGCATGGCTTGCCAGAAGATCTGGCAGCCAATCTGATGAGCCGCCAAATCGACCAGTGCAAACGCGGTACCGCGCGGGCCGGCGCTGGGCACACTGCGTTCAATATAAGGCGGGATCGGCTCATCATTGAATCCCAGATGCAATAGGCATTCACTGGCGCTCACTGCGGCGCTGAATAACCCCAGACCCGTGGTGAAAACCAGCAAGGTTGTATGCAATAACGGTCCCATCCCCAGGCTCCCACCCGTGATCCTGCCTAGATTATAGCCAGTAGCCTCGGCTACGGGTCACAGGTTGCCAGGTGTCAGCTTCTCTCGTAGGAAGTCGAGCCAGGCCCGCAAGCGCGGATCGCGTTGTGCGTCGGTATAGAAGACGGCGTGGATAGGGCGCGAGGCGCCGCTGTTGCTGCGAGCCAGCACCTCGACCAAGGCGCCGCTGGCGCGATCGGATGAGGTCATGAAGTCCGAGAGGCAGACTAGCCCCTCTCCTGCCAGCGCCAACTGGCGCAGCGTCTCGCCACTGCTGGCTTTCAGTTGGGGCTGGATTGGCAATCGATCACCGTGTTCACCCATCAAGGGCCACAGGTTCAGGTTGTCACTGGTGCTGAAGCCCAGCAGCTGGTGTTGCGCCAGATCGGCTGGCAGCACCGGCGTGCCGCAACGGGCCAGATAAGCAGGAGCGGCCAGGATGCGCAGTCGCGAGCTGCCCAATGGCAAGGCGCGCAGCGAAGAGTCGGCTAGCTCGCCGATGCGGATGGCGACATCGACACGACGTTCCAGCAGATTGATGAAGCCATCGGAGCTTTCCAGTTGCAACTCGATGGCCGGATAGCGTCGGCGAAACTCGCCGATCAGCGGTACCAGTTGATGCAGGATGAAAGGGGTCGCCGCATCGACACGGAGAATGCCCTGCGGCAGCTGGCGGCGAGAAAGCAGCTGATTTTCGGCATCGGCCATATCGCTGAGAATCGTGACTGCGCGCCGGTAGAACCATTCCCCTTCATCGGTCAGCGTCAAACGTCGGGTGGTGCGATTCAGCAGCTGGGTAGCCAGCTTCTGTTCGAGGCGTTTGACACCGCGGCTGACCACAGAGTTGTCGATACCCAGATTATCCGCAGCTTGCCGAAAGCTGCCCGCCTCAACCACGGCGACAAACAGCGCCAACTCATCGGAATGACTCTGCATTGCTGCTCCATTAGCAATTGTTTTATGTCTTTATAATCATTTTTGCCATCAAATCCCAGCGCCATACTCGCGCCACAGCCCAACTGTGGGTGCATATTTTAAGGAGACGTTATGCCATTGGCGCTTTTTGCCCTCACCCTCAGTGCGTTTGCCATCGGCACCACTGAATTTGTCATCGTCGGGTTGATTCCGACGATTGCCGAACAATTGCAGGTGAATCTGCCCTCGGCGGGACTGCTGGTCAGTCTGTATGCCCTCGGCGTCGCCGTCGGTGCCCCTGTGTTGACGGCACTGAGCGGTCGCGTGCCGCGCAAGACACTGTTGCTGGCGTTGATGCTGCTTTTTACACTCGGCAATCTGTTGGCCTGGCAGGCCCCAGGGTATGGGACCTTGGTGGTCGCGCGAGTTTTGACTGGGTTGGCACACGGTGTGTTTTTCTCGGTTGGGTCGACCATCGCGACCGGCCTCGTTAGCCGGGATAAAGCCGCCAGTGCCATTGCCATCATGTTTGCCGGACTCACGGTCGCCTTGGTCACCGGTGTACCGCTCGGTACCTGGATTGGCCAGCAATTTGGTTGGCGCGAGACCTTTTTGGCTGTTTCGCTGCTCGGCTTACTGGCCCTGATCGGCTCGGCGTTGCTGATCCCGGCTCATCTGCAACACAGTGCGCCACCGGCGTGGCGCGATCAGCTGCGGGTGTTGACGGCTCGGCCGCTGCTGAAGGTCTATGCCAAGACGGCACTGGGGTATGGTGGCACCTTCACCGCTTTCACTTTCCTCTCGCCGATCCTGCAGCAGATCAGTGGCTTCACGCCAAATCAGGTCAGCCTGTTGTTGCTGGCTTATGGCGTCTCGGTGGCGATTGGCAATTTATGGGGAGGGCGCTTGGCGGATCGGTTGGGCCCGGTCGCGGCGCTGCGCCGGCTGTTTGCTGGATTAGTCGTGGTGTTGCTGTTATTGACCTTTACGGCCCATACCCCATTGCTTGCTGCGTTGACGGTGTTGATTTGGGGCGCGTTTGCGTTTGGCAATGTGCCGGCCTTACAAGTGCGGGTGGTGCAGCAGGCACAACGTTATGCCCCAGGGGCTGTGGATGTCGCATCGGGTCTTAACATTGCCGCCTTTAATATTGGGATTGCCTTGGGTTCCATTGTCGGAGGGCTGACGGTTGAATATCTGGGGTTGGTCAATACCCCATGGATTGGTGCCCTGATGGTTGCGCTGGCCTGGTTGCTAACTTATTCCAGTGAGGAGACATCCGAGGCTTGCCAGCAGCCTGTCTAATTAACGGCAGATCGATGAAAAACGCCGCCCAGCGCAGTGCTGGTGCGGCGTTTTTTGATCCTAAAACCGCCAGTAAGCGTAACAGGTCGGGTTAACTTGCGAATCAGTAATCGGGCAGCAATTTTTCCCGAATAAGGGTGCTGACAAGGTCGGAACAATCGGCCAGAATGGCCGGCAATTGCAGGCACGTTCGCCACTTTTTCATGACATGAAAGGCCTTTCTGGCGCGTGTGTTGCATACTTCATAGTGTTAGCCGATCGTCAGGCGTCAGGTCTCGGGAGACGGGATGAGTTTGCGTGAGCCATATCAGGATGAACCGGAACCACAGCAGGCTGCACACCTCGATGCGTTGCAGCAGGAGCTGGCGCATCTGCGAGCCTACAATGCCGAGCTCTGTCGCGAGAACCAGCTGTTGTTGGAAAAACTCAATGCGGCTCTTGACGGCACAGGCATCTGTCTGTGGCAGGGAATGGTGCAAAGCGGCGAGTTGACGGTATTCAATCTGCAAAACTTTCAGCGTGGCGATATGGCTCCGCATTTCGAGTCATGGCGCGCCAAGTTGCATCCAGAAGACAAGCAGTTTGCTCTCGATTGTTATTTTGGCCATCTGGATGGTGTTTACCCGTTTTATGAGGCGGAGTACCGGACGGTTGCGCCAGATGGACAAATAACCTGGCTTTGGGATCGTGGGCGCGTCATTGAACGCGATGCCCAGGGGCAGCCGGTGCGGGTCATGGGCGCGCATATCGATATTACCCAGCGCAAAGAGTATGAGCGCCGTCTGGCGTTGCAAGCAGATTCTGATGCGCTGACCGGTTTGCATAACCGTCAGGCGTTTTCACGCTTGGTTCAGGCCCGATTGAAGAATGCGGTTCCTGGCGCTTTGTTGTTTATCGATCTGGATGATTTTAAGGTAATCAATGATCGGCTAGGCCATGCGTGCGGTGATCGCGTGTTATTGCAGGTCGCCGAATGGTTACAACGTATGGTGCCTGAGGGCGCAATTTGTGGGCGTTATGGTGGTGATGAATTCGTGGTGTTTATCGACAACAATGTCACCCTGTCATTGGCTGGCCGTTTGGCCGAGCAACTGTTGATGCGTAGCGCGGTATATGATCCCGCAGAAGGGTGTGATCTGCATGTCGGCATGAGCATTGGCATCGCGCTATGGCAGCAGCCACCGGCGTTTGTGCAGGCGTTGGAGGCGGCAGACCGGGCCATGTATCAAGCCAAACAGCAAGGGAAGTTGGGCTATCAGTGGATCAATCTGTGAGACGCCGGATGCAGCCTGGTTGATCATGCTGTTCATGTAAAAGCCATGGTTTGTGTACCCAGACCATGGCTTTTTACTTGGCAGCCGCTAGATCAGGTTAAGGCTGGGTAATCGGTCAGTCCGCGAGCGCCACCGCCAAACAGGGTGGTGGGGTCATGCTGAGCCCATGTTGAGCCGTTTCTAATCCGTGCCGGCAGATCCGGGTTGGCAACAAACGGGCGGCCAAAACCAATCAGATCGGCCCAACCCTCTGTGATGGCTAAACGCGCCCGATCCGCATCGTATTTGCCTGCGTAGATCAGGACATTCGGAAATGCTGCGCGCAGGGCTTGTTTGAATTCAACCCGCATCGGTGGGGCATCTTCCCAGTCAGCTTCGGCGATATGCAAATAGGCGATGTTATGCTGGCCTAACAAGCGTGCGGCTGCGGTATATGTCGTTTCCGGATCCGCATCAACGGTACCATTAAGCGTGGTGAGCGGCGCCAGGCGGACACCGACACGCTCAGCTCCGATTTCATCGCAAACGGCTTGGGTGACCTCATCCAAAAAGCGCAGCCGGTTTTCGAGCGAACCACCATATTCATCATCACGGGCGTTGGCTTCGGAATCGAGGAACTGATTAATCAGATAGCCATTGGCCCCGTGTAATTCAATGCCATCGAAACCTGCCGTGATGGCATTGCGCGCGGCGCGGCGATATTCGTCGACGACATCGGCAATTTCCGCACGACTCAACGCACGTGGTGTCACCGTTTCGACAAAACCAGGTGTATCAGTGCCATTGTCGACAAATACCTTTACGCCATCGGCATGTAATGCCGACGCAGATACCGGCTGCTGGCCACCGATGTTATCTGGATGTGTGACACGGCCGACGTGCCAGAGCTGAGCAAAAATCAGCCCACCTTGGACATGGACGGCATCTGTCACGCGTTTCCAACCGTTTATCTGCTCCTGGCTGTAGATGCCGGGAGTCCAGGCATAACCTTTGCCAAGAGCGGATATCTGGGTCCCTTCAGCGATAATGAGCCCTGCACTGGCACGCTGGGCATAATATTCTGCCATTAGATCGTTCGCGACATCCCCCGGTTGACTGGCTCGGGAGCGGGTCATCGGAGGCATGACAATACGGTTCGGCAATAAGTAGTGCCCCAGGCGCAATGGGGTAAACAGGCAATCTTCAGACATGGTGATCTCCAGCAACGTCATCGGCAATAACGCGACTGTAACGCGCTGACCGCAAGGAAAACACCGTTTCGGGCGCAAGGGATTGCTGTGTTTTTAGCAGCAATGCGTGGCAGCCTTGAGCGATCTATTGCAATCCGAGCCGTTTGGCAAGCCGGTTGAGATTGGCGCGATCCAGTTGTAACAACCGAGCGGTGGCACTCCAGTTACCTTGCGTCTCGTTCAGTGCGTGAATGATCAGCTGACGCTGATAATCGTCCACCGCGTCCCGTAACGATAGCGTTGAGGCGGCTGAAGTGGGCTCTGCCGCTTGATGCGATGGGCTGGCTGTTTCTTCCGGCAAGTCCAGTTGATGTGGCCGAATCAGTGGCCGGCCGGGTTCTTCTCGTGCCGCTTTGAGGCTGGCACGTAACAACAAGTGCTCCAGTTCGCGGACATTGCCGGGCCAGTCGTATGCCTTTAGGCGAGAAAGTGCAATCGGGTGGAGACCGATCTGTCGCAAGCCCAGTTTGCTGCGTGCCTGATCGAGGAAATAACCACACAGCAGGTCAATATCTGTTTTGTGGTCACGTAGTGCTGGTACGGTGAGTGGATAGACTTTAAGGCGATGATAGAGATCGGCTCGGAAACGACCCGCCGCCACCTCTTCGGCTAGATCGCGGTTGGTTGCGGCAATCAGGCGCACATTGACGCGCAGTAATCTATCCGAACCGACGCGCTGAATTTCACCTTGTTGCAATGCCCGCAACAATTTTGCCTGCAATGGCAGGGGTAATTCCCCGATTTCGTCAAGGAACAGGGTGCCGCCATCGGCCAGTTCGAATTTTCCGGCTCGGTCTTGAATTGCCCCGGTGAAGGCACCTTTTTGATGCCCGAATAACTCGCTCTCGGCGATGGATTCCGGTAGTGCTGCACAGTTGATATGGACTAACACCTGATCGTGGCGTCGTGATTGTGCATGCAGTGTTCTGGCGACCAACTCCTTGCCGGTGCCTGTTTCTCCGGTAATCAATACGGCCAAATCGGTGGCGGCGACGAGACGGATCTCCTCGCGCAGTTTTTGTAACTCCACGCTGCGTCCGATTAGTTCTCCTTCGCGGCGCTGGGCTTCCTGTACCAGTTCACGGGCCAGCGCCCGCTGTTGTTCTGTGCTGCGTTCGAGCGCCCGGATCAGCGCAACATTGCGCAACGTCGCAGCGGCAAGGGCGGCAAATGCTGCCACCGTCATATCGTCTAGCTGGTCAAATGCGCCAGGGGTGAGAGCATCCAGTGTCAGTGCGCCAACCAGTTGCTGTTCAACATAGAGTGAGCAGCCCATACAGGAATGGACATCGGTATTGCGCTCGGTGTCGATCGCCAGCCAGCCATCGAATGGGTCCGGTAGTCCTGCTTCATCTGGAAAGCGAACCGGTTCCCGTGCGGACAGAATGTGTTGCAAGCGTGGATGATCTGCCGGGCGGAAGCGCTGCCCTATGAGCTCAGGTGCTAGACCATGGCTGGCGACCGGAATCAGCTCCCCCTCTTGTAGCTTCAGCAGCGCCACCGCATCGCATGGCAGGACATCACAGATTGCATCGACTAGACGCTGGTATTGCAGTTCACCGGGCATCGAGGTCGAAAGGCCAACGGCAATCTGTAGCCAGGCTTGGTCGCGCAACGGAGTGGTCATATATAAATTCTGTCTACCCAGCAGAGGTTTGGCATTTCCCCAATGGTACATGTTGCATGCATCAATGTCTTAACCAATGGGTTCCGGTTTACCGAGAAACTTGGGCTGTTTGTCGAGCAGATAGACATCCATTAAACACAGCACGCGCGCCAGCAGCTCGCGTATGCGTGTCTTGATGCCGCCGTAGGCATTGACATCCTCGGCATTGAATCCGATAGCCTGGATACCGAAGTGACGTGCCAGGTAGAGGGCGCGTTCATTGTGGAACTGTTGCGAGACCAGAGTGTAACTTTGCTGACCAAAGACTTCGCGGGCGCGGACAACCGAATCCAGAGTGCGAAAGCCGGCGTAATCGCTGTAGATGCGCTCGGCCGGAATTCCGGCACGGATCAATGCGCGGCGCATCTCGCGTGGTTCGTTGTAACTGAGGGTGGCATTATCCCCCGAAACGAGGAAGAAACTGGCTTTGCCATGGTGATAGAGTGCGGCGGCGGCCGCGATACGGTTATGGAAGTAATCATTAGGTGAACCGTCGGCAAAATAACGGGATGTACCAAGCACGACCGCGACTTTGTTGTACGGGATTTGCTCGACATCCTGATAGGTGTAGTGGCGCATGTCGGAGATGAGATAGTCAGCCAATATGACCATGCCGATGGCAACCAGTAGCACGCTCCCTGCGATGGCCGATACCCAGCGCAGCAGGTGCGGCCTGTGCAAATGCTGATGCAGGCCTCGATATAACCGCTGCCAGCAACGGGCTTGTGTGGTAGCAGGGGGGGTGGGTGACGTTGGCGGAATCATCTTGGTAAATCGTTTCCAACCGTGGGCTGTATTAGCCTATGGCGATGAATAGTCTCAGGTTACTATCCGCCCGAAGGTTGGTAAACCATTTGGCACGCAAGATGATCGCTGTTTTTTTCGTACTCGCCGAAACGCGATAAGAGGACCAGAAGATGTATCTGGTCCCTTTGGCGTTTATTTGACTTCCTGGCCTTGCGCCTGCAAATCAGCGTGGTAAGAGGAGCGTACAAACGGCCCGCAGGCGGCGTGTGTAAAGCCCAGATCGAGGGCTATCTGTTTGAGCTCATCAAACTCATGCGGCGGAACGTAGCGCTTCACGGGCAGATGATGGCGGCTCGGCTGCAGATATTGTCCCAGTGTCAGCATTGTGACACCGTGGGCACGCAAGTCCTTGAGCACCTGCACTATCTCTTCGTTAGTCTCACCTAGACCCATCATCACACCGGACTTGGTTGGTAGACCAGGGTGTTGTTCGCCCATGCGGCGTAGCAGCTCGAGTGACCACTTGTAGTCGGCTCCGGGGCGGGCGGTGCGATACAAGCGAGGTGCTGTTTCCAGGTTGTGATTGAACACATCTGGCGGATTGAGTTTGAGAATCTCCAGTGCGGTCTCCATGCGTCCACGGAAATCGGGTGTCAGGATTTCGATACGGGTCGAAGGGGACTCCTCGCGGATAGCGGCGATACAGTCGGCAAAATGCTGGGCCCCTCCATCACGCAGATCGTCACGATCTACCGATGTGATGACCACATATTTGAGTTTCATTTCTGCAATGGTGCGTGCCAGCTTACGTGGCTCTTCACTATCAGGGCTCAGTGGTCGGCCATGAGCAACATCGCAGAAGGGACAGCGACGCGTGCAGATTGCTCCCAGGATCATGAATGTGGCCGTACCGTGGTTGAAACATTCAGCCAGATTCGGGCAGGAGGCCTCCTCACAAACCGAGTGCAGGTTGTTCTTGCGCATGATGTTCTTGACGGCTTGAATCTTCTCGCCACTGGCTGGCAGACGGATCCGCATCCAGTCCGGCTTCGGTAGCGGAGCATCGTCAGTCTCGGGCATGAACTTGACTGGGATCAGGGCCATCTTATCGGCATCACGCAGTTTGACGCCTGCTTCAATACGTACGGTTTTACTCATAGGGTCGGCTCTTGAGTTGTATCTGTCCATTCGTCAATGGCCAGGTGGCGGCAGAGGTGAGGCAACAGACGTATTGCAGCTTCCTCAACTTGTTGTGGACCGCCGAGTTGGGCGGTCTGGGTCATCTCCAGTCCGGCGTAACCACAGGGGTTTATCTGCTGAAATGGGCTCAAATCCATATTGACGTTCAGTGCCAAGCCATGGAATGAACACCCGCGCCGGATCCGCAATCCCAGCGAGGCAATCTTGGCTCCATTCACATAAACACCCGGTGCATCTGGCTTGGGGTAGGCCGCAATGGCCTCGCTTGCCAGCAGATCGACGATAGCGGATTCGATAGCGGTCACGACATCACGCACGCCAAGCCCACGTCGCCGCAGATCGAGCAGCAGGTAAACAATCAACTGCCCTGGTCCGTGATACGTTATCTGGCCGCCGCGATCGGATTGCACGACAGGAATATCACTGCGTTGCAGCAGATGTTCTGCCTTACCGGCTTGGCCTTGAGTGAAGACAGCGTGATGCTGCAGCAACCAGATCTCGTCAGCTGTCGTTGCGGTACGCTGATCAGTGAAGGTTTGCATCGCCTGCCAGATCGGCTGGTAGGGTTGCAATCCCAGATGACGGACTATGAGTGGCGCAGGTTGCACGCATGTTTCCTTTTTGTTAACAGCGAACGGTATTATACCCACCCTACCTGCGAATGTCAGCCATGGTGGATCGGGATCACAGAACCACTCGGACCAGTTCCAGTTTGCCCAGCGCTTCATACATGGTTTCGAGATGTTCTTTGCTGGTCGCCGTGACAGTCACGGTTACCGAGAGGTAATTGCCTTTTGCGCTGGGTTTTGTTGTCGGGACATAGTCGCCTGGAGCATGCAGCTGCAGGACACTGATCACCTGGTCAGCCAGTTCGGGGTGAGACACTCCGAGTACTTTAAAGGGAAACTGGCAGGGGAAATCCAGCAGTTCATCAAATTTGGTATTCAGGGCCATAGCGTTCTCTTGAATGAGTGAGCTCAACGGTTTAGACCGTCATGAGCGATATAAGTGCCAATAAACAGGCCCTGACAATGCAGGGCCTGTTGGTTTCAGATTATCTGCGCGATGAGGTTAGGCGAGCAGACGATGGAACAACAGGATCAGGTAGTCCCACAGTCGGCTGAAG
Organism: uncultured Aeromonadaceae bacterium; assembly: GCA_945957385.1. Taxonomy (GTDB): domain Bacteria; phylum Pseudomonadota; class Gammaproteobacteria; order Enterobacterales; family Aeromonadaceae; genus Pseudaeromonas. The sequence goes on from CAMFKP010000022.1 coordinate 20,607, forward strand.
AGGCTACCTTCGTTGACTTCTTCAAGCGCGACCAGCGGATATTGCGCCACATCTTTGCCATCCAGCTTCAGATAGATGGTGCCTACGGCCTCACCCTTCTTGATGGGGGCGTCGAGCTCACCTTTCAACTGGAAATCGGCTTTCAGTTTGCTGGCGCTGTTACGCGGGACTACCAGGTTTATTTCCTCGGCGGTTCCGAGCTGAATTTCGCTCTTGTCTCCCATCCAGATCCGTTGGGTGGCCAGGACGGCACCCGCTTTATAAGGAGTGACATTCTGATAGAAGCGGAATCCGTAAGTGAGCAGTTTTTTACTCTCTTCGGCACGTTGTGCTTCGCTACCGGATCCGATGACCACTGAAATCAGTCGCATGTTGTCCGGGCCGGTCGCAGAAGCTACCAGATTGTAACCAACTTCACTGACGTGGCCGGTTTTGATGCCATCCACGGCCAGACTCTTGTCCCACAACAGGCGGTTACGGTTGTGCTGCACTATGCCGTTGAAGGTGAAATCCTTCTGCGAGTAGATCGCATATTCCTCTGGGAGGTCATGGATCAGAGCACGACCGAGCAGGGCCATGTCGTAGGCAGTCGAGTAGTGGTTTTCGTCATACAGACCGTGAGCATTGACGAAATGGGTCTCTTTCATACCAATGCGTTGCGCCCACTGGTTCATCAGGCTAGCGAAAGAGTCCTCCGAGCCGGCAACGTGTTCCGCCATCGCTATGCAGGCGTCGTTACCGGATTGAATGATGATGCCCTTGTTGAGATTTTCAACACTGACCTGCTTACCTACCTCGATGAACATCTTGGACGAGTCTGAGTAATTCTTGGCCCAGGCATTCTGGCTGATAGTCACCATATCCGTCGGTTTGATGCGGCCAGACTTGAGCTCTTGACCAATGACATAGGATGTCATCATCTTGGTCAGGCTGGCGGGCGGCAGGCGTTCATGCTCATTTGAACCAATCAACACCTGGCCGGTATGATAGTCCATCAACAGATAGGCTTTAGCCGCAATCTGGGGAGGGCTTGGCAAGGCAATCGGTGCCGGCGCCGGCATTGGCTTCGGATCGGGAGTGGGTTTTGCATCCGGTGTCGGGACGACATCGGCCGCCATCACGGCAGCGGACAGGGTAAACGCGCTGCAGAAGAGAAGGGTTTTTGCCAGTTTCAACGTCGTGATCCTTGGTTGTATTGGCCCGGATCATCGGCCGGACCTGTTCGCGAGGGTTGCCACTATAGCAAAAGGTGTTGCGCTTGGCAGCCCTTGTTCAGGCCTCGTTGCACTGCCATTGATCAATAAACGAAATAGGCTTGCCGTAATCCGGCATCTCGCACGACGGTGAGCATAGCGTCGGCTTGTTGCGGCGCGAGGGGGCCCATATGTAGTCGGTACATCTGGTTTGCATTGACGATGGTAATCGGTGTGCCAAATTTTTGGCTTAAGCGACTAGCCTCCTCGCGTGCGCGACTAGCCGAATCGGTGGCGAGCAGTTGTATGGTTTTAGCCTGACTCTGTGCAATGAGCTGGTCGGCATTGGCGGGACGAGGTGGGTGAACTAAATCCAGTCTGACCTTAGCTATGCCTTGGCCGACGATACCAAGACGTTGGGCCGCGCCATAGGAGAGATCCAATATTCTGTTGTCATGAAACGGGCCGCGATCATTGATACGGACTATCAATGATCGCCCATTCTCTTTGTTCGTGACACGGACATAACACGGGATTGGCAAGTGTTTGTGTGCTGCTGAAATGGCGTATTGATCATAGACCTCGCCATTGGAGGTGAAACGGCCGTGAAACCCGGGCCCATACCAAGAAGCTGTGCCTTCTTCACTGTATTGCTCAATGTCTCGCCAGACTTTATAGGATTGGCCGAAGACTTCGTAGTCGTTGTTGCCGATACGACTGTAGGGCTCAAAACGGGGAGGGGTGCTACCTAGCGGGATCAGCGCAGGATCGAGTCGACCGTAATCCTTGCTTACGGCATAACGAGAGCTTGTCTGTTCGGTCTCCGGTAACGGACTAGCAACGGTGCGAAAATGAAAACCGGGGTTAGTTTCGTTTTCTACTGTAATCTTGGGTTCGGAGATATGGGTCCGATACTCGTGGACTTCAGTGACACAGCCACTGAGCGCTGTCAGTGACAACACTGCAAGTAGGCTTGGTATGATTCCTTTCATTCTGTAGCTTCCATCTGGTTCTCAACCGGGCGCCGCCAGAAGGCGGTCTCTTCCATGGGCGACAGACTGCGTCGGCGGGAGAGTGTCGTTTTTTCCCCCGTTACGGTCAAGACTTGTTCTGATAGTTTGCGATCCGCATGACACCTCTGTGTCAATTGACAAAAAAGGCCTGCTGGTAGCCATTACTGCGCAATCGTCTGAGTGCAGCCTCGGCTTTATCTTTTTCAAGTGGTCCGACCTGTAGTCGAAATACCTCATTGGCACTGACAATTCGTACTGCATCACCATATTCACGCCGTAATGGTGAGGCGGCGGCTTCAGCCTTACTGGCCGAGCTGGTGGCCATTAACTGGATTGTCCTTGCCTCATGTCGAGCAATGATCTCGTCGGCATTGGCTGGTCGCGGCACTTTAATCAGCTCAACACGAACATGCGCAGTGCCTGGTCCGACGATACCGAGTCGACTGGCTGCGCCATGGGAGAGGTCCAGGATCCGGTCGCCGTGGAAGGGACCTCGGTCATTAACCCGTACGACGATGGCCTGGCCATTGTCCAGATTGGTCACTTTCAAATAGGAGGGGAGCGGTAAATTCTTATGCGCAGCCGAGATGGACTCCTGATCGTACAGTTCACCATTGGATGTATACAAGCCATGAAATCCAGGGCCGTACCATGACGCCGTCCCTTCTTCCACATAGTTATCTATGCCGTTCCAGACTTTGTAGTCTTGTCCAAAAACAACGTAATCCTTATTGCCGATACGACTAGGTGGCTCAAATCGCGGTGTGACACCTCCGACGCCCGCGAGATCGGGAGTGGTATTGTGCGCCGGTTGCGATGGCGGTGTGTGGGTAGTTGATGTCTGGCTACATGCAGTCAGTGCCAGCAGTGCCAGTAGACATAGAACTTTATTGAGCATGATAAGCGTGAGCCAATTCCTGACTTAATTGGTAAACCGCCATGGCATAAAGCGGGCTTCGATTATAGCGGGTTATAACATAGAAATTATGGCGTACCACCCAGTACTCATTGCCTGTTGGTTGCTCAAGTCTAAGTAATTTCACTGGGGTGTCAGCAGGCAGATCCGTGCTTATTCTCACACCGACGTCATGCAATTGTTTCCAGCTATGAATCAAGTCAGGGTTATCAGTGAGTATGCCCGCTGGCAGTGGGGTGATAAGGGTTGCAGGAGTGGCCACCGGCTCACCGTAATGCCAGCCGTGTTCGGCAAAATAATTGGCAACACTACCGATGGCGTCGGCAGGGTTGGCAAAGAGATCCTTGTGGCCATCGTTGTCGAAGTCGACGGCAAAATGCAGATAACTTGTGGGCATAAATTGCCCCATGCCCATGGCCCCAGCATAGGAACCCATGGGTTGGCGCAGTGGCCACTTCTGCTCATTGGCCAGTCGCACAAACTGCGCAAACTCTTTGCTGAAATAGGGTGCGCGTTCTGGATAGTGAAAACCCAGCGTATAAAGTGCATCCAGTACCGGATGATTGCCCATTCGGGTACCGAAATAGGTTTCTATTCCTATGATGGCGACCACCACCTCGGGTGGAACTTGCATCCGTACGGCAGCCCGATCGAGCTGACTGGCGTTTTTTCTCCAGAAGGCAACACCTTGGCGAATGCGATCCGGGGTAATAAAGAGCGGACGATATTGATACCAAGGTTTGGCTTCCCAAGGACGCTGGATGGCATCCAGCACACTTTGCCGAAATTGTGCTTGCTGCATTCCGGTCACAAGCTGTTCGAGTGAAATGTTTAATTCCTGACTGAGTGTCTCAAGACGAGCGTGATCCTCAGGGCGAACTTCTGCGGCGAAGCCGGGTAGGCTCAAACTCAATATCAATAACACAAGCAAACGCATCTGGAGATTGCCTCAAGCCAGAAGGCGGCGGTGAGTCTGGATGGACATCAAGATGCCGAATCCAGCAGCGAGCGTCACCATGGAGGTGCCGCCATAACTGATCAGTGGTAACGGCACCCCGACCACCGGCAGCAGCCCACTGACCATGCCGATGTTAACAAAGACATAGAAGAAGAACGTCAGCGTCAACGCACCGCCCAGCAGGCGCTCGAAAGAGCCCTGTGCATTCAGGCTGATACTCATGCAACGCGCGATGACGTATAGGTAGAGGCACATCAACAGCATGAAGCCGATCATGCCAAATTCTTCGCTGAAAACGGCGAAAATGAAGTCCGTATGGCGCTCAGGCAAAAACTCAAGCTGGGATTGAGTACCATTGAGCCAACCTTTACCAAATAAGCCGCCCGAACCAATGGCAATTTTCGACTGGATAATGTGATAGCCAGTTCCTAGCGGGTCGGTTTCCGGATCCAGGAACGTGAGCACCCGTTGTCGCTGGTAATCATGCATCAGGAAGAACCAGAGCACCGGCAAGAAGGCACCAACGGCGAGCATGGCGCCGAGAATCAGATACCAGTTGATACCCGCCAGGAAAATCACAAAGCAGCCGGCCACGGCGACCAAAATGGATGTTCCCAGATCGGGTTGTTCGGCGATTTGTAAGGTAGGGATAAACACCAGCATCAGCGCGATTGCTACCTGTTTAAACGTTGGGGGTAGGGCATGCCGGCTTAGATAAGCGGCGATGGTCATCGGCATGATGATCTTCAGAAATTCGGACGGTTGGAATTTGATGAATCCCAGATCAAGCCAACGTTGGGCGCCCTTGCCGATGTGACCAAATACCATCACACACAGCAATAAGAAGACACAGACCGCAAAGGCGGGCGGCGCCCAGCGCGCGTAAAACGCAGGTGGAAACTGCGCCATGAAAATCATCAGTGCAAACGCCATTGAGGTACGAATGAGCTGGCGCCCCAACATCTCGGGATGCATACCGGAGGCTGAGTAGAGGACAACCAGGCTGACGCAAAGCAGTCCGAACAATCCCAGCAGCAGTGGCAGATCGATATGGAATCGATGCCAGATAGAACGATGGGGGTTGTTCATCAGTTATCCTCCGGATTGGGGGGAACCGGTATCGGTTCATCATCAGTAGCATCCGGTGTGTTCTCCGGTTGCGGAACCTCATCGTCACTCTCTGTGCCTGGTGTCGTGGCGGCAGGCGTCGTGGTTGTTGGCTCAGCGTTATGATTTATCTCCGCTGCAGACCCTGCAGGAATGGCAGCACTGGCCCCCGGATCGAGCAGATAGGCATCCAGCACGGCACGCGCTACTGGCGCCGCATTGGTGCTGCCACCACCGGCATTTTCCATGATAAGTGCCACGACGGCTTTAGGGGCCTCATACGGAGCAAAGGCGACGAACAAGGCGTTATCTCTGTGCTCGGCTTTGACGCGCTTGGCATCATATTTTTGATCTTGTTTGATGCTGATGACCTGAGCCGTACCAGACTTGCCAGCCGCCTTGTAGGGGGTGTTAGCGAATGCTTTGCGTCCGGTACCTTCATGTCCATTGATGACTCTGAACATGCCTTCCATCGCGACTTTCCAATAATTGTCCTCTTTAACCTCCAAGGCTTTATTGGTCGGTTCGCGGAATGGCTCCTGATGGCCATCGCCTTCCTTAACCGACTTCAACATATGCGGTATGACGTTATGGCCATGCTGCGTCAGAATGCTGTGCGCTCGAGCGAGCTGGATCGGGGTCGCGGTCCAGTAACCCTGCCCGATCCCGACTGAAATGGTGTCGCCCATGAACCAGACCTGATGTCGTCGGCTACGTTTCCATTCCCGGGATGGCATGACGCCTTTAGTCTCTTCATACAGATCCAGGCCAGAGAACTGACCGAAGCCGAAGGCTGTCATGTATTTATTCATGGTGTCGATGCCGGTACGGTAGGCCAGATCGTAGAAGAAGGTGTCGGCAGAGACCTCAATCGCGCGATAGACATCCAGCCAACCGTGTCCCCATTTTTTCCAGTCCCGGAATTTATGACTGGAGCCTGGGAGCTGGAAGAAGGGGCCGCCAAAAAAACGGCTGTAAGGCGTGATGGCACCCTCATTCAGCCCCATCACGGCCAGCAGCGGCTTGACGGTCGACGCCGGGGCATAGCCGCCTTGGCTGACACGGTTTATCAATGGCCGTGATGGATCATTGAGCAGATCTGCGTACTCTTTGCTACGGATCCCGCGAACAAACATATTCGGGTCATAGCTGGGGGAAGAGACCATGGCCATGACGGCACCGCTGCGCGGATCCAGTAGGACCAGTCCGGCGCGTTGATCGCGCAATAGCTCTTGCACCTTCTGTTGCAGGCGGACATCGATCGTCAGTGTCAGGTCTTTACCGGCGACCGGAGGTTGGTATTTCAGAGTCCGAATGACACGCCCGCGGTTATTGACCTCGACTTCCTGATAACCGGACTGCCCATGCAACAGATCCTCATAGTACTTCTCGACACCGAGTTTGCCGATATCGCGCGAAGCGGCGTAGTTGGCCAATTTGCCTTGCTCATCGAGCTTTTTCAGATCGGTAGTATTGATTCGGGCCACATAACCCAACGCATGAGTCAGTGTGTCGCCGTATGGATAAAACCGGGTCAGATAGGCTTCTATGCTGGCGCCAGGGTAGCGGTATTGGTTGACGGAAAAGGTGGCAACCTGTTCTTCACTGAGTTTGTCGGCCAGAGAGATAGGCTGGAAGCGGCGATGACGTTTGGTCTCTTTGAGAAAACGGGTCTTGTCTTCTTCCTCTAATCCCAACAGTTTGACCAGCTCATCAATCTTGGCGGGCAGGTCATCCATCTGCTCGGGGACGATTTCAAGGCTGAAGACAGGGCGGTTTTCTGCCAACAGTACGCCATTGCGGTCATAGATCAGACCGCGCGGAGGGGCAACCGGTAGAACCTTGATGCGGTTATCGTTGGAGCGCGTCTGGTAATCATCATGATGAATGACCTGTAACACATACAGGTTGGCCAGCAGCATGAAGGTTAGAACGATAACGCCTGCCATAGCGGCATAGGCGCGGCGGCGAAAAAGCGCCGCCTCGGCATGGTTATCCTTGATCGAAATACGTTGCCCGGGCATGCCTCACTCCCTGTGGTACGGGTGATTAGTGGTGATGCTCCAGGCCCGATATAAGCTCTCGGCCACGACAATGCGCACCAGGGGGTGTGGTAGTGTCAATGGTGAAAGAGACCAGCTTTGTTCTGCCAGGGCTTTGCATTCGTTCGATAGCCCCTCGGGGCCTCCGATTAGCAGGGCAACATCGCGGCCATCCTGCTTCCAAGCTTCCAGCTGTTGTGCCAACTGTTCTGTCGTCCACGGCTTACCGGGAATATCCAGCGTGACGATACGCGTCCCTTTTGCGGTGGCCGCGAGCGTCTGCTCGCCTTCTTTTTGCAGGATGCGAGCAATATCGGCATTTTTGCCACGCTTACCGGCCGGGATTTCCACCAGTTCCAATGGCATGTCTTTGGGAAAGCGGCGTTGATATTCCTCGAAACCGCGGGTGACCCACTCCGGCATCTTGGTACCGACGGCGATGAGCTGGATCTTCATGCTCAGGCGGCCGCCTCGTCAAATTTCCCGCTCCAGAGTTTTTCCAACTGGTAGAGCTGGCGTGTGTCGTCTTGCATCACATGGACGATGACATCGCCCATATCAACCAGAACCCACTCACCCACATCCTCTCCTTCGATTCCTAATGGCATCAAACCGGCATGCCGCAACTCCTCGGCTACGTGGTCGGCAATCGAGCGCACATGGCGATTGGAGTTACCACTGCAGATGATCATGCAGTCGGTGATGCTGGATTTACCGCGGACATCGATTGTAACGATATCCCGGCCTTTGAGGTCGTCGATTTTATCAGCAATGAATGCGTGCAGAGCGGGACCTTGCAAGAGCGCCTCCGTCAAATAACAGTTACTTAGGTCAAATGGGCGGCGATTATATCACGCTATGGCAATAGATCCGCTGTTGATCAATATAATCGGCCACCGCTGCAGGCACTCGGTCGCGGACGCTGCGACCGGCGGCCAGATCACGCCGCAAAGCGGTTGCGGACAACGCGACCGGCTGATTGGCCATCCAGTAGATGCAGCCAGCCAGCTGTTGATGCAGGCGTGCAATGTCGCTGGTTTGATGTTCCCGAACCAGTTCGGCCAGTTCGCCTTGCAACTGAGGTGACCAGCCAGGACGCAGGCTGACGACCAGATGAGCATAATCCGTCAGCTCGCGCCAGCGATGCCAGCTTGGCAGGCCAAGCAGCGAGTCCATGCCGATTAAGAAGCACAAGGGGGTATGGGGTAATTCTGCGCGTAACGAGGTTAAGGTATCGATGGTGTAAGAGGGCCGCTGATAGCGGAGCTCTCGGTCATCAACTCTAAAATGCGGATATTCCTGCAGTACCAACTGCAACATCGCCAGGCGTTGAGCACTACTGGCAACGGGCTGCGGTCGATGGGGCGGAATATGATTAGGCATCAGGCGTAATTCACCCAGCCCCAGATGCAGGCGCGTCTCCTCGGCAGGACGCAAATGGCCGTAATGCACGGGGTCGAATGTGCCGCCGAGGATCCCGATGGCCGGATTCATGATTGCACCAGCGTAAGGGCGGCTTCATGACGGAAGCCAAGACTCACGCTTTGCAGCAATAGCCAAGCCTCTTCGGTTTCGAAGCGGCGTACTGCACGATCTAACAACACAGTGACTGCAATCAGCTGCTGCAGTTGTGACGAGTTAAGTCGTTGCAGCGCCTGCTGATACAGCGGTTGCCGGCTAGACCAGATTCTCGCCTTTTCTAACAACGGGGCCAGGGGTTGCCCTCCGTCGCTGGCCAGCTTTAGCATCAACAACTGTTCCAGCTCGCGGGCCAGGGCCCATGCCAGCATACCGAGCTCGACGCCTTCGCCCCTGAGTTGCAACAACATGCGCTGGGCTCGATTGACCTTGCCTTCAAGCAGGGTGTCGATGAACTGGAATGGCGTAAAATGGTTTTGTCGTGTGACGCTCTCTTGCAGCTGAAGCAAGCCGATAGGCTGCGGCAATTTCAATAGAGCCAGCTTTTCCAGCTCTTGTGCAGCACCGAGCAGGTTTCCCTCGAAGGCATGACACAAAAACTGTATTCCCTCCGGTTGCACCTTCAGGCCATGCAATTGCGCCCGTTGCTGCATCCAACGCGGAAAGAAACGGCTATCTGGAAAGTTGATAGGGATATAGACCCCTTGGCGGGAGAGGTTATCAAACCATTTGGCCTTTGACTGCGCGGCGCTCAGGCGTGGGCCATGCAGAATCAGCAACAGGTCAGGATGCAGATTAGCCGCCAGCTGCTGACTCTTTTCTGGCCAGTCACGCGGCAGTTTTTCTCCCAGCTCGATCTCGAGTATCTGGCGGCTGGCAAACAGGCTCAAGGCATGACAGCAGGACTCTACCTCCTGCCACTCTGGATTATCTTCCAGCGCAAAGACGTGGCGTTCGCTAAAACCACTGGCCGCGGCGATGCGGCGAATGGCATCCAGTGATTCCTGTTTTTGCAGCGGCTCATCGCCAAAAACAAGATAGCAGGGCTTGAGCCCTGCTTTGAGATGATCGGCGAGTTGCTCGGCGTAGATCCGCATCAGAACTTCACGCGGCTCAACTGGATCAGAATCAACTCAGCGGTCTGCTCGCGCATCTCGTCTTTGAGTTGTTCCTGTTCACGGCTGGAGGCCAATGCTTCTGAGCTCTTGTTCAGGAAGGTGCGGTTGAAGCCGGCGGTAAAGCGTTGCGCCGTATGATCCGGTACTGTCAGTACGTATTCGGTATTGAACAGCATCAGGTATTCCACGGTCTGCGCACGGCTGTCGACGGACGCTACCTGGATCTTGACTTGCATCTCACCCAGCTTCAGCTGCGGCACCTTATCTGTGGCGGGCACCAGCTTGACACCGACCCGTTGCAGGCGCATCGCAACGGAGCGGTACAGATCATCGCGCTCATCACCGATCAGGGCCAGTTCGCGAATCGAGGGGACCGAGTCCCCTCCGCGCATATGAAAGCCACAACCGGCCAGCGTCAGCCCCAGCAGTAACAGGACAACCAGACGATTGAAGAGGCGGTTCACTTAGGCCACCACCAGGTTCAGCAGCTTGCCCGGGACGTAGATCGCCTTGCGTACTTCCTTGCCGTCGGTGAACTTGGCCACGCTGGCATCGGCAAATGCCAGGCTCTTGACCTGTTCTTCGCTGGCGTCGGCGGCCACTGTGATCTTGCCACGTACCTTGCCGTTGACTTGTACTACCACCAGCTTTTCGTCCTCGACCAGTGCGGCCGCATCGGCCTGTGGCCAGCTGGCATCATCAATGGCACCGGCACCACCCAAGGCTTGCCACAACGTAAAGCCAACGTGCGGCACGATCGGATAGAGCATCAACACAACCTTGGTGAGCACTTCCTGCGTCAACGCGCGATCCTGTTCACTCTCTTGCGGTGCCTTGGCCAGACGGTTCATCAGTTCCATGATGGCGGCGATGGCGGTGTTGAAGGTCTGACGGCGGCCGATATCATCGGACACCTTGGCGATGGTCTTATGCAGTTCGCGACGCAGTGCCTTTTGGTCGTTACTCAGGTTGGCAATATCCAGCTCGGCCACAGCACCGCGTGCCACATGATCCGAGACCGCCTTCCACAGACGACGCAAGAAGCGTTGGGCGCCTTCAACACCGGATTCCTGCCATTCAAGGGTCAGGTCGGCCGGTGAGGCAAACATCATGAACAGACGCACGGTATCGGCACCATAGCGCTCGACCATCAGCTGTGGGTCAATGCCGTTGTTTTTGGACTTGGACATCTTGGTCATGCCGGCATGCACCAGCTCGCGACCCGTGTTGTCCACCGCCTTGGTGATGCGGCCTTTTTCATCACGCTCAACCTTGACGTCTACCGGGCTGACCCAGACACGGGCGCCGTTTTCGGTGTAGTAGAACGCATCGGCCAGCACCATGCCTTGGCACAGCAGGCGGGTGAACGGCTCGTCACTCTGGACCATGCCGGCATCACGCAGCAGCTTGTGGAAGAAACGGGCATACAGCAGGTGCATACAGGCGTGCTCGATCCCGCCGATGTACTGATCCACTGGCAGCCAGTGGTTGGCCTTGGCCGGATCCAGCATCCCTTCCTGATAGTTCGGGCAACAGTAGCGGGCGTAGTACCAGGAAGACTCCATGAAGGTGTCAAAGGTGTCGGTTTCACGCAGTGCGGGCTGACCGTTGTAGGTCGCTTTGGCCCAGTCGGCATCGGCCTTGATCGGGCTTTGCACGCCATCCATCACCACCTCTTCCGGCAGGATCACCGGCAGTTGATCGGCTGGAGCTGGAACCACTGAGCCATCTTCCAGATTCAACATCGGGATCGGTGCACCCCAGTAACGTTGACGGGAGACCCCCCAGTCACGCAGACGGTAGTTGACGGTCTTCTCGCCCTTGCCAAGCGCCACCAGCTTGTCGCAGATGGCGGTGAAGGCGGCCTGAAAGTCCAGTCCGTCAAACTCGCCAGAGTTGAACAGCACGCCTTTCTCGGTGTAGGCCGCAGTGGAAATATCCAACTCGCTGCCATCGGCAGGGCGAATCACGGCTCGAATTTCCAGGCCGTATTTTTGGGCAAATTCAAAGTCACGTTGGTCGTGGGCCGGCACGGCCATCACAGCACCGGTACCGTAGTCCATCAATACGAAGTTGGCGACCATCACAGGGACGCGGCGGCCATCCAGCGGGTGAATGGCATACAGGCCGGTGGCCATGCCTTTTTTCTCCATGGTCGCCAGCTCGGCTTCGGCAACCTTGGTGTTCTTACACTCTTCAAGGAAGGCGGCCAGGGGAGCGTTGGCTTCGGCCGCACGTTTGGCCAAGGGGTGGCCTGCGGCGACGGCGACATAGGTCACGCCCATCAACGTATCCGGACGGGTGGTGTAGATATCGAATGTCTCGTCACTGCCGTCGACAGCAAAGGTCATCGTCAGGCCTTCGGAGCGACCAATCCAGTTGCGCTGCATGGTTTTGACCATCTCTGGCCAACCATCCAGCTTGTCCAGATCGGTCAACAGCTCTTCGGCGTAGGCGGTGATCTTGATGAACCACTGCGGGATCTCTTTTTGTTCTACCGGGGTGTCGCAACGCCAGCAGCAGCCATCTTGAACCTGCTCGTTGGCCAGAACTGTCTGATCGTTCGGGCACCAGTTAACGGACGAGGTCTTCTTGTAAACCAGCCCTTTTTTGTACAGCTCGGTAAAGAACCACTGTTCCCAGCGATAGTATTCCGGGGTGCAGGTTGCGATTTCGCGGTCCCAGTCATAGCCCAGCCCCAACATCTTCAGCTGGCCCTTCATGTATTCGATGTTTTCGTAGGTCCATTTGGCCGGCGCCGAGTTGTTTTTGATCGCGGCGTTTTCTGCTGGCAGACCGAAGGCATCCCAGCCGATCGGCTGCATGACATTCTTGCCATTCAGACGCTGGAAGCGAGAGATGACGTCACCGATGGTGTAGTTGCGCACGTGCCCCATGTGTAGACGCCCGGACGGGTAGGGGAACATGGAGAGGCAGTAGAACTTCTCCTTGTCGACCTTCTCTACGGCCTTGAACGTCAAGTTCTTGGCCCAGTGTTGCTGCACGGCAGCTTCCAGTTCCTGGGGATTGTAGTGCTCTTGCATGGCTGACATCAGTGACATCCGATATGTGTGAATTGGATAGGCTATCCTGTTGGAAAATCGCCATAGAATACTGATTAACGCCCTCGCCAACAATAGCGGGGCGGCTCGGCGCCCCATGTGGCGCAGCGGATCCCAGTCGGACCGATGAGGAAGGAGAGCTGCTATGCCAAGACAACAACAAGCCTATGAAGCCTTTATCCGGCGTCTGCAGGAGGAGTGGGCCAATGCCGATCCCGGCGCCTCCTTGTCGTCACTGCTGGAGCGCACGCAAGCTTATCTGGAGGCAGCGGGCGAGCTGACCCGTGACGAGTGGGCGCTGATTCGCGAGTATGTACGGCGCGATCTGCGCGATTTTGAGGACGCGCCGGGAGGGTATCGTGACTCGGCGTTTTACCAGGCGCTACAAACCTCGATCTGGGCCTGGTTACTGGAGTTGACCGATCGCACCCAGGTTGAGTGGATTGCGGTGCTGGACGAGGTACAGCACAAAGGGTTGTACCATGCCGGTGAGCGCATGGGGTTGGGAACCCTGGTTTGCGAGCAGTGTGGTTTCCGGCGGTTGGTCTTGCACCCAGAGCGCATCGCCACCTGCATTGAATGCGGCGGTGCCCATTTTCATCGCGAGCCCCTCGCGCCTTGAGTCCGCTGAACCCTGCGTCATCACCAAGCCCGTCCATTGCGCGGGCTTTTTTATGTGTCTTGGTTCACAACCAAGTTGAATTTTTATTCTCTTAGGGGAAAAATGCCGACCCCGGCCAGCAAATATCAGCCGAGCCCATCGGCTCGACGGTATGCTGGCCGAGGCTCACCCATCCGGTGAGTTGCATTGGCCAACGACAACGACACAGGATCGCTATGAACATGCTTCGCTATGCCGCCTCCGCTCTGCTGGGTGCAGTGACACTCCTCAGCCAGCCGGCAGCCGCGCTCGAATACCCATTACCGCCGGCAGGAAGCCGTCTGATTGGTGAGAATCAGGAATACACGGTACCGGACGGAAATCTGCCACTGGAATCCATCGCTGCCCAGTTCCAACTGGGTTTGACCAATATGCTGGAAGCCAATCCGGGTGTAGACCCGTATCTGCCGAAGCCAGGTAGCAAGCTGGTGGTGCCGCATCAACTGATCCTGCCGGATGCGCCGCGTGAGGGCGTTGTGATCAACGTGGCCGAGATGCGTCTGTACTACTACCCGAAGGGACGCAACGTGGTGGAAGTGCTGCCGATCGGTATCGGTCAGCTGGGTACCGATACCCCGGAAAACTGGGTGACGTCGATCCAGAGCAAGCGTGCCAATCCGACCTGGACCCCCACTGCCAAGGTACATGCCGAATATGCGGCACGTGGTGAGCCGCTGCCGAAGGTATGGCCGGCCGGTCCGGATAATCCGATGGGGCTGTACGCCATGTATATCGGCCGCCTGTACGCGATCCATGGTACCAATGCCTCGTTCGGTATCGGCTTGCGTGTTAGCCACGGCTGCGTACGTCTGCGTAACGACGACATCGAATACCTGTTTAAACAGGTACCGGTAGGAACCCGCGTCCAGTTCGTTAACCAACCGGTAAAAGCCACGGTCGAGCCGGATGGTGGCCGTTACATCGAGGTGCACGAGCCGCTGTCTCGCACCGAGGAAGAGATGAATTCCGACATGTCCGTGCCGTTGCCGATGACACCGGCGTTGACCCGTTTCATCGCCCATGCCGATACCGATTCCCTGGCCGTCAAGCAGGCACTGGAACAGCGCACCGGCATGCCGACGCGTCTGAACCCCGTCGTGATCGCCAGCCAGAACTAAGGCGGATGACAGGATAGCAATGGCGGCCAATGAGCCGCCATTTTTTATATTCAAGACGCTGGAATGTGTGGCCATTCGGCGCAACGAAAATAATTCACTTCATTCGGAAATTAATTATTTCTATTAAAATCAGACTAATAGATTTATTGGTTCCTCTGGCGGAAATATTATTTTGTTCACTGTCGGGCTTATTTGAGTCGACCTGTCATCGTTGACAGGAATATTTATCTCCCTGCTTCCCGGGCCCGTTGTCTCGCCGGTCTGGCCCTGTGTACACTGCAGCCTGTCGCGCACGGTAGCGCTGTCGGGTTGAGTGTGGAGCGCAGGATGCCAAACCTGTTATGGAGTGATAAACGCAAGTTCGTCTGGGCCTTGAGTCTGATTTTACTGTCGGCCTTTTTTCTGACCAGCTGGAGCAGCTATCGGGTTGCCCATACCTCGCTGAGCGAGCAGATCGAATACAACACCCTGCCGTTGACCAGCGATAACATCTATTCCGAAATCCAGCAGGATCTGTTGCGGCCAATTTTTATCTCTTCGCTGATGGCCCACGACACCTTTGTGCGCGACTGGGCGTTGCAGGACGAGAAAGATCCGGCTCCCATGGTGCGTTATCTCAAGGAGCTGCAGGACAGGTTCGGCACCGTCACCAGCTTCTTTGTCTCAGACAAGAGCGGCAAGTATTACCACTCCTCCGGGGTGCTGAAGACCGTCAAACCGGGGGATCCGGCTGATGGCTGGTACTACCGGGTACGGGATTTAGCGCCGGGCGAGGAGTACGAGATCAACATCGATCAGGATACGGCCGACCGCAACAAGACCACCGTCTTCGTCAACTACCGGGTCTATGACTTCAACAAGGGGCTCATCGGGGTAACAGGGGTCGGGCTCGCCGTCGACAAGGTGCGGCACCTGATTGAGAAATATCAGCAGCGCTACAACCGGACCGTCTATTTCGTCGACCAGTCTGGCCAGGTCACCCTGCATGGCAAAAGTTTCCATGGTGCCAGTTCACTGCATGCCGATCCGGTGTTGGCCCCACTGGCGACGCGCATCCTGACCACCCCCAGCGGCTCTTATCAGTATGAGCGCGACGGGGCTCCGGTATTCCTCAATAGCCGTCTGGTGCCTGAGTTCAAATGGTATCTGATGGTCGAGCAGACCAGCCATGAATCGGAGTCCCAACTGCAGACGACGCTATGGGGCAACTTGCTGGTCAGTGCCGTGGTGACGCTGCTGATCCTGTTTATCGCCAATATGACGCTGGGCCGTTATCAGCGGCGCATCGAACAGATGGCATCCACCGACAAGCTGACCGGCACCATCAGCCGGCAGGTGTTTCAGGTCACCTTTGATCACCTGCTGGCGCAAAGCCGGCGCCAGCAATCTCCTATCTCGCTGATTCTGTTTGATATCGACCACTTCAAGGAGGTCAATGATCGCTTTGGTCATGGCGTGGGTGACATGGCCTTGCGCCGGGTCGCACAGCAGCTGCAAGCCATGGTGCGCACATCGGATGTGGTCTGCCGCTGGGGAGGCGAGGAGTTTGTGGTGCTGCTGCCGGAATGTGATGGCCTGGCGGCGGTGGCGCTGGCCGAGAAGGTGCGGGATGCCATCGCGGCGATGACGATGGATGTCAATGGCGACGCGCTGGTGGTAACGGTCAGTGCCGGTGTGGCGGAGTATCAGGAAGAGAATGCGACCAGCGTGCTTAACCGTGCCGACAAGGCACTGTATCGAGCCAAGGCGGCGGGGCGTAACCGCGTCGTGCTGGCCGGCTAGGGCGCAAGAAAACGCAACGGGAGCCATGGGCTCCCGTTGTCGTTAGCGCTCGGTTACGCTTTTTTCAGGTAGGCGGCAACCAGCACGATCTGGATGCCGTTCACCTTGCCCTCGATGTGCAGCGGGTTGTTGGTCAGGCGGATCCCCTTGACCAGGGTGCCGCGCTTGGCGGTGAAGCCGGCGCCCTTGACCTCCAGATCCTTGATCAGGGTGACGCTGTCGCCTTCCTGCAGACGGTTGCCGTTGGAATCGAGCGTCGGTGCGTCGGCATCGTCATCCTGTGCGGCGTAGGTGGCGCCTGCTTCGGCCCACTGCCGGGTTTCATCATCCAGATACAGCATATCCAGCTGCTCCTGAGCCCAATGTTCGCCCTGCTGACTGAGGAAGTGCAGTTGGCGCCATGCCAGCACTTGTACTGCGGGGACCGGGCTCCACATGCTGTCGCTCAGGCAACGCCAGCGATTGGCATCACTGGCGGCTTGCAGCTGGCTGCGGCAGTCGGCGCACAGCAGCACGCTGTGGTCGGCATCCTCGCTGGGTGAGGCCGGAACGGCGTACACCTCCAGCGCCTGCTCGGCGGCACACAGTTCACATTTGGCGCCACTGCGCGCCATCAGGCTGGCTTCGATGCTCATGATTTTCTCCTGTTCAGGATGCGAAACGGGCGCGGACTATATCACAAATCCCTACGCTTCGCAGGGCTGGCGACGGAGTCACGCCTGCGCTCGTGGAAACAGCAGATGGTTTTCCAGGTGGATGTGCAGCATCAAATCTTCACGCAGCTGGCGTAAGCCCTGATACAACGCGCGCCAGGTCACACAGGCGCCTTCCGGTGGTGTGATGTCATCGGTCAGTTCGCTGATCAGCTCCAGGCTACCGCCATGTTGCTCATGTTCCGCCTCCATCACGCGCACCGGCCCGGACGCCAGCGCCAGTTCGCCGCGTACAAACAACGGAAACAGGATCTGTTCCTCCTTTTGCATGTGTGCTTCCAGCTCTTCGGCCATCAACATCAGTTGCGAAGCCAGACCGCGTGGACAGCCCGGGCGTTCGCGATGTACCTGTTCGACCCGGCGCGCCAGCCGGATCAGCTCCGGGAGCTGCTCGCGATGCACGGCGTGAAAACGCGTCAGCAGGTGATCGATCAAGGTGGCGTTATCGACCTGGCGCCAGTCGACGTCATGGTCGTGGCCGAAGGGCAGGGCTTCGAGCTCGGCGACGATCGCCTCAGGTGCCAGCCCGCGGGCGGCCAGCGCGCTGGCCAGGGATTGCTGGCCACCGCAGCAGAAGTCGAGACGGTGACGGTGGAAGATGGCGGTGGCGCCGGGACGTTCACATACTAATTCGGCCAGTGAGTGTTCCAGTAATGACATCGGGTTCTCCTCTTGGAATGCAGTCATCTGCATTGCTAATGGCAAGGAGAGTGCCAATGTTTAACATGCTGAAAAATAATGAATATTTAAACATGTGGTAATTTACACCTTCTTGTTTTAGGGTGGATATCACCATGTATGGTTTTTTCTACCCGAGATGATTGATTCCCCATTGTTAACTCATCTGCTCACCGAGCAGGATCCAAGCCGGCGCCTGCAATATCTGCTGGCGTCGTTACGGCATCACTTTGCCTGTGATGCGGTCGCCCTGTTGCAGAGTGATGGCGAGGCGTTAACGCCGCTGGCTATCGATGGTCTGGTGCAGGAGGCGTTGGGGCGCCGTTTTGTCGTGGCGCAACATCCACGTCTGGCCGCGCTGCTGGCGGCCGAGGCGGGAGCCTGCTTTGCCGCCGAGTGCGATTGGCCGGATCCTTACGATGGTCTGGTGGCGGCGCACAGTGGCCAACCTTTACCGGTTCACGCCTGCATGGGGATGCCGATTCGGGTCGATCAGGCGCTATGGGGCGTGTTGACACTGGACAGCCTGCAACACAGTGCTTTCGAGGCTGATGCGTTGGTCCGGTTGCGCCGCTGGCACGATCTGGTGGCATTGACGTTGCGCGTGAACCGTCTGGAGGAGCAAGGACGCCTGGCGGCGCTGGCAGTGGCCGAGCCGGTACGCGCCGGGACCGATGAGCCTCCGTTACTCGGGCAAAGCCCGGCGTTCCGGCGTTTGCTGCAGGAGATCGATACGGTCGCTGCGTCCGACCTGCCGGTACTGCTGTTAGGCGAAACTGGCGTCGGCAAGGAGCTGGTGGCGCGGCGGCTGCATGCGGCATCACCACGGCAGGCGGCGCCACTGGTGCAGGTTAACTGCGCCGCGTTGCCGGAGTCGCTGGCCGAGAGCGAGCTGTTTGGTCATGCCCGTGGCACCTTCTCTGGGGCTAGCCAGGAGCGGGCCGGGCGTTTCGAAGCGGCGGACGGTGGCACCCTGTTTCTTGATGAGGTCGGCGAGCTGCCGCTCGCAGTGCAAGCCAAGTTATTACGCGCGCTGCAAAATGGCGAAATCCAGCGTCTGGGTGAGGACAGGCCGCGCAAGGTTGATGTGCGCATCGTCGCCGCCACCAACCGTGCATTGGCCGAACAGGTGCGCGACGGGGCATTTCGCGCCGATCTCTATCATCGGTTATCTGTCTATCCATTGCCGATCCCGCCACTGCGTGAGCGCGGTAATGATGTGTTGTTGTTGGCCGGCTATTTTCTGGAGCTCAACCGTGCGCGTCTGGGGTGTCGCAGTCTGCGCCTCTCCGTGCCAGCCGAGGCGGCACTGTGCCGTTATGGTTGGCCGGGCAATGTGCGCGAGCTGGAGCATGTCATCAGCCGGGCGGCATTGCGGGTGGCCAGCCGGGCCCGCAGTCGCAACGCCATTTTAACGCTCGAGCCCGAGCTGCTGGGTTTGGCGCCGGGGGGCAGTCCCGAGGCCGAGCCGGTAAGCGCAACCACAGTGCAACCACTCACAGCGCAGCCGTTGAAGTTGGCGGTGGAGCAGTATCAACGCGAGCTGATCCGGCGTACGCTCGACCAGTGTGATGACAACTGGGCACAGGCGGCACGCGCGCTGGGGCTGGATGCCAGCAATCTGCACAAACTGGCCCGCCGTCTTGGCCTGAAAAGCGCCTGATGCGAGCGCTGCAAAAATCGCCATCGCGTGCGCCAGCGCTGATAACCGCGATGTGATTGCGGTTCGCAAACCCATGACGCGGCATACTGCAGCCAGCGGAATACCTGAGGAGCAGAAGATGAAAAAAACCTCGTTGATGGATCGGTTGCGGGCGCGCAAGACGCCGCCGAAAGCGGCGGCGGCAATCGCCTGGTACAACCCGGAAAGCTGGTTCAAGGTCAAGGCGGTAGCGGAAGATCCGGAGCGGTTTGAAGCCACGTTCGAAGAGTGGTTGATCCGCGCCAAGCGCCAGCTCAAGACGATGGAGGCGGACGGGGTGCGCGCGATAGCCGTGCCGGTCGAGGCCAATGAGTTGATGATCTGGTGTTCGATCAATGGCCGCAGTAACTACTCCGAAAGCCGGGCCGAGTACGCGATGTGGAAGCTGTCGCGCGCGCGCCCGGTGAAGGGCTGAATCCTCAGTGCTCAGCAGCCGGGTGCTCGAGCCTGCCGGTTTGATGGCGGCATGGTTGACCCTGCAGGCACGCCATGCCGTTTTGCCGTTGCATTATCTGCCATTTTGGGGGCCAATCCCGACATCGGGTTCGGCCAGCGGTAAAGGCTGCCTGTGTCAGTGGTGGCCGGCGCCCATCACCTGGCAGGGCGATAGCTTTGCCACCGCCGAGCACTTCATGATGGCCGCCAAGGCGCGCCTGTTCGGTGATAACGCCATCCATGCCCGGATTGTCGCCAGCCGGGACCCCGCCGAAGCCCAATATTTGGGGCGCAAGGTCAGTGGTTACGATGAGGCGCGATGGGCGGCTGCGCGCTATGCCCTCGTCGAGCAGGGCAACTGGCTCAAATTCTCCCAGCATCCCGCACTGGCAGATTATCTGTTATCGACGGGGCAGCTGGTGTTGGTGTCTGCCAACCCGACCGATACCATCTGGAGCATTGGCTGTGATGAGGATCACCCGGATGTCGCTGCCCCTGGCCGTTGGCGTGGCGGTAACTTGCTCGGCTTCGCCTTGATGGCGGTGCGTTCGCGTTTGCGCCAGCAGCAGTGGCTGCCGCGTTTACGGTTGCAGGCGACCGAAGAGGCCGATCTGCCGATCCTGTTTCAGCTGCACTCGGATACCGAGGCCTGCCGCTGTGCAGGCGTCAGCCGGCGCGACGAGGCGGACTTTTATTGCCACTGGCAATCGCAGTTGCGTGCGCCGGATACCCTGGCACAGAGCCTGTGGCTCGACGCTGAACTGATTGGCCATCTGGTCTGCTACCCCAGTGGCGGGCGTCCCCATGTCGGTTACTGGTTGTGCCGCGACTGGTGGCAGCAGGGGATCATCAGCGCCGCGCTCCAGCTGTTCCTGCCGTTATGCCCGCACACCACGCTGTACGCCAACGTGGCGCTGGGTAATGCCGCGTCAATGCGCGTGCTGGAGAAGCACGGTTTCGAACCCTACCTCAGCGCGGCGGGTGAGCGCGGCTTTCGACGCACCCTGCCACCGGCGTAATCCCCAGATGCCATCTTTGGCTGGAAGATGATAGTTATTCCTATTATCATGTCGACATCCTTTTCCTGACTGTTACTCCCTATGTTTGATCTCTGTGCCGCCAGTTTTGTCGTCGACGGCAAGCCGCTGCTGCATCCGGTCGATATTCGTTTCGAGCAAGGCAAGGTCTATGGCTTAATCGGTCACAATGGTTCCGGCAAGTCGACGCTGTTGAAATTGCTGGCGCGTCAGCAGACGGTCAGCCACGGCGAGATCCGCTTGGATGGTCAGCCCTTGCCTAGCTGGTCGACCAAGGCTTTTGCGCGTCAGGTGGCCTACCTGCCCCAGCATCTGCCGACCGGCGAGAGCCTGACCGGGCGTGAACTGATCGCCCTGGGGCGTTATCCATGGCATGGCCTGCTCGGGCGCCAAGGGGCGGAGGATCTGGCACAGATAGAGCGCGCCATGGCGCTGACCTCGACCGCCGCGCTGGCGGATCGCCTGCTGGATACCCTCTCCGGCGGTGAACGGCAACGGCTATTCCTGGCGATGCTGATTGCCCAGCAGAGCCGGTTTCTGCTGCTGGATGAGCCGCTGGCGGCGCTGGATGTCGCCCATCAGGCCGAGGTGATGGCGCTGATCCAGCGCTTGAGCCGGGAGCTGGATCTGGGCGTGATCGTGGTGATTCACGACATCAACATGGCGGCGCGTTACTGTGACCAGCTGGTGGCGTTGCACTCGGGGCGGATCCTGGCGCAGGGGACGCCGGCGCAGCTGATGCAACCCCAGCCGCTGCAGGCGATCTACGGTGTGGCGATGCAGGTGCTGACGGCGCCCCAAGGGCGGCACAGTGTGGCGGTGCCCGTATGACTCAGGCTTTTGCCGCGCAGCGGCGGGGCCCGAGGTGGCGGTGCTGGTTCGGGCTGGCAGTGGCCCTATCGTTACCGCTGGCCCAGGCGGCCCCGCAACGCATCATTACCGTGGACTGGACGGTCGCCGAAACCCTGTTGTTGCTCGGTGTCACACCACTGGGCGTCGCGCAGAAGGCGGCGTATGACGACTGGGTCGCCGCGCCGGCGTTGCCGGCCGAGGTGGTGGATGTCGGTTTGCGCATGCAACCGAACCGCGAGCTGCTGGCGGCCCTGCAGCCGGATTTGATCATCCTGTCGTCGTTCTACAACAGCATACGTCCGACCTTGCAGCAGATTGCCCCTGTGGCCAGCGTCGCGCTCTACCAACCGGGTGAGGATCTGTGGCAGCGCCTGTTCACGGCGACGCGCGAGGTCGCGGCGCTGGTAGGGCGCCAGCGGCAAGGCGAGCGGCTGCTGCAACGTCTGCAGCAGCAACTGACGGCGATTGACCAGTGTCTGGCCAGCCGCCGTCCACTGCTGGTGGTGCAGTTCATTGATGCCCGTCATCTGCGTGTCTATGGCGCCAACAGTCTGTTCCACGCCGTGCTGCAGCAGCTGCACTTGCCGAATGCCTGGCAACGCCCGACCAATGACTGGGGATTCAGCACCGCCACCCTCGAAGAGTTGGCCGTGTATCCCGAGGCGCGCCTGCTGGTGGTGGAGCCACTGCCGCTAGGTGTCGCCGAGCAGTTGCAACACAGCGGCTTATGGCCGTTGATCCCGGCGGTGCGGGAGCAGCGTGTCGCTACGGTGCCGGCGGTGTGGAGTTATGGCGGGCTGGCCGCGGCCAGCCGGTTTGCCCGCGAGCTGGCTCAGGTGCTGCCGATGCAGGCGTCCGCTGAATGCCGGAGGGAACGCTATGTCCTGGCACAGTGACGCCAGCAGCCGGCGCCGCCTGGCAGGCTGCGCTCTGTTGTTGCTGCTGATCGCGCTATTGGCCGCGTGGCTGACATTGCAGCGTCGTTATCCGGCGCTCGGCATCGCCGATCTGGGCTGGCCATCGCCGGTAGGTGGATTACCGCAGGCGGTGCTGTATTACACCTGGTGGCCGCGGCTGGTGCTGGCGCTGTTGTGTGGTGCCGCACTCAGTGCCGCCGGTGTCGTGATGCAACAGGTCTTGCGCAATCCGTTGGCCGCGCCGAACACGCTGGGGATCGCCTCCGGGGCACAGTTGGCGCTGCTGCTGGCCACCTTGCTGGTGCCGCAGGCGTTGCAGCAGGGGCCAGCGGCGGTGGCGATGGCCGGTGGCGGTGCCGCCATGTTGCTGGTGCTGGCGTTGACCTGGCACCGCGGGCTGGCGCCGGCGCTGACCGTGCTGGCCGGATTGGTCGTCAACCTGTTTCTCGGCGCCGTCAGTACCGCGTTGCTGCTGTTTTATCAGGAGCAGTTGAGCGGATTGCTGGTGTGGGGCGCCGGCTCGCTGGCCCAGACCAGCTGGCAGGGCGTCCTCTACCTGCTGCCGCGCTGCGTACTGGCGCTGGCGCTGGCCGGGCTGTTGTTGCGGCCACTGGCGGTGTTGGCACTGGATGAGCAGAGCGCGCGTAGCCTGGGGGCGGCGCTGCCGCTGCTGCGTCTGCTGGCGATGGCGCTGGCCATCTTTCTCACCGCCATCGTCGTGGCGACCGTCGGCGTGATTAGCTTCATCGGTCTGGCGGCACCGGCGCTGGCGCGGTTGCTCGGTGCGCGTACGCTGGCGGCGCGGTTCGGCTGGGCCACGCTGCTCGGCGCCCTGCTGTTGCTGACCACGGATCTGTTGTTGCAGCCGCTGTCCGATGAACTGGGCTGGTTTCTGCCCACCGGGGCGATGACGGCGTTGCTCGGCGCCCCGTTATTGCTGTGGTTGATCCCGCGCATGAAGTTAACAGCGGCGCCGGCCAGCCCGTCTGCAGAAACGCGGCTGGCGCGCCAGCGCCACCCCGGCCGATGGCTGTGGGGCCTGGCGGTGCTGACTGTCATCAGCCTGCTGCTGGCGCTGCTGACCGGTCATGGCAGTACGGCGCGCGGCTGGCACGGCGAGCTGTGGTTGGCCATTTACCAGTGGCGACTGCCGCGGGTGGTGGCGGCGCTGTGTGCCGGCATGTTGCTGGCGCTGGCGGGCACGCTGATGCAGCGGGTGACACGCAATCCGATGGCCAGCCCGGAGCTGCTGGGCATCAGTGGCGGCTGCGCGATGGCGGTCATCCTGGCGTTACAGCTGTGGCCGACGCTCACCGCCGGCGGTCTGTTGCTGGCCGGGGTGGCTGGCGCAGGGGCCATGTTGCTGCTGTTGTGGCAGCTCAACCGCCGACATGGGCTGGCCCAGGAGCGGATGTTGCTGACCGGGGTGGCCTTGACCGCGCTGCTGGATCCGGTACAGACGCTGGCGTTGGCCGAGAGTGATCCCGCTACCCAGCAGATGCTGGCCTGGCTCTCCGGTTCGACTTACTTCGTCAGCTGGTACATCGCCGTGCCAGCGCTGGGGCTGCTGCTGTTGAGTGGCGTGGGCGTGCGCTATCTGTGGCGCTGGCTGGATATGCTGCCGTTTGGCCCCGAGTTGGCGTCGTCCCTCGGCGTGCCGGTGGCGCGGGCGCGAGTCGGCCTGCTGTTGCTGGTGGCGTTGCTGACCGCGGTGGCGACCCTGCTGGTGGGGCCCCTGTCATTTGTCGGCCTGCTGGCGCCCCATCTGGCGCGCCTGTTGGGGCTGAGCCGGGCCCGGGAGCAGGTGTATGGCGCCATGTTGCTCGGTGGTCTGCTGATGGTGATCGCCGACGGGATTGGGCGGCAGCTGTTATTCCCCAACGAGATCCCGGCCGGCCTGGTCGCCTCGTTGCTGGGCGGCGGGTATTTTATCTGGTGCCTGCGGCGTTTGTAATACACTGCGCCGCGCTCAGGGGCCTGCTGTTCCCTCATGCGTTAAGGGGGGCAGTAGCGTCTGTGTTCAGTATTATTCATCAGTTTAAATAGCGTTGGTATAGATAGAATGTCGTGTGATGATGCATGTCTTTAATTAAAAAGCTTTAGAAAACAGCAAGATAGATATTATTGCTAAACTATTAAACTATTAAACTATTAAACTATTAAACTATTAAACTATTAAACTATTATTTTTTTTCAAAGTTAATGAGTCATTAAATAATAATCGATGAGCCAGTCGAGGCAGAACGCCTCACGGACTGATTATCCCATCGCACCATCGCATGATTGCAACCACAAGCTGCTGTGATGGGCTTGCCGGCTGGCGTGGCGGTTCACCACGCCAGCGGCGAGATTAGCGGCGGCGGAATGCGCCGCTGAGGCCGAACGCCAGCAGCAGCGCGGCCGCGACCCACAACTGCAGCGGCCAGCTGCCGATGCGGTTGTAGGGGGTTTCGCCGCTGGCGGCGGCCACCTTGACGCGCAGGACTTGCTGTTCAAACTGCGGCAGACGCCCCAGCTCCTTGCCCTGAGCATCGAAGGCGACGGTGACACCGCTGTTGGTGGCGCGGATAACCGGCTTGCCGAACTCGATGGCGCGCATCCGGGTGATCGCCATGTGTTGCCACGGACCGTGGGAGGTGCCAAACCAGCTGTCGTTGCTGACCGTCAGGATGTAATCGGTGTCGGCATGCACGTTCTGGCGCAGCTCGTCGGAGAACGCCATCTCGTAGCAGATCGACGGCGCGAAGCGGGCACCGTGCACCAGCACATTGGGTTGAATCATGTCGCCGCGGCTGAATGAGGACATCGGCAGGTTAAAGAACGGCGCCAGTGGGCGCAACAGATCGCCAAACGGCACAAACTCGCCAATCGGTACCAGGTGGCGCTTGTAGTAGCGGTTGCCGCTGGCGTACTGGTAGTGCTGTTGGCCCGCCTCGTCGATCAGCCCCATGCCGATCACCCCGTTATAGAAGCGGCGCTGCTGCGGATCCAGATACTGGATGCCGGTCAGGAAACCGGTCTTGTTGTCGCGCATCGTCGCGTCGAGGTTGGTCAGGAACGGCGCCATCTCGTTCTCGAGCGCCGGAATGGCCGACTCGGGCCAGATCACCACGTCGGCATCGCTATGGGGCCGGCTCATGTCCAGATAGCGCAGCAGCGTCGGCTTGATGTTATTCGGATCCCATTTCGCCGACTGGGCGATATTGCCCTGTACCAGCGCAAAATCCAGTGTCTTGCCCGGCGTAGTCCAGGCATGGCCTTGCAGCAGGGCACCGCCGCCCCACAGCAGCAGCGGCAGCAGCAGCCACATCAGGCGGCGTTGTTGCCAGGCCACCAGCAGGGCGCCGATGCTCAGCAGCAGCGCCAGCGTAATGCCTTGCACCCCCAACAGCGGCGCCCAGCCGATCAACGGGCTGTCGAGTTGGCTGTAACCGAGCCACAACCAGGGGAAACCGGTCAGCACATGGCCCAGCGCCCAATCGGCGAGCAGCCACAGCGCCGGCAGCGCCAGCAGGTGGCGCACCGCGCCGCCGCGCGGGAAGTAACGCCCCAGCAGGTAGCAGGCCAGGGTCGGGTAGAGCGCCAGATAAGCCGCCAGCGCGCCCACCAGCAGGAAGGCCACCGCGAGCGGTATGCCGCCAAAGGCGGTCATGCTGATGTGGATCCACCACAGCCCCGGCATGTTGAGACCAAACGCCCAGCTAAAGCCAAGCACAGCACTGCGCCGTGGGGACTGGCCTTGCAGGAGCAGCAGCAACGCCAGCAGGCTGGGGAGCACCAGCGGCCAGATCCCCCACGGGGAGAAGGCGGGAACGGAGAGTGCGCCAGCCAGCAGCGCCAGCAGTGGCCCACGCCAGCCGGAGGTCAGGGTATGTAACCGCATCAGCATCATGAATTCCTGAAAAAAGGAGCGGCGAGCAGGCGCCGCCCGGAGGGATTAATCGTCGGCCGGCGCTTCGCCTTCGGCCTCATGGGTCTGGGGAATGCGCACTTGCAACTGCAGCAGTCGGCGGCGATCGGCATGTAGCACCTTGAAGCTGAAGCCGGCGAGGGTGACCTCTTCGCCCTTCTTCGGCAGGTGGCCGAACGCATGCATCACCAGGCCGCCGACGGTATCGACCTCGTCGTCGCTGAAGTCGGCATCAAAGAAGTCATTGAACTCCTCGATCGGCGTCAGGCCGTGGACCGCAAACACACTCTTGCTGAGGCGGCGGATCTGCTCCGGCTCCTCACCGGCATCGTACTCATCCTCGATTTCGCCGACGATCAGCTCCAGGATGTCCTCGATGGTGACGAGACCGGATACGCCGCCAAACTCGTCGACGACGATGGCCATGTGATAACGCTGTTGCTGGAACTCCTTGAGCAGTCGATCGACGCGCTTGCTCTCCGGGACCACGACCGCCGGACGCAAGATCTTGTCGAACGCAAACGGATCATCGGTCATGCCAAAGGCAAATTGCAGCAGATCCTTGGCCAGCAGTATCCCCTCGACATGGTCCTTGTCCTCGTTGATCACCGGAAAACGCGAGTGCGCGGACTCGATGATGATCGGCAGGAAGGTCTCTACCGGCTGATTACGACGGATGGTCACCATCTGCGAGCGCGGGATCATGATGTCGCGCACGCGCAACTCGGCGATCTCGAGCACCCCCTCGATCATCTCCTTGGTGTCCTCGTCGATGACGTCGCGCTCTTCGGCATCCTGAATCACCTCGGCCAGTTCATGACGATCCTTGGGTTCGCCCTGAAACAGGTGGCTGAGGCGTTCCAGCCAGTTTTTGCGTGCATTGGGGTTGGGGGACTGACTCTGTTCGTCACTCATGGTGCTGTGGTTTGTCCTCAGATCTCATCATCCTGATATGGATTGGCGTAGCCCAGAGCGGCCAGAAACTCGATCTCCAGCGCCTCCATCTCTTCGGCTTCGTCATCCTCAATATGGTCATACCCTAACAAATGCAAGCTGCCATGCACAACCATATGCGCCCAGTGCGCCAGTAACGGCTTGTTCTGCTCCTGTGCCTCCTGCTCCACCACCTGGCGGCAGATCACCAGATCGCCGAGCAGCGGCAGTTCGACGCCCGGCGGACACTCGAACGGGAATGACAGCACATTGGTCGGCTTGTCCTTGCCGCGGTAGGTCAGGTTCAGCTGATGGCTTTCGGCGCCGTCGACGACGCGCACCGTGACTTCGGCCTCTTGCTGGAACGGCAAAATGGCCGCATCCAGCCAGCGCTGGAAGTCGGCTTCCGCCGGCAGGCCGGCGCTGTCAGCGCAGGCCAGTTGCAGATCGAGGGTGACACTCATGCCGGATTCTCCGTACTGGGGGTGGCCGCGTCGGGGCGGCGGCGATCATCGCGGCGTTGCTGTTCATCAAACGCCTCGTAAGCCTGCACTATGCGTGCGACAACCGGATGACGTACCACGTCGCCGGCCTGGAAAAAGTTAAACGACAAGCCGTCGACCTGGCCCAGGACCTCGATGGCATGGCGCAGGCCGGATTTTTGCTGCCGCGGCAGGTCGATCTGGGTGATGTCACCGGTGACCACCGCCTTGGAGTTGAAGCCGATGCGGGTCAGGAACATCTTCATCTGTTCGACCGTGGTGTTCTGCCCTTCATCGAGGATGATGAAGGCGTCGTTCAGCGTGCGACCGCGCATATAGGCCAGCGGCGCGATCTCGATCACCTGACGTTCAATCAGCTTTTCGACGCGCTCGAAGCCCAGCATCTCGAACAGGGCGTCATACAGCGGGCGCAGGTAGGGGTCGACTTTCTGCGACAAATCACCCGGCAGGAAGCCGAGCTTCTCGCCCGCTTCGACCGCCGGGCGGGTCAGCAGGATACGGCGGACTTCCTGACGCTCCAGTGCATCCACGGCCGCGGCGACGGCGAGATAGGTCTTGCCGGTACCGGCCGGACCAATGCCGAACGTGATGTCGTGGCTGACGATGTTGGCGATGTATTGGCCCTGATTCGGCGTGCGCGGTTTGACCATGCCGCGCTTGGTCTTGATGTTGACCTCCTTGCCGTGGGGAATGGCATAGGGGGTTTCGCTCTGGCTGGCTTCATCCTGCTCCAGCGCCCGGCATTGCGTGATCGCCAGATGTACCTGATCCGGCGTCAGATCGACCAGCTTCTGGCCGCGAGTCGGTTGGGTCTCGACGTACAACTGGCGCAGCAGGTCGCGCACCGCTTCGGCTTGGGTACTGTTACCGTGGATCTGGAAGTGATGGTTGCGGTAGTTGATTTCCACGCCGAGGCGGCGCTCGATCTGTTTGATGTTGTCATCAAACGGACCGCACAGGCTGGCCAGACGCTGACTGTCGGCCGGTTCAAGGTGCAGATCGAGGGTAGTGATATGTCGGCTCAAAGTATCCTCACACGCGGGCCGGCGGGCGGCCCGCTGTTCAATCAGGGACGGAAGGTGGCAACACCGAGCTCATCGGCCACCCCATCGGGGCGACGGGCCAGGATCTCGCTGGGGCGCACGCTCTGGCGCAGATCCATCTCGGCCTCGGTGCGTACCAGCTTGCCGCGCAGCGAGTGCGGCAGCACTTCGGTGATCTCGACATCGACAAACTGGCCAATCAGGCGCGCATCGCCGGCGAAGTTGACGACGCGGTTATTCTCGGTGCGACCCCGCAGCTCCAGCAGATCCTGCTTCGATGGCCCCTCGACCAGAATGCGCTGGACGCTACCGAACATCTCGCGGCTGTACTGCATCGCCTGGTTATTGATCACCTGCTGCAGGTGATACAGGCGTTGCTTCTTCACTTCCTGCGGCGTGTCGTCCGGCATGTCGGCGGCCGGGGTGCCGGGACGCGGACTGAAGATGAAGCTGAAACTCATGTCAAACTTCACCTCTTCGATCAGCTTCATCGTGCGTTCGAAGTCATCGTCGGTCTCGCCTGGGAAGCCGACGATAAAGTCCGAGCTGATGGTGATGTCCGGACGTGCGGCCCGCAGTTTGCGGATCTTCGACTTGTATTCCAGCGCCGTGTGCGGCCGCTTCATCATCGTCAGGATGCGATCCGAACCGCTTTGCACCGGCAGGTGCAGGAAGCTGACCAGCTCGGGGGTATCCTTGTAGACCTCGATGATGTCATCGGTGAACTCAATCGGATGGCTGGTGGTGTAACGGATACGGTCGATGCCGTCGATGGCCGCGACCAGACGCAATAACTGGGCGAAGCTGCAGATGTCGCCATCATGGCTCGGCCCGCGGTAGGCATTGACGTTCTGCCCCAACAGATTGACTTCGCGTACGCCCTGTTCGGCGAGCTGGGCGATTTCGAACAGCACGTCATCCAGCGGACGGCTGACCTCTTCACCACGGGTGTAGGGGACGACGCAGTAGGTGCAGTACTTGGAACAGCCTTCCATGATTGAGACGTAGGCGGTCGGCCCTTCTGCTCGTGGCTCGGGCAGTGCATCAAACTTCTCGATTTCGGGGAAGGAGACGTCAACCTGGGCACCGTGTCCGCCCTGGACTTGCTTGATCATCTCCGGCAGGCGATGCAGGGTCTGCGGGCCGAAGACGATATCGACCTGCGGCGCCCGTTGACGGATGGCATCGCCCTCTTGCGAGGCGACGCAACCACCGACCGCGATCACCAGATTCGGATTTTGCTTCTTCAGCTCTTTCCAGCGTCCCAGCTGATGGAACAGTTTTTCCTGCGCCTTCTCGCGGATGGAACAGGTGTTCAGCACCAGCACGTCGGCCTCACCGGCTTCTTCGGTTGTCGCGTAGCCCTGGGCCGCGCCCAGCAGATCGGCCATCTTTGACGAGTCGTACTCGTTCATCTGACAGCCCCAGGTCTTGATATGCAGTTTTTTCTGGCTCATGGCGATGTGTTCTGTGCCTTGCTGATGGTGTACGAAAGACGGGCGCTAGCCCTTTGGACCGCGTATTCTACCCCCTCACCACCGTGCTGACCAGATTGCCACCACCGCGCAGTTTGTAGGGGTTTCCCGATGCCGGCCGATCATCAGGGCTGCAACCTGCTGCCGGCCTCGCTAGAATGGCCGCTTATCGCTATTGCTACCGTTTCTTGCCGTGGAGCCCCGAGATGTCAGTTGCTGCCGATCCCCAGGTTGTTGCTCACTATGATGTGTTGATCGTCGGCGGTGGCATGGTCGGTGCCGCCGCCGCCTGCCTGCTGGGCCAGGCCGGGCTGTCGGTGCTGCTGCTGGAGCAACAGGCCCCGCGCCCCTTTGCCGCGGATCAGCCGCTGGATCGCCGGGTATCGGCTATCAGTCCGGCCTCGGTTGCGCTGATTCAAGCCTGTGGTGCCTGGCCGGCGCTGCAGGCGATGCGGCTGCGTGCCTACCGCCGTCTCGAGACTTGGGAGCTGGAAGGGCACGAGACCCGCTTCAGCGCTGCCGAACTGGGGGTCAGCGAGCTGGGGTTCATCGTCGAGAACCGTCTGATCCAGCTGGCCCTGTGGCAACAGCTGCAGACGTTGCCGAATGTCGAATTCAGTATTGGTAGCCAGTGGCAGCAGCTGGTCTCCACGTCCGAGC
This sequence comes from uncultured Aeromonadaceae bacterium, assembly GCA_945957385.1. Taxonomy (GTDB): domain Bacteria; phylum Pseudomonadota; class Gammaproteobacteria; order Enterobacterales; family Aeromonadaceae; genus Pseudaeromonas. Next base: position 51,854 of record CAMFKP010000022.1, read on the forward strand.
AAGCTGAAGTGATGCTGGCCGATGGCCGGCGCGTTGCGGCGCGACTGGTGTTGGGGGCAGACGGGGCTCACTCCCGGGTACGGCAGCAGGCCGGGATTGGCGTGACGCAGTGGGATTACCGACAGGCGTGCCTGCTGGTGAATGTCGAGCTCGATGACGAGGCGCCGGAGATCACCTGGCAGCAATTTCACCCTAGCGGGCCCCGCGCCTTTTTGCCGCTGGCTGGACGCCATGCGTCATTGGTCTGGTATGACACGCCTGAGCGGGTGGCTGAATTACGGGCGTTGCCTCCGGCGGCGCTGCTGGCGGCAATCCGTGGCCATTTTCCTGCCCGATTGCCGGCCTGTCGGGTGCAGGGGGCGGACAGTTTTACGCTGACACGGCGCCATGCCCAGCGTTATGTCGCAGGGCGCGTGGTGCTGCTCGGTGATGCCGCCCATACCATACACCCGCTGGCGGGGCAGGGGGTCAATCTGGGTTTCAAGGATGTCGAACTGCTATGTCAGTTGATCGTGAGCGCCTATCAGGCTGGTGAGGCGTGGGATGCCCCGGCGTTGCTGGCGCGTTACCAACGCCAGCGCCAACGGGATAACCTGCTGATGCAGACGGCAATGGATGCGTTTTATTGGGCATTTAGCAACCAGTTACCGCCGCTGCGGTTGCTGCGTAATGCCGGTCTGTTGCTGGCGGATCGCGCCGGCCCGCTGAAACGTCGCGCACTGCGCTATGCGCTCGGGCTCTAAACCCGAGCGCTATACCAACGCGATAGATTGATTGTGTAGTCGCGGCTACACGCATCATTATGGGTGTGGTGAGGCAAAGGTACGACAAACGGGAATGTGAACAGAGGGGGAATGGTGGCTATGACGGGATTCGAACCTGTGACCCCCGCATTATGAGTGCGATG
>CAMFKP010000023.1 GCA_945957385.1 uncultured Aeromonadaceae bacterium
CTCCAATACATCCCATGCCTTGGCGCGAATACTGGAAATAACAGCCAGATCAAACCAGCCCTGTTGCAATGCCATTGCCCCCAGGCTCAATTTTTCGTCCGGGTTGATCTCATCCATCAGGAATGTCCATTCCGAGCGTGCCTGATCGGTTTCGCCGATCGCCAGTAATTCGCGAACCCGACTAACGGCACTCCAGCGTTGCAATGCCACCTGCAGTGAAAAAGGTTTAGGCAATGGCTGTTTATTCAGTGGAATATCTACACCAACCCGGTCGGCAGCAAGAAACCCATAATAACTGCGTTCATAACTAGCTTGACGATACAGGGCATGGGCATGCTGTCGATTTCCCTGCTCTTCTTCAGCCCGGGCTAACCAGTAGGTCCAACGGACATCACTGCGACCAGCAGGCATAATCCGTTGCACCCAGCGCTTCACACCACTCCAGTCGCTATCCCAGACGGCCTGACGCAGGCGTAGTTCAATCAAATCAGGGTCATGTTGACGCCTAAGGGCTTGATCAACCCACTTCCGCTCATCTGCGTTACGGTCCAGCATAAACGCACGCGCAATTCGTCCTTCCACCTGAATCACCTGGGGCGAACTTAACCCATAGCGTTGAACACTTTGGGCTAATAGGGTTCTGGCCAAGGGCGCATCCTGCGCCGCCAAGCGCGATAACACCAAAGTGGCAATCGCTGATGCATCTCGAGATGCAGGCGGGAGTAAATTAGTCAGTTCCTGCGGCTTGCGGTATAACGAGGCCAACTGCTTAGCCTCAGCTTGAGATGACGACTCCGTCATCTGTTCGGCCAGATAGTCCAGCACGCGATCATTATCATTATTGGCGAACAGCAATAGCATGCGCTGCCATATCTTCTGGTTCGTCATTCGTCCGGAGGTTTGCCACAGCTCAAACAGCGATGAGCACTCCCCGGGACGTGAGGCATCGTGCATCCAGATCTCATCAACAAAGCGATACGCTTCTTCTTTGGCGCCGGTTTGCCACCTGGCTTCATAGTACCGGCATTGCAAGCCGAGACTTTTTGGCTGCTCCGGTGACAATTGCAGGTACTGTGGCCATTGCTGCTGATCGGCCAGCAAACGCAGATAACGAGCCTTCATCCGCCCGGCCAGCAGACCTTGAGGATCTCGGGAAATAAACGCTTGAACTTCAGGGAGGCGAGCCGTATCCGGCTGCAACATCAAGTCGTAGTAATCGAGATAAAGCGCTAATGGGTAATTGGCCAACTGCTGGCGCAGTTGCTGAGCCTGCGCAGTCTTTCCACCGCGCATCGCTTCCAGAGCCGTCAGGTAACGGGTCTGCTCAGCCGTTAACGCATATGCCGATCCCGTTGCGAGCCAACTCAGCAACCAGGCCATTCCCCATACCAAACCGCGATGCACCGTCTTTCCCACCCAATCAATCCGTTATGACACTCTAAGGCGCGGAGTATATCAGAGAGCTAAACAGATCCAGGTTCCAAACTGTTATTCCGCACCAGATAACGCTCCACAGCGTCAACTGGCAGTGGTTTGCAGGCCAAATAGCCTTGATAAAAGGCACATTTATGCTTACGTAGAAACTCCAGCTGCTGACGAGTTTCAACCCCTTCGGCGGTAACGGTAAAGTTCAAATGTGACGCCATTGCCATGACGGCCTCCACGATAGCCATATTGCTGGTATCGTGTGGAATGTCCTGAATAAACGAACGGTCGATTTTCAACTCATCAACGGGCAACCGCTTGAGATAACCTAACGAGGAGTAACCGGTACCGAAATCATCGATGGAAAACGAGATGCCAAGCTCCTTGAGCTCTGTCATCTTGTGAATCGTGTCTTCGGTATTTCCCAATACAACTGATTCCGTGATCTCCAGGTTCAGCGCCGAAGGCTCCATCCCCGTTTCCGCCAGCACTTCATGCACGTGTTCAACAAAATCAGGGTGGTGGAACTGTCGCGCGCTGACGTTTATCGACAACTGGGGAACATAAATGCCGGCTTCGTGCCAACGAACATATTGGTGACACCCCTCCAGCAACACCCAACGGCCAATATCGATGATGAGATCCGTTTCTTCAGCAATCGGAATAAAGTCTGCCGGTGAGACTATGCCACGCCGGGCATCATTCCAGCGCACCAGAGCCTCCAAGCCAATCAGTTCATTATTCGAGACCATGTGCTGTGGCTGATAAAACAGTACCAGCTCATTGTTGCGCAGCGCATTGCGTAGCTGATTATGAATCAGCAGCCGACGATCCGCCTGACGCTGCATCTCCGAGTCAAACAACCGGCAGATACGCCGACCGGCCGATTTGGCCTGATACATGGCGGTATCCGCTTGCTTCAACAAATCTGCCGGCGTCTGCTCGCGAGTCGGGAACAGACTAATGCCGACACTGGCACCAATATGCAAACTGTGCTCATTGAAGTCGAAGGGCATGGAAATCTGCGCGATGATCTCTTCGGCCATCATGGTGGCCTGCAACTCGGCTTGCGCAGGATTCGATGATAGTGCCGGCAACAGCATCACGAACTCATCGCCACCCAATCGCGTCAAGACATCTGCGCCTCGCAACAAGACACGCAACCGCGCAGAGGCTTGTTGCAATAGCCAGTCGCCCGCAGCATGCCCAAGAGAATCATTAATCGTCTTGAAGTGGTCCAGATCGATAAATAACAGCGCCCCGACCATGTCGTGCTGTCGGGCCATCTGGAAACTTCGCTCGACCTGTTCCATCAGATAACGACGATTAGGCAGGCCCGTCAGATCATCGTAATAGGCCAGATTCTGAATTTGTCTGGCTGCGGCCTTACGCTCTGACATGTCCTCGAAACACACCACATAGTGACTGACCATGCCCCACTCATCGCGGACTGGGGTCCATGTCTCCCACTGAGGGTAGGCATGACCCGTAGCATCCTGGCGTTCACGCTCGCCCTGCCAGCGCCCCTCATCATCCAGCTGTTCAGCCGCCTGCTGACTAGGCCAGATATCCTTGCCTAGACGCTTTCCAACCGCCGCCTCCGGCAGCAGGCCAGTAATGTGGGTAAAGGCGCGGTTCACACGCAAAATAACCAGCTCAGGATCAGTGATGATAATGCCTTCATTGGTTTCAAAGGCCACCGCAGACAATCTCAGCTCCGCTTCCGCACGGTGTCGCTCCAACTCGGCCGAGGCGCGATGTCCCACCAACTGGAGCAAGGCATGCAACATACGCATGTCCGGCTCTCGCCGTTCAAATGTCATCACCAAATGGCCAATGATCTGCTGTTTACCATCATGTAACGGATGCACGTAGACAGAGTGAGCCGCTGGCAACGGTGACGGTAAACACAGATCCCGCTGCAAGCAGGTACCTTCGGCCACAGAGGCGGTTCCCGCCTTCAACTTGTCGATTGGATAGCGAGTAAATTCATACTCCTGTTCCTGACCGATCCGGGTCATCACGCGGGCCCAATGCTGCATGGGTGGCGACTCCAGCTCGGCCAGCCAGACCTCTCTGGCTCCAAGAATGCGTTGGAATTGGGACACCAGTTCATCAAAAAACGCACGCCCTGTTTTGGCTCGCAAGGCAAAACTGATGCGATCTAGCTGCTGTTGATGCAATAACTGGCTCTGCTCTGCTTCATTTTGAGACAAGGACTCAAGACCGCGCTCAGCCAGCTGAGCAAGCTGCTTCAACACGGCATGCAGATGCAACAACTGCGGTGTAATCGGCTCACGCCGATGACAACACAACAACCCCTGCCACCCCCCCGGCCCCAGAATTGACGCCAGATATAGATGGCCAGAAGATTGAGCACCACACAACTTCAACCATAATTCGCGCCGCTCTGCATGCTCGGCACTGAGATGACCCAACCCCTCTTGCAATTCAAGCTTTAGGTGCGCATAAACCTCAGCGCCCAACACACACCCAACCTGAGCACCGCTGCCCAATGAGTGAGAACAGATTAAATCGGCATGACGGGGCGACACCAACCAGATACTGACATGTTCAGCATCCAGCATCTTCTGCGCGAGCAGTGAAAGTTGGCGATAAAAAAAAGACAACTCGCGCGCCGGCTCTGGCTGTCCGGCCGCTGGCAACGCGTCAGAGGAACGGGTATCAGATGATGGGGACGCTGCTGACATGGAATCCAGATAGGATGGCAACGAAAACGCAGGCACGTCATCGGTCACAAGATCAAGAAACTGCGTCAATCCATATCCAGAATGCAAACTCACAAAAAACCTTCGAAAACACTGAACATCCGGTTAATACAACGGGACATCGTTCTGATACGGGATATAGCTCCAAATGGAGCTGAGTATCCGTTCTAAATCCTACAGAATATTGCCTGTCACCCCTGTCTGTGACAAGCCTTTTTTCACCAGAGCGAACAGGGGATCACAGAACCGAATACCAAGCCGACACGCATAACTTTATGTGATGCAAATCACATTTACTTCTCACCACGAATCGGTAATCTGAACTCGAAAACAGAAGAAAAAGAACCAAGGGGGTTCATTATGATGATCGACATTACCAGCAAAGCCATCGAAATCACCCCGACCATCCGTGAAAGGATTGAGTCACGCTTTGCCAAGCTTGAGCGGATTCAAGTTCCGCTTATCAGCCCCCAAGTCATCGTGATAAAGGAAGGACAAGAATACATAGTTGAAGCCAAAGTCGGTGTTCCGAGCGGACAGTTGTTCGCACAAGCACAACATGAGGATCTCTATGCCGCCGTGACGCTGCTTGGCCAAAAACTCGAACGTCAGCTTAATCGTCATAATGACAAACCTGCCGCACACCGCGCCGCCCGCTCCGGCAAAGAACAATGCCGAGCTGGTGAACTGACTCCTGCAGTCTAAACCGACCTCGTCACAACGGGACGCTTCGGCGTCCCGTTGCTATTTGCAAGCACCTCATCGGCTCAGCCGACTTGCATATTGACTGCAATTTACGTAATGCTATAGCCACATATCGACATCACACCGGCGCATCCACATGTTTACGAGCTTCTTTTTTACTGGCACCGCATAACGGAGGCTTTCCGCTCGTCAACAGCAATCGCTAATGATCGTCGCAGCCTCCCGTTCGGGAGGTTTTTTTTACTCGTGCACGACAAGGTCATCAATGGAGCCTGACATGGCCATACTGGAAGAGATCAGAAAGGAAATCACAAGTCTGGATGAGGCGTTATTACACCTGCTATCCCGGCGCAAAGAGTTGAGCATAGAGGTAGCGCGCAGCAAGCAAGCAACCCACAGACCGATTCGCGATGAACATCGTGAACAGGAATTACTGGAGCGCCTGATTGCCCAAGGTCGACCACTTGGTTTATCCGCGCATTACATCCACCAAATCTACCGTTTGATCATTGAAGACTCCGTCCTGAGTCAACAATCCTTCATTCAGGAACAGCTCAACGGCCAAGGTGGAGAAGCCGCCAGTATCGCGTTTCTCGGCCCAGTGGGTTCCTATTCCAGCCTGGCCGCGCGCAAGTATCTGGCTCGTCATGTCGGCACAATCCATGAATGCAGCTGTACCAGCTTTCAAGATGTGATTCAGTCCGTGGAGTCCGGCCAGGTGGCGCTGGGCGTATTGCCGATTGAAAACACCAGCTCTGGCAGCATCAACGAAGTCTACGATCTGATGCAGCACACGACTCTGTCGATTGTGGGCGAGCTCACGCTGCCAATTGATCACTGCCTGTTAGCCGCGACAGAGACGACCGAACAACAAATCACCACCATCTACGCCCATCCACAGCCGATCCAACAATGCTCGCATTACCTGCAAAGTCGCATGAGCAAGGCCCGTCTTGAGTATTGTGATTCCTCCTCCGCCGCCATGGCCAAAGTACGCGAACTCAATAGCACAACAGCGGCGGCACTCGGCAGCGATGCTGGCGGTGCACTGTTTGGACTGCATCCGATCGCCGAGCATCTGGCAAATCAGACCGACAACATCACCCGTTTTATCGTTGTGGCGCGCAAGCCAATTGATGTCGCGCTGCAAATACCCGCCAAGACCACACTGATATTATCCACTGCGCAAAAAGCCGGCTCTTTGGTTGAAGCCCTGCTGATCCTGCGCAATCACGACATCAATATGACCAAACTGGAATCGCGTCCGATTCAGGGCAATCCCTGGGAGGAGATGTTTTACATTGATGTTGCCGCCAATTTGAATGATCCGGCCATGCAGACGGCGTTGCGGGAACTCAATGCCATTGCTCGCTCACTCAAGGTGCTGGGCTGTTACCCGAGCGAAGATGTTCGCCCCACACAATTGCCAGCGTACCTCACCGCACCACAGATATGACTAAAGGCGCCGCAAGGCGCCTTTAGTTTGTTTATCGCAAGCCACGTTATATCGCTACAGCGATTCGTGGTGCCGACTATCGTGAGCCTGAGCCAGCAGCATCTTGCTTTCCCGCAGGAACTGTCCGGCATAGTCACCAAAGAACTCGGCCACCTTGTGGAACTGGGCGATGAACGCGGCACGATCTCCGGCTTCCAGCAGGCGAATCGCATCCCCCATACGGCGATGATAGCGACGTATCATCTCCAAATTTCGGGGCGCAGAGAGAATAATATCGGCATACAGGGCCGGATCCTGGGCAAACAGCCGCCCGACCATGGCTAACTCCAACCGATAGATGGGAGAACTCAACGCTAACAACCGTTTCAGATCCGCGCCCTCCTCCTCCAGATGCCAGCCATAGGCAAAACTGGAAAAGTGGCGTAGCGCCTGTATCAGACTCATTGACTCATCATGTTCTTCCGCGGTCACTCGATGCAGCCTGACCCCCCAGATCCGCATCTGATCCAATAACCACTGCCATGATGCCTCGCCACGGCCAGCGCAACACACCACAACCTGTTTGGCAAGACTCGAGACATCGGGGCCAAACATCGGATGCAGCCCCAAGACAGGACCGGAATGCACCGCCAGCATGTGTGCCAGCGGTTTTGACTTGATGCTGGTCAAATCGACCAGCACACAATCGGCCGGCAACATCGTCAAGGCATCAATCACCTCACAGGTCACATCAATGGGGACAGCGACAACAACCATTCCAGCCTGTGACAATAGTGCGTCGGCGTGTGCCCAGTCATCTCGTTCCAGAGTTTCAACCTGATAACCAGATAAGCGGAACATGTGACTGAACAAGCGCCCCAGCTGACCAGCCCCGCCAATCATCACGATCGGCCGCAGTTGTGGATTGACGCACTTAAAGCCTGAATCGTTCTCGCTGCTGTAGGATTCGCGCATCACGCGGCGTAACACGTCCTCAATTAAATCCCCAGGGACACCACGTTGTTCCGCTTCCTCGCGCCGTTTGGCCAACATGGCCGCCTCACGATCCGGGGCATAAATTGGCAAACCATGCCGACTCTTGACCTCACCAACCTCAGCGACCAGAGATAAACGCTGAGCCAGCAAGTCAACCAGCTGCTTGTCGACGGCGTCTATCTGTTCTCTGAGTGCATTCAGTTCTTGATTCATTGGTTCCACTTTCCCTAGCCAGCCAACATGGCACAGTTACGCGTTGAGGCGCGCCTTCAATGGCGCTGACAGCTCACGGTAACATTTGGCCAGCAATTTGTCCGTACTCTCCCAGTCGATGCAAGCATCGGTGATCGACACGCCATAAGTCATCTGTTCCTTGGGCTGTTCACTGGACTGGTTACCGGCGCCGATATTGGACTCCAGCATGATACCGATGATGGAGTCGTTGCCATCTTGGATTTGATGCACCACGTTCTGCGCCACCAGCGGCTGCAACTCGTGATTCTTGCTCGAGTTGCCATGGCTACAGTCGACAACCAGCCGCGGTACCAGCTTGGCTTTGACCAATGCTTGCTCGGCCAGCGCCACATTCACCGAATCATAGTTCGGGTGTTTGCCACCGCGCAGGATGACATGTCCATCTGGATTGCCTTGGGTCTGTAACAAGGCAACCTGGCCCTGTTGATTAATCCCCATGAACGAGTGTGATGCCGAAGCGGACTTCAGCGCATTGATGGCCGTTTCCAGATTGCCATCCGTACCATTCTTGAAGCCAACCGGCATGGAGAGGCCGGAAGCCATCTCGCGATGGGTTTGGGATTCGGTGGTTCGGGCACCAATCGCGGACCAGGAAAACAGATCTGCCAGATACTGCGGACTGATCGGGTCCAGAGCCTCGGTCGCCAGCGGTAACTGCAGCTCGGCCAACCAGGTCAGCAGTTCACGTGCTTTTTTCAAACCCAGTTCGATATCGAAAGTCCCATCCAGATTGGGGTCATTGATAAAGCCCTTCCAGCCCACAGTGGTTCTTGGCTTTTCGAAATACACGCGCATTACTATGTATAACGTATCGGCATAGGCATCATGGAGCTGTTTCAAGCGCAGGGCGTAATCCTTGGCGGCATCAATATCATGAATGGAACAGGGACCACAGATCACCAGCAAGCGATGATCCTTGCGTTGAACAATATTGGCGATGGTATCGCGGGCATGGCCGATAAAGGCCAGTGCCTCGTCAGAAACTGGAATCAGTGCTTTTAATTCCGCAGGCGTCATTAACACCTGTTCGGATTGAATATGAACATTGTTCAGGCTGTCTTTGTGCATCATACCCTCCAAGGCCGTAAACTTAAGTTTACATTGTCATGGCAATTAATCAGTCATTGACCTGTTGACATAATATTAAATTCAAACTAGCCGACACCATAACAAGCCCGTCAATATTTGCAAGCGCTGATTGTCCTGGCACCACGCTTTGCTGGCCACACCAAGTTGGCTGCGTCAAACCCGAGTCTGAAAACTGCGCACCTGCGTGATGAGCGACAAACAAAAAGCCAGTGTTGCAAACACTGGCTTTTTAGACGTGCCGCCACGACCACGCTGGCGGATTAAAAGCGTAACTGAGCTAGTCGATCTCATCCAGATAACGGTCGACTTCGGCGTCATTATCCTCCGCGTCAGAGGCCGGTTGCGGCTTCGGCGCCTGCCCATCCAGCACCTTGCTCTCTTCGTACTGCAGATAGAAATCCTTGGCGGTAACATAGGGATCCAGAGCGTTATCCAACACCGCTTCTTGATCGACAACCCGGGCCCGCTTGCTGAAGCTGTCGGTTGCCCATATCGCGACGCGAGTCCATAAGTTCATATTGGCATAGGGGAAATAGAGCCCGTCCACCGTATCGCCTATCGCACTGCGCATCGTCGTCGGTCCATACAAGGGCACCATAAAATATGCCCCTTGGTCGACGGTGGCCTTACCCAGCACTGTGCTCATGCTCATGCTTTTACGTTGGATGCCCATGTCGCTGGCCACATCGACCATCCCGAGCAGGCCCACGGTGGAGTTGAGTGCGAAACGCAAGACACTGGTTCCTGAATCCGCAACCCGGCCGACAAGCAAGTTATTGACGAAATAGTTCGCCTCATTCAAGTTCTCAGTGACGTTGCCGATACCATTACGGATAGGCGTAGGCACCCAGTCGACATAGGCATGTACCATGGGGCGTAGAGCATAACGATCGAGATAGTTGTAGTTGAGATCCCAACTCATGCGGTTTAACGGCTCATAGGGATCGACCGCACCGCCTGGTAACGTCGATTTACGACTGGAAGCGTCAGGGCTCGGCTTGCCAAGCTCATCCGCCTGAATGGCGTGACTGCTGCTAACAGCCAAAATAAACAGACAGGAAGTCAGGATTTTCATCGATACCTCAGCATATAACGCGATGCGGCACTCTTCGCGTGGCGCATCAGAGGCATTATATATGAAACCACAGCGCGACGACGAGCCTTCATCCGGCGAACCGACTAATGCCCATGCTTAGCCATGGAAAAACCGAAGCCTACATGCCATCAGTTTAAAAGGGGCTCATGTGACCATCTATTCACCACCAGAGCTGTCGGGAACAGCACCATCCGTCCCTGTCACCACAGAAGCGGCGGAGAGTGATAGTACTGTCACTGCCAACACGTCACGGATTAATGCTGATGAGTCTGCTGTGCGCGATTTTTTACGTGGTTTAGCGCAACTGCAAGGGCAATTACCAACAGGCATGGTGGATAAACAGCAAACGTTATTACGCCAGTTGAGCACACTGTTAACTCCGAATAATCTGGCCAACAATGCCACCGCCGGGGGCGCTACCGCACAAAGCGAACTATTTGCGCGAATTATCAGTCAGCTTCCGGCTGCCGATCCGCTACCTCGTATGCTAATAAACCAGCTATTAACCTCGACGCCAGCGACAATCTATTCAACACAAAATTCGCCTTTATTAACCACCGCCTTGAATAATTTACCGGCTTTTATTAACTCTTCATCAGAGCCAGGAAAAGCATTCTGGAGCTGGTTGAATCAACTAGCAGCCCTCCGCCTCGTGGATATGCCGGATATAACGTTACAAAAACAATTACAACAACAAGCGGTTCGTTTATTACCAAACAGTGAACGTTCACAAACCCCCGCGATTCAATTAGCAACCGAATTGACAGTCAGATTTATTGTTAAACTCGCAGAAAACACCAATATTAAATTACCCACCACACCGACTGCACTCAATAATTCAGCAACAAATTCAGATGACACCACACCGAATAAACTCAATGAAATTTCATTAACCAAATCGAATATCACAACTGACCTAGCCAAAAATATCACAGCCTTGGTCAATAAACACAGCTCTGATTTAATCAAGTCTATTCCGCAAGTCTCCCTACCCGACGCCGCCGCCAAAATCAGCACTGAAATAAACAAACAGACACCGATAGTCACCGCCGGAGTAAATAACAGTTCGGCAGCAGCAGGACAGGGATTACACATTGAATCCATCAATGCACTCGCAAAAGCCTTGTCTATTCCTACGCTGTCATTTGGTGATTATATACACACATTGAATACGCTATTAGAACGTAAATTATTGCCGACGGCATTACAAACACCGCTGCGTCAATTAATCTCTGTCTTGTCTCCGCAGATTCAGTCTGCCGAACAAGTTCGCGAATGGGTCAGTTTTATTCAAAACCCCTTGCTGGGAGAGACGACTAACAGCAAAGGGCTGCAACAGTGGGCGCTATCCCTGCTGAATTACCATTTGTTACGCAACAGTGCATCGGGAAATAATAATAGTGAAGGGAAACCATTGCCTCATTCCGGGCTCCCAAGTTTGCCGACAGAAGAAAGCCAATCCACATTAAATAAAACTGCTACTCAATTTATTCAACAGATGGAGAAGCTACAATCGCCACTGCAGGAAAACAACACCTTATTGCTGTTGAATATCCCTCTCCCGCCTCAATATCCTGGCGGGAAAGAGAATTTTGTTAAATGTCATCAGGGACGAAATGAACAGGGCAAACATCATTGGACATTAACATTCATGCTTGATTTAGAGCATCTTGGTTTGTTACAGGTTAAAGCCATGCTAGATATACCAGATATCACATTGCAAATGACGGCTGAAAAACTCCAGACCTGTGATTTAATAAAAAAGACGTGGCCATCTTTGGATGCTCGCCTAAGGGAGCTTGGACTTGCTCCTGGCCCGTTATTATGCAAACAAGGAAAAATAAAAAACGACGTGGATAACGATGGTGTCAAACCCGAAGGCCTATCTATCAGGGTATAAGCATGAATGACGATCTGAAAGCCATAGCATTGAAATATGACGGTGATAAAGCCCCGCATATTTCAGGAAAAAACGAAGGCAATTTAGCACAAGAGCTATTAGCCGTTGCCGAGGACGCTGGAATATATATTCACCAAGATCCTGCGTTGCTGGAGCGCCTTTCAGTCATGCAGGAGGGTGAAACCATCCCACCTGCATTATACGTAATCATTGCAGAAATATTATCCTATTCGTTTTTATTACAAGGGAAATATCCTGCACATTGGAAGCGCGCCGATGGTACTCAAGCCATTGAGGAACATATATAAAAGGCCAGCATGGCTGGCCTTTTATTAAAATATCAGTTGGGTTTTCGAGAAGCACGCAAGGATATCAGTAACTCAGCTTCGGCTTTAGGAATTTCACACTCTGCCATCACTTCATCGATTCCGGCCCCTAATTCCACCATGCGGGCGGCACGGCTATAGAGGCGGCTATCAGGATCCTGTAGCACCAACTCCTGCTGACGTTCTGCAAGCACCAGAATGGACTTCTCAATTTCCAACATCTTTTGCCCGGCGCCCAAGGCACTGCTGTGCAATTCATTGAGCTGTTTACGAGTACTATCGCGTGACTTCAACAACTCTTTGACCAGCAGTTCCATCGCCTGCAATTTACGACGACTACGCGTGTTAACCAACCAACAGATAACCAAGGCCCCTACGGCGAGAAAAATCCCCGTAGAAGCCACAGCCAACACTATCCACTCGAAGCTAATACTCACAGCTGACTCAGTTCATCCCACTCGTCATCGGTCAGCAGCTTATTCAGATCGACCAGAATCAGTAACTCGCCATCGCGGTTGGAAACGCCTTGAATAAACTTGGCACTCTCTTCGGTTCCGACACTCGGAGCCACATCAATTTCTGATGCACGCAGATAGACCACCTCGGCGACGCTATCTACCATGATGCCAACGACTTGCTTCTCGGCTTCGATGATAACAATCCGCGAATTATCACTGACTTCTGCAGGCTCCAGGCCAAAACGCTGACGTGTATCAATCACGGTAACTACGTTACCACGCAAGTTGATGATCCCCAGTACATAGTCAGGCGCACCGGGAACCGGAGCAATTTCGGTATAACGTAATACTTCCTGTACCTGCATCACGTTAATACCGTATGTTTCACGATCCAACTGGAAGGTGACCCACTGGAGCACTTCATCTTCAGCTACATTCTGCGCCACATTACGCTTCTGGCTCATATTCCGATTCCTTTAATTTCCAGCATCATGAAACAAAACTAGCAACAAATATCGACAATTACCTACTATTGACCTTCGATATTGAGACCTTTTTCTAGCAACAGCAATAGCTCATGAACATGCAGAAGCGCGCACATCTTGTCTTTAACCATTCCCGCAAGCCAAGGCCGTTTACCGGCGCTGGTGCGCCATTGAATGCGATCGCGAATCAGCAGCTCAGTGCCCAGTAATTGGTGGCACGCCAGACCCCATTGACTATTCCCTAACATGACCAAATATTCATAAGGTTCATCGGCCACCTGACCGGGCATAATCCAACGCTTGGTATCCACAACATTCAGCTGTACATCGCGCATCGTCATCACACCGGCAAACCAGTCAGGTTTACCAAACAGGGTATTGATCTTGCCAAGCTGGTGAATGCCACCCAACTCGGTCAACGGGACCGCAAACGTTACCCCGGCAACCGCAAAAAACAAGGCTTGAAATTCGCGCCCTGTCTCGATGTTTTTCCATTCTGGAGGCACTGGCGGTTGTCTTTTGACTACTGCCGGGCTTACCCTCACCTCAGGTTGAGAAACGACAGCATCGACCTTGGAAACTTGTTCTACCTTGGCTAAAAGCGCCTCTAACTTTTCCTGCACAACAGGCGATTGCGGTTCAGCATAACTCAGCGGTTCATCAGGCTGAGTGTCATCGGCCGGAAGCGCCGCTGGCTCAGGAGCCGCAGCCTCATTCAGCAGAGCATGGAAATAACTATCCATGGCTTTGAATTGCGAGCCCTGACTCATATCGACACCTTTTCCTCAGCCAACAAGTGATTGAGCAGTCCAAGATAAGCCTGACTGCCGCGACTATCCGGAGAGTAGATCGATGGTGGAATATGCATATGACTGGCATCCCTGAACTTGGTGTCGATGGGGATGACCGACTCCCATACGCGATGACCGTACAGCGCACGAACCGACTCCAGACTCTGTAATGATGCCCGGGTACGCTTGTCAAACATGGTCGGCACAATCGTGTAATTAAAAGGTAATTGACTGGAGTGTTGCATGATCTCAAATGTTTTGATCATCCGCTCCAGTCCCTTAAGGGCAAGAAACTCCGTCTGAACGGGCACGAGAATATGACTACTTGCGGCCAGCGCATTCACCATCATTACACCAAGAACCGGCGGACAATCGATTAAAACGGCATCAAAACTGTCAGAGATATGTTGCAAAGCCTTACGCAGAATAAGCCCCATCCCGTCGCGGCTCCCCAACGTTCTATCTAGCGTCGACAAGGCAATAGAAGCCGGCAACAGGCTGATATTCTCAAAACGGGTAGGCAGAATCACGCGTTCGACTGCAGCGCGGTCAGGCTCAACAAGTTCAAACAAGTCAAACAAGGTTCCATCAAGCAGATCGGAATCATAATCCAGATAGCTGGTCAGCGATGCATGTGGATCGGTATCCAAAAGCAAGACACGCTTTTTCAAGCTCGCAAGCACGCCGGACAGCGAGACAACGGTCGTAGTTTTACCGACACCGCCTTTTTGGTTGGCAATAGTCCATACAATCAAGATGTTATTCCTGCTTTTTTAACTTTAGCCGGCCATCCGGTAACTGGATTATATTGTAGTTTTCCGGAGTAATAATCTCTGTGAGCGGCTTATCACCTGGCTTTGCGGGTGTCCCATCTACAATGACGGGCAGAGGTTTAGGTGTGAATGCAAAACGAGATACAGCAATCACCACCTTCCGATTTAATTCCCGCCCTCGCTCGGTCGAATTGGAGGCAAAAGGTGAATACTCTCCATATGCCTCAATAGCCAGCTGTGCTGGAGGGATACCATCGCCTTCCAAACTTTTAAGCACAGAGATCGCACGTTGTGCAGAAAGCTCCCAATTCGAACCGTACAGTTCATTGGCAATATGCACATTGTCCGTATATCCGCGCACACGAACATAATTGCGTAGTGGCGCTAACGTCTTGGCAATTTGTTTGAGCACAGGCTTGGCTTTTAACAAGACAGTCGCACTACCACTGGGAAATATCAGTCCAGAGCTCAGCTCAATTGTCAGCCAATTTTCATCAGACTTGATATCAATCAACCCCGCTGAAACAAGATCTTCTAATGATTTATTGAACTCTTTTTTTAATGCATCGAATGGCGCGCCAGAACTATTACTGACACTCTCGTCCATTGGTAATTGTTCTTTAATCTCGGTTTGTGTGCTTTGGGTAGGAACAGGTTGTTGCGTCGGCGGCTGTCCAGTATCTAACATCCCGCCGCCCCCTTGAGTCGGCGCCTGAACAATCATGACTTGCTGATTAGGGGAAGCCGCACTGATGTCTGAACCATCATTGCTTTGTACAATGCCGTAACTTCCGGTCAGGACAGTAGATCCAGGGCGAGCCGTGACAAAGCCCATTTCTGTGAAACTTTGTATGAGGCCTTGAACGAGGGCCTTAACCTCAGTTTGTTTCGACATGGCAAAACCATACAACACAACAAATAAGGCAAAAAGAAGAGTCATGAAGTCTGCATAGGAGATCAACCAGCGTTCATGGTTCTCTGGTGGCTCAACCTTCTTTTTTTTCCCCATGGTTTACTCCTCTCCGATGTAAACCTGAAGCCGGCGCTTCAATTGCATCGTGTTTTCGCCACTAGCGATTGATAACAGTCCCTCGAGAACCATCAGCTTGAAATGGGCAATATCGTGGTTGATTGCTTTATAACGGTTGGCTACCGGCAAGAATAAAATATTGGCTGACCCCACACCGTAGATGGTTGCAACGAAAGCCACCGCAATTGCCGGACCTAACATTTCTGGGCGATCCAGCAAGCCCATAGCATGGATAAGACCCAGCACAGCACCAAGAATACCCATGGTCGGTGTATACCCACCCAATGCCTCAAAAACTTTTACAGATTGCTCAAGTTCATGCTGTTCAATTTCTATTTCATTTTCTAGCAACTGATGCAGTTGATCTTTGTCCACACCGTCAACAATCATTTGCAAGCCATTGCGGGTGAACGCATCACCAATCTGTCCGACCTGATTTTCTAGCGCCAGCAAACCTTGTTGCCTCGCTGTCGTCGACATGCCTTCAAGCAACTCCGATTGTGCATGCAAGTCCAGTTTTGGCGGAGAGATCAACCAACCGAACTGTTTTACCGCTCCCAACAAAACACGGATAGGAAACTGCACCATTACGGCACCGATAGCACCGCCGATAACAATCAAAAATGCAGGCAAATTCAGCATCGCGCTGGGATGGCCGCCTTCAAGCAGGTTGGCGCCGATAATAAAACCGATTGCAACGAAGATACCGAGCAAGTTCATAATTAACGCCCTATTTCGACCAGGATTCGCTGAGCAATCCGATCAAGCGGTAACGATTCTGTTGCAATACCGGCTTTGGCAACCGCTTGAGGCATGCCATAGACCACACACGATGCTTCGTCTTGCGCCCAAATCGTCGAGCCTTGTTCCTTTAAAAGACGCGCACCGTCTCGGCCATCAGCCCCCATCCCTGTCAACACCATCGCCAGCACCTTGTCGCCATAACTCTTTGCCAACGATGCAAACGTGATATCAACGCAAGGCTTGTAATTTACTTTGTCATTACCTTCGATGATTCGGATACGCGCACTACCCGCTCGCCCCTCTAGCATCATTTGCTTTCCACCAGGTGCTAAATAAGCACAGCCGGCCTTGAGCGTGTCGCCGTCTTCGGCCTCTTTCACCGATATTTTGCATAACCCATTTAGACGGGCCGCAAAAGCCGAGGTGAATGTTGCTGGCATATGTTGAATCAGTAAGATCGGATACGGAAAATCTGCTGGTAGCTGCGTTAACACCGTTTGCAGCGCAACCGGACCGCCAGTGGAAGTACCAATAGCTAATAACTGATAAGTCTTACCGCTCTTCTTGAAAACCGGATTTGCCGCAGTAATTGATGTGTTTGGTGAATGGGCTGATCCCAAACGTTCAGTCAGGCCAGACGTCGGACGAACAGGTCTCTGATTGGATACAGCAGGTGCTGGCGCATTGGTCGCCCCACCGAATACGGTGTTCGTCACAGTTGCCGAGGGGCGTGGAGATGACATAAATAGCCGTCGTCTGGCGATAGCCTTTACGCGTTGCTGCAACAGTTTGGTTGCTTCTTCTTTATCTCTGGCAATATCTTCAAATTTCTTGGGTAAGAAATCCAAAGCACCGGCATCTAGCGCATCCAGTGTTGCTTTTGCGCCATCATTCGTCAGCGAAGAAAACATCAGAATCGGCGTTGGATTTTTGGCCATTATTTCCCTAACAGCCGAAATGCCATCTAATACTGGCATTTCAATATCCATCGTGATGACATCAGGCTGCAACTTAAGCGCCTTTTCAATTGCCTCACGGCCATTCTGTGCGGTATCAATGACTTCAAGCGTCGGATCCTGATTAATGATCTCGGTCACCCGGCGTCGGAAAAAGCTTGAATCGTCTACAACTAATACCTTTACAGCCATCGTGTTCTCGTTCTCTTTGTATTAACGGCGTCGAGCATAAGCCTTCAGCAAATTAGGAACATCCAGAATCAGGGCAATGCCTCCGTCACTGGTGATCGTGGCGCCAGCCATACCCGGCGTCCCATGCAGAAGCTTATCCAATGGTTTGATCACCACCTCTTCCTGCCCGATCAAATTATCAACAACGAAACCGACTTGCTGGGTCCCAATTTGGACAATAACGACATGCCCCTGTTCTTTTCGATGAGCACCTTTGCGCGCGCCACGGATAAGCCAGTCCTGCAAATAGAACAATGGAATTGCCTTATCACGAACAATGATAGTCAATTGACCATCCACCATTTTTGAACGCGTCAAATCAAGGTGGAATATTTCATTCACACTTGTCAGCGGAAGAGCAAATGTTTGCTGCCCGACCTCAACCATTAAGGTGGGTAATATCGCCAGCGTCAGTGGGACTTTAATTTCAAGGCGAGTCCCCACCCCCTGCTCAGAGTGAATTCTTATGGAGCCATTAAGTTGGGAAATACTGGTTTTCACCACATCCATCCCGACTCCACGCCCTGAAATATCGGATATTTCCTGCTTGGTGGAAAAACCAGGAGCAAAAATGAGGTTGTAGGCTTCGGTATCACTCATCCTGGCCGCTTGCTCAGCGTCCAGAACACCGCGTTTAATAGCAATGGACTTGAGTTTCTCAGGATCCATCCCTGCGCCATCATCTTCAATCAACAACAGGATGTGATCGCCTTCCTGCGAAGCACTGAGACGAATAGTACCTACCTTGGACTTACCAGCCTTCGTACGGACATCAGGTAGTTCAATCCCATGGTCACAAGAATTTCTGACAAGGTGAACCATGGGGTCAGCTAGAGCCTCAACCAGGTTTTTATCCAAATCAGTATCTTCACCTTCCATAACCAAGTTGATTTCTTTCTTCAGGCTTCGCGCCAAGTCCCGGACGACACGAGGAAAACGACCAAAAACCTTTTTGATCGGTTGCATACGCGTCTTCATCACTGCGCCTTGCAAATCTGCAGTAACGACATCCAAATTAGCAACAGCCTTGGACATCTCTTCGTTATTGCTAGCAACACCCAGGCTAACCAAGCGATTACGGACTAGAACTAGTTCACCAACCATATTCATAATGACGTCCAAGGTGCGGGTATCAACACGCACCGTAGTCTCATTCTGAACTTGCTGCTGGGAACTTGTGGCCGCCGCTGGAGACGCTTTTGCGGAAACAGCAATAACCGATTTTTCCTGTTCATCGACATTATCCACGTCAGAAACAGGAGCTTTACTCGGTGCTTTGCCTTTTCCATGCAACTGATCTAAGAGTGCCTCAAATTCATCATCGTTAATCAGAGCATCCGCCTCCGACTGTGCCTGGGTCATATGTTGACCAACAGAGTCAGGGATCCCTTTGTGCTTGCCGTGACCATGGAGCTGATCAAGTAAGGCCTCAAATTCATCATCAGTGATATCACCACCTGACTCAGAAGGCGCAGAAGTTGAACTAGCTGGCGACTTACCGACACCATGCAACTCATCCAGCAGGCGGTCGAACTCATCCTGGGTAATATCATCGATGGAGGATGTAGAAGTTGATACAGGAGCCGGTTGAGAGACTGGCTTTATTGCTTCTACCGGCTTAACTTTTGTGGTTTTAGCCGCAATATCATCTGCACTGGCAGGAGCGCTAAGGTGATGAAGTGCATCCAACAATGCTGGCGACGCAGGTTCTAGCGGCTCACGATTTTGAACATGCGCAAACATCTCGTTAATCGTATCCAATGCCTGCAAGATGACGTCCATTAATTCCGAATCAACGTGACGCCCTCCATTTCGCAAGGTATCGAATACGTTTTCAGCACCGTGGCATGCATCAACCAACTCGGTCAATGACAAAAAACCAGCGCCACCCTTAACAGTGTGGAAACCGCGGAAGATCGCGTTCAACAACTCACGATCATCTGGCCGCTTCTCCAGCTCAACCAACTGCTCAGATAGCTGCTCTAGAATCTCCGAGGCCTCGACTAAAAAATCCTGCAGGATGTCCTCATCAACTTCGTAGCCCATTCTTTACTCCCTCAGAAACCTAAACTTGATAACAGGTCATCCACATCGTCCTGGCTCTGCACCACATCCGTACGGGCTTCCTTATTGATGATGGGTCCTTCGACTGCAATGTCCCGGTTTTTTTCAATAGGAGCCTCAACGACTTGTTCAGGCTCTCCAAACACGGTCAACATCTCGACTAGTTTTGACTCGACCTCTTGAACCAAAGTAATAACCCGTCGGATCATCTGACCAGTAAGATCCTGAAAATCCTGAGCCATCAAAATTTCGGTTAACAGCTCCCGCAACTGATTGGCATCGCTCTCCGACTGTCGAATCATGCGATCGAGACGATGGCACAACTCTTTGAAACTGTTCAGCTCAATCCGTCTGGTCATCAACGCATCCCAAGCCGGAAGAATATCCATAATCTGCTGACTCAACTGACTGGCCAGAGGCAAGCCCGCATCTACGGCATCCATCGTTCGATTAGCAGCCTTGTCTGTCATACTAATGACATAATTCAGCCGCTCGCGAGCATCAGGGATTTCCTGAATAGCCAGATCAGGAATTCTGGGATCAAGACGGAACTCCTGTAGCGAGGTATGTAGTTGACGCGTTAAATGACCTACTCGGGCAAACAGTTCACTCGCATTGGGAATGCAGATATCAGCCAATAACTCATTTGCAGCCGATTGATCTCCTCGCTCAAGATGGGTAACAAGCAATTTGGCTTGTTCAAGGTTGATCAACGGCACCTTGACTTTCATGAGTTATTACTCCGTCAGCCAATTCGCTCGAAAATTTTGTCCAGCTTTTCTTTAAGCGTTGCTGCGGTAAAGGGCTTAACGATATAGCCATTCACTCCCGCCTGGGCTGCCTCGATTATTTGCTCACGTTTGGCTTCCGCAGTTACCATCAGCACTGGTAAGTGACAGAGCTTTTCATCAGCACGAATCGCTTTTAACAAATCGATGCCCTGCATACCGGGCATGTTCCAGTCTGTAACCACAAACTCGAAATCACCATTTTTCAGCATAGGGAGAGCTGTGTTGCCATCGTCAGCCTCGTGGGTATTGTTAAAGCCGAGGTCACGAAGCAAGTTTTTGATTATCCGGCGCATTGTTGAGAAATCATCAACAATGAGGATTTTCATGTTCTTATCCAAAATACCCTCCTAAGGTGACTGCAGAACGCAGTCCTAACTTATTCTGTTTATAGCGATATTGTTTTTATTATGCATCACACTCAGCCATGAGTGTAGACAAGCATATGTGCTGTCAGTACCAATCTTTCATTTTGGCTCTTAGTCGATGCATCGCTTGAGAGTGAATCTGACTCACTCGCGACTCACTCACGTTCAATATTTGACCAATTTCTTTCAAGTTCAGTTCTTCTTCATAGTAAAGCGACAAAACTAGCGCTTCTCTTTCGGGCAAATGGCGAATTCCTTCAGCCAGGGCTGCCTGGAATTTATCATCAACCACTGAACTGAAGGCAATATTTGCAGACTCGTGCTCTTCAACAGAGTGAATAACATCTTCAGAAACACCCAAGTCCTCTATACCAACCAGCCGACCACATGCGGCATCGTTGAGCATCGAATGATATTCATCGAGTGAAACACCCAGTTCAGTCGCAATGTCATTGTCTCGAGCGTCACGGCCAGAACGTTGTTCTATGGTGACAATAGCATCTGAGATACGGCGACTATTTCGATGAACAGAACGAGGAACCCAATCGCCGCTGCGGATCTCGTCAATCATGGCTCCGCGGATACGAATTCCTGCATAGGTTTCAAAACTGGCCCCTTTACTACCATCATAGTTTCGAGCCGCCTCCAGCAAGCCGATCATGCCGGATTGAAGCAAATCATCCAGTTGCACACTACTTGGCAAGCGCGCCATCAAATGCAGACCAATCCTCTTCACCAGTGGAGCGTAACGTTCTACCAGTGTGTTTTGATCCTGATGGCGAACATAGGCTTGGGCTTTATTCACTAATAGTGTCCTGAACTACATTATTGGCTTTATGTAATAGTGTCTCGATAAAGAATTCCAGATGCCCCCCTGGTTGATGGGGGATTGGCCATCCCGAGGCTTTGTTTGCTAGCGCACGAAATGCCAGTGACGCAGGTGACTTGGGAAACGCATCCACAATCACTTTCTGTTTTTTCACCGCCTGTCTGACATTATTGTCATACGGAATGCAGGCTACCAATTCCAATGATGCATCTAAAAAACGGTCGGTAACTCGGGTAAGCTTGCTAAATAGTTCCTGCCCCTCACGAAGACTGCGCACCATATTCGCAACCACTTTGAAACGAAAAACGCCGTACTCACGCGACAATAACTTGATCAGGGCATACGCATCTGTGATAGAGGTAGGCTCATCACACACCACCACAAGAATATCTTGTGCCGCTCTTGCAAAGCTCAGCACCATGTCAGAAATACCTGCAGCCGTATCGACCAAAAGCACATCAATGGTCGTTTTCATATCGCTGAAAGCACGAATCAGACCGGCGTGCTGTGCAGGGGTCAGTTCAACCATAGATTGCGTGCCAGACGTAGCCGGTATGATCATCAGCCCATAAGGCCCCTCGACAATAATATCGTCGAGAGTGCACTCGCCAGATAGCACATGCGACAAATTTTTCTGGACTCGCAGACCGAGCATGACGTCAATGTTGGCTAGCCCCAAGTCTGCATCCAGCAGTAAGACTCGCTTACCCTGTGCCGCCATCGCAACAGCCATATTAAGTGTCACGTTCGACTTACCAACCCCGCCTTTACCACCGGTAACGGTAATAACTTTTACGCGACTCCCCTGACGCATTTTTCTCAGCCCCTGAGCTTGATCGAGATTGCTGTTATTCATTATTTATAAAACTCCATATGCTCGGCATGCTCGCTGTCCTGGCCCCAGAAGTGCGTTTCGGCACTGTCCTGCTCCAGCTGACGCAAAGTCATCTCTACCAGTTCGCTGGCTCTGGCGGTTTGAAGGTCTTCGGGAACCCGCTGGCCGTCGGTTATATAGCTGATGGGTAAATTGTTACGAATACACATGCCCATCACCTCAGCCAGATTCAGACTTTCATCCAGCTTGGTCAAAATACAACCACTCAATGGGACGCGTCGGAAGTGCTCATAGGCTTCCTGCAACACCCGGCGCTGAGAGGTGGCAGGCAATACCAGATAATTGCGAATACGAACCTTGGCATTCTTGACCAATGTGTCCAACTGCTCAGTCAGACGAACATCACGCTGCCCCATGCCGGCGGTATCGATTAACACCAGACGCCGATTGCGTAACTGATAGAGAGCACTGGAAAGCTCTTCGACACTGCCGACGGTTTTGACGACACAGCCCATGATGCGACCGTATGTCTGTAGCTGCTCATGGGCACCGATCCGATAATGATCGGTTGTAATCAATGCCACTTGGTCCGGCCCATATTTCATCGCAAATCGTGCAGCCAACTTGGCAATCGTCGTGGTTTTACCCACGCCGGTTGGCCCTAACAACGCAACGGCACCACCGTGACGTAAGATATCGTCATCACCGGTTTTTAACTCGGCCACCAGCCCTTCTTTAAGTCGTTGCCATGCTTCATGCAACGAAACCTCTTCTGGTATCAGGCTAGCTAAATGCTCCGCATAAGCAGGCTCAAATCCACCCTGCGTCAGCTGTTTGATGATCAAGGCTCGCGTAGGCTCACGACGCTCTACCTCCTGCCACATCAAACCCGATACCTGATGTTGTAGCAGTTTACGAATGGAGGCTAATTCAGCACGCATGAATTCAAGTTCGCGTTCACGCGCAGGCGGTGCTGATTTGGCGGCCGGGCTACGTCTGACGGTTGGCGCTTCAGGCATTGCCGCTTGCTCAGCCAAGGTTCTGGGACCGGCATCAAACATCATTGCAGGAGCAGACTCATGAACCTGTTGCTGACGCGCTAACAAGGCAGAGAGGCTATCAGGAAAACTCTCCTGCATTTGCGCGTCACTCTTTTGACTAAAAGCAAATCCGGATGCTGTTTTGGGCTCTTGAACCTGGCGTTGTGTCGTTAAATTGACGCTGTCATCGCGCAGCTCGCGACGGCTTTCTGACTCTTTGGTGGCGGGTTGGTAATCGACCGCAGCAACGATCTCAATCCCACCAGACACCTTCTTATTGGACATGATGACAGCATCAGGTCCCAGCACCTCTTTGACTTCCGCCAGCGCCGTTCGCATATCTTTGGCAAAAAAACGTTTTATCTTCACCTGATTCCTCCGGCGTCATTATTGCTGACCGACGGCACTAACGATGCGGATCTGCTTATCGTCAGGCACTTCCTGATAGGAGAGTACACGCAAACCAGGAATCGCATTTTTAACAAAGCGAGCCAATGTTGAACGCAATACTCCGGATGTCAGCAATATGGCTGGCTGTCCCTCTAATTCCTGTCGCTGAGTCGCTTCGGTTAACGAACGCTGCATACGCTCGGCTAACCCGGGCTCGATTCCGGCCCCCTCAGCCCCTCCAGCTTGCAGGGACTGATGCAATATGCGTTCCAAATCAGGTGCTAATGTAATGACCGGGATCACGGGCTCACCACCCACGATATCCTGAACAATCAGGCGGCGCAGTGCGATTCGACAGGCTGCAGTCAATACATCGGGATCCTGGCTGCGAGGAGCATATTCCACCAAAGTTTGCAGCAGAGTCCGCATATCACGTACGGGCACCCCCTCTGTCAACAGATTTTGCAAGACTTTGGCCAAGGTTCCCAAGCTCATCACACCCGGAATAAGTCCTTCAACCAGCTTAGGTTGCGAACGAGCCACCATGTCCAGCAAGTTCTGAACTTCCTCGTGGCCCAAGAGTTGAGCGGCGTGGCTGGAAAGAATTTGGCTCATGTGGGTTGCAATCACGGTCGACGCATCGACGACTGTATAGCCCAAGCTTTGTGCCTGATCGACTTGCTCTTGAGCAATCCAGACTGCATCCAGGCCAAAAGCGGGATCACGTGTCTCGATCCCCTGTATCTGGCCGAAGACCTGGCCCGGATTGATTGCCATCTCTCGCTCGTGGTAGACCTCAGACTCACCAACATTCACGCCCATCAGCGTGATGCGATACTGGTTTGGCTGTAGATCGAGGTTATCCCTGATATGTACTGGTGGTATAAGAAACCCCAGCTCTTGGGATAACTTTTTGCGCACCCCTTTAATCCGGTTCAACAAGGCGCCCCCCTGACTACGATCGACCATCGGGATCAGTCGATAACCGACTTCAAGCCCGATAACATCGACCGGAGAGACATCATCCCAACTCAAATCCTTACTCTGTTCTGCCGGCAAGTTACTCTCCACCGGGGCATTGAGCTTGGCCAGTTGGGCCGCCTTTTGCTGTTTGGCCCGTCGCTGAATCCACCATGCTCCGGCGCCGGCCAGACAACCTAGACTCAAAAAAGACAGGTGCGGCATGCCAGGAACTAACCCCATTACCACTAAAACACCGGAGGTAATCGCCAAGGATTTGGGATCATCAAACATCTGCCCCAGGACTACGGTCCCCATATCCTGCTCAGCATTTTGACGTGTGACGATAATGGCGGCCGCAATCGATAGCAGCAAAGATGGGATCTGCGCAACCAGGCCATCACCAATCGTCAGCAGGGTATAAATACGGGTGGCATCAGAAAAAGCGAGACCATGCTGCGCCATACCGATAATGAAGCCGCCAATGATGTTGATGAACAGGATCATGATCCCTGCCACCGCATCCCCTTTGACGAATTTGGAGGCACCATCCATAGAACCGTAAAAATCGGCCTCCGCCGTCACATCCTGACGCCGCCGTTTAGCTTCATCTTGGTTAATCAAGCCGGCATTGAGATCCGCATCTATCGCCATTTGCTTACCTGGCATAGCGTCCAAGGTAAAACGGGCACTCACCTCAGAAATACGCCCAGCCCCTTTGGTCACGACAACAAAGTTGATGATCATCAAAATGATGAAAACGATCAGACCCACTGCATAGTTGCCGCCTATCACCACGTTGCCGAATGCCTCGATAACATGACCCGCAGCACCTGGCCCATTATGCCCCTCCAGCAACACCACCCGGGTCGACGCGACGTTCAACGCCAGGCGTAGCAGCGTTGCAACCAGCAAGATGGTTGGAAAAGCCGCAAAATCCAGAGGCCGCCTGGAATAAATAGCGACCAGCAACACCACCATCGCCAACGCAATGTTGAAGGTGAACAAAATATCCAGCAGAAAGGCGGGCATCGGCAACACCACCATGCCAAGTGTTGCCAGCACCAGTAATGGCGTGCCAACTCCCTTGTTCAGGAGGCTTTTGAATTGTCCCAATGAGGCGATTGCGGCTTTTATATCCATGGCGATGAAGTCCAGACGGCAGTAGCCACAGACTAGCAAAAATTAAGCCATTGGTTAATGCATTGATTTTGAAAGAGTTTGATAATGACCACAAATGAGTGTCAAAAAGACGTCAGTAACGCATATCATCCGGAATGGGTAAGTCATCCGCCAATTTATTCGGCGCCTGGCCGCGACCTTGGCGATAGGCTTGTAACTGGTAGACATAAGCCAATACCTGCGCCACCGCGACAAATAACCCTTCCGGGATCTCGCTGTCCAGTTTCGTGGTGTGAAAGATGGCCCGGGCTAACGGCGGGGAACTGATTTGAGTAATGCCATATTCATTGCCCACCGTTCGAATCATCATGGCTATCTCATCCACGCCTTTGGCCACGACAACCGGGGCTTTGCCCTGTTGACGGTCATATTTGAGTGCGACGGCATAGTGTGTCGGGTTGGTAACGATAACGTCTGCTTTGGGAACCTCTGCCATCATGCGCCGGTTCGCCATCTCATACTGCAGACGGCGCATGCGTCCTTTTACTTCAGGCTTCCCTTCGGCATCCTTGAACTCATCCTTGACCTCCTGCTTGGTCATCTTGAGCTGTTCCTTGTAATGCCACATCTGGAACGGCACATCGATTGCCACAATCGGTAGCAGGGCACAACAAATCGCAATAGCGATCCACAAACAGGTCTCCAGGGCATCATAGATGGCATAAGGGAACTGACGCTGGCTAAGGTCAAGAATATGCGACATTTGTCGTGTCAGCAGCCACCACACCATGAGGCCGATGAATGAGACTTTGCCGATCGATTTGAGCAGCTCGATCAGACTCTGCACGCCAACCAACCGTTTCAAACCATTGACCGGGTTGAGTTTGGAAAAATTGGGCATCATGGCCTGAGAGCTGAAAAATACCCCGCCGATAAATAAATTCCCGATTAAGGCGGCAATCAGCAAAATAAAAAAGATCGACGCCATCGACGGAATAAGGTCAACAATATCCGCGACGAATGCCAGCGCCATGGTTTCAGGATCAAACAGCTGTTCGCGGCTGAATGAAAAATTTCGTTGCATGATACCGGTTAATGCAACACCGATAGATGGCCCAGTGATCGCCAGGCCGATGACGCCAGCCAAAAGAATCAGCGCAGTACCCATCTCTTTGGATCGGGGAACCTGCCCTTTCTCTTTGGCTTGAGATAGTCGTTTACCTGTGGGGTCCTCTGTCTTTTCCTGACCATCGGCTTCAGCCATCACTAGCCTCCGCTACATTCAGTGCCGATGACCTGACAAATTAATGCCGTCACCTGCTGCCAATGGGCCAGAAAATGTTCCATAAACCCGCCAAGTGAAATCCACATCACCAACAAACCGCAAATCATGCTGACGGAGAATCCCATGCTAAAAATATTCAGTTGCGGTGCGGCACGCGTCATCACACCGAACGAAAAATTAACCAGCAACATCGCTGTGATGGAAGCCAGGGAGACGGATAAGGCCATCTGCATCATGGTCGAAAAGAAAGCGACCATAGCCTGCAATCCCGCAATATCGATGCCTTTGGTCGATACCGGTAAGGTGGTAAAGCTCAGCTGAACCAGATGCAATAACGTCAAGTGACCATCGATCGCGAAGAACAATAACGTACCCAACATCAGATAAAACTGGCCAATGACCGGTGTCGAACCTCCGTTGATAGGATCGACCAAAGAAGCAAATCCCAAACCGCTCTGCGTTGCCAGCACCTGGCCTGCAATGACAAAACTTTGTATCAGCAGTTGGGTAGCAAACCCTATCGCCACACCAATCAAGATCTGCTGTGCAACCACTAGCCAGCTTTGCAAGCTGAATAACGGTATCTCTGGCATCGCGGGGAGCATAGGGGCCATCGCCAGGGTGATCACAAAACCCAGTTTGGCTCGCACCATGACGGGAACGTTCTGACTGCCAATCACCAGCATGCTCATCAGCATGGCGGACAACCGGGCCATCGGCCACAAGTAAGAAGCCAGCCAGCCCATCACCAGGTCGGCAGAAAAGCTCACCCCAACACCTCGGGCAATTGCTCAACGATGGTAGTGAAGAAGTCGAGCAAGACCTGCAGGCCCCAATGCGCGCCGAAGGCTAACGCCGCCAACGTGACCAACAACCGAGGCAAGAAACTCAAAGTTTGCTCATTGATAGATGTAGCCGCCTGAAAAATAGAGACCACGAGGCCGACAATCAGACTCGGCAGGATAACAGCACTGACCAACAGCGCCACCAAGCCCAAGGCTTCACGCACCACATCGACAAAGGCCTCCGGATTCATGCTCAGCCACCTCCGATACCAAAGCTGGATATCAGCGACCCCATGATCAGTGACCAGCCATCCACCAAGACGAACAGCATCAATTTAAACGGCAAGGAGACCATCATGGGTGACAACATCATCATCCCCATCGCCATCAAAATACTGGCCACGACCAAGTCAATCACCAGGAACGGCAGGAAAATCATGAAACCGATTTGGAATGCGGTCTTGAGTTCACTCACCATAAACGCCGGGATCAGAACCCGCATCGGTACCTGCTCAGGCTTATCGACATGAACATTGGCATACTCCATGAACGTGTTCAGATCCTTGATGCGCGTCTGTCCCAGCATGAATTGATGTAATGGGATCTGCGCGCGCTCAAATGCGACCTTGGAGGTGATTTGCTCGTCCATGTAGGGTTGCAATGCATCATTGTTAATTCGGTCCAGCACCGGCGTCATCACAAACAGTGACAAAAACAGCGCCAAACCGATCATAACCTGGTTCGAAGGGCTTTGTTGCAGGCCAATTGCCTGACGCAGTATCGATAACACTATGATGATACGGGTGAACGAGGTCATCATGACGACGATGGAGGGCAGAAATGTCAGCGCCGTCATCAACGCCAGCACCTGCAGTGTCAGACTGTACTCTTGAGAGCCATCCGGATTCGTCGTGACCGTCACCGCAGACAAGCCGCCACTCTGCGCCCATAAGCTGGGAGCAAATAACAGCAATAGCAACCAGAACCAGTTAATTTTCATCCTTGTTCTCTTTCTTGTCACCAGCCGGCCCGCCGGTAGAATCCACCCCATCAGCCCCTCGATGGCCTCCCATCCAACGGCTGAGTTGATTAGCAAAGGCCGTCTGGCCTGCGGTCTCCAGCAGCGGTTTATCCAACTGGCACAACAATGAAATCTGGTTCGGCGTCATACCGAGCAACAGCTGTTGTTCACCAACCTTGACCACCAATAATTTTTCGCGATTACCCAACGGCAACATGCTAATTACCTTGAGCTGGCTCTGAACCATGGACGGCACCAACCGCGTTTTTTTCAGTAGCCACGCCAATACCAGAATCAAGGCAATCACCAGAAAACAACTGGCTAGCCATTGCATCAGGCTCACGGTTGCTGCAGATCCAGAGGCCCACGCAGGAACCGTCAATAACCACAGAGAAAGGGACAATCTGGTTTTCATTTCAGCTTCTTGATCCGTTCGGTCTGGCTGATAACATCCGTTAACCGGATACCGAACTTGTCATTGACGACCACGACCTCACCGTGCGCAATCAAGGTGCCATTGACCAGCACATCCAAGGGCTCACCGGCAACACGATCAAGCTCCACGACCGAGCCCTGGTTAAGCTGTAACAGGTTACGGATGCTGATCTGGCTGCGCCCGACCTCCATCGTGATCGTCACCGGAATATCCAGAATCGTATCGAGTTTTCGCCGCTCTTCCGCCGTAATGGGCGCCTGCTCATCAAACTCTTCAAGATGGGCAGGCTTCGCCTCGGAGGCCGCTTGTTCACCCAGCGCCGCAGCCCAGGCGTCAGCCATCAAATCTTGATCATCCATCACTCATCATCCTCTATGCTCTTCTCCAGCTCCTCAAGCTCGGCAATGCCATCAATCCGCATACCGCCTCGTGTCACTAGCGTCATCTCATTCTTTACTGAATCCGGTCGCTTGATTTTCTCGATAATCTTCAAGGCAACCTTGTCCCGAGTTCGCCCCATCTTGGCCCGGAAGGTCGGCAAATCCTCAATGGACACCAGCAGCGATTCCGGCATTTCCACCGGAATGATATCGCCCGCTTTCAAATTCTGCAGTTGACGCAACGTCACCTCAGTCTGCAGAAGACGCGCATTCAGACCGACCTGGACATCCATGATTTCATCGCGCAGCGCCTTGCTCCATCGCAGATCCGTATCTCCCTTGTCGCTTTGGACACCTGCATCCAGCAACTCTCGAATCGGCTCCAGCATCGAATACGGCATCGCAACGTGGAAATCCCCACCCCCACCATCCAGTTCAATATGGAACGAACTAACCACAATCACTTCGGTCGGGCTGACAATGTTGGCCATCGCCGGGTTCACTTCAGAATCGAGGTATTCAAACTCGACATCCATGACGGGAGCCCAGGCTTCTTTGTAATCCTCAAACACCAGTTTCAGCAGCATCTGGATAATGCGCCGTTCCGTTGGTGTAAACTCACGCCCCTCAATCTTGGCGTGATAGCGGCCGTCACCACCAAAGAAATTCTCCACCAAGATGAAGACCAGGCGAGCCTCCATCGTGATGAGCGCCGTCCCCTTGAGCGGACGGAAACGCACCATGTTAAGACTGGTAGGCACGAACAGGGTATGGACGTATTCGCCGAATTTCAGCATCTGTACCCCGTTTATCGAGACCTCAGCGGTACGCCGCATCATATTGAACAAGCTGATCCGCATATGGCGCGCGAAACGCTCGTTGACCAGCTCCAGCGTCGGCATCCGGCCACGGACAATGCGATCCTGAGATGAGAAATCAAACGCCACGGCCCCCGATGTAGCCGCAACACTGACCTCTTCTTCCTCAACCTCATCGACACCGTGTAACAGGGCATCAATTTCGTCCTGGGTTAACAGATCACTCACAAGTCACCTACTGCATCACAAAGTCGGTAAACAGGACTTTATCTACAACGTTTTCTTCCGTCACAGAGCGCAACGTCTGCTTGACGGCCGCCAGAGCATCCGACTTGAGCTTGGCGCGTCCCTCGACGTTAGATAGTTGTTGTGCTGAGGCCATGGTCAACACCTTCAACAGCGCCCCCTCAACCAGCGGAGTATGCAATCGGGCCAAAGCCTCATTCTTTGGACCACGCACCATCAAGGCCACTTTGATTTGAACCAGACGGTAACGCGGTTTAGCCTCCACATTGAACACAAAGGGACGAGGAAGCACCACATACATTGCCATCTTGGCTGCGGCTTCAGCCGCCTTTTCCTCTTCGGTCTTGGCGTGTTCAGCTCCGCTGCCTTTATCGCCACCTTTCGACAGCATAAACCAGGCGCCAGCACCACCACCGATGAGTAACAACAGCACGACAGCCGCTATGATGATCAGCAACTTTTTCTTGCCGCCCTGCGGTTTTAGCTCAAGTTGTTGTTCTTCTGCCATCTTGCATCCTGCCGTTTATCCGTAATAAAACCTGCCGCTTATCATAGGCCTGGGATCTCAAGCATCAAGCGTAGAAATCAATTCCTGCGGGGCCAGTCGAGTGAATGGCCAGATTCTGCACAGTCGAGGGCTCCTCGGCCCCATCCTCACCCTGCCAGCTGGAACCACCAGCGCCTGAACGAGTCCCCTGACCGGACTGGCCCGATTGCCCAAGCTGCTGACCTCCCGACTGATCGGCATGCTGATGCTGTACAGTGCTTTGTCCCAACTGCAACCCTTGTCCCGCCAACATGTCCCTCAAGCGCGGTAATGCCTGCTCAACCAGTTCCCGAGTTTGACCATGCTGGACGACAAAGTGCACGTTTGCTTGCTGATCCTGATCGATTGTCAGCTGGATCCGCAGGCGACCGAGGCCGTGCGGCTCAAGCTGGATCTCCGCTTCCTGCCATTTTTGCCCCATCAACAGAGTGACTTTTTCTGCCAACTCGGGCACCGCTTGCTGACTGTTCAGCAGGTGCAAACTGCCTGGAAGCTGAATACTGCCCTCACTACTGCGTGTGGTCAGGCCGGTGGTGGCGCTGGTCGTCTGTGCAGTGTTCTGACTGGAGGAAGCCAATGACTGTTGCCATGCCGCATTATCATCGTGGACAGGATGTTTGCCTGTCGTTGACGCAGCCTCTGTCGCCTTGCCGGCCAGCGGGTTCAGTTCTGACGAAACCGTCTGAGCCGTCGCCTTGTCCGTCTCAGATAACGCCGTCGTTTGTTCAGCCACATGTTCATCAGGACTCGACGGTACGGCCCGGTCGGACAAGGCACTCAGCGCGGCATTCCAGGGCAGGCCCTCTGTGTTACGCGGCACCGCTGCCTCGGTTTGCGGGCGAGCCACGGCAGAGGACTCGGTTGCATGCTTGTTACTGTGCTGTTCATCCGACAGCGCGGCTTGCTGTCCCTCAGTTGCAACCGTTGCTGCCGATGCCACCAGCTCGGGAGCCCCTCCCTGCGGCAACGTCTTGCCACCCTCCTGTTTCGCCTTGCCAGCCCCACCCTCGGTTGAAACCGCAGGCGGCGCAGCGCTGCTTTTCTCCGCAAATAACGCCGCGAGGCGAGCCGTCTTTTCTGTCTCCGACTCCTCGGCAGTCGCCGTCGTGACAGCGTTATCCGCCTCATCACTGGCTGTCGACACCTGAGTACTGGCTTGCATACTGGCTTCGAGATGCCGCAACAGATCATTGCCGACAGAGAGCGGATCCGGTGGCAGTGAGTCTGTTTTCGGTTGTGGTTGCGCATCGGATTTATCATCCGATTGGGCGACTGCAGACTTATCGGCGGCAACCTTGTTGTCGTCACCGTCCTTATCTTTGGCTGCATCGGCTCGAGACTGCGTCAAATCCTTGACAGACGAGGTTCGGCGCGCGTCATCCTGCGCTGTTGGCTTGACATCGGAGCGGCTGCTGGCACGGGCTTCCCGCCTTCCTTGCGCTTGTTGCTGCAAGACTGAATTGAAGTCCTGTTCCCGGCTCGATGGGTTAGGTGAGGTGGAGGCCGGTGTCGCCTTAGGCTCGACAGTCGGCTCAAAAGAAAGATTGCCTGTGATTTGTACCATTCCATGCCCCCTGCTACGCCTGCTCGGTCCAACGCGGCAAACGCATTCATCGTTAAGCAATTACTGGCAAAAAACGGGCCAAATCAGCCAATTTCTGAGGAATTATGAAAGAAACGAAAGGTCGCGAACTCATCAAGCTGTTTTTGTTCCAGCCGGTTTTGCCGCGCCTGCTCCCGGGCCGCCTTGCGAGTCATCAACAACTCCAGCGCCTTGCGTTGTTGCTGGATGTCCAACCACTCTTTGCGCCGCTTCTCGGTCACTTGCCGGACCTGACGCAAACCGTGCAGTTGCTGCTCAGCGGCATGATCCAGCTTGTTGATGAAGGCTTGGTAATGGGTAAATTGCTGGCTGTTGAGGCCGGAAATGCCGCGTTCTGTCAACTGGACGCTGTAGTTCTCTCGATACTGGTTCAGCGCATCCAGTTGCGCTTCGTAGCGCTGCTGGTCATTGCGCGCCATCGCCAGACTCCGTGCCGCCCGATCTTCGGCCTCAACCAGACGGTTAATCAGCATCTCAATGGCTTTACTCATGACGATTCGCTCCCAGCGGGCAACCCATTACACACGCCCTTGAATCAGACTCATGGCCACTTGTTGCAAGCCATGGAGGCATTCGTCATAGGGCACGACCTCGCGCATACCCTGTTGCAAGAATTGCTCCACTTTTGGCCGAATCGCAATCGCCAGATCCAGACGTGGATCGGCACCGCGTTGATAGGCGCCGATGGCAATCAGATCACGGTTCTGCTGATAGAGTGAGGAAAACTGTTTCACGGTACGCGCCATCATCATGTGTTCTTCCGATGTCACCATCGGCATGACCCGACTGATGGACTTCTCGACATCAATCGCCGGATAGTGGCCCGCATCAGCCAAATCCCGTGATAACACTATGTGTCCATCCAGAATGGCACGTGACGCATCTGCGATGGGATCTTGCAGATCATCCCCTTCGGTCAACACGGTAAAGAATGCCGTGATCGAGCCCTGTCCTTCGGCTCCGTTGCCTGCCCGCTCGACCAGTGCCGGTAATTTGGCAAACACCGATGGCGGATAACCTTTAGTCGCCGGCGGCTCACCGATAGCCAGTGCGATTTCACGTTGGGCTTGGGCATAGCGGGTCAACGAATCCATCAACAACAACACATTGAGCCCTTGATCGCGAAAATACTCGGCGATCGTCAATGCCGCTTCGCAGCCTTTGAGGCGCATCAAGGGAGAGGCATCGGCAGGTGCGGCCACCACCACGGAACGCGCCCGCCCCTCGGCGCCCAGGATCTCCTCGATGAATTCCTTGACTTCACGTCCCCGTTCACCAATCAGACCCACCACCACCACATCGGCCGTGGTGCCGCGAGTCATCATCCCCAGCAGTACGGATTTACCCACCCCGGAGCCGGCAAACAGTCCCATCCGCTGCCCCTTGCCAACCGTCAACATCGCATTGATGGCGCGCACACCAACGTCCATCGGCTCCTCAATCGGTTTACGCGCTAGCGGATTGAGGCGACGGCTGATAAAGCGCGCCGAGTCGGCGGTCAGAATCGGCCCCAAGCCGTCGAGCGGTTCACCCACACCGTCGATGACCCGACCCAGTAGCGCCATCCCCACCGGCATGCCCTGTTCCTCACCGACCGGTGTGACCTTGGCTCCCGGAATGACACCTTTAAGTTGCTCGCTGGGCATCAGATAGAGTTTATCGCCGGCAAAGCCGACAACTTCAGCCTCCAGACTGCCATCCAGCGTTTCGATTCGACACAAAGAGCCAACGGCAGCACGACACCCCACCGCCTCCAGCGTCAGACCGACGACGCGAGTCAGCTTGCCGGCAACACTGGGCCGAGTGGCCAGTTCAGGCACCCGGTAGGCCTGCAGACGTGATAGCAGCGTCATCAGACTGGCCGCTCACGATCGATGTTTTGACGCAAGAAATTGCGCAGCAGCTGGGAGATGCGCTCCTCCAGCACCCAATCGATACTCGAGGTGCGGCTCAATAGCTGCAGATCACCCGGTTGCAACGTCGGTTCCGCTTGCAGCGTCCAGCCACGACGCTGGCACTCCTCAGCACCAAACGCAGCATGCAGGCGGGCAATATCGTCCGGATGCAGTTGCAACGTAATACCCTCCTCGGCACAAGGTAACAGGCGCACCGCCTCCTTCAAGGAGTTCAGTAACAGATCGGGAGCGGTATGCGCTTCGTGTTGGATCAGGGCCTTCGCCAGCTGCATCGCCAGATAGACCAATTGCTGCTCAACCTGCTGATCGAGCTGCGCTAACGGCGTCACCAGTTGCTCGGCCAGCTGCTGCCAATGAGCAACGCTGGCGTCGACTTCGGCCTGACCTTGCTGCAAGCCTTCTTGATGGCCTTGTGCAACCCCTTCGGCATGCCCCTCCAGCAACCCCTGTTGGCGCCCCTCGTCATGGCCTTGCTCGTAGCCGGCTTGCCGGCCTTCGGCAAACCCATCGTCATAGGCCGCCTGACGGATCGCCTCAATCTCTTCCAAGGTCAACGGAGCCTGTTCCGGCTCCGGCTCGACCAGTGGCTCATCGGGCGTTTGCTCCTCCTGATACCAGTTCGGAGCATATCCCAGCGCATTGCTCTCCGGCTGGCTGATGGGGCTATCCATCATCGGCCACTCCCAGGCAGCAAAACCGCCCTGAGCCTCATCCTTTGAATTGCCGTTGTTCATGCGCTACCTCTTGCCAGACCCCTTGTCCGCCCTGTGACTAGACAAAATCGTCGCCACCACCGGCCCCGAGCATGATTTCGCCGGCATCGGCCAGCCGTCGGGCAATCGACAGAATTTCCTTCTGTGCGGCTTCGACATCGCTGACCCGCACCGGCCCCATGGCGGCCAGATCTTCGCCCAACATCTCGGCAGCCCGCTTGGACATGTTCTTGAAAATTTTATCCTTGAGCTGATCGTCGGCCCCTTTGAGCGCCTTTTGCAACAGCTCGCCGGGCACCTCGCGCAGCAACGCCTGGATACCCCGGTCGTCGACATCGATCAGGTTTTCGAACACGAACATCAAATCCTGGATCTGCTGGCTCATCTCTTCGTCGGTATCGCGGATCGCATCCATCAACTGGCCTTCGACGTTGGTATCCAGGTAGTTCATGATGCTGGCAGCCGCTTTCAGGCCGCCCATCTTGGCCGCCTGGGCCCCGGCGGCACCGGCAAACTGCTTCTCCATGATGTCATTAAGCTCTTGCAACGCCGCCGGCTGGACCTCTTCAAGGTTGGCAATCCGCATGATGAGATCGAGGCGCACCTGCTCGGGAAATTGGCTGAGGATCTCCGCTGACTGCTCCGGATCGAGATAGGAGAGCACTATGGTCTGGATCTGCGGGTGTTCGTTCTGGATGATGCTGGCCACCTGACGGGCATCCATCCACTTCAAGGAATCAAGACCGCGGGCCCCAGAGCCCATGATAATCTGATCGACGAGGTTGCCGGCCTTATCCTCACCCAGAGCAGCAACCAGCGCCTTACGCACGAAGTCTTCACTGCCAATACCAATATTCGAGAACTTCTGGATATCCTCGATAAATTGCCGGTGTACGGCCGTGACCTTATCGTGACTGAAGTCCTTCATCGACGCCATCGCCATCCCCAGTCGCTGTACCTGCTTGGGCTCCAGATGGCGGAAAATCTGTGCGGCATCGTCCTCACTCAGACTGAGCATCAACACAGCCGCCATCTCCATGCCGGTCATGGCATCGAGTAGCTGCTGCTGTTCAGTGGAAATCTTGTTGGTGTTCTCACTCATTTGGCCATTTCCTTAACCACCCACTCTTTCACCACCTGGGCCGCCAGATCTGGCTCATTGGCCACCAGGGCCCGCACCGCACGCAACAGATCCTCATCACGATGCAGATCTGGCAACACCAGCTGGCCATTGCGCACCCCGAATACCGGCTCTTGCATATCGGCCTGACTGGCCAGCAGGCTCAGCTCGTCATCGCCCTCGAGCGCGACTGAGCTATCCATATCCACCTCTTTGCCCTCGGCCCGACTTTCGGGATAGAGCAGACGGTTGAGCATAGGACGTACCACTGTCACCACCAGCACTATGATCACCAGCACCGAGGCAGCGATACGGACCGCACGCCAGAACCAGGCCTGCTCGACC
Organism: uncultured Aeromonadaceae bacterium; assembly: GCA_945957385.1. Taxonomy (GTDB): domain Bacteria; phylum Pseudomonadota; class Gammaproteobacteria; order Enterobacterales; family Aeromonadaceae; genus Pseudaeromonas. The sequence continues at coordinate 37,036 of CAMFKP010000023.1, forward strand.
AACGGCACCTCGGCCACTTCACTCAGATCGGCACGGTTAAACGGCATGGCGACGACTTCGAGGGTATCCCCCCGCGTGACATCGAAACCGAGCCCGCCCTTAAGCAGACGACGGATATTGTCCAGTTCAGCCTGGCTAGGCGCCGTACGGCTGATCTTGCCATCGGCATCGGTCGCAGACTTGTAGTCCACGCCCACTGACACCGTCAGACGCTGAATGCCGCCCATGCTGCGCTGGGTATGGCTCACTGTGGTGTCGAGCTCGTAATTGCGGGTGGCTTCCTTGCGGTTGCGCCCGGATGCCTGGGAAGCAGAGCCACCGGCATTGGCCTGCTCGGGAATGGAGCTGGCTGCGGGCGGCTGATTGGACAAGGCCCCTGGCACACCACTTGGGCCGCCATTCATGTTGTTCTCTTCCAGCGTCTGCTCGGAACGCACCGCCGGCATATCGGGGTTATAACTCTTGCGGGTCTGCTCTTCCTGGGTGAAATCCAGCGTCACATCGACTTCTGCGGTGTAGTTGCCCATTCCCAGCACCGGAGACAGAATGGCGTCGATTTTTTGCTTGTACTCCATCTCCTTCTTCTGCTGCATCTCAAACTCTTTGCGTGAACGGGCGGATGCCGCATCCTGTGAGCCTGAGTTGAGCAGACGGCCGTTCTGATCGGTCACCGTAATGCGGTTCGGCTCCAGGCCATGCACGGCCGAGGCCACGGTATCGACGATGGCATCGACCTCTTCCTGGCGTAATGAGCTGTTGCCGGCCAGCGCAATTACCACGGTAGCACTGGGTTTACGTTCATTGCGCGCGAACACATTGTCTTTGGGGATCGCCAGCAGCACAGTGGCCTTAGCCACGTTGCGATACTGTTCGATGGCACGGGCCAGTTGCTGTTCCCGACTGTATTTAAGACGTTCGCCTTCCAGGCGCTGACTGACACCAAACCCGGTATCCTTGAGCAGCAGATCATCACCGCTGGGCAGTTCCGGCTTGGCCAGCCCTTCACGCTTGAGTTGCAACGAGATAGAGGAGTAATCGTCGGCGCTGACCAGCACCTTGTTCCCTTCCACCTTATAGTTGAGCTGCTTTTGATCCAGGAAATCCAGCGTCTTGACCAGCTCCTGAGTCGAATACTCACCGAGGGGACGCATCTCCGGCTCCTTCCCCCACAGCAGGATGAAGACCGCAATCGCCAGACAGATAGCCAGGCCAAGGATCAAGGTCACCTGACGCAGAATGTCGACGTTCGACATGAAACCGAACATCGACGCCTTGCTAGCCGGCGCCTCTTCGAGCGCCGATGAACCTAGCAACGGCTCACCAGCCAGTGCTACTTCGTTGCGCTTTTCCTCAGCCATCTTATTTCTCCATTACACCGGCATGTTCATGATGGTCTTGTAGGCCTCGACCACCTTGTTACGCACCTGAACCGTTGCCTCGAAGGCAATCGATGATTTCTGACCGGCGATCATGACATCCGACAAACTGACACTGCGGTCGCCCATATCGAACCGGGTACGAAGCGAGTTGGTGTCCTGCTGCAGTGAATTGACATTTTCCAATGCCGATTTCAGCAGGTCACCAAAGTCCTGCTGCACTGCGCCATTAACGGGTCCAGGAGCGCTGCCGGTCGCCTCAAATTTCAGCGATTGCAGTTCTTGAAACAAGGAGCTGGCCTGAACATCCATATCTCACCTCGAGCGACAGTAAATTGACGTAAATGTAGCGATAACCTGTCACTGCAATTTAAGTGCCAGCAGCATATCACGAATGTCAGAAGAGTTGGGGCAGGATAAAAAGACGGAGCCCACGCTGTTGGTGGGCTCACAAATAGCAGATTATTCAGGCACTTCGATGCCGACTTCGCGCATCCTTGCCAGCTTGTAGCGCAACGTGCGTGGGCTGATGCCCAGCCGTTCTGCCACCTCCTTGCGACTGCCCTGACAGGCGTGCAAGGTTTCCAGAATGATGTGATGCTCCTGCTGGCGCAGCTCATTGCCCAGCCGTTCCATCCCCGGGACGCGCTCTGGCGTCTCCTGCGACAGCGGACTCTCGATAACCGCCGTCGCATAGACCGGCGTAGCCACGGCAAGTGGCACGGCATCGGCATAGGCGATCTCGTCAAACACCAGCGCCGACTCGTCAATCTGTCCACCGCTCGCCAGGATCAGCGCACGCTGAATCACATTGTCCAGCTCACGTACATTTCCCGGCCAGCCATGTTGTAACAGGCGCTGGCGTGCCGGCTCTGCCAGCTCAGGCGCGGCCAATCCCTGCTCGCGGGCATGACACTGCAACAGGTGTTCGGCAATCGGCAGTATGTCGCCAGGCCGCGCGGCCAGCGGTAACCAGCGTAGCGGAAACACGTTCAGGCGATAGAAGAGATCTTCGCGGAATTGCCCCTCGGCCACGGCCTGACGCAGATCGCGGTTACTGGTGGCGATGACCCGCACATCCAGCGCTATGGTCTTGCGACTGCCCAGCCGCTCTACCTCGCGCTCCTGCAATACCCGTAACAGCTTGGCTTGCAGCGCCAGATCCATCTCGGTGATCTCATCCAGCAACAGGGTTCCGCCCTGCGCCTGTTCGAACTTGCCGGGACACCCCTGCACAGCACCGGTAAAGGCGCCTTTTTCATAACCAAACAGCGTCGCCTCCAGCATGTTATCCGGAATGGCGGCGCAATTGATGGCGACAAACGGCTGCTCGGCGCGACTGGATTGATCATGGATATAGCGCGCCAGCACCTCTTTGCCGGTGCCACTGGCGCCACTGATCATCACCGTCGCCTCGGCTCGTGCCACGCGGCTGGCTAATTGCAGCAGCTCACCGGTGCGCGGGTCACCGTAGATCGGCGTGCGCCGCTCGACACGTTGCGCCGGCACATAGCGACTGACCTGGTTGAGCAAGACTTCCGGGGAAAACGGCTTGGCCAGATAATCGATCGCCCCTTCACGCATCGCACGCACAGCGCCATCAATGTTGGCATAGGCCGTCATCAGCAGTACCGGGATCTGCGGATACTTCAGACGCACATTCGACAACAGGGTATGCCCATCCATACCGCCCATCTGGATATCGGAGATCAGCATGTCAACACGCTGCTGGCCCAGCTGAACCAGTGCGCTTTCGCCACTGTCCGCCTCCAGACAGAGGTAACCGGCCAGCATCAGGGTATCGACGATCGCCTCACGCAGACCGTGGTCATCCTCGACAATCAGCAACTTTGCCTGGGTCATGCCACACCTCCTTGCCGCTGGCGCGCGGTCTGCTGATGTAATGGCAGACGGATGGTGAAACAGGTGCCTTCACCGGCAACCGATGCCACGTCAACTTTTCCCTGATGGGAGTGCACCACGGCATGTACCACGGCCAGTCCCAGTCCGGTGCCGCGGCTGCGGGTAGTGAAAAACGGCTCAAATACCCGGGCTGCCACCTCTGGCGCCATACCACTGCCATTATCGACGACACGGATGACCGCCTCGCTCTCTACCCGGTGGGCCGTGATCAGCAGGTCGCGGGCGCCTGCTTGTAACGCATTGGCCAGCAGGTTGTTGATGGCACTGGCCAAGGCTGCGCTGTTGGCTAACAGTGGCACCGGCGGCGCATCCATCTCGATGCGCAGTCGCGCCTGCTGCTGTTGCAGCATGGCTTCGGCACCGGCCTCGACACTGGCGATGAGCTCCGTCAATTCAATGACACTGACGACCTGCTGCTCGCCGTTACGCGCAAACAGCAGGACGTCGCTGACCTGATTCTCCAGATCGCGCAAACGGTCCATCAGCTTCTTCTGGAAGCTGCCCCGCGCCTCCTGACTCAAGGTACGGTTCGCCAGATTGGCACCGTACAGCATGGCTGCCGCCAGCGGCGTGCGGATCTGATGCGCCAACGCCGCCGCCATCTTGCCCAGCGCCGACAAGCGCTCCAGATGGCCCAGTTGATCCTGTAAGCGACGGGTTTCGGTCAGATCGGTGATCTGCACCAATTGTCCTTCATGCTGGCGCAGTGGCTGGGTCGAAATCTGTACCCGGTGGCCATTGCGCAGCGATACTTCGTGGCCATCGTCCGGGCGCAGGCAGAACAGGCGGTGAATCACACCAATCCACAGCTGGCCCTGCAGCGGCTCGCCGAGCAGCGTATCGGCCGCCCGGTTGCTGCGGGCGATACGACCGGTCGCATCCAGCAGAATCAGGCCGGAAGGGATCTCGTCAAACAGCTCGGCCATCAAGGCGGGCTCTTGCCAGCCGATGGCTGACGATCTGGTGTGCTCTGTGCTTTGCATGTGTCATAAACCCGATAGTCACGGCAATATTCCGGGTTAATGCAATTGATGGGCCAAAAATAGAAAAAGGCGCCACTGGCGCCCTTTTATCATGGCATTCAATACGTTATTACATGTCTCTGGCGGTCATACCGTATTTTTTCATCTTCTCGACCAGGGTTGTGCGGCGCATGCCCAGCATGTCGGCGGCCCGTGCCACGACGCCATCCTGCATCTCCAGCGCTTGCCGAATCAGCCCAATCTCCAGATCCGACAGCAGCTCCTTGAGGTTGACCCCCTCCTCCGGCAGCACCTGGCTGAACGGATCCGGCAACGGTTCATCTCCCTGCTCAAACGGCTCGGAGAGCGCCTCAATCAGCGCATCACGCTCCGCCAGCTCGGTGACCGGCCCCTCTTCCAGCCAGACATCCTCGCCATAGCGATACTTGCTCGGCAGATCTTTGACATCGACGATGCGATTCGGAAACAGGATCAGCAGTCGCTCCACCAGGTTGGAGAGTTCGCGCACATTGCCCGGCCAGCGGTGCTGCATCAAGGATTCCATCGCCCGCTGCGTGAAACGCAACCAGGCCTTGTGCTCGTTGCCATGACGGCTGAGCAACTCCTGCAGCAACAACGGAATATCATCGGCCCGCTCACGCAAGGGCGGGGTCTCGATCGGAAAGACGTTGAGGCGGTAATAGAGATCCTCGCGGAACGTCTGGGCGATGATCATCTGCTCCAGATCGCGGTGGGTTGCCGCTATGATCCGCACATCGGCCTTGATCGGCTTGCTGCCACCGACGCGCTCGAAGAGACGCTCCTGCAACACCCGCAGCAACTTGACCTGCATCGGCATCGGCATGTCGCCAATTTCATCGAGAAACAGGGTTCCGCCCTCGGCCAGCTCAAAGCGGCCACGACGCGAGGTGATGGCGCCGGTAAACGCCCCCTTCTCATGGCCAAACAGTTCACTTTCCAACAGCTCGCCGGGAATGGCGCCACAGTTGACGGGCACAAAAGGTCCATTGGCCCGGGCGGATAGCTCATGGATCGCCCGCGCAACCACCTCTTTACCGGTACCGGACTCGCCGAGGATCAGGACGTTGGCATCCTTGTTCGCCACCTGCTCAATCAGCATGCGGACGCTCTGGATCGCATTGCCCTTGCCTACCAGCAGCCGCAGCAGCGTCTGGCTGTGCTCACTGCCCTGCACCGCCGGGTGCATAGCGTTAAACGACTGGCAAAAATGCAGCAATTGAGTCAACTGCTCATAGCTATAGGGGGCTTCGAGGATACCGATCAGGTTGCGTTGACTCGGCTCGCCAGGTTGGCAGCTGATGAACGCGATCCGCGGAAAACGCTCCAGCAACTGCGCCTCAGTGGTCGACTGCAGATCGCCCAAGATCACCGCCGAGACCTGACCCGGCGCATCCAGATAGGCCAGGCAATCCTCTTCGGCACCACTTTGCCACTGACACCCCATGAACGAGAGGATTGTCTCCAACTGCTGCCGTCGACCTTCCTGACTGTCGATGATCAGCACATTCCCCATCAAATCCATACCAGATCCCCCGCCTGTTTGTTGGTGTTATTCCGGCGTAAAACCAGATCAGCCACGTAAAGGGGCACTATAACAAGGGATCCGCCATTGAGCAGCCCACATGTGCCAAATTTTCGACGCAGAGTCAAAATTGCCGCCAATTTGCCCTGCATCCTCGACGTCACGCGGTTGGATGGGCCGTCTGCGCCACTAACGTAAAGAAGGCTTGCCATTCGACACTCAGATCGTCGGCCAACGCCAGCCAATCCTTGCGCTCCTGACAGGCCAGCGCATTGCGCATCAGGCCTGCGGCCAGCTGCTGTTGTGCCGGCGGCAACGACGCCATCAGCGCCACCACCTGCTCCAGCATTGCCACCAGCGCCAACGCCCCTTCGATGTCGTGACATAACCGGAACTGAGTGGCAATAGCGCGACTCTGGCTCGCTAAATCGTGGATCTTGTCGCTCATGCTTGCGCCTCCTGACACCAGGCTTCGTCGTAGTCGGCGCCGTCGATCCTGGCGCCATCACGGCAGGTATTGAAAAATGGCACCTCGGGGTGACGGGCGATAAAGCGTTCCAGATCACACAGGTAACTGCGGAAATTCAGCAAGGTCGTTACCCGCTGGCCGTGGCCATTGAGCACCCAGTGCGTCGGCATATTGGTGGGTGTCAATAATCCGGCAGGCCAACCGGCATGGGTCTCCTCACCGATGAACGCAAAGTCGGTGCCGAGCAGCGTCACGCGGCCGGCGCCCATTTTCACCGCCAGATCCACCGCCGGATGAACGACACTGCCCTGAGCAAAGAGCGTGCTGTGGCGGCACTGCTGCTGCACGGCATGATACAGCGGACTGGCCGAACAGGCGGCATAGCGCGGCCCTTGCCAACCGGCAATCACCGCCTCGGGAATCATCGGGAAGTAGATCAGCGTGACCGCCTCGCTCTCTTCGGCCGGCAAGATGCCCTGATGAATGTTGTAATCGATGCTGACCACATAATCTGGCTGGATACCCGCACGCCGCAGCGGCTGATAGGCGGTATCGACACACAACAGCACCGGGCGTTGTGGCTGCTGGCACAGTGCACGCAGGCGTGGATAGTGGCGGGCCAACGTCGGGCCGGGGGCCAGCAGCAGGATCTCGCGACCGGCATGGCGGTCAAACAGTTCACTGACATCCCGATCCTGACAGTAGTAAGGCTGGTTGGCCTGCAGACGGTCGCGGTGGATGGCATCATCCGGATTGAAACGCTGGTTGACATACGGCAAATGAATTTCCGCCACCAGGCGATCGCGGATACGGGAGTTCAGGTCACTGGCCAGTTGCAGCTCGGCCGGCAGCGCCAAAAACGGCAATTGGATCTCCTTGTGCTCTGCCGCCAGCGCCAACTGCACCCGCGGTTCGGCCAGCCATGGCAGCGGGATCAAACGCAGCAACAGCCCAAACAACGCCTCATTCAGCAGATGGACATGCAGGCGTTGCAGCCCCGGGCGCGCCAGCAATAACGGGATCACCTCACCCAGCGCGACACCGTACAGATGCACCTCGGGTGCCGCCTCAGGCAGGGTTGCCACCTGGGTTTGCGCTTCGGCGAGGCGATCGTGCCGGCTGGAGAGCTGGATCCCCTCTACCTGCAGCGTACTTTGTTCTCCTTCCACCAGTTCGACCTGCAGGGTGTCCACCGGCGTCGCCGCCAGCCGGGCCGCCAGCGCCGGCCAGCGTGGCTGCAGACAGCTCATATTTTCTGCAAACAGATCACTCATCGTATTCTCTTCAGGTCATTTGGTCCGAAATTTGCTATTAATCTTGCCATCCGCAGCCCATGCCTGACGCGCGCGCACCGCGACAACCGTCGCGAGTGGACAGCAAAATTGAGAAGTTTAACAAGGCGTTATCACCCGGTTGCAGGGTATAGTGCCAGCTCAGGGCACACAAGGGTACGGGCAATATCGATTCTAAGGACAGCAGCATGTTAAACGACAAGAGCATTCTCATTACCGGCGGCACCGGCTCTTTCGGCAAGAAATTTGTCGAGGCGGTACTGGCCAACTATGCGCCGCGCCGGGTCATCATCTACTCGCGCGATGAGCTCAAGCAGTTCGAGATGCAGCAAACCTTCAACCAGCCTTGCATGCGCTACTTCATCGGTGACGTGCGCGACGCCCAGCGCCTGATGCTGGCGATGCAGGGGGTCGATTATGTGGTCCATGCCGCGGCCCTCAAGCAAGTGCCGGCCGCCGAGTACAACCCGATGGAGTGCATCAAGACCAACATCAACGGTGCCGAGAACGTGATCCAGGCGGCACTGGCCAACCAGGTGCAGAAGGTGATTGCCCTCTCCACCGACAAGGCTGCCAACCCGATCAACCTGTATGGCGCCACCAAGCTCTGCTCCGACAAGCTGTTTGTCGCCGCCAACAACATCGCTGGCTCGAACCCGACCCAGTTTGCCGTGGTGCGCTATGGCAATGTCGCCGGCTCCCGCGGCTCTGTGGTGCCCTTCTTCGACAAGTTGATTCGCGATGGCAGCGATCACCTGCCGATCACCCACGCCGAAATGACCCGCTTCTGGATCACGCTGGATCAGGGAGTGGACTTTGTGCTGAAGAACTTTGCGCGCATGAAAGGCGGTGAGCTGTTTGTGCCGAAAATTCCGTCGATCCGCATCACGGATCTCGCCACCGCCATGGCACCGCAGCTGCCACAGAAGATCGTCGGCATCCGTCCTGGCGAAAAGCTGCATGAGGTGATGTGTCCGGTCGATGACTCCTACCACACCTACGAGTTCAAGGATTACTACGTCATCGCGCCGTCCATCAGCTTCAACCACCGCAACGACGACTTCTCGACCAACGCGCTGGGACAAAAAGGCAAACCGGTGCACGAAGGCTTCGAGTACAACTCGAAAAACAACGACCACTTCCTGTCGATTGACGAGATGCGCGCACTGAACAAGCAGGTCATGGCATGATTCCGTACGGCCGGCAGTCGATCAGCGAGGCCGATATTGCGGCCGTGGTCGAGGTACTGCGCTCCGATTTCCTGACCCAAGGGCCAGTCGTGCCACGCTTTGAACAGGCCGTGGCCGACTACTGCGCGGCCCAGTTTGGCGTCGCGGTCAACTCCGGTACCGCCGCGCTGCACATCGCCTGTCTGGCGCTGGGCGTCGGCCCGGGGGACTGGGTCTGGACCAGCCCAATCAGCTTTGTCGCCTCGGCCAATTGCGCCCTCTATTGCGGCGCTCAGGTGGATTTCGTCGATGTGGAGCCCGATACCGGCAATCTGAGTGTCGCCGCACTGGAACGCAAACTCGCCGCAGCCCAAGACGAAGGCACCCTGCCGAAAGTGGTGATCCCGGTGCATTTTGCCGGCCTGCCGTGCGACATGCAGGCGATCCATGCGCTGAGCCAGCAGTACGGCTTTCGCATCATCGAGGATGCCTGCCACGCCCTTGGCGCGCGCTATCACGACGCGCCGACCGGTAACTGCCGCTACAGCGATATCACCGTCTTCAGCTTCCATCCGGTGAAGATCATCACCACAGGTGAAGGCGGCATGGCGATGACCAATGACCCGCAACTGGCCAAGACCATGCGCCTGCTGCGCAGCCACGGCATCACCCGCAACGCCGACGATTTTATCAATGCGCCGGACGGCCCCTGGTATTACGAGCAGCAGATGCTCGGCTTTAACTACCGCATGACCGACATCCAGGCGGCACTGGGATTAAGCCAGATGGCCAATCTGGAGGCATGGATCTTGAAGCGCGGTGAGCTGGCCCGACGCTACTTCGAGGCGCTTGCCCCGGAGCGACTCACCCGCTACTTCAGCCCAGAACGCCGCAGCGCGTTTCATCTGTATGTGCACCATGTCGCCCCCGAACAACGCGCCCAGCTCTTTAGCCAACTGCGGGACCTAGGCATCGGCGCCAACGTGCACTACCTGCCGATATATAAGCAACCCTGGTATCAACGCTGGGCCCCGGGTCCCTTGCCGCACGCCGAACAGTTCTATGCCGGTGCCATCACGCTGCCGCTGTTTCCGGGCTTAACACCTCAGCAGCAAGCCCAGATCTACGACGTTTTGTCGCCAACACTCTGATTCCGCCGCGGAGCCTCTATGCACATCCTGATCTATGGAACCTCGACCCAAGCCCTGCACTTCCTGCCTGCTCTGGCGCTGAACTATACGCTGCTGGGTTTTGTGGACAGCGATCCGGCCAAACAGGGCTCGCGCTGGATGAATAAACCTGTGTACCACCCCAGCCAGCTTCCGGACCTGCAGTTCGACAACATCGTGATCGCGAGCAGCTTTGTCAGCGAGATCAACCAGACGCTGGCAAGCTACGGCCTAGCACCAGGGATCGCGACCACGGAACTGCACGACATGCTGCAAACCCACGATGAATATGAGCGTGCACTGCAAGCGGTACGCAGCAAAGCCGAAGACCGGTTGCCCAAGATCCCGTTGCAGCAACAGCACATCGCGGGCGCCACGCTGTTGACCGATCGGCGGTCGCTACTGGCATTATTGCCCCGACACGGCGTGGTCGCCGAACTGGGGGTCGCTGCCGGGGATTTTAGCCGCCAGATCATGGAACTTTGTGCTCCGGCACAACTGCATCTGGTGGATGTCTGGGATTCTGAGCGCTACGGTGAAACCTTGTACCAGGGCGTGAGCCAGCATTTTCAGCAGCAACAACAGCGTGGAGAGGTCGTCATTCACCGCCAACCTTCGCTGGTGGCGTTGGCAAGCTTCCCGGATCAGTGCTTTGACTGGGTCTATATCGATACCACCCACAGTTATGAGTTGACCCGCGAAGAGCTCAGGGCTTGTGCTAAAAAAGTGAAATCAAGCGGTATCATAGCGGGACACGATTATGTTCAGGGCAACTGGCGCTCCCAATATCGCTATGGCGTTATCGAGGCAGTGCATGAATTTTGTGTTGAATATAACTACCGCATCTTATATCTGACGATGGATATCTCTGAGTGCCTGAGTTTTGCATTGATTAAAAATAACGATGACGGATTAGCACAATAATATCTGTCCGCCCGGGCGTATTCTGCCCGGCGCGTCGCTTAGTGATGATTGAACGCATCAGGCTCGATAACGTCAGAGGTTCATGCGAGCCGATAAACCACAGCCAAGGATATTTCAGGGATGCTTTTTTAAAAGCAGACGGAGCGGAATCAGGCGGAAATCATATGTGTGGAATTTACTGCAAACTCTATAAATCAGAAGATGTTCAGCCAAATACGCGTTATGAAGATAAAACGACGTTATTAAAGCACCGCGGACCGGATTGCCAGCAGGTCGTCTATCGAAAAAATGTCGTAATGGGACACACCAGACTCGCCATCCTCGATACACGTAACGCCGCAGCACAACCCTATAAAAATGACCAGGCCATGCTGGTTTTTAATGGCGAAATTTATAATTACAGGGAATTAGCCACACAATATCTTGCAGATATCGAATTGCAAACCACCTCTGATACCGAGGTGTTGTTTGAGCTGCTAAATAGAATGGGAACCAGCGCGATTGCCAAACTGGATGGTATGTTTGCGTTTGCATATATGAATTTTGTAACGCAAGAACTGATTGTCGCTCGCGATATCAGTGGAATTAAACCGCTGTATTATATCGAAACCGACGATGCCATCGAAATTGCTTCCGAAATCAAAAGCCTTGATTATGTAATCTCGCGGGAAAAATTAAAGGATCAAATCCGGGTAGGAGCGTTTCAAGATAGCAACCTGCCGTATCAGAATGTCACGATCCTCGAGGGCGGTACCCAGCTCACTTATTCGTGCCACCAAGCCAAGTCTCAATTAAGTACCTTTGCCAATCCATTATTTTTTATCGATAACAGTGTCTTTCAACGGCGCAAAACGCAATCCCTTTCCAGCCTGGTGGATGAGCTGGAAAAGCTGGTGGTTAACAATGTTAACTCTCATCTGGTCAGCGATGCGCCGCTGGCTACCCTCTGTAGCGGCGGAGTGGACTCTAGCCTGATCTCCGCCATTGCATCCCAAGCGGTGCCACTCGACCTCTATCATGCCGGCGTGGATGGCGGCGGCGGGGAAGAAGAATATGCCGAGATGGTATCCAAACATCTGGGCAAGAATATTATTTACGAAAAAATGACGGCCGAAAAATATTGGTCTGCATTTCCATACCTAACCTATATTTCTGATTTACCCATTTATCATCCCAACGATGTCAGCCTGCACTGCATCGCCAGCAAAGCTCACTGCAATGGCATAAAGGTCATGTTATCGGGTGAAGGCGCAGATGAATTATTTGGCGGTTATTCGTGGCATCAACGCCAGATGAAGCAATATCGACTGGCCAGAATATTTGCTAGCAAAAAATCGCTGCTAACGCGGCTTTCAGGTGATTACGCGAAAACATTGCGCAATGGTTTCGAACAGTTCACGGTAGAGGACATAGCTAATTACATGCCGCTTGGCTTGGGATATTTTGATATGTCGAATGATCTGATGATGCGATCATTCTTATTCGAGAGTCAGGACTTTGCTAATTGGAAGCGGCTATCAGCAATACAGGAACAGTTCGACACCTTGGCAACCACTGCGTTCGAAAAGCAAATGTTGAGTGCGATCCATTTTAATTTTTATGGCCATCTCGGCAGTATATTACACCGCACCGATAGAATATTGATGGCTAACTCGATTGAAGGCCGAGTGCCATTTTTAACGAAAGAGATCATCGATTTTTCAATGAATTTACCACTCAACTTGAAAATTTATCGTCGTTTTCGTAAGGACGGCAAATACCTGTTAAAGAAACTGGCTGAGCGCTATTTACCCGAGAAGGTAATTTACCGCCCTAAGGCTGGCTTCCCGGTACCGATGCAAGAATATGTGCAGCCAATCGAGCGAATTTTTGAAAATGGCTATGTCATGGAGTTCACCGGCATGTCACTGCGCATGCTCAAAGAATTTTATAGCGCCAATCCCTATTTGAAATTCAGAATGCTGGCACTTGAGGTCTATGGGCGGATCTTTGTCCGGCATGAAGACTATCGCAATATTCATATAGAGTAGGCAAATGACGTAATTATCACGGTTAAACCGATTGTGTTTAACCGTGATAATCAGCCTGAGCGTAGCAATATGCTAGCCATGGCTCGACAGGAAATTCACAATGCGTTCGCAGATAAAATCAACCTCATCATTCGATAAGTCAAAATACATGGGTAGTCGCACGATTGAGTCAGTAAACTTATCAGCATGCGGTAACGACCGGCCGTCGTGTTTATCCTGAAAATAGGGACTGCGATGCAAAGATTGATAATGGAAAACCGCTTTAATGTCCGCAAGGTCTAAATATTTAATTAACTGGCTGCGCTGTTGCAGACTGGCACAATCCAGATAAAACATATGGGCATTATTGGTGGCATAATCAGGAATCAATGGCAATCTGATACCGTATGCCGCGACCACAGGTGTCAGTGCTTGCCAATAGCGCTGCCATATTTCCAAGCGGCGTTTTTGAATCGCATCCAACTGCTCTAATTGTGCATACAAGTAAGCCGCAATGATATCGGACGGCAGGAACGAAGAGCCAATATCAACCCAGCCATACTTATCAACTTCGCCACGAAAGAATGAACTGCGGTTTGTGCCTTTCTCGCGAATTATTTCAGCACGATGTGCATATTGTTTATCGTTGATAACCAACAAACCACCTTCGCCGGAAATAATGTTCTTGGTCTCGTGGAACGAGAATGTTGATAAACAGCCGACACTGCCTAATGGCCGTGATTTATAAAATGAGTTGATGGCCTGTGCCGCATCCTCAACGACGGGGATATGATATTTTTCGGCGATCTGCATGATGGCATCCATATCACATGCCACCCCGGCATAATGCACGACTATGATGGCTCGTGTGCGCGGCGTAATCAGGGCTTCAATTTGCGCCGGTTCAATATTTGGGTGATCGGCATAAGAATCAGCAAACACGATATTGGCGCCGCGCAGGACAAATGCATTCACAGTAGAAACAAAGGTATAGCTGGGCGCTATCACCTCATCGCCAGACTGGATGTTAAGCAGAATGGCTGCCATTTCCAAGGCATCGGTACAGGATGTCGTCAGCAACACCTTATCAAAGTGATAGCGGGACTCCAGATAATGGTGACATTTGTGCGTAAACACACCATCGCCGGAAATTTTACCACTGGCCACCGACTCGGCAATATATACCAGCTCCCGACCATGTAGATAAGGCTTATTAAAAGGAATCATAGTGACCTGCCTTTGATGATGCATTTCTGCCGCTATCACAAGCCTAGCAAGCAAACGCCAAAATAACCTCGATAGACATCAATAATAATATCTAACCCGTGATCATTAAGTGATAACCGCACAATGCCCTATCAATATGAAATGGAAATGAGTTGTATAAATTTAAAACACCAACATTCGCAGCCGAGATCAGGGTGGTTATTTTCTGGATATCTCTGTGCTGGGCCAATTTAAAGGCCGCCTGCCACAGTGGAACCGATAGCATCGAATATTCAGCACAGGTGCCCGTCAATATCCAATCGAGATCATGACCATTCAGCGATGGACGCTGAGCATGAAAGCCCACCGCTTTATCGCCATGTTTAGCCAAGAAAAGTTCGAATGGCGAGCAGGCTAATGCATCGATCCAGTTCGCCGTCCGCTGCTGGGCAGCCGTATAATCAACGCGCAAGTCTTCAAGCATTCTGCCGTGTTTGAAATCATCGCGCGCCATGGTTTTGATAAGTGCAATAT
>CAMFKP010000024.1 GCA_945957385.1 uncultured Aeromonadaceae bacterium
GGCTTTATGCGCGTCCCAGTGAGCGAAGCGAACGACTTAAACTATTTGTTGTGTGATGCACGGAGCTGGATAAAGCACCGCTACTCTGGCCCACCGTTATTGCCGGTTACTGCTTGGCTGAAAACAACACGCCAGAAATAACCACTGCGGCGACCGTACGCTCGGGAATTAAACCTGCAGGCAGGTTGGCCGGAGAGGGGAGCAGAAGATATTAACCAGCGCCCATTACCACCATGCTCTAATGCTCACAGCAACATGGCAGCCCACTATTTTCGTCAGCGCACGCTGCCAAATAATCTGATAACCGATTACATACAACAATTTCTTAACCGGCGCTTTGCGTTATATCCACGGGGTACTGGCCGCTTAGTCTTCCGTGGCGTGGAGCACAGCTCCGCGTAACCGTCTGATGTGGCATCAAAAATTGCGCCACTTTTTTATCGTGTGCGGATAGGTGGCAAATTTGCCACTTATCCAGCAAAGGGACCTGATCGAAATTATACTGTATTTAAATACAGTAACTGGTAGATCCCGATGCGTAAACCCAATTCCCCTTTTCTGGCGGCCATCTACGAACAGATGCTGACCGCGCGCTACGCGATG
The DNA here is from genome assembly GCA_945957385.1 of uncultured Aeromonadaceae bacterium. Taxonomy (GTDB): domain Bacteria; phylum Pseudomonadota; class Gammaproteobacteria; order Enterobacterales; family Aeromonadaceae; genus Pseudaeromonas. The sequence continues at coordinate 604 of CAMFKP010000024.1, forward strand.
AGCACCATTGAGGCCTACCTGTACTGGATCCGTTTTTACATCCGCTTCCATCACCTGGCACATCCGGCGACGTTAGGCGAGGCCGAGGTCGGCGCCTTTCTCACGTTTCTGGCCGAGCAGCGCCGGGTGGCGGTCAAGACTCAGGCTCAGGCATTGAATGCGCTGGTGTTCCTATATAAGCAGGTACTGAACCGGCCGTTTACGTTGCAACTGGCGTTTCGGCACAGTCAAAAAGCCGCAAAACTGCCCACTGTGCTGACATCCGGCGAGGTACAGGCGTTGCTATCACACTTGCCGGTACACCTGCTGCTGCCGGCGCAACTGATGTATGGCAGCGGGCTGCGGGTCATGGAGGCGATGCGGCTGCGGGTGCAGGACATCGACCGCCATTATCTGTCGTTGATGATCTGGAACGGCAAAGGCGGCAAGCACAGACGCGTCACGCTGGCCTCCGAGCTGTTACCTGCCTTGCAGCAGCAGATTGCACAGGTGCGTTACTACTATCAGACCGATCTGCAGCGTAGCGACTACGCCGGGGTCTGGTTGCCCGACGCGCTGGCACGCAAATATCCGGCTGCGCCGCATGAGCTGGGCTGGCACTACCTGTTTCCGGCGCGGCAGTTGAGTTGCGATCCGGCAAACGGGGCGCTACGTCGTCACCATCTGGATGCCAGTGTGGTGCAAAAGGCGATCCGGCAGGTGGCGCGGCAACTGCAACTGGGCAAGCCGGTCTCGTGCCATACGCTGCGCCACAGTTTTGCGACCCATCTGCTGGCGCGCGGCGCCGATATCCGCACCGTGCAGGAGCAATTGGGGCACAGCGATGTGCGAACCACGCAGATCTACACCCATGTGTTGCAGCAAGGGGCCAATGGGGTGCGCAGTCCGCTGTCCGATCTGTGGCGCGAGGCGCAGCCACCCGATGTGACGCGCTGAGCGCGGACATGGCTACCGCACTGGCTTACGGCTGCCACCTTGCCGGTCACGCCCTGACCTGAAGCCTGCCATCCTTAACAGACGCCTTGCAGAATATCCAGAACATGCTACCGCGCGTGGCGGCCAGGCTAAAAGGGCTCGAATGGAATTAATTGTGAAATTTGAGCTGGCACTCGAATTTAGCGCGGCCGCGTCGTAGCCATCGATCGAAGCCGGCGGGCGGTCAGTTAGCCAGCCAAGGGCAGCGCTGTGGGCCGCCGCATTGTTGCATCGGGGAGCAGACGGGCAGGAGTGCCGAATAATAATGAGCAGAGAGCAGAGAGCAGAGAGCAGAGAGCAGAGAGCAGAGAGCAGAGAGCAGAAAGCAGAAAGCAGAAAGCAGAAAGCAGGGTATGCCGTGCTGGCGTAACAGCGGAGGTTCGCCGGGGCGACACCCAGGTGCGAGGATGGCGCAGACAACAACGGGCACCGCAGTGCCCGTTGGCGTGCCGAAGCCCGGTGGCTTAGCCTTCGAGGCCCTGGCTGCGCAGGTAGTCGTCGTAGTTGCCGCCGAAGTCGATGATCTTCTGCGGGGTGATCTCCAGCACGCGGGTGGCCAGCGAGCTGACGAACTCACGGTCGTGGGAGACGAACACCAGGGTGCCCTGGTACATCTCCAGCGCCATGTTCAGCGACTCGATGGATTCCATATCCAGGTGGTTGGTCGGTTCGTCCATGATCAGGATGTTCGGCTTTTCCAGCATCAGCTTGCCAAACAGCATGCGGCCCTTCTCGCCACCGGAGAGGACGCGCACGTTCTTCTTGATGTCATCCTGGCTGAACAGCAGACGGCCGAGGATGCTGCGCACCGCCTGTTCGTCGTCGCCTTCCTGCTTCCACTGCGCCATCCAGTCAAACACCGTCAGATCGCAGTCGAATTCTGCGGCATGGTCCTGGGCGTAATAGCCGATCTTGGCGTTTTCCGACCACTTGATCTCGCCCGCATCCGGCGCCAGTTCGCCCACCAGGGTCTTGATGAAGGTGGATTTACCGACGCCGTTGGTGCCGATCACCGCGACCTTCTCGCCCACTTCCATCATCATGCGGAAGCCCTTGAACAGCGGGCCGGCATCGTAACCCTTGGCCAGGTTTTCGATCTCGAGGATGTTGCGGTAGAGCTTCTTGTCTTGCTCGAAGCGGATGAAGGGGTTCTGCCGGCTGGAGGCCTTCACTTCTTCGATCTTGATCTTGTCGATCTGCTTCAAGCGTGAGGTGGCCTGGCGTGACTTGGAGGCGTTGGCGCTGAAGCGGCTGACGAAGGATTGCAGATCGGCGATCTGGGCCTTCTTCTTGGCGTTGTCGGCGATCAGGCGCTCGCGGGCCTGGGTGGCCGCGGTCATGTAGTCGTCGTAGTTGCCGGGGTAGACGCGCAGCTCGCCGTAGTCGAGGTCGGCCATGTGGGTGCAGACCATGTTCAGGAAGTGACGGTCGTGCGAGATGATGATCATGGTGCTGTTGCGGCTGTTGAGCATCTGCTCAAGCCAGCTGATGGTGTGGATGTCGAGGTTGTTGGTCGGTTCGTCCAGCAGCAGGATATCCGGGTTGGAGAACAGTGCCTGAGCCAGCAAGACCCGCAGTTTCCAGCCGGGGGCCACTTCGCTCATCGGGCCGTTGTGCTGTTCCACCGGAATGCCGACACCCAGCAGCAGCTCGCCGGCGCGGGCTTCGGCGGTGTAGCCGTCATACTCGGCGACCTTGCCTTCCAGCTCGGCGGCGCGCATGTAATCTTCGTCGGTCGCCTCGAGGTTGGCGTAAATCGCATCACGCTCCTGAATGGCGGCCCACAACTCGACGTGGCCCATCATGACGACGTCGAGTACGCGGTTGTCTTCGTAGGCGAACTGATCCTGCTTCAGCTTACCGATGCGCTCGTTCGGATCGAGGGCGACGTTGCCGGCGGTGGGCTCGAGATCGCCACCGAGGATCTTCATGAAGGTGGACTTGCCGCAGCCGTTGGCGCCGATCAGGCCGTAACGGTTGCCTTCACCGAATTTGACGGAGATGTTCTCAAACAGCGGCTTGCTGCCGAACTGCATCGTGATGTTGTTGGTACTGAGCACGGGAATGGGTCCTGTCTGCCATATTTGCCGCGCAGTATACCATGCGTTTGATCACATCTCCTCTTCCGTTCGCGCAATCACCAGCGCCATTCGGCGGCGATGCCGGCACCGGCTACGGCTCCCGCCAGTGGCGGGCAGCGTCATCGCTTTAGCGGGTGTCAGGGCTGATGGCGCCGACACGCAACAGGCTGACGATGGCCGCCAGCGCCGCCAGTATCCCTGCGGTCAGCAGGCAGGCATGGGTGCCATGGTTGGCAAACAGGTTGAAGGCCAGTGCGACCAGCGCCGCCCCGGTCGTTTGGCCCATGAGCCGCGCGGTGCCGAGCATGCCGCTGGCGCCGCCACTGCGGTGGCGCGGTGCGGCGCTGATGATGGTGTGGTTGTTCGGTGACTGGAACAGGCCGAAGCCGGCGCCGCACAGCAGCATCGGCAGGCACAACAGCAGGTGCGATGTCGTGGCCGGCAGCCAGGCCAACCACAGCAGGCCGGTGGCAAACAGCGCCATGCCGACGGCGCCGAGCAGGCCGGCGTGGGTACCGCGCTCCAGCAGCCGTCCGGCGACCGGCGCCAGCAACATGGTGGCGATCGGCCACGGGGTCAGCAGCAGACCGGTCTCGACGGCGCTGAGCCCCAGCTGTTGCTGCAGGAAGAACGGCAACGACACCATCGCCAGCATCTGGGCACAAAACGAGGCCACCGAGGTGGTGATCGACAGGCTGAACAGCGGGATGCGCAGCAGATCCACCGGCAGCAGCGGGTAGGGCTGGCGCAGCTGACGGCGGACGAAGATCACGCCGATGGCCAGGGTGGCCAGCAGGCCGGGCAGGATCCAGTGCAGCGGCTGCTCGTGGGCCACGGCGCTGAGGGTGACGAAGAACAGGCCAAAGGTCAGCGCATTGAGCAGGCTGCTGAGCTTGTCGAAGCGCTGGGTGGCGACGCCTTCGTTGCGCGGCAGGTAGCGCCAGCCCAGATAGAGGGCCAGCAAGCCAAACGGGATATTGATGGCAAACAGCCAGCGCCACGACGCAAGCGACAGGATCGCCGCCGAGATCGTTGGCCCGGCGGCAGCGGCGCCTGCCACCGCCAGCGAGTTGATGGCCATGCCGCGTCCGAGCTTGCGGGCCGGGTAGATCAGGCGGATCAGCGCGGTGTTGACGCTCATCAATGCCGCGGCACCCAGCCCTTGCAGCATGCGCGCCAGCGTCAGGCTGGTCAGCGAATCGGCAGTGGCACAGCCCAGCGACATGACGACGAACAGCAGCAGGCCGGCCAGGTAGATGCGCCGGTAACCGAGGATGTCGCCCAGCGACGACAGTGACAGCAGTGCCATGGTGATCACCAGCTGGTAGGCGTTGACGATGATGATCGAGCTGGCGGCCGAGGTGTGCAGCTCGCGGGCCAGCGACGGCAGGGCGACATTCACCACCACGCCATCGAGTACCGCCATCGTGATGCCCAGCGCGATCGTGATAATGGCGCCCCAGCGCAGCGCCGAAGGTAGACCGTCGCTACCCGGCTGGGCCAGGGGGGCGCCGGAGGCGTGATGAAACCAGTGGTGCAGACGTTGCAAAACAGACCAGGACATGGGCGCCGTCCGTAACGGTAGGGATGCCGCTCACCCTAGCCGGTTTACCCGTGGCCGACAAGGCTGGAGCCTGCCGCAAGTTGGGTTTGCCACCAGCGGCTGCTAGTCGCCGCCATCGCACGGGGGCGTAGCGGTCCCGGCGCTGCTGTCTGTGGCCTGTGGCTGGCGCGGCCGCCGGCGGCGATAAAACCCGGCGCCAGGATCGGCATATAGCGGCTCAGTTGCCACCGCGCGCTGGCCGCTGTTGCCTTGTGCTCGGCGGTGTCAGGGCGCACAATGCGCCTTTAACTGTCGTAGCGTGAAGGAAATATTGCGATGGATGTTGCGCACCTGCGCCGTGAATATACCCGTGGTGGTCTGCACCGTGATGATCTGCCGGTCGATCCGCTGGCGCTGTTTGAAAAATGGCTGGCCCAGGCCTGTGAGGCAAAATTGCCGGATCCGACGGCGATGAGTGTCGCCACCGTCAGTCCGGAAGGTCGGCCATTCCAGCGCATCGTGCTGCTCAAGCACTATGATGCCAAGGGCTTTGTGTTCTATACCAACCTCGGTAGCCGCAAGGCGCAGCATATCGCCGCCAATCAACATGTCAGCCTGCTGTTTCCGTGGCATACCCTCGACCGCCAGGTGCACATTACCGGTGTCGCCGAGGCGTTGTCGCCGCTGGAGGTGGTCAAGTATTTCCACTCGCGGCCGAAGGATAGCCAGATCGCGGCCTGGGTCAGCCAGCAGTCGACCCGCATCTCGGCGCGTGGTCTGCTGGAGGCCAAATTCATGGAGCTCAAGCAGAAGTTTGCCAACGGTGAGGTACCGTTACCGAGCTTCTGGGGCGGTTACCGCGTCAGCTTCGACAGCATCGAGTTTTGGCAAGGTGGTGAGCACCGCCTGCATGATCGGTTCCTCTATAGCCGCAACGGCGAACACTGGCATATCGACCGCCTGGCCCCCTGAGGCTGCGGTCGGCCTGTGATGCCCAGTCCGCCTGGGCGTTACCCGGTGGCGGGTCTAGACTTGAGTCATCTACCCGTCACCGGAGTCTGAACTATGGAATGGCAACGCTATGAGTACCGGGTGAGCACAGATCCTGCGCTGTTGCAGCCCGAGGTGATCCACGCCGTGTTGCGCCAGAGCTATTGGGCACACGACATTCCGGCCGAGCTGTTGCGGCGCGCCATCGAAAACTCCCTCTGTTTTGGTCTCTATCGCGGTGAGCAGCAAATTGGTTTGGCCCGCCTCATCACCGATTACGCCACTTTTGCCTATGTTAGCGATGTGTTTGTGCTGGCCGAGTATCAGGGGCAGGGGCTGGGACAATGGCTGATGGGCTGTGTGCTGGCACATCCGGATCTGCAGGGGTTGCGGCGCATCCTGCTATCGACGCTGGATGCCCATGCGCTCTATCGCAAGCTGGGGTTTAGCGAGCTGAAGTATCCCGAGCGCATGCTGGAGATATTTCATGAGGAGATCTATCGCGATACCGCGAACCGGCTCGATTAGCTGACCGGTCAGCGGAACCGGGGTTCCGACTGGCGTCATAAACAACGGGGAGGCCAAGGCCTCCCCGTTTTATTCACCGCGCCTGGGCGCCGCCGTTACTTCAGTTCGTCGACCAGGGTGATCGCGCGGCCGATGTAGTTGGCCGGGGTCAGCTGCTTGAGCTCATCCTTGACGGCTTCTGGCAGTGCCAGGGTGTCGATAAACTCGCGCATGCCCTCGGCATCGACGCGGCGGCCACGGGTCAGCTCCTTGAGCTTCTCGTACGGCTTTTCGATGCCGTAGCGGCGCATCACGGTCTGGATCGGCTCGGCCAGCACTTCCCAGTTGCTGTCCAGATCCTTGGCCATGTTGGCAACATTGGCCTCCAGCTTGGAGATCCCCTTCAGCGTGGCTTGATAGGCGATCAGCGAGTAGCCGATGGCGACACCGAGGTTGCGCAGCACGGTACTGTCAGTTAGATCGCGCTGCCAGCGGCTGATCGGCAGCTTGGCGGCGAGGTGATCGAACAGGGCATTGGCCAGACCCAGATTACCTTCGGAGTTTTCAAAGTCGATCGGGTTGACCTTGTGCGGCATGGTGGAAGAACCAATTTCGCCGGCCACGGTGCGCTGTTTGAAATGCCCCAGGCAGATGTAACCCCAGACGTCACGGTCGAAGTCGATCAGGATGGTGTTGAAGCGAGCGATGGCGTCGAACAGTTCGGCGATGTAGTCGTGGGGCTCGATCTGGGTGGTGTAGGGGTTCCAGGTCAGGCCGAGACTGGTGACAAACTGTTCGGAGAAGGCGTGCCAGTCCACTTCCGGATAGGCGCTGATGTGGGCATTGTAGTTACCGACGGCACCGTTGATCTTGCCAAGGATTTCGACACTGGCGATCTGCTTGAGCTGGCGCTCCAGACGGTAGGCAACGTTGGCCATCTCCTTGCCGAGGGTGGTCGGTGACGCCGGCTGGCCGTGGGTGCGGGACAGCAGCGGAATGTCACGGTATTCGTGAGCCAAACGTTTTACTTCATCAACCAGTTTTTGGCAGTACGGCAATACCACCTCTTCCCGCGCAGTGATCAGCATCAGGCCGTGGGAGTTGTTGTTGATGTCTTCTGAGGTACAGGCAAAGTGGATGAACTCGCTGACGGCATTGAGTTCGGCGTGGTCGGCCACCTTTTCCTTCAGGAAATATTCGACTGCCTTGACGTCGTGATTGGTGGTGCGTTCGATGGCCTTGATACGGGCAGCATCGGCCTCACTGAACCCGCTGACGATGGCATCGAGTACCGCATTGGCATCGGCCGAGAAGGCCGGGACTTCCGGGATCCCCGGGTGGCTGGCCAGTTGTTGCAACCAGCGAACCTCGACTTCAACACGGAAACGCAGCAGACCGAACTCGGAGAAGATCGGGCGCAGCGCCGTGCATTTGTCGCCATAGCGGCCATCAAGGGGGGATACCGCTGTCAGTGCTGACAAGTCCATGAAATTAAGCTCCTGAAGTGGGGGTTAAAGGTGATTCAAGGTGTGGCGCGCGGCCTCGACCATCTTGCGACGGGCAAACAGAATATGGCGTCGACGGCCACCGACCTGGCGCCAGAGTACGGTCGCGCGGATGCCGGCCAGCAACAGGGCCCGTACTTTGTGCTGGACCAGGGGTTGCTGCAGGTACAGCGGGGTGCCGGCCACCTGGATCCGCGGCCCAATCGGGCTGATGAGCTCGCTGTAGATGCTGGCCAGATTGGCGAGCACCGGCTCGTCGAGCAACTCGAAGTGGTGCAGCTGACGCTTCACCTGATTGATGCGCTCGCCCAGCATGTTGAGCACGTCGCGGCGTCCTGCCAGCTTGCGCTCAAGGGCGACCAGGCTGACGACATAACGGGTCAGCTCGGCATTTTTCGGGGTGCTGCTGTTGCCTAGCTGTTCCACGATGGCGCGGTAGCCTTCGCGCAGCATCGCCGGCGGGAACACCTCTTCCGGCGTTTTCGGATCGGTATTGAGAATGCCGTTGAGGGTCTCACGCAGTTGATCTTCGTCGCACTGACCGCTACGGGCGACCTGCTGTACCAGATGGGCGGCCTGACAGATGGCCGCAAATGCCATGGTTCGAATCTGTTGTTTCTCGCTCATCTTCACTCCTGATGACGAAAACGCTGTTCAATGATGCCGCCACCCAGACAGACTTCACCTTGATAAAACACCGCGGACTGGCCGGGAGTTACCGCCGCTTGTGGGCTGGCAAAGATCACCCGGATGTGATCGTCATCCAACGGCTCGACGCGGCAGGGGATGTCTTGTTGGCGATAGCGGGTCTTGACGGTGCAGTCGAACGCGTCGCGAACGACTTGGCGATCGACCCAGTGCAGTTGGCTGGCGATCAGGCCGTCGGAGTAGAGGCGGGGATGGTCGTGACCCTGAGCCACGATCAGGACGTTGCGCTCGACATCTTTGTCCACTACATACCAGGGGTTGTCGTTGCTCTCTTTCATGCCGCCGATCCCCAGCCCCTTACGTTGGCCGAGGGTATGGTACATCAGCCCCTGATGTTCACCTATGATGGCACCGTCGACCGTCTCGATGGCGCCCGGTTGCGCCGGCAGGTAGCGCGCGAGGAAATCGCGGAATTTGCGTTCGCCGATGAAGCAGATGCCGGTGCTGTCCTTTTTCTTGGCAGTAGCCAGATCCAGCTGTTCGGCGATGCGGCGGACCTCCGGTTTCTCCAGGTCACCGACGGGAAACAGGCTTTGTCCGACTTGTTGATGGCTCAAGGTATACAGGAAGTAGCTCTGATCCTTGTTGTTGTCCAAACCACGCAGCAAGCGTGGCTGACCTGTGCTGTCATCGCGGCGCACATAGTGGCCAGTGGCGATAAAATCGGCGCCTAGCTCTTCGGCCGCAAACTCCAGAAACGCTTTGAACTTGATCTCTTTGTTGCACAGGATGTCTGGATTTGGTGTGCGTCCGGCCTTGTATTCAGCCAGGAACAGCTCGAAGACATTGTCCCAATATTCGGCAGCAAAGTTGATGGTGTGCAGCGGGATCCCCAGCTTGTCGCAGACGGCCTGTGCGTCGGCCAAATCCTGGGCGGCGGAACAGTATTCGTCCGAGTCATCCTCTTCCCAGTTTTTCATGAACAGGCCTTCGACCTGATAGCCCTGCTGCTGCAGCAAATAGGCAGAAACGGAAGAGTCAACCCCACCGGACATGCCGATGATCACCTTGATTTGGCGCTTATCTGTCATTGCGTTTGATCATTACCTGAGGAAAAAACTGTGCGCATTCTAACAGAAAGCGTTGCCGGCGATCACGTCGCAATGCAGACAAACTTCAGCCCTGAGTATCCGGTTTCGCTGGAGTCTCTCTGCCCGTGCGGCGGCGGGGGCGATAATGGCGCCGTGGCTGGCTGGATTTGCGCCGATCTTTGAGTGTTGTCAGCGGCAGGCGAACGCCGCTGAGATAATCGTCCAGGCACTCCAGTACCAGTGGGCTGCGCAGTTTTTTGCCCAACGCGCGGATCTCGGTTTCGGTCAACCAGTGACAGGCCACGATGTCGTTGTCCGGATCATTGGGCTGGTGCTCTCCGGGGGGCGCAGTCAGTTCACAGTAAAAACAAAAACGCAGGTAGGTGAGTTTGCGATAGGGGCTGGAGTAGAGGTAGGTGCCGAGCCAACCATCCGGTTGCAGCTGCAAACCGGTCTCCTCGCGGATTTCGCGACACGCCGCTTCGAGCAGGTTCTCTCCTGCCTCCAGATGACCGGCAGGTTGGTTAAATACCTGATGGCCATGGTCGCGTTCTTCAACCAATAAAAATTTATCTTGCCAGCGAATAACCGCGGCGACGGTCACGTTGGGGCGGAAGCGGATCATAGTTGTCTCCATTCGCCCGGTGCCAGGCCATCCAGGGTGTAGTGGTCAATTTGGTAGCGGATCAGACGCAAGGTCGGATAGCCAATGTGTGCCGTCATGCGTCGCACCTGGCGGTTGCGCCCTTCGCAAATGCGAATTTCCAACCAGCTAGTCGGTATCGCCTGCCGTTCGCGAATTGGCGGATGACGTGGCCATAATGAGGCCGGCTCATCCATAAGGCGTACCTGTGCCGGCAGTGTTGGCCCATCGTTGAGCATGACGCCTGCGCGCAAGGCCTGCAGGGCGGCCTCGTCCGGAATGCCCTCAACCTGTACCCAGTAGGTTTTCCACACCTTCCGGCCGGGTTCGGTCAGCGACGCTTGCAGGGCGCCATTGTTGGTCAACAACAAGAGCCCTTCACTGTCACGATCAAGGCGCCCGGCAGCATAGATCCCGGGCAGAGGAACATAATCCTTGAGCGTGGCGCGCCCCTGATCGTCGCTGAACTGGCACAACACCATGTACGGTTTGTTCAAGAGGACGACGATGGGCGGTGACGTGGTCTGCGCGCGTGCGGGTTTGGCCCGCGGTGCGCGAAATGGACGACGGGCGGAGGAGGCGTGTTTCATTACATCATCATTAAACGGGGAATCCGCTCCTATGTTAACAAAGCGGTATCGAACTGCCTATCGGTGCGGCGTGGCTACGTGATGGCGTCTTGCTTCTGGGACCGGTTGGGCTAAGATGACCGGCATCTTGAGACCATGATAACAACCGGAAGTTAGGAGACACTGATGGAAAGCAAAGTCGTCGTACCCAGCACAGGCGCCAAGATCACTGTGGATGCCAGTGGCAAGCTGGTGGTGCCGCATAACCCGATTATTCCGTTCATCGAAGGCGACGGCATTGGTGTGGATGTGACTCCGGCCATGCTCAAGGTGGTTGATGCTGCAGTGGCCAAAGCCTATAACGGCGAGCGCAAGATTGCCTGGATGGAAATCTACACTGGCGAGAAATCAACCCATGTTTATGGCCAGGACGTCTGGTTGCCGGCCGAAACACTGGATTTTGTGCGTGAGTATTGTGTTGCTATCAAGGGGCCGTTGACGACGCCGGTTGGTGGTGGCATTCGTTCACTGAACGTGGCGCTGCGTCAGGAGCTGGATCTGTATATCTGTCTGCGTCCGGTTCGTTACTACGAAGGCACCCCCAGCCCGGTGAAGCACCCTGAGCTGACTGACATGGTTATTTTCCGCGAAAATGCGGAAGACATCTATGCCGGTATTGAATGGAAGGCTGACTCTGCTGAGGCCAAGAAGGTCATTGCCTTCCTGCAGCAGGAGATGGGCGTCAAGAAGATTCGCTTCCCGGATAACTGTGGTATCGGCATCAAGCCGATGTCCAAAGCCGGTACCGAGCGTCTGGTGCGTGCGGCCATCGAGTATGCGATCGATAATGATCGCGACTCAGTTACGCTGGTCCACAAGGGCAACATCATGAAGTTCACTGAAGGTGCCTTCAAGGACTGGGGTTATCAGCTGGCGCAAAACGAATATGCGGCAGAGCTGATCGACGGTGGTCCATGGTGCCAGTTCACGAATCCTAAAACCGGCAAGAAGATTGTCGTCAAAGACGTGATTGCCGATGCGTTCCTGCAACAGATTCTGCTACGTCCGGCAGAATATGACGTTATCGCCTGTATGAACCTCAATGGCGATTACATCTCTGATGCACTGGCGGCACAAGTTGGTGGTATCGGTATTGCCCCGGGTGCCAACATTGGTGATGGTGTGGCTCTGTTTGAGGCTACTCATGGCACTGCACCTAAATATGCAGGCCAAGACAATGTTAATCCGGGCTCCTTGATCCTTTCTGCCGAGATGATGTTGCGTCACATGGGATGGACTGAAGCTGCTGATCTGATCATCAAAGGGATGGAAGCGGCCATTCGCAACAAGACAGTCACTTACGATTTTGAGCGACTGATGGAAGGTGCGACCTTGCGTAAGTGCTCGGAGTTTGCAGACGACATCGTTTCCCAGATGTAATTTGCGCTGAATATAAAAGGCGGCTATTGAGCCGCCTTTTATGTTTGAATAAACAGAATAAACAAAAGCGGGCCCGAGGGCCCGCTTTGTCATGCTCAAAAACTGTTATCCGCGTACTCAGGACTCCTGAGCACCCAGCGGTACTATATTGACTGCATGGTAGCCTTTCGGGCCGGCCTCCATTTCATATTGAACATTCTGGCCTGCTTTTAAGGTCTTGTATCCATTCATATCGATAGTGGAGTAGTGGGCGAAAATATCGTCACCACCGCCTTCCGGGCAAATGAACCCAAATCCTTTTGCGTTGTTAAACCACTTCACCGTTCCGGTAGCCATACGCCTACGTCCTTAATCAAAATCACCTTAAAGCCGTTGAGTCGGTCACCAAGGCCATTTATAACAAGAGATAATTCTCTCGAGGTTTCATGACGCTGGTTACCGAACATCCAATCTAGTATGAAATGTCACCAAGTCAAGCGTTGCTATTACACACTGTAATGCTGAGCAAATTCTCGAAAGTTGTAAACGAAATGTGATATTGACATCCGGTCCTTACAAGGTAGTAATTAGAGAAGGTAACGTGATATGACGAAGTTCAGGGAGGCAGCGACTCCGCAACATCAGGAGTCAGTGACGGCCGAAACGGCGTTACAGCCGCCACCCATGTACAAGGTGGTGCTCCATAACGATGACTACACACCTATGGATTTTGTGGTTGAGTTGTTACAGAAGTTTTTCCGCATGAACATCGAGCAAGCCACGGAGGTGATGCTTTCGGTGCACTATCATGGCAAAGGTATCTGTGGCATCTATACAGCAGAAATTGCAGAAACCAAGGTAGAACAAGTCAATGACTACGCACGAGCACATGATCATCCATTGCTGTGCTCCATGGAACAGGCTTGAGTATCCCGATACAAGAGTAGTGATTCGTTGTTTTCTCAGGGGAGGTGCCCATGCTGAGTAAAGAGTTAGAACAGACCCTGAACATGGCATTTAAGGAAGCGCGAGATGCCCATCATGAATTCATGACAGTGGAACATCTGCTGCTGGCCTTGATCGATAATCGCTCGGCTCGTGAAGCATTGTTAGCTTGTGGCGCCGATTTGGAATTGATGCGTAAAGATATTTCGACGTTTATCCAGCAAACGACACCTCTTATTCCGCAGGATGATTATGAGCGCGAAACTCAACCGACGTTAGGTTTTCAACGCGTGTTGCAACGCGCTGTATTCCATGTCCAATCATCGGGCAATGCCGAGGTGAGTGGTGCCAATGTCTTGGTGGCGATTTTTAGCGAGCAAGAGTCCCAAGCTGCCTATTTTCTTAAGAAAAGTGACATCAGCCGATTGGATGTTGTTAATTTTCTTTCGCATGGCATCCGCAAGGATAGTGCAGCGGGAGATGAGGCGGCTGGTCCTTCGGCAAGTCATCACTCCAGTGCAGATGACAGCGGTGGTGAGGAAACCGGTGTTATTCAGATGGAGCAGTTTGTCACCAACCTGAATCAACGGGTGTTGGAGGGGCGAGTTGATCCGTTGATTGGTCGTGATGAAGAACTCAATCGGACGGTACAAATTCTTTGTCGTCGTCGCAAAAATAATCCCTTACTGGTTGGTGAGGCTGGCGTTGGTAAAACAGCCATCGCGGAAGGCCTGGCATATCGTATTGTCAAAGGTGATGTCCCAGAGGTTATTGCCAATAGTGTTATCTACTCCCTCGATATGGGATCGCTGCTGGCTGGGACTAAGTATCGTGGTGATTTCGAGAAACGCTTCAAGGTGCTGCTTAAGCAGCTTGAAAAACAAGAGGGCGCCGTTCTTTTCATCGATGAAATTCATACCATCATTGGTGCGGGTGCGGCATCTGGAGGGCAGTTAGATGCTGCCAATCTGATTAAGCCCATTCTATCTTCTGGCGTGCTGCGCTGCATTGGTTCAACGACCTATCAGGAATATGCGCAGGTTTTTGAAAAAGACCATGCACTGGCGCGGCGTTTTCAGAAAATAGATGTTGTTGAGCCCTCAGTCGAGGATACCGCGCGTATTTTGATGGGACTCAAAAGCCGTTATGAGGCGCATCATAATGTCCGCTACACCAACAAAGCATTGCGTGCAGCAGCCGAGCTGGCCGCGAAATATATCAATGATCGGCATTTACCGGACAAGGCGATCGATGTGATCGATGAGGCAGGCGCCAGTCAGCGAATGTTGCCGGTCAGTAAGCGTAAGAAAGTGATTAATACACCAGAAATTGAGGCCATTGTGGCCAAAATTGCTCGGATCCCAGAGAAATCAGTATCCTCGTCAGACCGTGAGACGCTGAAAAATCTCGAACGGAATTTGAAAATGGTGGTGTTTGGTCAGGACAAAGCGATCTCTGTGCTCACTGATGCTATTCGTTTAAGCCGCTCAGGTTTGGGAAATGAGCTTCGACCGGTGGGTTCATTTCTATTCGCTGGGCCCACTGGGGTTGGTAAGACAGAAGTGACGCTGCAGTTGGCCAAGGCACTCGGTGTTGAACTGTTGCGCTTTGATATGTCTGAATACATGGAGCGTCATACGGTTTCTCGCTTGATAGGTGCCCCTCCAGGATATGTCGGTTTTGAACAAGGCGGCTTGCTGACCGATGCCGTGATTAAACATCCGCATTGTGTGGTGCTGCTTGATGAAATCGAAAAGGCACACTCGGATGTGTATAACTTGCTACTGCAGGTAATGGATAACGGCTCACTGACGGATAACAATGGCCGTAAAGCCGATTTCCGCAATGTCATCTTGGTGATGACGACGAATGCAGGGGTGCAAGAAACACAACGCAAGTCGATTGGTTTCCAACAACAGGATCACAGCTTCGATGCGATGTCAGAAATAAACCGGACCTTCAGCCCAGAGTTTCGTAATCGCCTGGATCACATCATTTGGTTCAATCATCTTGATGTTGCGGTAATACATCAAGTGGTCGACAAATTTATCGTTGAGCTACAGGCGCAGTTGGATGTCAAAGGCGTCTCCCTTGAGGTTACGACTGCAGCGCGTAGTTGGTTGGCCGAAAAAGGGTATGACAAGGCGATGGGAGCCAGGCCGATGGGGCGTCTCATTCAAGAGAAACTTAAGAAACCGCTGGCCAATGAGTTGCTGTTCGGCAAGTTGGTTGCGGGAGGTTCCGTCAAGGTGGAATTGGCAAGCGATGAGCTTGAGTTCAAAATTCACTCAGCACAAGCAAACAATCTTGAAGAAACGGTGCTTTAAGTTGCTTTGAGTTTTTGTTCACCGCATAACTGAAAGTAATCGCCCCTCAACTGAGGGGCGATTTTGTTCCGGGATTATCGGGAACGGAACACGATGCGGCCTTTAGACAGATCGTAAGGGGTCAGCTGAACAGTGACTTTGTCACCAGTCAGGATGCGGATGTAGTTTTTACGCATTTTTCCGGAAATATGGGCGATAACCACGTGACCATTTTCCAGCTCGACCCGAAACATAGTGTTTGGCAAGGTTTCCAAAATGGTACCTTGCATCTCAATACTGTCTTCTTTAGACATTTAATCCTCGTAATTGCCACCGATAAAAACGTGCGCGATCATGCCGGATTTGAAGGGCTGTGTAAAGTTTACTCCTCGTCGGAATGCTCACTTTTCCACTCTTGATCGATAAGAAGCTCATACGGATGAAAATGGGTCTTGTACTTCATCTTGCGGCAGCCATCGACTTGGTATCCAAGATAGAGCCATTGTCTGTTCATTCGGCGAGCGAGATCCACCTGGGTCATTATGGCCAATGTACCCAGTGACAATCCACTATAGGCCGGATCATAAAAGGTATACATGGCACTGAGACTCAGCGGCAAGGGGTCGGTAATGGCTACGGCAACAAGCTGTTGTTCGAGATGAAACTCAACGAAATAGGGACTTAACCAGTCACATAGTAAAAAGTTGTCATACTGATTCCGCGTTGCGGGAAACATAGAGCCATCTTTATGTCGAGCGTGAATATAACGGGCAAACAGATCGTAATACTCGGGTTTATCCTGACTGCTCAATACAATTTGAATATTATTATTTCGTTGTTTAATTCGTCGTTGTGATGCACTGGGTTGAAAGTCTGCAATGGAAAGGCGTAAGGAGTGACACGCAGTACAGCGTTGGCAATGCGGGCGATAAAGATCATTGCCACTACGACGAAAACCTGCATTGAGCAAGGCTTCGTAACCTTCTGCAGAGCGGTATTTGTCTTCCAGTAATACCATCAAACGCTCTTTTTCCGCAGGAAGGTAACTGCAGGCATGTTCCGGTGTCAGGCCAATTTTCAACGCAATTCCGGTCATATCTCAATCCGCTGGGGTTGCCAGCATGGCGCGGAGACTGGCTGGGTTTGTAGCTGACGCAACATCACCAAAAATTGATCGCGTGGCCACTCTTTTGCTCCCAGGGAGCCGAGATGGCTAGTTTGCATTTGGCAATCGATCATCTTACCGCCGTGCTCACTAAAATGTTGACACAATGCCAGCAGGGCTAGTTTGGAACAATTAGATTGCATGGAAAACATCGATTCGCCACAGAATATTTGCCCTAATGCTATGCCGTATAATCCGCCAGTGAGAACACCATCCATCCAGACTTCGACTGAATGAGCCAAACCTTGCTGATGAAGGATGGCATAGCTGTGTTTGAGAGCGGCATTAATCCAGGTTTCATCTGTATCTAGACGTGGCGCCGCACACCCCTCGACGACCTGATTAAAACCGTAATTGAGCGTGATCGTGAAATCGCGTTGTTTTATTCGTTTGCGCAGACTTTTGCTGATGTGAAACTCTGTGGGATCGAGCAGACAGCGGGGATCCGGCGACCACCACAATATCGGGTGATGGGGGCCATGCCATGGAAATATGCCATTTTGATAAGCCAATAAGAGACGTTCAGGGCTTAGATCGCCACCAATAGCCAATAAACCGTTCGGCTCTTCCAAGGCAGAGTCTGGATCGGGAAACCAGAGTTTATGATCTTCCAGTTGACTTAATACGACTGACATCAAGCTTGTGGATTAATCGGTAATATATGACTTGATGATAACGGGCCAATAATTCGATGTCATGTTGCAAGCTAGATAAAATTAAATCGTTGACGCGGAGAAAGGCTGGTGATGCGGTTACTATATATCGACTGAGTTGGTGATACACCGATAGGGCGTATTTTCGATGGGCGATTAATAAGAGGATGGAAGCCACGCAATATATCGAGCAGCTTCCATATTTAATTCTGATTAAATCAAGCTATCCAGATAGCGTTCGGCATCCAAAGCGGCCATGCAGCCTGTACCGGCGGAGGTGATGGCTTGGCGATAAATATGGTCTGCGACATCACCGGCGGCAAAAATACCAGGAATGCTGGTCTGGGTCGCAAACCCTTCGGTACCACTTTTGACACGCAAATAGCCATCGTGCATGTCCAACTGTCCTTCGAATAGACCTGTATTTGGACTGTGGCCAATCGCAATAAATACCCCCATGACCTCTAGGTGATGTTCACTTTGATCTTGAGTGTTTCGCAGGCGTACGCCAGTGACGCCCATCTCGTCACCCAGTACTTCATCCAGGGTCTGATTCAGGTGTAGTTTGATGACTCCTTGAGCCACTTTGTCATGCAGCCGGTTAATCAGGATCTTCTCTGCCCGGAAACTGTCGCGGCGATGAATCAGATGCACCTCAGATGCAATATTGGCAAGGTACAAGGCTTCTTCAACCGCAGTATTGCCGCCACCGACTACGGCGACTTTTTGTTTGCGGTAGAAAAAACCATCACAGGTGGCGCAAGCCGATACCCCTCGCCCCTTGAACGCCTCTTCGGACTCCAGTCCCAAGTAACGGGCTGAAGCGCCAGTCGCAATAATCAGTGCATCACAGCTGTACTCGCCGCTATCGCCAGAAAGGCGGAATGGGCGGGATGAGAAGTCAACGCTCTGAATATGATCAAAGACAATTTCGGTATTGAAATGTTCGGCATGGGCTTTCATGCGTTCCATCAGCGCAGGACCGGTCAACCCTTCGGCATCACCAGGCCAGTTTTCAACTTCGGTCGTGGTCGTCAACTGGCCGCCTTGCTGCATGCCAGTAATGAGGAGTGGATTGAGGTTGGCGCGAGCTGCGTAGACGGCTGCAGTGTAGCCGGCAGGGCCTGAACCGAGAATCAACAGGCGGGTATGCTTGATTTGGCGCATGCAAAGTATCTCCAAAGTATGACAGCCGGATTCTAGGCAAAAGCGGCCCTGACGGTAAAGAAGAGAAAACTAGATTGTTATAATTGAAATGCATGATTGGTGGTTAAAGCATAACTGAGCGGATTCGGTACGGGCCGTGCGTTGCGGTCTCAGATGTGAAGACGTGGCGGGATAAGCTGGTGTGACCTCTTGGTTAAGTATGCTGTTTATGTTCGTTGTCCAAGCGATTTCTCTTGAATAATAAGGATAAATATGGCAATTGTTAGTCAAGTCTACGTCGAACATTGACGCTTATGAGCGAAATATTATGCATTGTTCCATGAGTGTATCTAGCTGAACCGTGGGTTGAACTGATTGCTATCAGGCAATTTTTAGCTGATCGCTCTTCACTGTGCTGTTTTTTTATGCATTAGTGATGTGTATAATTATGCGAAATGATTGTATTTTTATTGCCTATTACTGCGATTGTGTTAGCGTTGAGTTCGCTTAGTAGTACAAAGCCACAGCTATAACGAATTAATTAAGTTAAAAATTTGGTTTTTTGAAACAAGGTTATCAAGTTTTTTGGAATATAGCTCTGAGAGTTTATCAAAGGATGGAATTTTATGCTGGATGAGAACAGTAGGCTGCGGGATCTGGATCGGATTGACAGAAATATCCTGAACGAGCTGCAAAAAGATGGACGCATTTCAAACGTTGAGCTCTCCAAACGTGTCGGTTTAAGTCCGACCCCGTGTCTAGAACGGGTGCGGCGTCTGGAGCGTCAAGGTTTTATTGAAGGCTATACTGCCATCCTCAATCCACATTTCCTTGATGCCTCTTTGCTGGTCTTCGTTGAGATCACACTCAACCGTGGCGCTCCTGATGTGTTTGAACAATTCAATAAGGCAGTTCAAACCCTTGAGGAAATTCAAGAGTGCCATCTGGTGTCCGGTGATTTTGACTATCTGCTGAAGACCCGGGTTTCTGACATGTCGGCTTATCGTCGTCTGTTGGGGGAAACCCTGCTGCGTCTTCCTGGTGTCAATGACACCCGCACCTATGTCGTGATGGAAGAAGTCAAACAGACCAACCGTTTGGTTATCAGCACGCGCTGAGAAACTTGTTCCCGAACTGACATGGCTGTATCTTTATACAGGAAATGAGCGTGAAAACGCTCATTTCCTATTTGCATTATGGCAAGCAGTCCCGAGTATAATGTGCCGTCCTGTCCTGCGGACTATCGGGTCTGTTCAGGCGGGTAGTGAGTATCATAATAAGGAGTCGGGGTTTGACTGCCAGGAAGTTCACACCAATCTCGGGTTTTCAGCGCATCTTTGAAACTGGCCTCATCATCTTGAGTGTCGGAGCTCTCTTTCTCTTGCTGGCCCTTCTTACATATCACCCAGCAGATCCGGGTTGGTCGCAGACCGCCTGGGGCGGCAAAGTGCACAATGCGGCTGGAAGTGCAGGGGCATGGATTGCTGACCTGACATTTTTTGTGTTTGGTGTCTTTGCTTATCTGATCCCTGGCATTCTGGTTTTCCTTGGCTGGAGTGTTTTTTGGCGGCCATATCGCCTGCTCGAAGTCGATTATTTGGCTTTGGGACTGCGCATTATCGGCTTCTTGTTGCTGTTCTTGGCGCTATCGGCGCTGGGAAGCATGAACTTTACCGACATCTATAATTTTCCCTCCGGCGGTGTGCTGGGTGATATGATCGTCACTCGCGTCGAACCGCTGTTTGGCGCCTTGGGTAGTACCTTGGTTTTACTGTGCTGCGCTGCTGCTGGTGTCACACTGTTCACTGGCTGGTCATGGATCATGATTGCCGAGAAACTCGGCGAATGTGTCACAGGGTCTGGTCACTTTGTTGTGACGTTGCCGCAGCGAATTGCCGGTTGGTTTGCACGCAAAGCTGGTTATCAGCCAATTGGCGAGCCTAACGATGACGGTGATTATGTCGAAGAAGATGATGAGGACGAGTTACCTATCGCTCCGCCGACACAACAAAAGGCACCTCGTTTTACCCCTGCACCTAAAACCATTGTCAGTGATGCTCATGACCATGCTGATGATGCTAAGCAGGGGAGGGCGAGTGTTGCGGAAGTCGCTGGCCGGCGTGAACCTGTGTTTTCCCTTGTCGCACCGGCTGAGGATGATGCCGTTCCGGTACTGCGTCCGGTCGCGGCAGTGGATGATGACATGGACGATGATTCAGCTGATGCAGATTTGCCCTGGCAATCTGCGACGCTAATGGACGCTCAGCCTGTTAGTACCATGGTGTCGCGTTCTGTGGACACCATCATGCCTGCACCTGCACCTGCACCTGCACCTGCACCTGCACCTGCCATGCCGCAGACGCTGGCATCGGCCATCGCAGCGTTGAAGTCAAAACCGAAAGTGGAGGGAACCTTTCCCTCGCTGAATCTGCTCAATACACCGCCGGTAAAAACTCAGGTCATGACCAATGACGAGTTAGAGCGCATGGCAAGGTTAGTCGAAGCCAAGCTTGCCGATTACAACATTCAAGCCCGTGTCGTCGATGTGTACCCGGGGCCTGTCATTACTCGTTTTGAGCTAGAGCTGGCTCCGGGCATGAAGGCAAGCAAAATTACCAGCTTGTCACGTGATCTGGCCCGTTCGCTTTCTGCTGTCAGTGTGCGCGTTGTCGAAGTTATTCCGGGGAAACCTTATGTCGGTCTGGAATTGCCCAACAGCAAACGTCAGACCGTTTACATGAAAGAAGTGCTCGACAGTGAGCGTTTTCGTGCAGCGGAGAGTCCGCTGACAATGGTGTTGGGTCAAGATATCTCGGGTGAGCCTGTGGTGGTCAATCTGGCCAAAATGCCCCACCTGCTGGTGGCGGGGACGACAGGTTCCGGCAAATCGGTCGGGGTCAATGTCATGATCCTGTCGATGCTGTATAAGGCGACACCCGATGACCTGCGTTTCATCATGATTGACCCCAAGATGCTCGAGTTATCGGTTTATGAGGGCATTCCTCATTTGTTGACCGAGGTAGTCACCGACATGAAGGATGCGGCTAATGCGCTGCGCTGGTGTGTTGGCGAGATGGAGCGTCGTTATAAGCTGATGTCGGTCATGGGCGTGCGGAACCTCAAGGGTTTCAATGCCAAGGTCATGGCCGCCCAGGCCAGTGGCAATCCGATCAAGGATCCACTGTGGCGGCCTGGTGACTCGATGGATGCAGAGGCTCCGGATCTGGAGAAGTTGCCGCAGATCGTGGTGGTGATTGATGAGTTTGCTGACATGATGATGATTGTTGGCAAGAAGGTCGAAGAGTTGATTGCGCGGATTGCCCAAAAAGCGCGGGCGGCTGGCATACACCTGATTTTGGCAACTCAACGCCCATCCGTGGATGTCATTACTGGCCTTATCAAGGCCAATATTCCGACCCGGATTTCCTTCCAAGTCTCCTCGAAGATTGATTCGCGCACCATCCTTGACCAGCAGGGGGCTGAATCCCTGCTCGGTATGGGGGACATGCTTTACCTGCCGGCGGGTGACAGCACTCCGACCCGGGTTCATGGAGCGTTCGTCGATGATGATGAAGTGCACAAGGTAGTTGCGGATTGGAAGCTCAGAGGTGAACCGAATTACATTGATGAAATCCTCAGTGGTGAGATCACGGCTGAAACGGTATTGCCGGGTGAACAGCTCGAGGGTAGCGATGATGATCTGGACCCGCTGTTTGATGAGGCGGTGGCATTTGTGGTGGAGTCACGGCGTGGTTCGACCTCCAGTGTGCAGCGACGCTTCAAAATTGGTTATAACCGTGCCGCACGCTTGATCGATCAGATGGAAATGCAGGGGATCGTCAGTCCGCCTGGCAGTAATGGTCAGCGTGATGTTCTGGCCCCAGCGCCGATGCGTAATTAACGGGAGTTATAGATGAAGTTGCTAAAACTGATATCACTGCTGGCGCTGGTCTCCTCCTGCGCTTGGGCCGATGATGCCGCGGCCTTACGTCAGCAGCTTGCCAAGATCAGCCAATTCTCGGCCCATTTCGAACAGACTGTGCTTGATGCTCAAGGCAAGATTTTGCAGAAATCCAGTGGCGAAATGCTGGTAGCGCGCCCTGATCGTTTTCGCTGGGATACGCGGCAGCCGGATGAAAATTTGATTGTCTCGGATGGCAAGGATGTCTGGGTCTATGATCCTTTCGTCGAGCAGGTATCGGTACTCAAGCTGGCCAAAGCTATCGAGAATACGCCTTTTCTGTTGATTACTAGCAGCAACCCCCAAATCTGGAAGCAATATCAGGTTCACCAGGATAATGGCAGCTACATGGTCACCAGTCGTAGCAAAAATCAGCGTATTGAATCATTGCGCATTGTCTTTGATGAGCAGGGGCGTTTGAGCCGCTTTGAGGTGGATGAATCGCAGGGACAGCGTAGCGAGTTTCAGTTGTCGGCTTTTAACGTATCCCCGGCCATCAAAACAGCCGACTTCAGTTTCAAGGTACCCGATGGCGTGACCATTGACGATCAGCGCTGATGAGCACGCTTAACCTGGATTTTTCTCCTGACTTCAGGCCGTTGGCCGCGCGAATGCGGCCACAGACTTTCGAGCAATATATCGGTCAGGAGCATTTGCTTGCGCCAGGCAAGCCGTTACGCCGTGCTCTGGAGGCTGGCCAATGTCACTCCATGATCCTGTGGGGCCCCCCAGGTACAGGGAAAACGACTTTGGCCGAATTGATGGCACACTATTGCCAGGCTGAAGTGGAGCGTGTTTCCGCCGTGACTTCGGGGGTTAAAGAAATTCGCGCGGCGATAGACAAGGCTCGAGACAACAAATTCCGTGGTGTCCGCACCCTGCTGTTTGTGGATGAGGTGCACCGTTTCAATAAGAGTCAGCAAGATGCCTTCTTGCCGCATATTGAAGATGGCACCATTACATTTATCGGTGCCACGACAGAAAACCCTTCGTTTGAACTGAATAATGCGCTGCTGTCGCGCGCCAGAGTCTATTTGCTCAAGCGGCTTGATGAACAGGCTATTACCGCGATTATCCATCAGGCGCTGACTGACCCGAGGGGGCTTGCCGAAGAGCGAATCGTTTTTGATGACGGTGTGCTTCCGGCACTGGTGCAGCTCGTGGACGGCGATGGACGTAAGGCTCTTAATTATCTCGAGTTGCTCAATGATATGGCTGCAGAGCAACAAGGGATCAAACGCATTGATAAATCCTTGTTAGCCGCGGTCAGTGGCGAACGGATGGCCCGCTTCGACAAGCAGGGTGATGTTTACTACGACCTGATTTCGGCATTGCATAAATCGGTACGCGGTTCAGCGCCTCAGGCCGCTCTTTATTGGTATGCACGGATTGTGGCTGCGGGTGGTGATCCACTGTATGTGGCACGTCGTCTGTTGGCCATTGCTTCTGAAGATGTTGGTAATGCCGATCCGAAAGCGATGCAGGTGGCGCTCGCCGCATGGGATTGTTTCGAGCGCGTCGGGCCGGCAGAGGGGGAACGCGCCATCGCCCAGGCGATTGTTTATCTGGCTTGTGCTCCCAAGAGTAATGCGGTGTATCTGGCCTGGAAAGCGGCGCTGGATGATGCACGCAATTTACCCGATTACGATGTCCCGGCACACTTGCGCAATGCACCGACACGCCTGATGAGTGAGTTGGGATATGGCGCCGAATACCGCTATGCGCATGATGAACCTGGTGCGTATGCCGCTGGCGAGAGCTTTTTCCCGCCTGAGTTGGCTGGGCGTAGCTATTACCAGCCCACGGATCGTGGACTGGAGAAACAGATTACCCAGAAGTTGGCTTATCTGTCCGAGCTGGATGCCCTCAGTCCTCGCAAACGTTACCCCGAACAGTGATGCATGGCAGCTCAGGATCAGATTTGATAGACTGCCTAGCTGTTGATGCGAAGGCTCGGAGCCTTCTTGGTGCATCCTACTGACACAGTCGATGTCAGTTCATTCATTGGTGAATAACAAAAAAGCAGGTCCGACATGCTAGATCCCAAATATTTGCGCGCCGAAATCGAGGTTGCCGCTGAACGGCTCGCTGCACGTGGGTTTACCCTCGATGTTGCTCGTATCAATGCACTGGAAGAACAGCGCAAGGCGCTGCAAACCCGGACACAAGAGTTGCAAGCCGAACGTAACAGCCGATCGAAGGCCATTGGTGACGCCAAGCGTCGCGGCGAAGATACAGCACCGCTGATGGCTCAAGTCGGTGAATTGGGTAGCGAACTGGATGACTGCAAGCGTCGTCAGGATGAGGTCTTGGCGGAACTGGAAGCTCTGGCTTTGACCATTCCTAATCTGCCTCATGACTCTGTGCCATCAGGCCGCGATGAGAACGACAATGTTGAAGTGCGCCGCTGGGGTACGCCACGGACGTTTGATTTCCCGGTACAAGATCACGTCGCTTTGGGTGAAGCCGTTCGTGGGCTGGATTTTGCTGCGGCAACTAAATTGTCGGGGTCCCGTTTCGTTGTCATGCAGGGGCAAATTGCCCGTCTGCATCGGGCCCTGGCGCAGTTCATGCTCGATTTGCATACCCAGCAGCATGGGTATACCGAGTGCTATGTGCCTTACCTGGTCAATGCCGACAGTCTGCAGGGCACCGGTCAACTGCCGAAGTTCTATAACGACCTGTTCCATACCGCCATTACCGGTGAAGGCGACGAAGAGGGCAAGGTCCGTAAGTTCTCTTTGATACCGACCGCCGAAGTACCGCTGACCAACCTGGTGCGTGATGAGATCATCGATGAAAAGGCGTTGCCACTGAAGCTGACGGCCCACAGCCCCTGTTTCCGTTCCGAAGCGGGTTCGTACGGCCGAGATACCCGGGGTTTGATTCGTATGCACCAGTTCGACAAGGTCGAGATGGTTCAGATCGTCAATCCAGATACGTCCTGGGATGCCCTGGAAGAGATGGTGGGGCATGCCGAGAAGGTTCTGCAGTTGCTCGAGCTGCCATATCGAGTCATCACGTTGTGTACCGGTGACATGGGCTTCTCTGCGGCCAAGACCTACGACCTGGAGGTGTGGCTGCCGGCGCAGAACACCTATCGTGAAATCTCTTCGTGCTCGAACTGTACTGACTTCCAGGCCCGCCGCATGCAAGCACGTGTGCGTGGTGCCGATGGCAAACCGACGTTGCTGCATACGCTCAATGGTTCCGGGCTTGCCGTGGGCCGTACTCTGGTCGCAGTACTCGAGAACTACCAGCAGGCGGATGGGCGTATCGAGGTTCCGGCCGTGCTGCAATCTTATATGGGTGGTTTAACCCACATAGGTTAAGTGATGGTATGCCAAGGGCCGCGTTGCGGCCCTTGGTTTATGAGCAAATTGACGCTTGCGGTGTCCTGAATTTCCCAAGCAAAGCGCAATCGTTTTTGCTAGAATGCGCCGCAATTTGACCCTCCCGGAGTTTCTGTGGTCTGGATTGATTTTGCGATACTGGCGATCATCGGGCTTTCGGCCTTGATCAGCCTGATCCGCGGTTTCGTCAAGGAAGCCTTGTCGTTGTTGACCTGGTTTGCCGCCTTCTTCGTCGCCAGTAATTTCTACGGTGATCTGGCTATCTTCTTCACTTCAATATCGGACTCCCTGATTCGCAATGGCGCAGCCATTCTGGCACTGTTCATTGCCACGCTGATTTTGGGATCCATCGTCAACTACATCATAGCGACACTGGTCGACAAGACGGGATTATCAGGAACAGATCGCATGCTAGGGGTCTGTTTCGGTGCCATTCGCGGGGTGTTGATCGTCAGCGCCCTGCTGTTTTTCATGGATACCTTCACCAGTGCCAACAGCGCTGAGTGGTGGAAAAAATCGGTGTTGATTCCGGAGTTCGGCATCGTCATCGACTGGTTCTTCGAGTTTATGAAACACTCGTCGAGCTTTATCAAGTAACTGATTTATTTAAACTAGTGACCTCGAGGAAACAAGGACATGTGTGGTATCGTCGGTATTGTGGGCACCACCCCGGTTAATCAGGCCCTGTATGATGCCTTGACCGTTCTGCAGCATCGCGGGCAGGATGCAGCGGGTATCGTCACCATCGCTGATGGCAACTTCAAGCAGCGGAAAGCCAATGGTCTGGTCAAGGATGTCTTTGAGACCCGCCACATGCAGCGGCTGAAGGGTAACATGGGGATTGGTCATGTGCGTTATCCGACGGCGGGCAGCTCCAGTGCCGCCGAAGCGCAGCCATTTTATGTCAACTCGCCGTTTGGGATTACGTTGGCGCACAACGGCAACCTGACCAATGCCAAGGATCTGCGTGATCAACAGACACGCCTGGCACGCCGTCACATCAATACCACTTCTGATTCTGAGGTATTGTTAAACGTTTTCGCTCACGAGCTGGAGCGCGCTGTCGATATGCCATTGCGCGCGGATGATGTGTTCGCCGCGGTGAGCCGTGTGCATCGCCAAGTTCGTGGTGCCTATGCGGTGGTGGCGCTGATCATCGGCCATGGCATGGTGGCTTTCCGGGACCCGCACGGTATTCGTCCGCTGGTGCTGGGGCGGCGCACTAACGATGATGGCAGCATCGAGTACATGGTGGCCTCCGAGAGTGTTGCGTTGGATGTCATTGGTTTTGAACTGATGCGCGATGTGGCGCCTGGGGAGGCGATTTACATCTCCGAGCAGGGGCAGTTGTTCAGCCTGCAATGTGCCGATAATCCCAAGTTGGCACCCTGTATTTTTGAATATGTCTATTTTGCGCGTCCGGACTCCTGTATTGACAAGGTGTCTGTGTATGCAGCGCGGGTACACATGGGGCGCAAGCTGGGCGAGAAGATCAAGCGCGAGTGGCAAGATCTGGATATCGACGTGGTGATCCCGATTCCAGAGACCTCCTGCGATATCGCGCTGGAGATCGCCCAGTGTCTGGGTAAACCGTATCGTCAGGGCTTCGTCAAGAATCGCTATATCGGCCGTACCTTTATCATGCCGGGACAAAAGCAGCGCAAAAAGTCGGTGCGCAGCAAGCTCAACGCGATTTCGTCCGAGTTCAAGGGCAAGAAGGTATTGCTGGTCGATGACTCTATCGTGCGCGGTACGACTTCCGGGCAGATCATCGACATGGCGCGTGAAGCGGGGGCGGAGAAGGTTTACTTCGCCTCAGCCGCGCCAGAAATTCGCTTCCCGAATGTCTATGGCATCGATATGCCGACCAGTAACGAACTGATCGCATATGGCCGCGACGTGGCCGAGATCTGCACGCTGATCCGCGCCGATGGCCTGATTTTCCAGGATCTGGATGACTTGCAAGCGGCGGTACGGGAAGAGAACCCCGAGCTGACCCTGTTTGAAACGTCAGTGTTCAATGGCCACTATGTGACTGGCGACGTTGATCAGGGTTATCTGGAATACCTTAATGTATTGCGCAGTGATGATGCCAAAGCCGTCAGGGAGTGGAGTGAAGGTGTCGCCGATCTGGAACTGTATAACGGCGAGAGCTAACCAGAGTGTTCTGCGATAAAAAACGGCCTGCTGGCCGTTTTTTTATTGCTTCATTCCGACGAATCGTCTTCTGCCTTTTTGGAACTTGAATGTTCTTTTGTTCTGCAATAAAGCGGATAAATTGAATGCATTTCACGCTAATTTCGCTTTTTCTGGATATTGTTAACGTCACATGGGATAGTGTCGACATTTCCTGTTGCCGTGCTGCGCGGGGAAATATGATGGAATTGCTTAATTCATGGAGTGTTTATGCCAGAGAAATCCTCTTCGTTTGTTCAGGGCCCATTGGCGTGGTTGCAACGTACCGGGCTGGTGACGCGTATCGTCATTGGCTTGCTGGCTGGCGGCTTGTTGGCGGCGGTGGCGCCGCAGTGGGCCAGCATGGCCGGTTTGTTCGGCAGTCTGTTTGTCAGCGGTCTGAAGGCCGTGGCACCGATTCTGGTGTTATTACTGGTGATGTCGGCGATTGCCGGCCACAAGCAAGGCCAGAAGACCAGCATTCGTCCGTTATTGATCCTTTACCTGTTTGGGACTTTCAGTGCTGCCGTCGTCGCCGTGGTGGCTTGTTTCCTGTTCCCGTCACACCTGACACTGGTGACAAGTCAGGAGGCACTGACGTCACCAGGTAGTCTGAAAGAGGTATTGGGAAACCTGCTGTTCAATATCTTCAGTAACCCGGTGAAAGCCATAGCCGAAGCTAACTACATGGGCATTCTGGCGTGGGCGGTGGCTCTGGGGCTGGCGTTGCGTCATGCCGCAGCGACGACCCGTCAGGCCGTGGACGATTTTGCGCAGGGGGTTTCATCTCTGGTGCGCATGATCATCAGTCTGGCGCCGTTGGGGATCTTTGGTCTGGTCGCATCGACATTGGCCGATAGCGGCTTTGGTGCCTTGTGGCAGTACGCTCATCTGCTGGCGGTATTGCTCGGCTCCATGCTGTTTGTCGCCTTGGTAGTCAATCCGCTGATCGTTTTCATCAAGATCCGCCGCAATCCCTATCCGCTGGTATGGATCTGTTTGCGCGAGAGCGGCGTCACGGCGTTCTTTACTCGCAGCTCTGCGGCCAACATTCCGGTGAATCTGGCGCTGTGTGACAAGCTGGGTCTGCAAGAAGAGACCTACTCGGTTTCGATCCCGTTGGGCGCGACGATCAATATGGCTGGCGCGGCGATCACGATTACCGTGTTGTCCTTGGCTGCAGTCACAACGCTGGGGATCCAGGTTGATATGGGGACGGCCATTTTGCTGAGTGTGGTGGCTACGCTGGGCGCATGTGGTGCCTCTGGGGTTGCCGGTGGCTCCTTGCTATTGATTCCGATGGCGTGCAGCCTGTTTGGGATCAGCAATGACCTGGCGATGCAGGTCGTGGCGGTCGGTTTCATTATCGGGGTACTGCAAGACTCTTCCGAAACTGCGCTCAACAGCTCCACCGATGTGCTGTTTACGGCAGCCGCCTGTCTGGCCGCCCAGGAAACGGCAGAAGGCGCGATGGCGCCGGCGCTCGACTCTGCGGATGCATGAGTGACACACCTTGCGGTGTCCTGATAACGATGAACTGGCGACCTTGAGTCGCCAGTTTTCGTTAGGGGATTTGTCAGACTGAGCACGGCGCCGCAATCTTGGCAGACAACGGCCACATTTTTTGCATCTCATTGTACAAACAGCGAATTTATTCCCATACCATGCCGTCCGGTTTCTTGTTTGAACGCGTATTTAATGAGCGAGATGAAAGCGGCGACGGGTTTTACACTGATTGAATTGGTCGTAGTCATAGTGCTGTTGGCCATATTGGGCGTGGCGGCGGCCCCCAAACTGATCTCGCTGCGCAAGGATGCGCTGGTCAGCACCCTGTATGCAATGCGGGCGGCGATAGATACTGCCGGGACACAGACGCTGGCGTTGGCCACGGTGCGCGGCCTGGAAAATCAGGCCAGTGCCACCCTCGTCAGCCAGGGGCTGACGATCCCTGTGGTATATGGTTATCCGGCGGGTGGGGTCAGTACAGGGATGGCGGCGCTGATTGAGGCACCGGCTGACGATTGGAACCAGCGCGCCAGCATTTATGCCGGCGCCTGGGTCTACTGGCACGGTGCGTTTACCGAGGATGCGGGAACAGTCCAGTGTTATCTGCGCTATCGACAACCGATCGCAGCGGGAAACAAACCGGTGATCGAGATTGAAACATCCGGATGCCGTTAGCCCAGACAGGACGTAGCTACCAAACAAAAAGGCGCCGTCAGGCGCCTTTTCATCATGCAGAGCAGGGGCACATCAATGTTGTGCCGGCTCACCGATCGGCAGCACGGTGCGACCGAACTTCTCATTCAGGACTTCGGCCATCGCCAGGTAGATTGCGGAAGCACCACAGATGATGCCTTCGAAGCCGGCCAGGGTGCCGAGGGTGGCATTGCCCAGGAAGTCACGGGCGGCGAGCAGGAAGAACAGCACAACCAGTGAGCCGAAGACGAATTGCAGAGCCTTCGGGCCCTTCAGGGTGCCGAAGAACATGAACAGGGTGAACATGCCCCACATCAGCAGGTAGCACCCCATGGCGAACTCATCGGCGGCATCACCCAGACCCAGCTTTGGCAGCAGGATCAGGAAGACCAGGCTGATCCAGAAAAAGCCGTAGGAAGTAAAAGCGGTCAGACCAAAGGTATTCCCCTTCTTGAACTCCAGAATGCCGGCGATGACTTGAGCCAGACCACCATAAGCCAGGCCCATAGCCAGGATCATGGCGCTGATCGGCATGAAGCCAGCGTTGTGAATGTTCAGCAGCACAGTGGTCATACCAAAGCCCATCAGACCGAGCGGTGCCGGGTTGGCCAGTTTTTCGTTCACGTTAAAATCTCCAGACAGGTTAGGGAGCGGCAATCCGGTTGCCGCCGGGTTAGGGATATAGCGCGCGGATTCTAGAGGGAAGGCCGCAGACTGACAAGCTTGCCTGTGAGATGGCGTGGATTAATTTTGTGTTGCCTGCGCGCTGGCTCCGTTCAATGCAATAATGACAGCCAGTTAGGCACGCCTGCTGCCGTGGAGAGCTTATGAAACATTGCCTGTTGTCGTGGTGGCGTCGCTGTTTTGCTCGCGACGCCAATGCGAACTTTGCCGCAGTGGACTGGGGGCGTCTGTGCCGCCAGATCCCGTTACTGCAGGGGCTCAATGGCGATGAACTTGAGCAGTTGCAACGTTTGGCGCTGCAGTTTTTGCGTCAGAAGAGCATCACGCCGCTGGGGGTGCGTCCGCGTCCGGAGCAGCTGGCCGCTATGGCGCTGCAGGCCTGTTTGCCGATCTTGTATCTGGGGCTGGACTGGTATCGCAATTTTTACGAGATCATCTTGTTACCGGCCCCGGTCGAGCGCCATGAGGAGCTGGCCTTTGGCGAGGGGTGGCAGGAAGAGGGGAGTTCGCATCTTGGCGAGGCTTGGGAGCAGGGGCCCGTGGTGCTGGTCTGGCCCGAGGTCCTGCATGACGGCCAGTGGGATGGCTACCATCTGGTGATCCATGAGCTGGTGCATAAATTGGATATGCTGGCCGATGGTGTTGCCAATGGCATGCCGCCGGAGCGGCCCGGGGTGCCGATTGCGCGCTGGCAACGCGAGTTGGAGACCGTCTATGCCGAGGTGTGTCGTTGCCATGAGGCGGCACAGGCCTGCTGTCTGGATGAACAGGCCTGTGATGGCCTCGATGAGCTGTTTGCCATCGCCAGCGAGTGTTTTTTCAGTCAACCGCTGGCGTTGCAGGCGCAGTTTCCCGAACTCTATCGCTTATTGGCGCTGTGGTACCAACAGGATCCGGCGCAACGCCAGCCTCGGGAGACCCGGCGCCGGCATGGTCATGCGGCGCTGGCCGGCTAGGGGTCAGCTTTTACACAGCCCACCGGGTTGCCGTTGCTCTTGTGGTGGGCACAGCGCGCCTTGCTGCGGTTTTTTCAGCGCACATTGCCCATCCTGCAGGTAGTCATGTACCTGAATTTTGCCGGTCAGGATATCGACGCGTAGCTCTTCAAGCTTGGCGCGCAACGCTGGCGACAGCAGATCCTGATTTTGTTTGTCCAAGGCCCAGCCGACATAGTCATCGGCCAGTCCGAGGTGACGCGCCCCCGCCTGCCAGGTGCCGGTTTCGCCCTCTTCCAGCGCCAGATAGGCGGCCAGTGGCAGATTCTTGTACAGCGAGGTCAGCATGGTGCCGGGGTAGAGGCTGTTCTGGTTATAGTCCGAGCCAATGGCCTTGACGCTGGCATCCGCGGCGGCCTGATACACTCCTTTGCCGGTGCCACGTGCGGCGGCAAACAGGATATCGGCGCCATCGTCGATCAAGCCTTTAGCGACAAAGGTGCCCTTGGCCGGATCATTGAATGCCATGTTCGGCGTCGAGGTGACATAAGCCTGCTTGATATCGATGCTGGGGTTGGCATAGCGCGCGCCCTGTTCATAGCCACAGGCATAGCGGCGGATGGCGGGCAGATCCATGCCGCCAACAAAACCGATGATGCCGGTTTCCGACTCTGCGGCGGCCATGGCGCCGATCAGAAAGGCTGCTTCCTGTTCATTAAATAGCAAGGAGCGAACATTGGGTTTCGCCAGTTGGGCATCCAGCAACGTAAAACGTGTCTTCGGAAACTCATCGGCGACCGTTAACAGACTCGATGGTTCACTATCGCCAACCAGGACAATCGGATTGAAGCCTTGTTTCGCCAGCTCGCGCACCATCTGCTGGCGCTCGGCATTCCCCGCCGGCTCGCGCTCGGTGACGGCGACGCCCGTCTCTTTGCTAAAGCGCTGCACCCCTTGTTCATACACCTGCTGGTTGATGGCATTGTCATATTTTCCGCCCAGGCCATAGACGATGGCGGGCTTACTGGCGGCCAGCGCCCAGGCTGGCAGCAACAGACAAAATCCGATGGCAATACGCCGTGTAGCTGAACTCATGCGTCCTCTCCTTGGAGTAACCCGACTGCGGTGCGTGACAGGGCGCAGATTGTTGTCGCTTTTGAATCCGTGATCAAGATCGAATTGTGAATCAGCCGGATGTAACGGTTTCCATTTATTTATTTTTTTAAGCAAGCGTTTTCAATGCCGTAAATAATTACGCCGGCGGCAATCATTTATTTCTCATTCAGCCATCAGCGGGATGAAAATAAAACGCTGATAAAATGAAAATAAAAAGTTACGTATTATCTGATGGTTAGGTCAAAACAGCTTGCAGAGGGGAAATAAACTAAGAGGAGAGATGAGCGTATTTAGTTGGGCCTGTCATCGTTGACAGGCCCACTATTATCTTATTCGACTTCGTTACCGTTGGTGGTTCCGGAGGCAAAGGCTTTGACGTTTTCCAACGTCGTGGTGGCGATCGCCAATAACGCCTCGCGGGTCAGGAAAGCCTGGTGGCCGGTGAACAGCACATTGTGGCAGGCGGAGAGGCGGCGGAACACGTCGTCGGTGATGACCTCGTTGGATTTGTCCTCAAAGAACAGTTCCTGCTCTTCTTCATAGACATCGAGACCCAGCGCGCCAATCTGGCCTTGCTTCAGCGCTTCGATGGCGGCCACGGAGTCCAGGAGTGCGCCCCGGCTGGTGTTGATGATCATCACCCCCTTCTTCATCTTGGCGAATGCGTCGGCGTTGAGCAGGTGATAGTTTTCCTTGAACAGCGGGCAGTGCAGGCTGATGACATCCGATTCACGGAACAGGGTGTCCAGATCGACATACTCGGCTCCCAGCTCCAGCGCCGCCGGGTTTTGGTACGGATCGCTGACCAGCAGGCGCATGCCGAAGCCCTTGAGAATACGCAGCGTGGCGATACCGATCTTGCCGGTACCGATAATACCGGCGGTGCGGCCATGCATGTTGAAGCCGACCAGGCCATCGAGGGCAAAGTTGGCGTCACGGGTGCGCTGATACGCCTTATGAATGCGGCGGTTGAGCGTCATCATCAGGCCAATCGTGTGTTCGGCCACGGCTTCTGGCGAGTAGGCTGGCACCCGGACAACGCGCAGACCGAGCTCTTTGGCCGCTTGCAGATCCACATTGTTATAACCGGCACAGCGCATGGCCAACACCTTGGTGCCGTTCGTGGCCAGCTCGGTCAGCACATCGCGCCCCAGATCGTCGTTCACAAACGCACAGACCACAGGGTAACCATGAGCCAGACGGCAGGTTTTGAGGTCGAGGCGGACGTCAAAATAATCAACCTTGTAGCCGAACTGGGCATTAGCCAACTCGAAGTGGTCACGGTCATAGGCTTTGGCGCTGAACATGGCAATTTTCATCATCACACCTCCAAGTAAATATGTAATTAAATTACACCTTGGGTACACCAAGTCAACGCTTTTTGTTAACAAAAAACGGCATATGTAGCCAGCGATGGCTGTTTAGCGTCGTCTGACTGACTATTTGTGTAATAAAATTACACGCTCGGCATGTGGTCATGGCTGCTATTGACGACACAGGACAGGCTTGGACTGCTGGCGAGCAGTACCTCATCGCTCTCATCTTTGAGCCGTACCCCGGTCAGGCGGCGCGTAAAGGCCTGGTCAATCAACCAATGCAACTTGTGCACCGCCTGCGGGTAATCGAGACCGGCCGGGCGCACATTCGAGATGCAATTGCGCTCCGAGTCCATGCGTCCCGGCTGCGGTTGCCATGTCAGATAGAGGCCAAGGCTGTCTGGTGACGACAGACCGGGGCGTTCGCCAATCAATACCACGACCAGTCGTGCCTTGAGCAGCGCGCCGATCTCGTCACCGATCGCCACACGCCCCTGGGCCACCAGACTCAGGGGGCCGATGCGCAGCCCCGCGTCCTGCAAACGCGGTAGCAAGGCACTGAGTAGCGGCGCGGCATGGTGGGCGATGGCCGTCGACGACAGGCCGTCGGCAATCACCAGTGCCACATCGCAGCCGCTGGCATTCTCGGCCGCCAGGTGCGCCGCGCTCTGGCTATCGAGGCGGCGTCCCAGATCCGGCCGCCGCAGGTATTCATCGCGGTGCGCAGCGGCACTGTGCAGCGTGAGTATCGGCAATCCCAGCGGCAGCAGGTGGCTGGCGAGCGCCGGCATGTCCAGTGGCTGGTGCACGGCATCCCGCGCCTGAGCATGTGCCAGGCCAAACTGCAGCAAGGCGTCAGTCGGCAAGCTGGCACCGGTACGGCCCAGGGCGATGCGTGCGGCAGTAAACTGGCGCAGCTCCTGCCAGGGGTTGGTTTGAACCAGAGAAGGGGTCGTCATCACAGCTCCTTGTTGCACAGCGATCAGGCCGCCCGGCCGGTGCCGGCGAGGGTGGTCAGTAACGGATGGCGTTGTCCGGCGCTGAGCAGGTGGCCGCCGCTGTCTGTCAATTGCATCTGCTGCAGCCAGGCCGCAAATTCGGGGGCATGTTTTAGGCCAAGCAGTTCGCGGATATAGAGCGCGTCGTGAAACGAGGTGCTCTGGTAGTTCAGCATGATGTCGTCGGCGCCGGGCACGCCGATCAAAAAGGTCAGCCCGGCGGTGGCCAACAGCGTCAATAGCGTATCCATGTCATCCTGATCCGCTTCGGCATGGTTGGTGTAGCAGACATCGCAGCCCAGCGGGACGCCGAGCAACTTGCCGCAGAAGTGATCTTCGAGCCCGGCGCGGATGATCTGTTTACCGTCATACAGGTACTCAGGGCCGATGAAGCCAACCACGGTATTGGTCAGCAGCGGTTTGAAGTGGCGGGCCACCGCGTAAGCGCGGGCCTCGCAGGTCTGCTGGTCGACACCATGATGGGCGTTGGCCGACAGCGCGCTGCCCTGGCCGGTCTCGAAATACATCACGTTGTCGCCGACCGTGCCGCGGCCCAGGGCTAACGCCGCCTGGCGCGCCTCTTCCAGCAAGGCCAGGTTGATGCCAAAACCGGCATTGGCCGCTTCCGTGCCGGCAACCGACTGGAACACCAGATCCACCGGTACGCCACGTTCGATCAGCTGTAGCGTATTGGTGACATGGGTCAGGATGCAGGATTGGGTCGGGATGGCAAAGCGCTGGATCACCTCGTCGAGCATGCGGTTCAGATCACCGAGCACCGCCAGGTTATCGCTGGCCGGATTGATGCCGATCACCGCATCGCCCGAACCGTACAGCAACCCATCGAGCATGGTCGCCGCGATCCCCTGCCAGTCATCGGTCGGATGATTGGGCTGCAGTCGGACACTCAGGTGGCCGGGCAGGCCGATGGTATTGCGAAACCGGGTGACGACCTGACATTTGCGCGCAACCAGAATGAGATCCTGGTTGCGCATCAGTTTACTGACCGCGGCGGCCATCTCTGGCGTAATGCCGGGCGCGACCCGCGCCAGCGTCAGGCTGTCGGCCGCGTCAGAGAGCAGCCAGTTGCGAAAGTCCCCGACCGTCATATGCTGCAGCAGCAAGAAGGCCTCGGCATCGTGGGTATCGAGGATCAGGCGCGTGACCTCATCCTGTTCGTAGGGGATCAGCGCTTCGTTGAGAAAAGTGATTAAAGGCAGTTCGGCCAGCGCCATGCGGGCGGCCATGCGCTCTTCGGCAGAGTCGGCGCCAAGTCCGGCCAGATAATCGCCAGAGCGGGCAGGGGTCGCTTTGGCCATTAGACTGCGCAGATCGGCAAACTGATAGGTGCGGTGCGAAAGGGTGGTGCGATACATAGGGACCTCGCGGAAAAAGGCCACCGGCGAAGCCGGTGGCAAATCACCAGTTGTTGCGTTGGGGTTGGGTAACTCAGGCTTTGACGAGTTCGGCGTCGCTGGCGGCGGCGCTCTCATCATGGGTCAGACGGAAGTAGCCGAAGCCAGCCAGCATCAGACCACCAAAAATCATCGCCAGCAGTTGGTTGTAGTAGACCATGGCGACCAGACACAGCACCGCCAGGCCCAGCGCCAGCGCCGGAGCAAACGGGAACAGCGGGGCAATGAACGGACGCTCCAGCTTGGGTTCACTCTTGCGCAGCTTGAACAGGGCCGCCATCGAGATGATGTACATGACGATGGCACCAAACACCGACATGGTGACGATGTTAGCCGTCAGCGGCATGCCGCCGATGACAATCAGCTGATCCGAGAAGATGGCCAGGATCCCGACCACACCGCCGGCCAGAATTGCCCAGTGTGGGGTCTGGAAACGGGCGTTGACGGTAGCCAGCCCTTTGGGCAGATAACCGGCGCGGGCCAGCGCAAAGATTTGACGGGAATAGCCCATGATGATGCCGTGGAATGAGGCGATCAAACCAAACAGACCTAGCCACACCAGCATGTGCAACCAGCCGCTGCTGTTACCGACGATCATCTTCATCGCTTGCGGCAGCGGATCATTGATGTTGGACAGCTTGCTCCAGTCACCGGCACCACCGGCAAACACCATGACACCAATCGCCAGCACCACCAGGGTCAGGATGCCGCCGATAAACGCTTTGGGGATGGTTTTCTTTGGCTCTTTTGCCTCTTCGGCGGCCATGGCTGCGCCTTCAATAGCGAGGAAGAACCAGATCGCAAACGGAATCGCGGCAAAGATACCGGACAGGGCGGTACCGCTGAATTCGTTGCTACCAGCCCAGCCATTGGCGACGAAATTGGCGACGCTAAAGCCCGGGCTGACTACGCCCATGAACACCAGCAGCTCGAAAATCGCCAGCAGCGTGACGATCAACTCGAACGTAGCCGCAATGCTGACGCCAATCAGGTTCAAAAACATGAACACCAGATAGGCGCCGACGGCAATCCACTTCGGATCCAGCGTTGGAAACTGCACATTCAGATAGGCGCCGATGGCCATGGCGATGGCAGGCGGTGCAAAAACGAACTCGACCAGTGTGGCAAAGCCGGCAATGTAGCCTCCCACCGGGCCAAATGCCCGGTAGGCATAAGCAAACGGGCCGCCGGCATGGGGAATCGAGGTGGTCAGCTCGGTGAAGCTGAAAATAAACGCGGTATACATGGCAGCGACGATCAGGGCCGTGACCAGGAAACCGAGTGTCCCTGCCTGGGCCCAGCCATAACTCCAGCCGAAATATTCGCCGGAAATAACCAGCCCGACGGCGATGCCCCAAAGATGGAAACTGCCGAGCGTCCGTTTTAGTGCGGGGGTTTTGCTATCCGTATGCATTGAGGTGTCCTCTGATGGAAATAGGGTGTGTCACAACTGACATTGCCATCGCAAGGGCCGTACCAAGAGCAAAGAAACAAAAATTCATATGTAAATCAGGTGGATGCCAATATTTAAACCACAGTGACCTGTATCGGTGCAGCGCGAATTCACCAGCTTGGTGCGCGCTATTTGGGCGTGCCAGCCTGCGGCTAAAAAACGCAGCGTCACTATTTACGGAATAAACGGCACGAGAGTTGGATTCAATCGAGAAGTTAATTGGCTGAATATGGGAATAATCCATCCAGCGGATGCTGGCTGGCGCGGCTGAATGTGGGGGGCAAGCTGGCCGATTTATCTAGGCCGGGCAACGCGTATAAACCACCGTGGTTGGCAGGAGTATTAAGTCGCAAGGCCCGGGGTGATTATCGAATACAATAAAGCCCCATACGGGGCTTTATTTGTCGTGGCGTGTCAGATTTAAAGTTTAAAGCGCGCCACCTGCTGATTCAGGTTATTGGCCAATATTTCCTGCTCCTGAGCTTGCTGGGCGCTCATATCCGCATCTGTGGTCAATTGATTGGCCAACGCTTTTATTTCGTGAATATTGCGGGTTATTTCATCCGTCACCTTGTTTTGTTCTTCGGCCGCGGTCGCAATTTGCGTCGACATATCGGAAATCACCTGAATCGACGCGGTGATCTCGGCCAAGGCGTGGGCGGCGGCGTCGGCGTCTTCGACGCTGTGCAGGGCATGAGCCTGGCTCTGCTGCATGATGGTCACCGCCGAGGCAGTGCTGGCCTGCAAGGTGCTGATGGTTTTTTGGATCTCGGCCGTCGAGCTCTGGGTCTTGTGCGATAACACCCGTACCTCATCGGCGACCACGGCAAAGCCACGGCCATGTTCACCGGCACGCGCCGCTTCGATCGCCGCGTTCAGTGCCAGCAGGTTGGTTTGCTCGGCCACCGCCTGGATGGTGGTGATGACGCTGGAGATCGATTGGGCGTGCTGATCCAGCACGGTGATCACTTCACTGGCCTGACTGATCTCGCCAGCAAGGGCAGTAATCGACTGGCGTGTCTGCTCGACCAGCCGGGCGCCCTCTTGTGTGTTCTGGCTGGAGTCTTGCGCGGCGGTGGCGGTCTGCTCGGCGTGGTGGGCTATCTCTTGTGTTGCCGAGGCCATCTCGGTGACCGCGGTGGCAACCTGGGCGATCTCCTGATCCTGTTGAGTCACCTGCTGGTGGCTGTTCTGGGCCTGCAGCAATCCTTGGCGTGCGCTGTCTGACATGGCGTGGGCCTCGTGGCGGATCTGCTGGATCAACTGATGCAGGGTGTTCATGAACTTGTTGAAGTTGGTCGCCAGCAGACCAATCTCATCCTGGGTGGTAATGGTGATGCGTTGGGTCAGATCGCCTTCACCGTCAGAGATCAGCGCCAGGGTGGAGGAGACACGCCGCAGCGGCCGCACCAGGGTGCCGATCAGGGCGCCAATCAACAACAGACTCCCCAGCAACACCGCGCTGGAGAGCAGAGCCTGATGCAACAACTGCTGCTTGAGTGGGGCAAACAGCGTCGTCTTGTCGACCACGCTCAGCAGCAGCCAATCGCTATGGGGGATGGCGCGTGACCACAACAGTTGCGCGTGACCTTGATGCTGGATTTCATCGGGCGTCACCTGACGGGCATCGCTGTTTAGCCGGCTTAAATCGATCGTTCCCAGTAGCGATGAGATGGGTTGCAGCACCAAGGCCTGATCTTTGCTGGCGATAATATTGCCTTGGCCATCAATCAGCACACTAAAACCATCGGCAGGTAGCTTGATGGCATCGAGCATTTGTTGTAGGCGCTGGGTGGAAATATCACCGCCGACCACCCCATTGGTGCGGGCCAATACAATCGAAATAATATTTTGTGGTGGGGTATAAGTCGTATCGCGATAGGCGGGTGTCAGCGTAATACCAGAATGCGCTTGGGCAGTTTTATACCAAATCTGCTCTTGTGGCCGGTAGTTGGCATAGTCCGATTCTTCACCATCCTGCATATGACCATCAGTGCTGGCAAAATAGACGCTACCAAAGCCGGCTGACTCCTGGGCCAATAACAGGCTCTTGGTGTCTTGATATTCATCCAGTTTACTTAAGGTGCTGATAACGCTTTTTTTATCGTCTAACCATTCGGCGATGGCACTGGCACTGCGCTCTGATAAATAGGCAATACTGTTATAGTTGCGGTCTATAACTTGTTCACGTAATGAGCGATAGGAAAAAAAGGAGAGAAGTAGCGTAATACAGATCAGGGCCATTCCGACCGAGAATAATAATTTTCGTTTTAGACTCACGTTCAACATAGGAACTCCCTGAGAGTAATGATCATCAATATAATGATGAATATTC
Source organism: uncultured Aeromonadaceae bacterium (assembly GCA_945957385.1). Taxonomy (GTDB): domain Bacteria; phylum Pseudomonadota; class Gammaproteobacteria; order Enterobacterales; family Aeromonadaceae; genus Pseudaeromonas. The sequence goes on from CAMFKP010000024.1 coordinate 40,730, forward strand.
CATGCCTTGCAAAAATTAACGTCAGTAGCGTTTTGCAAATCGATTTTATTTTAGAACATTGGCGTAGAGGGTTATAGCCCTGAGCAGACTTCTCTGTGGAAATAAATAATTAACGGGATACTTGTCGTGTATAAAAGAAAACGGATGTTTCAAATGAAATATCCGTTTTCGCATCATCATGATTGCTTACGACTCGGGCTGGCACTGGGCGGCGTGGTTGGCGGCCGGTTGCGGTATACGTTCGGAATGGTGATAGAGCAACCACGCCGCGGCGGCGAGCAACAGGCACGAGATAAATAACCATTGTCCGCCGATGTGGTCGATCACCAGCCCGCCGATGATGGGGGCGGCCGCGGAACCCATCAGATAAAGCGACGCCGCGCCGACATAGGTGCCGCGTAAGTGCGCAGGTGCCAGCTCGTCAACGCGCAGATTCAGTGCCGGAAACAGGATCACTTCGCCGACACTGAGCACGAACGCCGCCAGCAGATAGCCGTTGGGCCAGCTGATGGGAGTAAGCCAGAAACCAATTTGCGCGGCACCAAACAACACGGTGCCGATGCGGATGCGCTGTGCCGGGCTGAACCGACCGAGTGCATGCACCAGCGGTAATTGGAGGAGCACTATGGTCAGGGTATTGATCAGCAACAATTGGGTAATCAGTGCCGCTATGCCCGGGAGCCCCAACCGCATCAGATAAAGATCCAGCGTACTTTGGAAATGGGCGTAGATGAACATGGTCAGGATGTTGCCGCAGGTTAGCCATTTAAAGGCACGATCGCGGGCCAGCACAGCGAGTGTGGCGCCAAACCCCAGCGGGCTGAGGGTCTGATGGCGCTGTTCGGCAATCTGCCAAAGGGTGGCCGCCAGCAGGGTGCCATATAGCAGATAACCCAGTGCGGCGAGCCAGAAGGTGCTTTGTGCTCCGGCCAGGCCTAACCAGAGCCCGCAGAGCGGGCCAATGGCGCCACCCAGGTTAATCAGGTAGTAGCGCAGCTGTAATGCCAGTTCGCGATCCAGTGCATCGGGGCAGTGATCGGCAATCATGACCCGGCCCTGGTTTTCCAGCAGCGAGCGCATCATGCCGTTGCAGATCGCCCCCAGTGCAAAGCCCAGTGGCGAACCGGCACAGGCAAATAGCGTCATGCCGATGATGCCCAGCAGACTGCCGGTGAGCATGATTCGCCCTCGACCGTAGCGGTCCGCCAGATTGCCGCCATAGATGCCGACTAAGGTGCTAAAACCGGAGGAGAGCGCGAGGATCAGACCGGAGTCAGTCGCGGACAAGGCAAATTGGCGGTACAGCATCAGACCCAGATAAGGCCAGACCATAAAAAACGCAAAGCGCGACAGCAAGGTGCCGAGCAGGATGACATGTACAAGATACGGTAGCTGCCGCAAGCGGCGTAGTGATAACAGCCGCCCGGGGGCGGGGGTCGAACGGGATGAACTGGATGGCATAACAACTCCCTGTAACTGCGCTACCAGCCTAAACGGCTTGTCTGCAGCCTGCAATCGCAACATGGAGCTCGAAGCGGCTTGCCGGTATGCTGTTGGTTTACCCAGAACAGGAATTGGATAAATGCTATTAGCCCATGCTGAGGATCAGGTGACCTTGTCGCTGCTTCCTGCACGCCTGCGCGACTATCTGCAACAGATGCTGTTGTTACTGCAAACCTCGCCAGCCCCTGGCCGCTACCCGCTGGATGGGGAGCTGGCGTTTGTTTTAGTGTGCGAGGAGATGACGCGCCCGATAGACACATTGCGCCCCGAGATCCACGCGCGTTACCTGGATGTCCAGATCGTATTGTCCGGCGAGGAGCGTTACGGTTACCGTCCGCAACGGGTACAGACATCACCGGATGATGAGCGTCTGGCAACGCAGGATCTGGCGTTTTATGAGCAGTTGCCTGGTGAGCAGTTTGTGGATCTGCGGCCCGGTGAGCTGGTGGTGTTCCTGCCGGGTGAGCCACATCGCCCGCTGTGTGCCGTGACGCAACCCGCTCCGGTGCGCAAAGCCATCCTCAAAGTTGATGCCAGCTTGCTGGTAGCGTGAACGCTGTGCCGGCCGAACGCGCCGGCAGCGAACCAGACAAAGGTCAGGCGCGGCCCCGCAGTCGCGCCTGACTTTTTTTGCGTGTCGCTTTGTCATGGTTTGTTCCCTGGCCCTTAGCGTGGCGTGCCATAGGCGCGGATTTGAGCTGTGCAACATTTATGCGAACAGATGATAAAAACAGTTGAAGCCTGTATTCATATACAGTACTGTAAATTCATACATCGAATGCACCTGCAGTGACCCTGGTGAACACCGATGGAACCCGACTTGATAATGGAATTTCAGGAGAGAACCATGAGCGTATTTGTCAATGGCATGTTTGTCGGTAACGAGATCTATCCGGGTGTGTATGCAGAGGCATTGGCTGGTCCCAGCTGGATGATTCGCAAGGAAAATGAGCAAGGTTGGCCTTGCCGGGTCGGCGAAGTGAAGGCCAGGGGACAAACGGGTGAGTTTTTGGCCTGTGGTTGTCTGGGTGATGAACGCGGCCGCGCCTATTCGATGAAAACGGCCGTGCGCTTTTTATTGAACTGACTGTGGTGATTCGCGGTGGCGAACGACTTCATAGATGCCAAACGCCCACATGTGTGGGCGTTTGGTTTAAATCAACAGCCTCTGCTGCTTAGCGTACCCAGCGGACGTTATGTCTAGGCTCGTCGCCGCATTCCCAGCTGACGCGCTTGGGAAGCAGTACTGTCAACAGGCGTGCGTCATGCACCGGAGCCGGTGTATTACGGCTCATCCATGACACCTGGATGCGGGGGGCGCTGTCTCGCCACTGGACGTGTTTGCGCATGTCGATGACCTGAGGCTCCAAGACGCGGTGTGCGACCAACGCCAGGTTTTCCGGTTTGGCTCTGGCCACAACCCAGGGGACGCGGACTGGTTTGGGGTCGCCTTCACGCCAGCTGATGAGACGCGTCGGCATCGCATCAGCATTCAGTTGCGCCGGTTGCAAGGTGATCTTGCTCTTAGCGATCCCCTTGATGAGCCACACTACCTTGATGCACTCTTGGCCTTGGTCTTTCATGGCTTGTACTTCCATATTCATTCCCTCTATAAAGACTCGCCCTATCCTGTTGTCATTTTAATCCACGCTCCCTTGTCGGGATGACAGGCGAGATAAATGCAGCGCTGAACCAGTTTTCCGCAGACACTTTCAGTATATGGAGCACTGGGAACTTCAAAAGAGGGCAGGCAAGATAAATTTGTTGCCTGTGCGTTGGATCAGTAGACTGAGCCCCCCAAACCGGCCGGGATGTGATTCATGGCGTTAAAAGCGACGATTTTCAAAGCAGTTGTCAATGTGGCGGATACCGAACGCCATGTCTATCTGGAACAGGCCCTGACCTTGGCGCGTCACCCTTCGGAAACGGATGCTCGTATGATGGTCCGATTGTTGGCATGGTGTATGCGCGCAGATCCAGGATTGGAGTTTACTCGCGGTCTCTGTGCGGAGGATGAGCCGGATCTGTGGCGGCATGAGCTACACGGCGATATCAGTGAGTGGATTGAGGTCGGTCTACCAGAGCCGAAACGCTTGAAACGGGCATGCAATCGATCACAACAGGTGGTGCTGTTTGCCTATGGTGCGCGGGCGGCCCATGTCTGGTGGCAGCAGAACCAGACGGAAATAAGCAAGTTAGCTAATCTGCAACTCTACTATGTGGATGACACTCTCCTTGATCCGTTGGCCGCCTTGGCCGAACGAACCATGAGCCTGCAGGTGACGATCAGCGATGGCAGTGTCTGGATCAGCGCCGGTGAACAGGCGTTGAGCTGGACGCCGGAGCGCTGGTTGTAAAACAAACAAGGCACGCTATGCGTGCCTTGTTTGTCTAATAGCTGAACGCAGACTATTCAACCTCTTCTGCTTGCCAGTCGCTGGCAAAGTACCAGTAGCCGGCATTGATCAGCATGGTGAACCAGGCCAGGGCGGCAGGTTCTTCAAGCGCCGTGCGTAATGCACCGGTCGCCAATTGGGTGTGATCACAGAGTTGACGCATCAGCGCCTCTGCGCCGGCTGGAACAGCAAACTGTTCGCCATGAATAAAACAGGTGCCAGGAGTCTGCTGCAGATAAAAGGCTCTAAGACCACCAAGTCGTAACACGACGTCATCCTGAAGTACCAGATCCAAGATTTCCCCTTCGGCATAGGGAGGATCAACCGGCTCCAGATCCAGCTCATGTTTGGCTTCGCTTAAACTCTGTACCAATTGGCAGGCAAACGCTTCATCGTCCAGCAGAGATGACATCAACTCACGTAAACGTTGGATATCTTCCGACGTGACGCAGCCTGATGCCGAACGCGGTGTCAGATCCGGATCGGCATAACGCCGATTTCCCCCATCCTGGGCTATCAGCTGATCCGCGAGTTGGCTGAACAGTTCCCGCTGATTAGGCGCGCGAAAGCCGACGGAATAGTTCAATGCCGGCGTTAACGCATAACCATCATGCGGGAATCCAGGTGGGATATAGAGAATGTCGCCGGCTTCGAGTTCGACATCAATCAGCGGTTCAAATTCCGGTACTTGCAGTAAGCCTGGGGTGGGGCAATGCTGTGGATGCTGACCGCGGTCACCCACGCGCCAGCGGCGGCGCCCCATGCCCTGAATAATGAACACATCGTATTGATCGATATGTGGACCTACGCCACCACCGGGGACCGAGAACGAAATCATCAAATCATCAAGCCGCCAGTTGGGGAGTTGACGAAACGGCTCCATCAACTCGGCAGCTTGTGGATGCCAATGATCGACCGCTTGAACCAGTAATGACCAATCGGTTTCTCCCAGTTCATCGAAGCTGGTAAAAGGACCGTGTGCCACCTGCCATTGTCCATGGCAACGGCTGACCAGACGACTGTCAATTTGCTCCTCCATGGCCATGCCGGCCAATTCGTCCGCTGTCAGCGGATCGACAAAAGGGGCGAGTGCCTGGCGCAATACCACCGGCTTTTTTTGCCAATAGGTTGCAAGAAAATCATCCCAGTTCAGGGCAAGTTGATAGGTCATATGGATTCCGAAATGACAGGATGGGATATGACGCCGATCAGAGCAGATCGGCGTCGAAGGGCTTACTTGACCTGATTGACCAGGGCCTTGAGATCATCACTGCTACGCGGTGCACCGCGCAGGATCTGATCGCCAATGACAAACGCCGGAGTGCCGGTCAGGCCGAGTTTCTCGGCGAGCTGACGGGTTTCCTGCAACTGCTTTTCGATGGCCGGATCCTGCATTTTCTTTTCCAGTGCCGGCCAATTTAGTCCGCTCTTCTTTGCGACTTCTGCCAGCTCTTTGTCACTCTTCAGCGGGCCTTGATGATTCATCAGTGCCGTATGGAAAGCGGCATACTTGTCCGGATGCAGACTGTTCACCGCCAGTGCTGCTTTGGCGGCAACGTAGGAAGTTTCACTTAGAATTGGAAACTCTTTGTACACCACACGTACGTTCTTGTTGTCAGCCAGCAGGTTGTCGATCATCGCGGTGGCATGCTTGCAATACCCACAGTTGTAATCAAAGAACTCGACCACGGTGATGGTGCCTTTGTCATTTCCCACCACAGGATCACGCTTGTCGGCAAACAGGGCATCATGGTTTTGCTTCAGCAGCTGGGTATCGGCCTCTTGCTGTTGGCTTTCCTGCTTGGCGCGTAACGCATTGGACATGTCAATCAGGAGTTCAGGGTGAGCAATCAGGTAGTCGTGAACGATTTTTTCGACATCTTGTTTACCCAGCTCTGCCGCATGAACGGGATAGGTGAGAGGCAGCAGGCAGGCTAAGGCAGGCAGTAAGAGTTTGGACATCTTCATGAGTCAGTTACCGAAATGTAGATGAAAAGAGACAGGGCGATATCTAGCGTGGCTTTATGCGTACAAGTCAAGTTTCTGTGACCGAATGCGGTGTTTTTGCCCCACAATCGCGAAGGTTGCCGCAAATAGCAGCAGTCAGCACACGAGACCATTTACAACCGTAATCGATGTCGCTAGTATTCGCCCCCGTTACGGAGGGGTGGCAGAGCGGCTTAATGCAACGGTCTTGAAAACCGTCGATGGGCGACCATCCGTGGGTTCAAATCCCACCCCCTCCGCCAGATTTAAGGCCCACTTCGGTGGGCCTTTAGTTTTTCTGGCGGTTAGCGTTTGCGGCTGGTTAATGAAACACCGCCTACAACCAGTACGACACCGACCCATTGCCAGCCACTGAGCCACTCATCCAGCAATTGCATGCTGAACAAAATGGTCAGTATGGGACCAAGGCTACCGATAATCGCAGTTCGGCCAGCACCGATACGCAGCATGGCGGCACTGAGCGCGTAGACGGGAAACAGTGTCGAGATCAGCGCCATGGCTACGGCGTAACTCCAGACTTGCCAAGGTTGTTCGCTGATTACCGCGGGGTTGCGCGTCACAAGAAAATGTACCCCCATCGCCGCCGCCGAGACCAGCAGCGCCAGTTCGGTAAACCGTCGCGCACCTATCTGCTGAATCATGCGCGGACTGAACGTGAGATAAAGCGCATAGGTAATGGTGCTGGCCAGCACCAGTAATAGCCCACCAAGATCGGCATGGCTCTGGCCTAAATCTGGTAACAGGACTAAGGCCATGCCGCTATAGGTCAGCACTAAAGCCATAACCGTTACTCTGGACAGGCGCTGCCGGTACAACAGCGCCGATAACAGCACGGTTAAGGTTGGATACAAGCAAAGCACCATCCGCTCCAGGCTGGCACTGACTGTCTCCAGTCCCAGAAAATCCAGCAGACTCGACAAGTAGTAACCCAATAGCCCGAGTACTACGAGCCATAGGCATTGCGATCTGGTCAGTGCTGGCTCCTGCCGCCAGCGACGCCAACGGATGAGCAATAGTACAGGTACTAGCAGGCCCAGGCGCAGGGTGACCAGCGTGATGGCGTCGATACCATATTGATAAGCTAATTTGGCAAAGATGGCTTTGGCGGCAAAGCCGCAGGCGGCAGTCAGTGCCAGCACGACGCCGATAGCCTGAGATTGCGAGTCGAAGGCGGACATCCCAGAGTCTCGAATGATTGTAAAGGTTGCCAGCATGCGGATTCGGTGATGGTGGGTCAAGTCAGCGGCTGCGCTGCTGGCTCGGCGGGATTCTGCCATGCTTGCAATACAGGTCCGGCGGTAAAGAGGGAATATCATGTTGCAATCCACGCTGTTGATCCTCTCTATGCTGCTACCGGTTCAGCCGGTTGCGGATGAATGCTGGATTCGGTTGCCCCAAGCGTCACTCCCGGCTGGTCTTTCGCCAACCGCGGTTGTCTTGCTGTGGGCGGGACAGCGCTATCCGGCACACAGCCTGGCGCTCAGAGAAGGGCGCTGGCTGGTCAAGTTTCATGTGCGGGCGCAGGGCCAAGCTCGGGTTGAGATCAACCCTGTGGAGGGCCTGAACCTGGTTCCGGCTTCTGCTGCGCAGGGGGCAAGTGATGTTTGTCATGCTGTTACGCGGCAAGGAGAGACGCTCTGGCATGTAGGCAGTGCGCTGGCGGGGGCGCATGCCGATCCCTACCTCTATGTATTGGCGCTGTTTGCCGCCAATCGTGAGTTACTGGATAACAACCCTGACGAGCTGCGTATTGGGGATCAACTGCATTGCCCGCGTAATGAGGATCTGGCACAACTGGGCATGCTTTCTCAGCAACAACGCCAGGCGTTATACCTGCGCCTGGTTGGCTATGGCCGTCGCCTTTCTCGACGATAAGTCGCTTGTCTGACATTCGCCCGAATGCTACTATGCGCGCCGTTTTACCCGAGATAGCTGGACGGTCGCATCTTGCTATCACTCATTCAAACTCAAGTAAGTGAGAAATATCATGGCTTATTCTTTCGAAGCACAACTGCGTTCCGACCTGGGGAAAGGTGCGAGCCGCCGCCTGCGTCGTGACGAGAAGGTACCTGCTGTTGTTTATGGCGCAGGTCAGGATGCCGTTTCTATCACCGTTGATCACAACAAGATCATCGTTGCTCAGGCTAACGACGCTTTCTACAACGAAACCATCACTCTGGTTATCGATGGCAAGGAAGTGGCTGTAAAGGTTGCCGCTGTTCAGCGTCACCCGGTTAAGCCGAAGGTCGTTCACCTGGACTTCGTTCGCGTTTAATACTTTAATCGCGAATCAAAGGCGCTCAGTGAGCGCCTTTTTTGTTGCCCGGTGCGTAACACTGTATTGTGACGCTACTCCAACCACACGAGGTACTGCCTGATGATCCGACTAGGTTCCCTTAATATGCTGCCGCTGCTACGCCGTGATGAGAAAGGCGGTTGGCTGGATGCTGAAACGTTCGGCGAGGTGCTGCTGCCATTACGCCAATTACCTAAAGATGCCAAGCCTGGCCAAGCCGTGCGTGTGTTTGTCTATCTAGACGGTGATGGTGAACTGGTTGTCACCGGTTTCAAGCCTTATGCACAGGTTGGTGAATTCGTCGGACTCAAGGTGGTTAGCGCTAATCGGCTGGGGGCGTTTTTGGATTGGGGACTGAAAAAAGATCTCTTTGTCCCGGCGCGTGAGCAATCACAGCCCATGCAAGTTGATCGCCACTATGTGGTTTATCTCTATCTGGATCAGGATGGCCGTGTGGCGGCGACCAGTAAGCTGGAGCGTTTTTTGATAGAAGGCTGGCCTGAATATCAACCCGGCGACAGCGTCAGCATCTTACCCGCGGAGCAGACGCCACTTGGCATTAAAGCCGTTGTTGATGGTAAATATTGGGGCGTGTTATATCGCAATGAGCTGTTTGGTAAAGTCACGCTGGGACGTGAGATCCGCGCGTTTATCAAGCAGGTTCGCGAAGATGGCAAAATTGATCTGACATTGAATCAGGCAGGACAGCCGGGTGCTGACGCGGCAGCGGAAAAAATTCTGCAACGCCTCAAGAAGCAGGGAGGATATTTGCCAGTAAGTGATAAGACCCAACCAGAGGTCATTAATCAGTTATTTGCAATGAGCAAAGGCACCTTTAAGAAAGCGATCGGCGGATTATATAAAAAAGGACTCATTACATTGGATGAGGATGGTATTCGCCTGACGCCCGGCGCGTAAGTAAATCACTATTTCATATCGCCGAGTCTATCTATGTGTCGAGGGGCGAATAGGCCCCTCGAGTGAGGTAACTTATTCTGCAGTGGGATTTATCCAGCGCAGCCTGGCTTTGGCCATATCCCCATCCACAGGTAGTAACATCCGGCAATAAATAATTTCAAATTCGTCCTGTTCGTCCAGCAAGCCAATTACGATTTCGTACCAATCCTCGCTAACAAAAATACCATCTAATGTTTCCCGCCAATCCGGACTTGGTGGTATAGCATCCACCGCACCGCGATCATCAAATTCCAATGTGATATCGACGATGGCTTCAGCCGCAAGATGATCGGCAGCCTGTTTTAAAAACAGTTCATAGCCCAATTCAATTAACGATTCTGGTGAGCAGGTAGCAGACATTGTTGGCACTCATAATCCATGGAACTGGCGGATATTAGACCAGTTATATTATGAGGCTGCATCAGTTACCCCAAAATAATAGTGAGATGAAATCAGTCTGATATTCCGTAAGCAATGAGAGTACTGGTTCGCTATCGCGCCAGGAGGCGCATTATAAATCGATTGCACTGTATTGCCGTCACATGGAAGCAAGAGGTTTGGCTAAATTTGGTGCAAAAAAATATTGCGGATACGAATGGGGCTGGATTATTGCGCATATATTGTTAAAATCACGCTGCACTTTGGTGCACCTCGAAAATACGAGGCAATTGAGTTAATAACAATGAAGGAATGACAAATGAAACATGCTCTGGCTTTGGCAAGTGTGCTGGTTATCTCTTTGACTGCTTGTGGTGAAAAGAAAGCAGAAGAAACCTCTGCTGCTCCGGCTGCTGTTTCCGCTGCCGTTGCAACTTCAGCCGCTGAAGCAACGTCCGCTGCTGCCCCTGTCTCCGCAGCTGCTGAAACCAAATAAGTAGCTATAAGTGCGAGAAAAAAGCTGCCTATATGGCAGCTTTTTGTTTTTTATAACTTCAGATACAGCACAGTATTCGCTGTGAGCAAGGGATGGCTGTTCGCTATGTGCACGATTGGTTGCTTTATGAGCAAACGAATCAACTTTTGCTGAAGTTGCTTGCCAACTGTGATCGTGCCCCTATAATGCGCCCTCATCGACGACGCGGTCGTCACGCTCTTTAACAATCAAATCAAGCAATCTGTGTGGGCACTCGCAGGAATTGGATGTCAAATAATTGATATGCAATGACTGAAGAAGTGACCAAGACGAATCGAAAGATTCGGCAACAGTTAATTCAAAATTCATTGAGCTAAAACTTTTAATTGAAGAGTTTGATCATGGCTCAGATTGAACGCTGGCGGCAGGC
>CAMFKP010000025.1 GCA_945957385.1 uncultured Aeromonadaceae bacterium
ACGAGAACACCGTTAGCTTAGCGTACGATTTTTTCCGAATTCTGCGGTTCCCCCATCAAGGTGGTGGCCGTTGCCTTGTTATATGCCTTGCAGCGTATCAATGACTGACTATGCCAGCAGAGGAAAGAACAGCCTCTTTCGAGGCTGCCAATTTTACTTGTCTTTGTATTTGTCGTAAGCCGCTTGAGCCTTGGCACTACTCAACCCTGAGCGAGCATTGGTGCAGTTATCGCCAGACATATCACCGCTGGCGCACTTTTCCAGTACACTTTTGGCTTCGTCGGCGTGGGCTTTGTAGTAGTCGCGGTCATAGACCCTCTCTGGTTGACCACAGGCACAGATCATCAGAGTGCAGGCGATGACTAGGTATCTCATCTTTGGTTCCATCCCCGAGGCAGTTACATGGCGGCTTTAATCAGTGGGTTATCGCCGCCGTCACCTTTCCCCTTGACGATATTTTTCAACACCCCATCTTTGTTCACGATGAAGGCTGTACTTTCATCCTTGTTCCCGCCGAGAGAATTGATCTCGGTGTAGCTATATGTCAGCCACTGATCCGTGCCGTCAGCGGTCATTTTTTGTGGAACGCCAAGGGCAGAGATGATCTCATCCTTCGTGGTCTTACCCACTTGAAACTTGGAGATGGTTGCCTGATTGACTTCAGTTCCTTGCTTGTAAGAACAAGCTGTCATACCCACAGTGGCCATACCCAAGAGAATTCCCAACACCAGCTTTTTCATCGTGCTCATATCCTTCGATTCATTTGAGAACGATTAGGTTAGGCGAGAGAGGTAAGCATTTCGATGTAAAAAGGCTTCTTTTGAGCCTTTTCATGATTGAAATCGCATTCTGCCAGTTTGGGGGGAGGTTATGTCTGGCTTGTTACGCATTTTTGCCGTCGGGGTCATAGAGCGAAACATAGTAGGTCAGGGCACTAAACACCGCGAAGTGGAGCAGAAATCGCCATCCTGAATAGGTATCAGGATGGTTCCAGTCGATCAGCATCCGGATGAACTGAATGGTGACATCAAAGGCCAATACCCATCGAAGTAGCGGCCATGATAGTACGGTCATGTACCAGACGGCCTTCAGGGTCTTTCTTCTTAGACTCTGCAGCAGGTTCGGGGCGGTTTTGGGCTTAATTGGCTGGCCAGGTGTCTGTTGTGCTGGCTTCTTCCGCTCAGGAAACTTGATGACATTGGTCATGGTCAGTGATGCTTCCTTGGTGTTTGGCGTGGGCGCGGAGGATGGCGCTATATTTTGCTCGTACTTCTGCAACCATCTCATCATCGTTTACACGCATGGCGGAGCGCTCCCTGGTGAGCTGTAAGCACCGATCATTCATCATTTCCAGCCGTTGCTCATCGGGAGAATTTTTCTTCTCCTCGTTGTAGACCTCTGCAGAGTAGATGGCTATCACATGATTGATCGCCTCTCTGGCACATTCAAAGTTGATGGATTGCTCTTGTGTCCATGTTGTCATCGTTCATCTCCTTCGAGGTTAGCTGCCAGCATTGTGTCACTACCAATTGAGTCTCATAATGAGCTATATCCGTCATACATTCTATCTAGGCACCATATTTCTGTATTTATTCGTTCAGTGCTCTGTTACGAACGCTTGACGGCCCGTCCATCGATAGATCGCTAAAACTTTTGTTCGTCGTTAATGTTTATGCCAATTTTTCAATATGTTGGTTGCGTCAATGTATCAACGCATAGGATACTTTTGAGTCATTTATCAATGGCTAACACTAGGTCAAGTAACGCCATGAGGGGCTAAGCCAGCAGAATGTTGAGTGATTGGCGAAATTGCTTACAGCGGAAAGGCGTGGTTCATTCGAGGCCTTTGTCGTGAGAAGGGTATATCGATCAGTCGTTCTCTTTATGATGGGGCGTTATGCGAAAGAAGAACGGGTGATACAGCCGATAATCTTGATTCAATATAAGGAATTAGTACATGAGTGATACATCCGAGAATCTCTACGATGAAGATAATGTAATGAGTTTGGAGGACCCGCCCTCAGTTACTTCATTTCGTGATGCCTTTGATGTGTCAATCGAGTCGGCTAAAATAATGAATTACGCCGCCGCCCAAAATAACATTCCGCTGGTTCAACGCCTGATTATTCGCAACAAGACCGATCAGCCGTTCAAACTGGTGGATTTGCAGATCAGCGCCAATCCTGCATTTTTCGAGTCCAAGCGATTTACCTTTGATACCTTCGGTGCTGCAGAATCTCGAACCTTCAATTCAGTTCAACTAAATCTCTCGTTAAAACACGATTATCTGTTTGATTTAGATGAGGCCGAGTCTGGTGACATCATAATTACAGTAGCCAAAGAAGGCGAAGAGTCCTTGGTGCACCACGAGCCAATCCGCGTATTGGCGCGCAACGAGTGGGGGGCCACTCTTGGTTTACCTGAACTCTTGGCGGCGCATGTTCAACCCACCCCCATAGAAGTCGATCGCATTCTGTCCTCCGCCTCATCTTTGCTCAAGTCATCGGCAGGATTGAGCATGAATGGATATCAGAGCAAGAACCGCGAGTATGTCTGGAAACAGGTAAATGCAATTTACCAGACGTTGGCAAATATGGGTTTTCAATATGCCCCGCCGCCTGCTTCTTTTGAACGAACTGGGCAGAAGATTCGCACAACCGCCCAGATCCTTGATGGCAAGATGATGACTTGTCTGGACTCCAGCGTACTCCTAGCCGCTTGTCTGGAGCAGGCGGGTTTAAACCCCGTGATATTACTCAAAGAAGGTCACGCGTGGGTCGGGGTTTGGTTGGTCGATTCGTACTTTTCCAACCCCGTTGAAGACTGTGCCCAAGATGTGAGAAAGCGGATTGCCTCTGGAGAGTTTCTCACGCTTGAGACTACCGTGATTCCTCAGGCTGCTTCCATGAAAAAAGCTATTGCCGATGCAGCGCATTACCTAGACGGAGCCCATGAGCATACTTTTGAATACGCCATTGACATCAAGAGAGCTCGCCAGAATCACATTCGTCCGATGCGCGCTGCCGCAGAAGTTGGTAAGGGTGCCGTCGAACCTGGAATTGTTCTACCTCCTGTTGGACCGACAATTGAAGATGTTCCTGTATTGCCCCCACTAGATCCTGGTGTCATAACCACCGAAAACGTGGTGACCGACAACACGCCAGAAGGTCGCATGGCAAACTGGAAATCTAAATTGCTAGACCTGACCCTGCGTAATCGGTTGCTGAACTTCAAACCCAGCAAAAAATTCCTGAAAGTTGTGATCCATGATGCTGGTGATCTGGAAGACGCACTTGCTGCTGGCGGTGAATTTAAGCTCGTAGCTAAGCGTTCGATGGCTGACATGGGTGATCCTCGCAGTGAGGATGAATTCAAAGCTGAGCACGGCATGACTTCAGCTGAGCTGCACGCCAAGTCAGTGTTGTCCAAAAAAGAGATCTGCTTTGATGTAGAAAAAGACAAACTACAGGACTACGCCACGGTCATATTCCGAGAGGCCAAAAACGCCTTGGATGAGACTGGCTCCAATAGTCTATATCTTGCGCTGGGTACCTTATGCTGGAAAGAAACACCCGAGGCTGAGACCGTCTTGAAGGCACCCATTCTTTTAGTGCCTGTGAAATTGAAGCGCGGTGCAGTAGGCTCCGGCATCCGATTAGAACGTCTGGATGAGGAGACCATCTTTAACCCCACACTTTTGCAAAAGCTGGCAATAACATTCGATATCGCCCTGCCATATGTCGACGGACAACTGCCTACTGATGACTCCGGCGTGGATGTAGACAAAATTTTTGCGACATTAAGGAAAAAAATCGAGGACTTGAAAGGTTTTGAAGTCATCGGGGATTCTTATCTTGGGCTGTACTCTTTTGCTAAGTACCTCATGTGGCGGGACCTATCCAAAAATACGCAGGATTTGCTCAAAAATAAGGTGGTGGACCATTTGGTAAACCATCACGGCGAGAACTTCCAGGACGACACCAAAGCGGTCAGACCTGAGGATTTGGATCGCGATTTTGCACCTCAATCGCTATATACACCGTTGCTGGCTGACTCGTCTCAATTGGCCGTGATCTGCACTGCTGAGAAAGGCCGCAACATGGTCGTGGAGGGTCCTCCAGGAACGGGCAAGTCCCAAACCATTACCAACCTTATCTCCCACTTCCTTGCGAATGGTAAGACCGTACTCTTTGTGGCTGAAAAAATGGCTGCCTTGGAGGTGGTTCACAATCGCTTGACCGACATTGGGCTGGCTGAGTTCTGCCTGGAACTGCACTCGACCAAAGCAAAGAAATCAGAGATTTCCAAGCAATTCGTTCAGGTGCTCGACTGTGCCGACAACAAACTCGTGGCTGACTGGGAACGCGAGGCAGAGCGGTTAGCAGTGCTCAGAAACGAACTGAATGCTTTGGTAAGAGCGCTGCACCAGACCCATCGAAACGGGTTGACTGTCTACGAAGCTATGGGTTGGACGTTGGCGAGCGACAAGGAACCAGCTCGATTCGACTGGGCCGACCCAGAGGTGCATGACTACAAGGAAAAATGCAATCTGGAGGATTTCGTAGGCGATTTAGCCGCACTCGCCACTCGTCTTTCAAAAATAGCGTCACACCCTCTCAGTGAAGTGAAAAAAGCAACGTGGACTCCCTCGTGGCAGGACAATCTCTTGCAAACGGCTAAGCAATGCGCTGAGCAAGTTTGTAATCTCGAGGCTCGACTGCAGGACTTTTCAGCACTCGTAAAAATCGACGCTAACCTTGCTAGTTTGAATCAACTCCAGTCCATTGATGAGCTTGCAAATGCGTTGCTTAACGCTTCACAGGTGCCGATGGAGTCAGCCAGTCAGGTTTTCAGTGCGCAAGAGCGCAAGAAACTAGGCGAACTGATCCGTCATGGTCAGATTCGCACAACGCTTTGGTCTTGTTTCCATAACTATGATTCGGAACTAAAAACGCTGAAAGCTGCACCTCTGAAACTTCATTGGCGAAGCGCTTCTCAGGATTGGTGGCCCAAGAAGTGGTTTACCAAGCGCAAAGTCTCTAATCAAATTAGACTTTTTAGTCTAGACAAAACTCGGGTGACCGATGATGCGATGGATTCGTTCCTTGATAATTTGGCCAAATTAAATGAAGAGGATCTGTACCTTCACGAGAATGCAGTAGTTGGAGCAACTTGTTTGGGTGATGTTTTCAAGGCTGAGAATACCGATTGGGATAAGGCTGCAGCTCATCTTCGTTGGATGGAAGCCCTGGCATTATCCGTGCAAAAAACCTTTGACGCACAGATGGAACACCTTGAAACAGCAAGAAACTCGCTTCGCATTCTGCTTACTGATCAAAGTGATTCCTTCGTTCCTGGCGGGCGTCTTTACAACGTAGCGCAGGCCTATCGTGACGCTTACTCGGCATTCACAGCGGCTTACAACAGTCTTGAGGATCTCGCTGACAATAACGAATTTTTAGGTGGCGCGACCCAAATTGGGATTCTGAGTCGTATACGCTCGACGCAGGCTCAGTGGCAAACAAACAAGCAGGAAATTCAGCCATGGTGTGTTTGGAACGACTCACGTTCCAAGGCGCTGTCACTGGGCTTGCAGGGCCTGATTGATCAAGTTGAGCAGGGCCTAGTAGATCTTGCCGATCTAAAGGGACATTTTGTGGTGTCTTATGCGAGCTGGTGGTTGAAGCGTATTTTGGATAGAGAGCCTTTGCTTGCGAACTTCTCTGGTGCATCACAAGCCCATAAGATTGCAGAGTTTCAGCAGGCGGATGAGCGCTTTCAGAAACTCACCATCCAGTATGTTCAGGCCAAGCTACGTAGCAAAATTCCGAACGGCTCCGAATTGTCTGGTGATCTAAAAAGCGAAGTAGGGTTTTTACGTCATGAAGCGCAAAAGCAGAAGATGCACAGACCTATCCGCGAGGTGCTTAAAAAATCCGCAGTAGTTTTGCCCCGCCTGAAACCCTGTCTGCTGATGTCGCCTCAATCAGTTGCGCAGTATTTGGATACAAGCACGCAAACATTTGATGTAGTTATTTTTGATGAGGCATCACAGATTCCAACATGGGATGCAGTTGGCGCCATTGCGCGGGGTAACCAATTGATTTGCGTAGGTGACCCCAAACAGTTGCCTCCAACTAACTTCTTTAGTTCCTCGGATGCTTCTGGCAACTTTGATGATGAAAACCTTATAGAGATGGAGTCAATTCTGGATGAATGCTTGTCTTGTGGCATGCCGTTGTCTCGTCTGGCTTGGCACTATCGCTCGCGCAACGAAGGGCTGATTACATTTAGCAACCACCAGTACTACGGCTCGGATTTAGTTACCTTCCCAAGTCCTGTGGAAATAGATAACTCGGTGGAGTTTGTTGACTCGCAGGGCATATATGAGCCCGGAAAATCCCGCACAAACAAGATTGAAGCCGCCAAAATAGTTGATGAGATTGAGCGCCATTACCTCTCAGGAGCGGGGAAGGAGTTCTCCATCGGAGTTATCACCTTTAACTCCACACAACAGGCGTTAATAGAGAAATTGTTGGATCAACGACGTCTTGCGAATCGACAGCTGGATGAATCCATCGCGCAGGCAGGCTCAGAAGAACTTTTCATCAAAAACTTGGAAAATGTCCAAGGTGATGAGCGAGACATCATATTGTTCTCAGTAACCTTTGCTAAGGATGCAAACGGTAAGTTGAGCATGAACTTCGGCCCTATGAACAAGGAGGGTGGCCACCGTCGTCTTAACGTGGCAGTAACCCGAGCCCGTCACAAGGTCAAGATTTTTTCAAGCCTACGTCCAGAGGATATCGACTTATCGCGCACTAACGCCAGGGGGGTGGCAGACATGAAAGCCTATCTGGATTTTGCGCTGCATGGAGCTCGAGTTTTGGCTAAGCAAGCGACCCCGACGGGTCGGGAACCGGACAGCCCTCTTGAATTACAGGTCATAGAAGCCTTGCGCAACCGCGGCTGGCGTGTTGTGCCACAAGTGGGTGTATCTGGTTATCGTATCGACATGGCAGTGGTCAATCCGCATGCCCCAGGCAAATTTTTACTGGGCGTCGAATGTGATGGTGCCACTTATCATTCCGCGCCAAGTGCCCGAGATCGAGACCGCCTCCGCCAGATGGTGCTCGAAGGTTTAGGTTGGAATATTCACCGAATTTGGTCGACTGACTGGTGGTTTAATCGAGAACTTCCCCTAAAAGCGCTGCTAGCACGGCTAGATGAATTGGAAGTGCAAGCTCGCTTGGATGTGGTCAAAGTCAGAGATGAAGACATCCAAACTGAAGCATTAGTTGCTGGTTAAGTGGTGCATAGCTAGCGTTATCTATTGGGGACTGTTTATTTCGAGGACTATTGAGACGGAAAAACCAGTTATTCAGGGCATGGTATAGTTAATGGCATTGCTGGTGGTTGTGTTTGTAAGTTATTGAATAATAAAGTGTTTTATTCGTCATTAACAATAGAGTGGGAGTGATAGTGGCTTGTAATTGATTGATTAATATGGATTAAATTAATTACGTAACCGTTATTTCTATATTATCAATGGCATTTCACATGGCACCGCAATGGTCTGCCATGAGATAGACACCGATACCATGGAAGGCGTGAGAAATGCCGACATGGTATCGGTTTTTTTGTCTGTGGCGTCCGGTAACCGGTGATGACTGAAAACTGGTTGGCTATCCCATCATCTTGATCTGATAGCAGGTATTTCTGCCGCCTCCTGGTAATTTCTCAAGAAAGCCTTTCGCCAATAAGTCGGCCAGATGGCGTGTGGCTGTGGCTTTACTGACTTTGGCTACCACCTGATATTGGCTGGCGCTGATGCCCTGCAAAAATCCATTCCCACCGCCGCCTAACTTTAGCTCGGGTAAACGGATGCCCTGGACACTTCTCCTATCCGTGATGTCACAGTGATCCTAGAGGTGCCTGCAACCGCTCGGCAAATCGGTGCTCCAGCTCGTTTAAGGTGGCACCGGAGGCTCCCATCGCCTCATAGAAAGCCAACGGCTGGTTGTACTGCATGCCGATGTAATAGGCACTGGCCTTCATGGGGGTCAGCACCTCATCCATCGAACTTTGGATCACGCCCTCACTGGAGTAGGTAAACTCGGTGGCGCCGGCGGTGACCACCAGCTGCATCTCCTTATTTTTGAGTGCCGTACCGCCAGGCCCGAAGGCCCATCCGTATGACCATACCGCATTCAGGTAGGCCTTGAGCATCGGTGTCAGGTTGAACCAGTGGATCGGGAACAAGAAGACAATCCGATCGGCTGCTTCGGCGGCGCGCTGCTCGGCGGTCACATCAAAGGCTGCCAGATCCGAGCCATACAGGCTCTCCAGATTGCGTACCGTGACGTTCGCACTGCGCTCGGCGACGGCTTGCAGCGCCTTGATGGCAGTGGATTGTTCAGGGTAGGGGTGGGAGACAATAACCAGTGTTTTCATTGGAACCTCAAAAAGTTAGAACATGCCGCCGATGGGTGACGGCACTACGGAGGGGGCGGGTGATTAGCGGGACTCTGTCGCCGGCTCAATGCCGCTGATGAGCCAGGCGTTGCTGCGGGAGCCGGCCAGTCGAAACGGCAGGAGCGCCTGGTACTCGTCACTGGCGTACCAGGCGCCAGCCGCTTCTCGATTGGGAAATTGCAGGATGACGAGATTGCCCAGTGGCTCATCGCCTTCAACCACCTCCAGCTGGCCCCCCAGCACCAACAGCTGGCCGCCAAAGGCGTGGTAGCTCGATGCGACTCCCTGCAGATAGGGCCGCATGGCATCGCGATCATGAATCCGTGCATCAAAAACAAAGTAAGCGGGTTTGGACATGTGGAGTTCTCCTGCGGCTCAGTAAAAAATTAATCCCGTGCAGGCCTGTAAAGATCCGCTTTGCTTTCTGGCAGTTAGCGGCTGGCTGCAAACACCAGCCGACTGACTTCCCTGTGACACGTTTCAGTCTGGTTGTCATGCGTTGTCAGTCGGTATGACGCATTATTGACCACGGAATTAACAACCATAAGTCGCTATATGGTTGATGCTTTCATAACATAGAGTTGTGTATTGCGGGGTGTGAACAAGGCCAACGGCGGCCTGAGAGAGGAAGCCTCATGGATATATCGCAGCGTGTCCGGGCCATTTTGTCGTTTGTCGAAGCGGTAGATGGTGGCAGCTTTGCCGCGGCTAGTCGGGCGTTGGGTATCAGCGCCGCCGCGGTCAGCAAGAATGTGGCGGGACTGGAGCAGGCGCTGGGGGTGCGGTTGATGAACCGTACCACCCGCACCTTGAGTCTGACCGATGAGGGAACCCTGTTCTTGAAGCAGGCGCGCATCGCCCTGGAGGCGCTCGATGCCGCCGTCGATGTGTTGGCCGAGCAACGGGTTGAAACCAGCGGCCATGTGCGCATCTCCAGCAGCGCGGCCTTTGGTCGGGATCATCTGTTGCCGGTGTTACCCGGGTTGCAGACTCGCTATCCGGCGCTGTCAGTGGAGGTGGACTTCGACGATCAGGTCATCGATCTGGTTCGAGATGGCTACGATCTGGCACTGCGCGGCGGCCATATCGCCGACTCGGCACTGGTGGCCCGCCCTGTGTGTCAGCTTAATATGGTGCTGGTGGCCTCGCCGGATTATCTGGAGCGACAGGGGATCCCTAGAACTCCCCAGGATCTGGCGGTGCATCGGCTTATCGTGCGGCGCTTTCTGGCCGGAAGAGTCTCACCTTGGAGTTTCAGGCGAGGTGATGGTGGCCTCATCACCCAGGATCTGACCCCCGCCGTGCTGACCCTCTCGGCTCCGGAAGCCTTGACGCAGGCTGCGTTGCAGGGCATGGGCATTGCTCAGGTCGGGGTCCATCATGCCTGGTCCTATCTACAATCTGGACAGCTCAAGGCGTTGCTGGTTGGCCAGCATGATCCGGGCCATTACGAGATGGTGCTGCAGTATCCCCATCGTGCCTTGATGGCGCCCCGGGTCCGGGTGACGGTCGATTATCTGTTAGCGGCTTTTGCCGAGGATGAGGCGCTGCATGTACCGCTATCGGCACTCGACGATTATGCCGCCCGGTAGGGCGGCATAGCGGTCGTCAAAGTAACTTTGACGTGGTTACTTTGAGGTGGTCACTTCGATGTAGTTACTTCGCCGCAGGCTGATCGAGCGTCCCGGCATACTGGGCATCGCTGACCAGTTCCAACCAGGCGGCCGCCTCGCCATCCTCATATTCCTGAATGGCAATATGGCTCATGGCGGTCAAAGGGGCCGCGCCGTGCCAGTGAATTTCGCCTGGCGCGATCCAGACCAGATCACCGGCCCGGATCTCCTCGATGGGTTCTCCTTTTCGCTGGATTTGGCCGCAACCAGCCACCACGATCAGCATCTGGCCGAGCGGGTGGCTGTGCCATGCGGTTCGCGCCGCGGGCTCGAAGGTGACCGTGGCAGCCGAGAATCGGGCGGGCGCCTCCGGCTGGTACAGACCGTCGATACGGACGCGGCCGGTAAACCAGTTGTCAGGACCTTGCAGGGAAGGGAGGGAACCATTGCGTAGGATCTGCATGCTATTTACTCCTGTGTGATGTATGAGGGAGGGCTCAGACGCCTGCCATTGCCGATGATCAGGGTGGCGGTGATGAGCAGCAGGGCACTGGCGACAAAGGTGGCCTCGACCGAGAGCAGATCCAGCAAGAGACCGCCGAAAGCGGCGCCCAGCATGATGGCCAGCTGAATGGCGGCCACCATCAATCCACCGCCACTCTCCGGCGCATCTTGAATACCATCGGCGATCCAGGCCGACCAGCCGACCGGGATGGCGGCATTGATGGCCCCCCACAGGGTCATGGCCAATGCCACGCCCCAGAGTTGATGTTCGACCCGCAGCAGCGTCAGCGTGACCAGGGCCAGAGCCAGCGGCAGCCAACGCAACAGCCGGTAGAGATGGTTAGCCAGCGCCGCGCTAGCGGCCGTGGTGCCGACAAATCCGGCCAGACCCAGTGCCAGCAGCAAGGCGGAGAGTTGCGGCACGCTGACATGGCTGCGGGTCTCCAGAAATGGCCGCAGGTAGGTAAAGGCGGCGAAGGCCCCGGCAAAGGTCAGCATGACGCCCTGCATGGCAAA
Organism: uncultured Aeromonadaceae bacterium; assembly: GCA_945957385.1. GTDB lineage: Bacteria > Pseudomonadota > Gammaproteobacteria > Enterobacterales > Aeromonadaceae > Pseudaeromonas. The sequence continues at coordinate 11,109 of CAMFKP010000025.1, forward strand.
TTGCACATGACGGCGTTGCAGCAGGGCTCCGACCGAGCCGGTGCTTCCGGTGGGCTGCGGTGGCATGGTCGGCAGAGCCCACCATAACCAGAGAACATTGATGACAACCATCGGTGTGAGCAACCAGAAGACACCGCGCCAGCCGATGAAATCGCCCAGATAGCTGCCCAGGGGGGCGGCAAAGGCGGTCGCCACGGCGCTGCCCAGATAGATCAAGCCTAGCGCTCGGGGAATGGCTGCCTGATCGACCAGCCGCATGACGGTAGCCGTGGCTTGAGCCCAGAAACCGCCAATCACGATCCCCAGCAGGGCGCGCGAGAGCATCAAGAAGCCAAAATTGGGGCTGATGGCAATCAGGCACAAGGAGAGCAACATCAGGAGTGTGAGTCCGCTCAGCAGGTGGCGCCGATCCAGACGGGCGCTTAACCGGGCGATGAGCAGGCTGCTGCCGACGGCGAAGAACCCGGAGATCGAGATGGCAAGCCCTGCTTGCCCTTCGGTCGTCTGCAGATCCCGGGCAATCGGAGTCAGCAGACTGACCGGCATAAACTCGGCGGCGATCAGCAGGGCCACGCACATCGACAGAGCGGCCACGCCTCCCCAATGACTGACGGTTGGCGAAGGCAGGTTCTCGGAGCCTGAGATGGCGGAATTCATACTAGATCTTTTCCTTTGACAGAGGCTTGAAGCCCTGGCCGGCTCCGGAGCCTGAATCAGCCGTCAGCGGTATGAGGGTCAGGGTCGTTGGGCTCTCGATCCGGAGTGCGCGACTAATCACCTCGGGTGCGCCCTTGATATGGCCTAATCGGATTAGCCCCTTGGAGTAGCCGAAATCGTGGTGAAACAGCGCCAGATTGCCCCAGGGCGCGTAGTAGCTGATGTCACCAACCTGCGGATCGACACCGGCGGGCGCCCCCTGGGTCGTCAGCTGGCGCGGCAGATAACCAATGGTTTCGGTATCGGCATACGCTTCGACGCTCAGCGTCAGGGGCAGCAGGGCGTAGAAATCGCGCCCGCTCGGTGTGTCGTCGAGCGAGGCCTGCAAGCGATGGCCATTGATTTCGAGTTGAATGTTCATGGTCTCCCCTCGGGTTTGATGGGCAACGAAGCTGCCGAGCAGTAGTAGCAGGATCAGCGGTTGGCGAATGGTCGGAAGCATGGGCAGTTCCTCCCTGGAGCATGGGGTTACAGGCGGTCGCGGCTGCCTTGAGTGAAGTAGTGGGTCGGAAAAAAGCGCGGCCATAGGCGAGCCGCGCAAAGGACTTAGTGTCTTGCCGACCAGAGCGCATTCAGCGACTCCGGGCACTTGAGGGTTATTTCAAGTTCGTTTTGAAAAACTGCGCGATTTTGTCAAACGGGATCTTGTCCATTCGGTCGTACAAGTCGACGTGATTGGCTCCTTTGACGATCAACAGCTCCTTCGGTTCATTGGCGGCCGCGTAGGCGGTTTCGCTGAAGTAGCGTGAGTGAGCATTTTCACCATGGACCAGCAGCAGCGGGCGTGGCGAGATCTCCTTGATGTAGCTGAGGAGCGGCATATTCATGAAGGACAACGGCGTGGTCTGGGTCCAGGCGTTACCGGAGTTGACCGCTCGAGGGTGATAGCCCCGCTTGGTCATGTAGTAGTCGTGGTAGTCCACCATGAATTGCGCCTCACCCCCCTTCAGTTGGTTGTAGGGCGGCTGGTAGGCCGGAGCCCCGTTTTCGGCATCCTTCCAGCGCTGCTGGCCCAGTTGTTCGAGGATCTGGGTACGCTGTTCCAGCGGCATGCTGTCGTTGTAGCCCTTGGACATCACGCGGGTCATGTCGTACATGGTACTGGTGACGACGGCCTTGATCCGCTTGTCCACGGCGGTGGCATTCAACGCCATGCCGCCCCAGCCACAGATGCCGAGGATGCCGATGCGATTGCGGTCGACCTCGGGTTGCAGGCCGAGAAAATCCACGGCAGCACTGAAGTCTTCGGTGTTGATATCCGGGGAGGCGACATTGCGGGGCTGGCCACCGCTCTCGCCGGTATAGGAGGGGTCAAACGCCAGGGCGACGAGGCCACGCTCCGCCAGGGTTTGGGCATAAAGACCGCTCGATTGCTCTTTCACCGCGCCAAAGGGGCCGCCGACGGCAATGGCCGCCAGCTTGTTATTTCCCCGGTCTTTCGGCAGATAGAGGTCGGCCACCAGCGTGATGCCGTAACGGTTCTTGAAGGTGACCTTGCGATGATCCACCTTGCTGCTTTGGGCAAAGGTTTTATCCCATTCGGTGACCATGGAGACGGGGGCGGTGGGATCGGCTGATTGGGCATGGCTCATGGCGGAGACTCCGGTTAATGCGGCACCCAACAACAGGGCAGACGCGATAGCGCTCAGTTTTTTGGGTAGAACATTCATGGCAAGGCTCCCTGGCGGTTGACCCATGGTTTGTGGCTCAGACGTTGGTGGTTTTGTGAGCCATGCCCTGCATTTTAGGGAGAATAATTAGTGATGATTAGACGTGTTTTGTTGATAACATTAATGCGTTATTGTGATTAATCTGGGCGTCCGATGGGGCATAAGACGACCGCCGGGTGGACGGCAGGAAGTGGTGCAAGATGAAGAGTCGCGAGAATTACAACGATCTCCATGTGTTTATGCTGGTGGCGCGCGAAGGCAGCTTTACCAAGGCGGCGGCCCGCCTGGGGCTCGTGCAGTCCGGGATCAGCCGCACCATCCGCGATCTCGAGGCGCGACTCGGGGTGCAGCTTCTGGTGCGGACCACGCGCCGCCTGTCACTGACTCCGGCCGGTGAACAGTTGTATCGAACCACCCAGAGCAGTTTTCAGTCGCTGGATGCCGGGCTGGCCACGCTCGCCCATTTTCGGGACACGCCGTCCGGCACGGTGCGGATCAATGCCAGCCAGTATGCGATTGACAAGATACTGTTGCCCAAGCTGGCCTCGTTCCGGCAACGCTATCCCGATATTCGCCTGGAGCTCATCAGCGAGAGCCGCTTCGTCAACATCATCGACGAGCGCTTTGATGCCGGAGTCCGGCCGGGCGACGAGGTCGACGAGGGGATGGTGGCGGTGCGGATCGCACCCGACATGGAGATGGTGATGGTGGCCACACCAGAGCACTTCCTGCAATACGGTTTTCCACAGACGCTGGCTGATCTGGCGCTACACCCCTGCATCGCCTATCAGTTTGCCGACGGCAGCCTTTATCAGTGGGAGTTGTGGGATGAAGGCAAGTTGGTTAAACACAAACCGCAAGGGCAGTGGGTCTTCTCGGACAGCTATATGGAGGCTGCGGCGGCCAGGGCGGGATTGGGGCTGGCCTATGTGCCCGAGGATCTGGTGGCTAAGGATCTCGGCCGTGGTAACCTCATCCAGGTTCTGCAGAATTTCAGCCATCGCCTGGATGGCCAGCATCTCTATTACCCGCACCGCAATGTCTCGCCGGCGCTACGCATGGTCATCGAAACCCTCAAGCTCTGATTGGCTAAGTGTTGTGGGAAAATTAATCAAACGTGGATTGCGCGCAGTGTTTTATTTCCGGATTGATGGGGTGTCTATCCATCGAGTCTTAGATGCTTGCTTTGAGTCAACGTTATCGGTGGTTTCCGAGCAATCAAAAGACTGGCCTGACTTTTCCTTCAGTCTCATCGTACTGCGTCAATAGCGGTCACAATGATTGGTTGCCACTGGCGTAGATGCTGAGCTTTCTACCTACTGATAGCAAACATAAGTCACATGGCATTGTTCATGGCACCGCAATGGTCTGCTTTGAGGTCGACACCGATTCCATGAAAGGCGGAACACATGCCGACATGGTATCGGTTTTTTTATCTGTGGCGTCCGGCAACGGTCGACGCTGTCATGCCCATTCTGACTGTGACGCTCCGGCAAGCACCAGTACCCACTGACCTTGACGAACTCAACCCGGCGTGGCGGCCATGAGTTTCGCATTGCTGTTACTCATAACAATACCCATCACCAATCTCAATGATATTAGTTGTGCTTATTAGTCTAATAAAAATACTGCATTAGATTTATTTCTCTCTCGGTCCCACTATCAACACCAAGACAGCAAGCAGCACGGTATGAAATGACTGCTGCGACGCTGAACCCACGTCAACCACGACTCGAGGAATAGATCCATGACCATGAACGCCATCATCTGGCCTGAAGGCTACATCCCCGGCTTTACCGAAAACTATGTCTCTAACGAAGTCATCGTTGCAGGGCTCTCTGCGGCAGAGATCTGGCCGCTGCTGAGTACCCCCTCGCTTTGGCCAACTTACTATGCCAACTCCGCCAACGTGCGCTTCTACGATGACAAAGGGCCAGTACTGGCCGAGGACGATCGCTTCTACTTCGAGACGTTCGGTTTCCCGGTCGAGGCCCAGTGCAATGAATATGTGTCACCCGCCGATGGCCAACCAGGCCGCGTTGCCTGGCACGGCTGGGCAGGCGAGGAGGGCACAGAGGGGCGCCTCGACGTGCATCACGCCTGGCTGGTTGAAGATCTGGAGGGGGGCCGGGTACGCATCCTCACTCAGGAGACACAAAAAGGAAAACCGGCCGAGGAGTTACATAACACCAAACCCAATCCGATGCTCAACGGCCATCAGGATTGGCTGGATGGTCTGGTGGCGGCTGCTCGCAAGATCAAAGCCCAGTGAGCGTTCAGCCCGCGTATGGCGCGTTGTGATCTGTTCCCCCGGCTAGGCGCACTGGGTGAACAACAGCTCACGCAGCCAGCGATGGGCCACATCGCGATGGGTTCGCTCATGCCACGCGGCCACCTTGGTAAAGCCGGGAACCTCGATGGGCGGATCAAACACCATCAGGTCATCCATCCCGGCAACCAGACGGCTCGGTAGTATGGCCACCATATCGCTGGCGCGCAGGATCTCGGGAAGGATGATGAAACTCTTGACCGACAAGCTGACCTGCCGCTGCTGGCCCAGCTTCTCCAGCGCCTCGTCGGTCACGCCACGAAACCCGCCTCCTGTGTAGGAGACCAGCGCATGGTCCAGCTCGCACAACAGGCTAACCGTCAGTTGCTTGCGTCCTTGCATGGCCGGATGCCCCTGGCGCAACACGCAGACATAGCGCTCATCGAACAGGTTTTTGGCGTGCAGGTCGGGGGGCGTGCTCTCGGGGGTCAAGAGTGCCAGATCGATGTCGCCGCGCTCCAACTGCAGTTGGACCTGCTTATCATCAACCGGCACCAGCGCGATCCGGATATGTGGGGCCTGTTGCTTGAGCGCAGACAGAAACGGCAAGGCGACCGCGCGCAGTGCATAGTCAGTGGCAGCGATGGTAAAGGTGATGTTCGCGGTCAAGGGATCGAAGTCGGAAGCTTGCAGCAAGGCACCAATCTGGCTGATGACCTGCTTGAGTGGCGCGCTGAGCTCCAGGGCGCGCTGGGTGGGTACAATGCCGTGCTTTGCCCGGACAAACAAGGGATCGCCAAAGTTCTCGCGCAACCGGGTCAACATGCCGCTCATGGCGGGCTGGGTCACCCCCAGTCGACTGGCGGCGCGGGTCACGTTGCACTCATCCAGCAATGCATCCAGCGCCTTGAGCAAATTGAGATCCAGCTGTGTTATATCTTTCAAATTTATATCCTCGGCGTAGAGCTCTCGTTTATCTGTATATCACAGCACATGATGAGCGTGGATCAGGGAAGCCGCAAGGCGATGCCTGTGGCAAGCAGCTTCTTGATAGCAACATCGTTTTGACCTTCCGGATGACGGTCGTGAACGGTTCTTCTGGGTCATTCTGTTTCATGATCCACGCGGTTGAATGGTTGTTCAACACTCGTTATTGGCTTGCCGAGAACATGGTGTGCGGCTCATGGACGCTTCAGAACGCCTCGCGTTGACACAGTTCAGATTTGCGGCGTTTTCTGGCTGGTAGGGTTGACTCACGCTGCGGTGCACGGCATGGCAATGCCCAGGTCGGGGTTCACCACGCCAGGCGATATCTGCAGTTGGGGCAGCTCAAGGGTCAGTTGGTTCGCCTGCATGATCTAGGTCATTACGAGATGGTGCTGCACTGCTGGAATAGCTGCTGGATTTGCCACCGACGGATAGCAGAACCGATTTACGTGACTGTCGACGTTTTGGGCAAAAATCGCTTGCTCAGCTGCCGCTGGCGTATGCCACTATTCAAAGCTATTCAGGCAGTCATGCAAGCATACGCATTGGCCAGCACACGGACGAACATCAGCAAATGCCAACTCGTGATGGCGTGATGTGACGACACTGCCTGCTCCGCGACTGGATTGCTATCAATTAGGAATAATCGACGCACTATGTTGCATCTGCTCGATCTGAGAACCATCGCCTTGGTTTATGTGGCCATCCGGGTCGGATTAGCCGTGGTACTCGCCTACTTGTGGAGCGTACAACGCAACTATCCACCGGCCAGAGATTGGGCCATCGGCGCCATTTTGACGGCCTCTGGGCTCTTTTTGCTGGCGTTGCGCAACCTGGTTTCGCCACAGATCTCTGAAATTCTCTCCAGCGTTTTGTTGCTACCTGGCTGGATGATCTTCGACTGGGGGATTATCCGTGCCTGTGGCCAGCAACCACCATACAAACTGTGGATCGGCCTCTGTGCATTGGTGTTGCTGGGCAATTTCTGGTTTATCGAAGTTCAGCCCAATGATCCGCTCGAAACCATGCTGTATCACGGCTTGCTGATCCTGTTTGACCTGGGGGCAGCCTATGCGTGCCTGACCAGTCGCTGTGGGACTCGGCGGCAAACTTTTCGGGCGATTGCCCTGTTGCTGTTGATTTCGGTGCTGTCGGTGGGCTTCAAGTTGGCAATGGAGGTGTTTGGTCTGTTCGCGCCATTGGCTGATTCGGTACCCAAAGTGATCCAGCTACTTTGCTCGATGACCCTGTTCCCGATGTTAACCATGCTGCTGGCGTTACAAACGTCGCAGAAGCTTCAAGATGAACTCAATGAACAGGCTCGTCGTGACATGCTGACCGGTGCCTATAATCGCCGCGCGTTTGCCGAATACATGGAGCATGCCTGGCGGCGAGCAGGGCGGCATCGGCAGCCGCTCAGTGTGATCTTGCTCGATATCGATAATTTCAAACATTTTAACGACCAATATGGCCATCAGACGGGCGATCAGGCCCTCGAGCTGGTCTCTCGGACTGCGCAGACTGCGCTGCGTAATCACGATATCTGGTGTCGCTATGGGGGGGAGGAGTTCATTGCGCTGTTACCGGATACCGACCTACGCCACGCGTGCAGCTGTGCTGAGCGACTCAGGGCCGCGGTTGCTCAGACCAAACTGGATGGACCGTTGGGCGCGTTATCCCTCTCGGTGAGTCTCGGTGTTGCGCAGCGTAATGCAGATCATAGCAACTGGAGCGAGCTGGTGGCCGTTGCCGATGCGGCGCTGTATCAAGCCAAAGCTGCGGGGAAAAACTGCGTCATGGCGGGTGAGGAATGACGTAACCACGCCGTGGGCATTTCCCAGGAATAACGGTGTGATACCTGGCGGCAACTCAGCGCGCACACTGGGTGCCGATTCTCTATAATGCACGCTCCTGATGAATGCCGGCGTTGGCTCCGGCAGCAAGAGGCCTCAAGGCCTGCGGATCGAGAATTGGCTATGCATACGTTAAAACAGCTGCGTTCGGGCGCGTTGAGCGGGGCGCGATACCTGAGGCTGTGTGAAGATCTGACTCACTTTCCCAATGAGATCCTGACCCTCAAAGAGACGCTGGAAGTCCTGGATTTAACCGGTAATCGGTTGCGTGACTTGCCCGTCGAACTGGCGGAATGCCGACGGTTGCGCATCATTTTTTGCTCCGAGAATGCGTTTACGCGCCTGCCTGAGGTGCTAGGGCGATGCCCGGAATTGACCATGATTGGCTTTAAAGCCAACCGCATTGCCGAGGTTCCCGCAGCATCACTCCCTGACAAGTTGCGCTGGTTGGTGCTGACGGATAATCGCATCGCTGAGTTGCCCGAGCAGTTGGGGGCCTGTCAACAACTGCAAAAGCTGATGCTGGCGGGGAATCGGCTGCAGGCGTTACCGGCATCGTTGGCGGCCTGCCAGCGTCTGGAGCTGATCCGCTTGTCGGCTAATCGTCTGGCCGTACTACCGGACTGGCTGCTGGCGTTACCACGCTTAAGTTGGTTGGCTTTTGCCGGCAACCCGTGCTGTGAGCCGCCGCAAGTTGATAACAGCGTACTCATTCCGTGGCACACGTTGACACCAGGGGCGTTACTGGGGGAAGGTGCCTCGGGGCGCATCATAGCGGCGCAGTGGCAACAGACCTCAGGCCTGCGTCCGGTGGCGGTAAAGTGTTTCAAAGGGCAGATGACGAGCGACGGGTTACCCCAAAACGAGAGGATAGCGGCGCTCGCGGCCGGTCGACATCCGGGGCTGATTGAATTGCTTGGGGAGATCCCCGATCACCCCGAGGGGGTGGCCAGCCTAGTGATGGCGCTGATTGATCCGGCTTTTGTCAGCCTGGCGGGCCCGCCGAGTCTCGATTCTTGTACCCGGGATGTGTACGACCCGGCGCTGACGTTGACCGGTGCGGCCGTCGTGGGGCTGGCGCTAAAAATCGCGGCGGTGGCAGCCCACCTGCATCGGCGCGGTATCTTGCATGGCGATCTGTATGCGCACAATATTTTGCATAATGGACAAGGGGATGCCTTGCTGGGGGATTTCGGCGCCGCCTCGTTTTACCCTCCGGACTTGGCCCAGGGGCGGGCACTCGAACGCCTTGAGGTGCGCGCCTATGGTTGTCTGCTCGACGAGTTGCTGGCCCGTTGCCACGAGCCGGCCGCATGGCATCAACCGCTGCTGGCCTTGAGCCAGGCGTGCTTGCAGCCTGATCCAGCATGCAGACCGGATTTTGCCCAGATCCTGGCCAGGCTACAGGCGTTCGATACGGCAGTGTGCTAAATGGGGCATGCCGCGAGCGCGTCAGGGTTCCCGCTGCGAGCTTAACCGCCCCGCGTCATGGCTCCTGTGGTGCGGGCGCTTGTGGTTCGTCGAGCGCCGTCAGGGTTAACTGTTCCGGTCGCGAGGATGGCTTGCTCAGCGTGGCATGACGTTTGCGCCGTGCCCGATCTCGGCACAGACGCAATACCTCTTGCCGCTGCGAGTTATCCATCTTGTGCCAGTCAAAGCGCTCCTGCCGCGAGCGCAAACAGCCCAGACAGTAACCACGCGCGTCACTTTGGCAGATACCGATGCAGGGACTGACCAGCTCGAACAGCTCCAACTGTTCGTTGTGCCCTGCGGTCAGTCCGGTTGCCATGCTTAGCGTACCAGCACAGCGGTGCCACTGACGCTGACCATCAGCATGCCACCGTTGGGGCCGACCACTTCATAATCCAGATCCACGCCCACAACGGCGTTGGCTCCCAATTCGCGGGCGCGGTCGGCGAGCTCATCCATGGCGATTTGCCTGGCTTTTGCCAACTCGCGTTCGTAGGCGCCGGAGCGGCCCCCTATGATGTCGCGCAGCCCGGCAAACAGATCCTTGAAGATATTGGCGCCGAGAATCGCTTCGCCGACGACAATGCCGCGGTACTCAAGGATCTGCCGTCCTTCAAGGGAGGGGGTCGTTGAAAGGATCATGGTTAATCTCCGGTAACAGGTGAGTGCGACGAGATAGGCAGGAGCTCAGATGCCTGCCTATTTAAAATAATGATCATAATGACTGAAATTAACAATATATAAAAAGATACGGGTCGGAAAAAATATATTGATTGCGCGATATGAATAAATAAAACATTGTGAATCAAATGGTTATTCGTGTTTGTTTACACTGGAAGTTAAATAATGGCGTTTCGTCGATTGGATAATGGGAGATAACTTGCCATAGCCAGGTAATAGTTGATTACCCCCTGTCATCGTTGACACTATTCAATATTGGTCGCAGAGGTGAATGACAGAAATAAAAAAGGCGCAGGCAATGCCTGCGCCGAAACGGAGTAAAAGGACTTAACTCAATCCAACAGCTTGCGATGCAAACGTTGAATGATCTCTTCCGCCTGGTCCTCTTCAACCAGGAAGCAGAGATTGTGAGCGCTGGCGCCATAGCAGATAAGGCGGATATTCACGTCATCGATGGCTTCGAAAACGCGCGTACCGGCCCCGCTGACGGTGCTCATACTGTTGCCAATCAGGGCAACCAGCGCAAGATTGTCTTCCACCTTGACCTTGCACAGGGCGCCGAGCTCGGCCAGCACCTCGTCGCTTAACATCGACTTGCCATTGGATTGGCTGCCGGTCTGGTCCAGGGTCAGTGCCACACTGACTTCGGAAGTGGTGATCAGATCCACCGAGATACGGTGGCGTGCCAGAATCGTGAATACCTCGGCCAGAAAACCGCAGGCACCGAGCATGTTCGGACTTTGCAGGGTCAACAAAATCTGTTTGCGCCGCAGCGCGACGGCGCGGAACAACGGGTTGGATTCGGTGGTGGAACGCACCCAGGTGCCACCTGCTGCAGGATCCTTGCTGGAGCCAACAAACACCGGAATATTGCGACGCACAGCCGGCTGCAGTGTCGAGGGGTGCAGTACCTTGGCGCCGAAGGTCGCCATTTCAGCCGCTTCTGCAAAGCTGATCTCCGGGATCGGGTGAGCACTCTTCACCATGCGTGGATCTGTGGTGTAGATACCCGGCACATCGGTCCAAATCTCCAACTCACTGACGTTTAATGCTTCGGCCAGCAGTGCCGCACTGTAGTCGCTACCACCGCGTCCCAACGTTGTGGTCTGGCCTTCAGCATTGGCTCCGATGAATCCTTGCGTGATCACGTAATGGTTGGCAACCAGCGGCGCCAGCTCCTGTTGGCTCAGCGTGCGCAGTGCCTCGATCGCCGGTGTGGCTTTGCCAAAGCGGCTATCGGTGCGCATAACCTTGCGAACATCAAACCAGACGGCATCGTGACCGCGCTGACGCATCAGTTCGGTAAACAGACGCGTCGACATCAGTTCGCCCTGGGCCACCATACGATCAACCAGCGCAGCATCACTGGCCACGCAGGCCTGAGCCGCCAGATCGCGCACTTCATCTAGCATGTCGCGGATGGTTTGAGTTAACGCGGCCGGTTGGCCCAAATCGGCAAGAATGTGGAACTGGATGTCGGTCAGGCGTTGCAGACGCTCTTCGCGTGCCTGTTGATCCAGAGTGCCGGCGGCCAGCTCGACCAGCAGGTTGGTCACACCGGCGCTGGCGCTGAGCACCACGACGCGGGTCTTGGGGTTATCGACGACGATCTGGGCACAGCGGCCCATGGCTTCGGCATTGGCGACACTGGTGCCGCCGAACTTGGCAACGCAAACCTGGTTCACGGGTAAAACTCCTGAAATACAGCAAAATCCGTTTAGTAGATGAAACCAAGAAGGCAGGCTTATGAGGCGGGAAAAAGAAGATTTCCTGCCAGAAGCACTTCACCCTCAGGTGACAGCCCGAGGGATTCAGCCCTCGCAGCCGACTGCTATTGCGACAGAGTAATAGCAGCCTCGGCGTTGTACCCCCTCGCCGGTAGTCGACGGATACTGTCATCCTCTTACCGGGTCCCTGAACAACGCGCCTCTTCTGGTTCCCGCAAGCAGCGGGTCAAACACAAATACCTTTTATTAGGGGTACCTGTCAAATTTACTCATCAAAATCGGCGCCAGATCAAATGTAAGCGGATTCAGAAACCCGTTTCATTTCGTGATCTGGGCTGGCTTTTTTTGTTAATCATATGAAAACAATACTTGGTTATGTGACCGGTTCCACGAATCCCCCGATCCTGCGCTGCTATATTACGCGGCGTGGAAACCAGAAATCTCCATTGCCAAAACGGGGCCGGTTAATATGTCGGCCCCGTCTTTTTTATATAGTTTTCAACAATATTTTCGATCTGCGCTGGTAGTTGTAGAGCTTTTGCTTGGCCACCGGCAAGTCGGAAACTTCAACCGGTTCAAACCCGCGTTCACGGAACCAGTGAATGGAGCGAGTTGTTAACACAAACAGCTTTTGTATCCCTTGGCGCCGAGCGTGCTCCTCAATTTTGGCGACTAAACGGTCTCCTCGACTGGAGCTTCGATAATCCGGGTGAATAGCAACACAAGCCATTTCAGCCATCGCCTCCTCCGGGAAGGGGTACAGCGCGGCACAACCGATGACCAGCCCATCACGTTCTATGATGCTGAAGTGATCGATCTCCATTTCCAACTGCTCACGTGAGCGGCGAACCAGAATGCCTTCTTCTTCCAGCGGACGGATCAGGTCAAGGATGCCACCGATGTCATCGATCGTTGCCGAGCGGGCTTGCTCCGCACTCTGACGGACGATTTGGGTGCCGATACCATCGCGGGTAAACAGCTCCTGCAATAAGGCGCCATCTTCTTTGTAACTGACCAGATGGCTGCGTGGCACACCGCCACGGCAGGAGGCGATTGCGGCACGCAGGTAGCGGGCCGTGCCTGAGCTGTCGTCCCCCTGTTTTTCCAGTGCCCAGAGATACTCTTCTGCCTGTTCGGGAAACAGCTCGGAGACCACTTGGCCATTTTTATGAATGATGCCCTGTTGCGAACAGAACGAGATCAGCTTATCGGCACCGAGGTGAATGGCGACTTGAGCGGCAATCTCTTCGGCATTCACGCTAAAGCTTTCACCTGTGACGGAAAAACCCACCGGGGAGACGAGCACGATAGCGTGCTGATCGAGTTGGCGTTGGATACCGTCACTGTCAATACGCCGCACTTTGCCACTATGGCAATAGTCGATACCGTCATCAACGCCAATGGGTTGTGCGGTCACAAAGTTGCCACTGACCACGTTCAGGCGTGCGCCCTGCATCGGTGTATTGACTAACCCCATCGATAGACGTGAGGTAATCTCTAGCTGTAAGCCGCCACAAACCTGCTTGATGATGCGGAAGCTGTCGCTATCGGTCACACGGATCCGCTTATGAAATCGCGACCTGATCCCGGCCTGCGCGAGGGCACCATCTATCTGCGGACGGGCCCCAAAAACCAAAACGAGTCGGATCCCCAAGCTTTGCAGCAAGGCAATGTCTGCCACCATGTCGTTAAAGTGTTCATCGGCAATGGCTTCACCGCCCACCATGATGACGAAGGTTGAGCCCCGGTGATGATTGACATAGGGGGTAGAATGACGGAAGGCATTCACCAGCACGGCATCTCTTTCGCGAACCATCAGCTTATCCTTGCAGTAATGATGGCGGTATGATCATGAAAAAATGCGCCGCATGCAAGTATAAATAGTCACTAAAAGTGATTTATTATGTTTTCGCGGTTGTACTGGATGGACTGTGGTTGTTTGTGTCTTATCGGTGTTATCTTGCAGAAAATATCACTGCATGTCTGTTAAAGTATGATGAAAAATGCCTTGTTTATACGCAATCAAGGCTGCGTTATGCTAGAAAACGCGGTTGAGTGCTGTTGACTAAATAGTAATTTGTATCTGCAGGGCGTGCAGCTGGCGGTGTGGTGGTGGAGGCTTGGTTCTGCCGCCAAGACAAGGCAAACTAGCGACAGGATTTCTGCCAGACAAAGGGAACGCGAGGATGTTAGGCAAACAAGTCAGCTTTATCGTCGATCACAAAGGCAATCGTCAGGCGGCTGTGGTTCCGATAGATATTTACGATGAGTTGATGGCGTTGCAAAAGGCGCTCGCCACCAGCACGCCAGGGGAGCGTGAGCGTTACTATTTCAGTGTTAAAGGCGCGGATGCGGTTGGATATCCGATAGGTCAGCGACACAAGCCTGGTTTTGTTGTGCTCTCCGGCTCCAGGGTGAATCGTGAGCAGGCCGGGTCATTGCGTGAGCCCGTAATTGAACTTAGAACGCAGCTGCTGGCAAAAGGGATTTTGCTTCAGGATGAAAGCGGCTACCTGTTCGTGCAGGACCACCTTTTCAATAGCCCGAGTCTGGCGGCGAGTCTGGTTGCGGGTAATAACCGCAGTGGTTTGGATGCCTGGAGTAACCAGGATGGCTTTACCCTCAAACAGTCCGGTTTTGGTAAAAAGGAATAGCCTTTTTATTGCGCCATAAGAAGAGGATGTGCTGATGACATTGACTCAGGCATCAGCATCGATACAAGGTGTCATCTTGACCCGGCAGGCACGCGATCAGCTGTTTCCGGGTCAGGTTGAGCGACAAACCGCTACCGTTGAGTTCTGGTTAGCGACTACGGTAGGTCCCGTACGGGTATTATTTGCAGCAACTCCCCCCTCTTTTTTCTTGCATTCCCGTGATCAAGACGTGGCATTGATGCTGTTTCGTCAACATCAGTTACGTGGCTGGTTACGTGCGACCCCCTTACGCTCTTTTGATGATGATCCCTTGATCCGCTGTTGTTTTGCTACGCTGACGCGCAGGCAGCAAGCGGTCGAGCTACTGCGCCTGCATGGTATTGAGTCGATCGAAAGTGATCTGCGCCATGTGGACTGCGTGCTCATGCAACATGACGTTCGCTTTGGTATGCAGGCACATGGCCGTCTGGTGCGTCATCCGGGTTACTGCGATTTGTTTGCAGATCACATCGAGGCCTGCGCGGTACATACCGAACTGAGCGTGTTGTCGATAGATCTTGAGTGTGCTGCTGATGGCAGCCTTTATTCGATCGCAATGAAAACCCAGAGCCAGGGATTCGCGCGCGTTTTGATGGTTGGGCAACCGCAAAATAATACCCCTGAACTGCCTATCGAATGGTTGCCCGATGAGCGGCAACTATTAATGGCTTTCAGCCGGTGGCTCCGGCAACGGGATCCTGACATTGTGATTGGCTGGAATGTCGTTAACTTCGATTTTCGTCTCTTGCTACAGCGTGCCAAACGCCATCAGATCGTGGCTGACTGGGGGCGGGGAGGAACTACGACTATCTGGCGTGAGAGCAAGGTGGCCGGCGCTGGCGGACAGGTCGTGATCCCGGGGCGTGTGGTTTTGGATGGTATCAGTACGCTTAAAACGGCGACTTGGCAATTCGAGCGTTACAGCCTAGAACATGTCGCTCACGCTTTGCTTGGGCGCGGCAAGCTGATCGATCCGCAGGTCGATAAACAGGAAGCTATCACCCGGCTTTATCACCAGGAGCCTATTGAGTTGGCTCGATACAATCTTGAGGATTGCCAACTGGTGCTGGATATTTTTGCTCACTGCCAATTACTGGATTTCGTCTGTTTGCGCGCACAGCTGACGGGATTGGAGTTGGATCGTTATGGCGGCTCAGTAGCGGCATTCAGTAATCTGTATATTCCCCGTCTGCATCAAAAAGGATATGCCGCGCCCAATCTGGGCCGGATCCACGGCCTGCCGTCCCCCGGGGGATATGTTATGGATTCGCGACCTGGTTTATATCGCAACGTGCTAGTGTTGGATTTCAAAAGCCTCTATCCATCCATTATCCGCTCTTTTCTGGTTGACCCTCTGGGGCTGGTTCTTGGCATGCAAGAACCCACTCAGCCGGAGGACAACAAAACGGTGCCTGGCTTCTTGGGCGCTCAGTTCTCTCGTGCTATATCGATATTGCCTGATTTGATCGCAGCGCTCTGGTTACAGCGCGATGTCGCTAAACAACAGCAGGACAGTGCTAGGTCACAGGCGTTGAAAATCCTCATGAATTCATTTTATGGGGTGTTAGGTTCGACCGGCTGCCGTTTTTTTGACCCGCGGCTGGCGTCGAGTATTACGCTGCGTGGGCAATGGCTGATGCAGGAGTCTGGTCAATGGATTGAACAGCAAGGCTGGCAGTTGATCTATGGTGATACCGATTCGCTATTTGTCTGGCTCGGAGAAGGGGTGACCGAAAGTCAGGCTATCGAGATTGGGCAGGCCTTGGCCTCAGGGGTTACTGCGTGGTGGCAACAGCGGCTATCGGCTGAATTTGGTTTGACCTCTTGCCTGGAATTGCAGTTTGAACGGTATTATCAGCGGTTCTTGATGCCTACTATCCGAGGCACCGAGCAGGGAAGCAAGAAGCGTTATGCCGGGTTGAGTCACTGCGAAGGTAAAGAACAACTGATTTTCAAAGGACTGGAGACGGTTCGTTCCGACTGGACTGAGCTTGCCAAGCATTTTCAACAAGGTCTCTACTGGCGGATTTTCCATGACGAGGATCCGGATGAGTTCATTCGCGAAACCATCCGTCAAACGCGGCACGGGGAAGTGGATCACTGGCTGGTTTATCATAAGCGGGTCAGGCGGCAGCTGGATGAATACCAGAAGAACGTCCCTCCCCATGTGCGTGCGGCGCGACTGGCGGATGAGGCCGAGAAGGATAAATACCGTTTGTTTGCAACACGCCGTCATCGTATTGATTATGTGATGACCACCCATGGCGCAGAGCCCGTAGCGTACCGGCAGCATCAAATTGATTATGAACATTACATCGAGAAGCAACTACGGCCGGTTGCCGAGGCCATATTGCCGTTTATTGGCCGCCGCTTCGACGAGTGGGCAAACGAGCAACTGGCGTTGTTTTGATCAGCCGCCGATCTTCTTGGTCTTATAACCAGATGCCTGCAACAAGGTCATCACCTGTTCCAGTTTTTCCCCTTGAATTTCGATAACACCTTGTTTGATGGCGCCGCCACTGCCGCATTTTTTCTTTAACAGGCTGGCTAGAGGCTTGAGGTCTGCTTCGGCAACGCCTTGGATGGTGATGACCGCGGCGCCTTTGCGCCCCTGGGTTTCACGGCGAACCTTTAATTCTGTTTCTGATGGAGGCAGGGCAGGGCTGGTTTGATGAGGTGGCTTACCATTTTGCCATTCGGTGGAGTAGACCAGTCTGGAGTCGGACATCGTATCAATCTTGTTGCAAATCAAGGCTGGGCATTATAACGAGAGCTCGCTCAAATAATCTGCTTTCCTTTAAGGTTTTTTTTCCTATAATCGCATTCATTGATAACCATTATCACTTGAGGTTGTGGGATGGCCATGTATTTGAACGAGCTTAAACCCGGCCAGTCTGTGCGGATTGCCAGCATGGGTACACTGGAAGGACCAGTCCGGCGACGCCTAATGGCAATGGGCCTGTTGCCCCACAGCGAAGTCCGCTTTTTACGCCAAGCACCGCTGGGCGATCCCATTCAGATTTCTACAGGAAGCATCACGCTGTCCATCCAGAAACAGTTGGCGATGCAAATCGAGGTAGTAGCCCTATGAAATGGAAGTTGATGACGGTTGGGAATCCCAACAGCGGCAAGACCTCGCTTTTCAATGCTCTGACCGGTGCAAACCAGCAGGTTGGTAACTGGAGTGGCGTCACTGTTGATAAAAAAAGCGGTGCTTTTACCCAGGGTGAACATCACTACCAGTTGATGGACCTCCCCGGTATTTATGCCTTGGAGAGTCGTGACAGCTCGATTGATGAACAAATTGCCTATCGCTATGTGCTAACCCACCAGCCCGATTTGGTTGTCAATGTTGTTGATGCCTCGGCACTGGAGCGCTCTTTGCTGCTGACGTTGCAATTGCGCGAGTTAGGTCTGCCTGTCTTGGTCGTCCTCAACAAGTACGACGTCATCAAAAAGCAGCGTCAGTCCATTGATGTCGATGCGCTGGCTCAGGTGTTGGATTGCCCTGTTGTGGCGCTTTCTGCATACAATCGCAAAGAGATCCAAGCACTGAAGGCCAAGCTGCCGGAGCTCATTGCGCAGGCGCGCCGCCCGGCATTGCAACTGGATTATGGTGTCGAGTTTGAAGCGTTAGTGTCACAGCTAGAACCGTTGGTGCAACATGAGCACTTTTCGGCACGCGGCAGTGCCGTGCGTTTACTAGAACAAGACCAGTTGTTGTTGGAACGGCAATCTGAGGCACTCAAAGCCTGTATGCCTGGGTGTTTGCTCAAGGCCAATGCATTGGATACCGAGTTGCTGCTGGCTGATGTGCGATATGGTTTCATTCACCAGCATGCGCGTGCGTGTTTACATCAGCATGGCAAATTAAGCATTAAAACCAGCGAACGTATCGACGGCGTATTATTGAATCGCTGGGTCGGGATACCGTTCTTTCTGGCTGTTATGTACTTGATGTTCCTATTTGCCATTAATGTCGGCAGCGCCTTCATCGATTTTTTCGATATTTCAGCGGGCGCCTTGTTTGTGGATGGCATACGTCATTGGTTGACGAGTTGGGGGACGCCGGAATGGCTAATTTCGGTACTCGCAGATGGCGTGGGGACTGGGGTGCAGACAGTAGCCACCTTTATTCCTGTCGTTGGTTTTCTTTATCTGTTTCTGGCGGTGCTGGAAGCCTCTGGTTATTTGGCGCGGGCTGCGTTTGTCGTCGATCGCGTGATGCGTAAGCTCGGGTTGCCGGGGAAAGCCTTCGTACCGATGTTGATGGGATTTGGTTGTTCTGTGCCGGCTTTCATGGCCGCTCGTACGTTGAATGCCGAGCGTGAACGGCTGATGACCTCAGCGATGGCGCCGTTTATGTCGTGCGGGGCCCGTTTGCCGGTCTATGCGCTGTTCGCTGTGGCGTTCTTCCCTGAATCAGGCCAAAACCTTGTTTTTTTACTCTATTTAATTGGCATCGCGGTAGCCGTGGCGACGGGCTTGGTATTGCGTAAAACCCTGTTGCCGGGAACAAGTGAATCCATGCTAATGGAGATGCCCGATTATGAGATCCCGCGGCCGACTTATGTGCTGATCAAGACATGGCATAAATTGCGGAGTTTTATTTTTGGTGCCGGTAAGACGATTGTCTTGATGGTGACTGCGCTGAGTATGTTCAACTCATTAGGTACCGATGGAAGCTTTGGCAATCAGAATACCGAAAAGTCGGTACTAAGCCATGTGGCGATGGCGGTTACACCCGTGTTGTCGCCATTGGGGATCCGTGATGATAACTGGCAGGCAACTGTCGGTATTGCAACGGGCATTTTTGCCAAAGAGGCCGTAGTAGGCACTTTGAATAGTCTTTATCAGACGCCCGCCGAAGAGGAAAAAGGCGAGTTTGATCTGGTCGCACGCTTCTATGAAGCTCTAGCAACGATACCGGCAAATCTGGCCGAGATAAAGCCATGGGATCCTGCTGGGTTGGAGCTCGGCGATTTAGAAGACAAGAGCGCCATGGCTAAAGAGCAGGAAGTGAATCTTTCTACCTATAGCAACATGCAGAGCCATTTTGATGGTCAAGTCGGAGCCTTTGCCTATCTGCTGTTCGTGTTGCTCTATATGCCTTGTGCCGCGGCGATGGGGGCATTGGTGCGCGAGACGGGTCGCAATTGGGCTGTCTTTACGGCGCTGTGGTGCAACTATGTCGCGTTCATGGTTTCAACGCTCTACTATCAGCTGGCCACGTTCAGTGCTCACCCGCTGCAAAGTCTGGCTTGGGTGGCATTCTATGTTGTATTAGCCATGTTGATTTGGTGGGCTATGCATCGCAAAGGCAATATTCTGGCTCGGAAGGTGGTCCTCGTATGATAGTCCGTGAACTGGGAGAGCTCTTGGCCCAACGTCAGCGCATGTCATTACGCGAGCTGGCGCGTCATTTCGATACTGCGGAAGAAGCCGTGGATGCGATGCTGGGTATCTGGATGCGTAAAGGCAGAGTGCGCAAGCTCAAACCGGGTGGCTGCAGTGGTCGCTGCTGTGGCGCCAGAGAAGAGATTTTGTATGAATGGTTACCCGAGGGACAAATTGGTTTGATTCATCATTAATAGCAATGGCTATTTAACAATAAGGCTCGCCATTGGCGAGCCTTATTGTTTATGCGGGAATTAATATTATTGTCTCACGGCGATAGATGCTCATAATGATCACTCTCGCAGTGAACGATGGATTATAAATCGATGTCAACCATGGCGGTTATTGCCGATATTCATGGCTGCGCTCCAGCCTTAGAACGTTGCCTTTGCCAATTAGAACCAGCACAACCGGATATATACCTTCTGCTCGGGGATTTATTGAATCATGGCCCACGTAACCCGGTGCCAGAGGGCTATGCGCCGGCTCGCGTGGCAGACATTCTGAATGTGTTAAAAAACAAGGTGATTGCAGTGCGCGGCAATTGTGATAGCGAAGTCGATCAAATGCTGCTCGAATTTCCTTGTCTCTCGCCTTGTAATTATCTTGTGCTGAATGGGCGGCGTTTATGTATGACGCACGGTCATATTTATACGCGTGAACAGCTGGCATTGGCAGAGGGCGATATAGTGTTGTCGGGACATACCCACATTCCGGTATTGGAACAGCAGCAGGGAATCACGCTAATTAATCCTGGCTCGATTACGTTTCCGCGTAATGGCGCGACACCAAGTTACGGGCTATGGAAAAATAATACTTGGCAGATTATTAATTTATATGATGGCAAACCGATGCTGTCACTGGCGATGCCTGGGGTGTGGTGAGTCTGTATTAGCCTCGAGCGGCAACTTTAGCACCGGGTTGCCATTGCGTTCGCAGCAAGCCGCCAATCTCTTCGTCCGCCATCACATCATTGCGGCATGCCAGATAGAGTGGCCGGCTCATGTTCACTGCGCCGTCAACCAGATGGAGTTGCCCCTGGCGAATGTAGGGCGCGACAGCAGGATGGGGCAGGTAAGCCATTCCTCCATGCCGCAACAGGTGTTTGATTGCCTGTTGTAACGAGGCCGTCATGAGGACCGTGGTTCGCCCCTGGAGCTCAGTGGGAAACAGTTGTGCCGGCAGCAAACCTTCAACATGCACATAGGCTGCGGAGAGGGTGTGAAGGCTCTGGCCAGCTTGTCGACAGACCAGCGCGAGCGGATAGTCACAAAAAGGGCGCACAGTAATTTCATCTATCTTGCTCGGTTCGACCAAAATCGCCAAATCGAGAGTGCGCTCAAGCAGTTGCCGACAGAGTTGCTCACGATGCCCGGTTTCCGTACGTAGGCACAAAGTTGACTCACGATTGGCAAACCAGGGATCCAACCACTCTTGCAAGCCCAGTTCCCAGCAAAAGGCGGGGGCGCCGATGGCCAATTGTTGTTGCATTACAGCTTGTTGGGCGATGACCTGTTTTGCTTGGCCAAGCGTTTGCAAGATGTTCTCGGCATAAGGCAACAGGCGTTCACCGGCGGCGGTTAGCTGGATATTGTTGCGGTGACGGGTAAATAGTGACACGCCGAGCTGTTGTTCAAGCTGGCGGATGCGAAAACTGACCGCTGATTGGGTCAAATACAAATTTTCTGCTGCGCGGCCAAAATGACGGCTTTTGCTGACCGCGATAAAGGTGCGCAGCAGATCGGTATCCATCAGTCCAGCGACTCGTCTACGGTGTCGAAGCTGCCTTCATCACTGACATTGCCGCCTGAGGTACACAGACGGTGTACGCGACGCGGGCCAATCACTTTCAGATACTTGAACCAGACCTTGGCGTGCGGGTTACCGGCAGGTTCACCAGCGTTGATGCGGTCAATAAATGCTTGCTCGACATCATCCGCCGGGGCTCGCTTGTTCTGGTACAGCTCCAGCATGACTTGGCCACACAGCTCAAGCATGTCTGCTTCGGCGACGGTAAATTGGCCACTACGGCGCAGGCCGCGCGGGAAATGTTGGAAATCATTGAAACGCTTATCGGATACAAAACTCATAGTCATCGTTTCTGTTGTTGTTGTCCTGTCGCGGGGAAGTATGTTCAGCAACCACCAGATGTAAAACTCAAAATTTTCATCGTTACATGAAATTTTTTTTATTGTTGATGAGGTATGCGCAGCAAAGCCTAGAAACCGCTGTCCATTGCTGTAGAAATCCGCGTAAATAGCTGAATAATCGTACAAAGCTGGAGATATTCAGCCTCAGCCGGTGAAGACATAATCTGCAGCGAGTTTCACATTTCCATCATGCGTTGCAGTAAATCACCCTCTAGCAAGGCGCGTTTGATCAGTGCCACGCCGCCCATGGTGGCTTGGCTTTGAAATGCTGCTGGCTCAATTGGTAACCCGGCGTGAAAGCTGGGTAGCGATTGATGTTCGACACACCGCTGTATTGCCGGGATCAGAACCTTCTGGGCCGCGACGATTTCGCCGGCGAGCAGGACTTTCTGCGGATTAAACAAATTCACCATGATGGCGATCGTTTGTCCTAGATATTCCCCAGTTTGACGAATGACTTCGCAGGCGAGCGGATCCCCCCGGTTGGCGGCAGAACACAGTGATTCAATATCTAACGCCGCCGGATCGAGCAAGGAGACATGACCACGAGTTAACAACTCACGTGTGCGTTCCAAAATGGCAGGATTGGAAACGATGGTTTCCAGACAGCCAAAATTACCGCACTGACAACGTCGGCCGAAGCGTTCCACCTGTATATGACCGATCTCACCCACGTTACGGTTCTGGCCAAGGAGCACCTTGCCCTTGCTGATAATGCCGGCACCGGTGCCGTTGTGTACCGAAACCAGGATAGAGTCCTGGCAGTCGCGTGAAGCGCCAAAGAAGTGTTCAGCCAAAGCCAGGGAACGGGTGTCATTGCCGATAAAAGTGGGCAGCTTAAAATGCGTTTCCAGTTCACTGGCCAGCGGAGAACCCGCCAGTGACAGGCTGGGCATGTAGAGCACTTCCCCGGATTCTGGATTGACCAGTCCAGGCAACGTTACGGCTAGCCCAATCAGCTGATTGATCTGTTTCTTGTGACTGGCGATGAAACATTCAAGTGCACTTTTCAGGCTGGCGATGACGGGTTCGCGTTCGCGCTCGGTCAATGGCTGCTCAATCCGTGCCAGCTCCTTGGCGGCGAGATTGTACAGCCCGATATGCACACTCTTTCGACCCAGTCGGCACGAGATGAACTGGAAACGCTGCTGCTCGGCAACGAGGGCGATGGCCCTGCGACCGCCCGTGGATTCCAGCAGGGCCTCTTCGCGAATTAACCCGTGCTCCAGCATCTGGCGCGTAATCTTGGTGATACTGGCTGGGGCCAGCTGACAGATGTCTGCAATCTGGATGCGTGAGACGGGGCCCTGCTGATCGATGATGCGATAGACGGCAGCAGCGTTGACCTGCTTTACCAGATCGATATTGGCAATTTGTCCTTCGGTCATTATCCCTGTTCTGCATAGTGACCATGATCAACGGTGGCGCGCACCTTGAAATCGGGGTCAAAGATCGCCAGATTGGCGACATAACCGGGCGCAATGCGTCCGAGCTGATCGGCATAACCGATGGCGTTGGCCGGATAGAGGGTGGCCATACGCAGTGCTTCATCCAGTGATAGCCCAACCACTTTGACCAGGTTGGCTACCCCTTCGATCATCGTCAGTGCCGAGCCGCCGAGTGTACCATGGCGATCGACGCATTGTCCGTCCCGGTAATAGACGGTGCTGCCGCAAAAATCGAACTGATTGAAACCGGCGGGTGCTCCTGCCGGCGCGGTCGCATCGGTCACCAGACACAAGCGGTTGCCGAGCGTTTTATGCGCAAGGCGCACATTGGCGGGATGCACATGATGGCCATCAACGATGATGCCTGCGTATATGTCATCGCGGTCATAAATGGCGCCGACAATACCGGGTTCACGGCCATTCAAGGTGGGGGTCATCGCATTGTACAGATGGGTTGCAAACCGGATCCCCAGATTAAATCCGGTCATGGCTTCATCATAACTGGCGGCACTGTGACCGATAGACAAGAGAATGCCGGCCTCACTCAGCCGGTGCAGGTGTTCTGGACGGTTTTTCTCCGGCGCCAACGTGATTTTGGCAATGCAGTCGGCGTGGGCGCAGAGAAAGTCGATCATCTCATCACTCGGACGCCGGATTTGTTCTGCGGGATGAATCCCTTTGCGAACCTTGTTGGTGTAAGGCCCTTCCAGATGGACACCTGGAACACGGGTGCCATGACGTTGCTTGTAACAGCGCGTTGCGGCGATTGCGCGTTGCATATCCTGATCTGGACTGGTGATCAGCGTTGGCAGGAAGCTGGTGGTGCCTGATCTGAGGTTAGCGTTATGCATTATCTCCAGTGTCTGGACGCTGGGGTCATCATTGAACATGACACCACCGCAACCATTGAGCTGCAAATCGATAAATCCAGGGGCGATATGCAGCCCGTTGAGATCTATCTGCTGACAGTCTGCTGGAACAGCGGAGAGAGGCAGCACGCTGGTAATCCGGTCGTGATCCACAATCACCGCATGATCAACTAAGGTACCGGCACCGGTATGAATGTGGGCATGGCAGAGAGCAAATATCATTTAGTACCTCAGATCCGTTTGATATTTTCGGATTCCAGCTCTTGAAAGTAACGAACGGTTTTTACTTTAAGCTCCATGGTCGACGGTTCATCACACACCATGATGCTCTTGGCGTGCAGTTGTAATGCCGAGATAGTCCACAGATGGTTCACGCTACCTTCTACCGCGGCTTGCAGTGCTTGCGCCTTTGCATGCCCGGTCACCAAAATCATGATCTCTTCGGCATCCAGTAAGGTCCCGACGCCAACGGTCAGCGCCAACTTCGGCACTTGCTGCAGATCGCCGTCGAAAAATCGGGCGTTGGCGAGCCGGGTATCTTCGGTCAGGGTCTTGATCCGGGTGCGAGAGCTTAACGATGACGCCGGCTCATTAAATGCAATGTGGCCATCATTGCCTACCCCGCCCATGAACAGATGAATACGTCCGAAGTGGCGGATCCGCTCTTCATAGCGTGCGCATTCTGCCACCAGATCTTGAGCGTTGCCATTGAGGATGTGGATGTTTTCTCGACGGATATCGATGTGATTGAAAAAGTTGTGATACATGAAGCTGTGGTAGCTCTGAGGATGCTCTTCTGGCAAGCCTACATATTCATCCATGTTGAATGTCACCACATTGGCGAAGCTGACTTCACCTCGTTTGTGTAATGCAATCAGCTGTCGATAGGTTGCCAGCGGTGTCCCACCAGTTGGTAATCCCAATACAAATGGCCGATCAGCCGTAGGGGCAAATGCCGTGATCCGATCAACGATATGGCGGGCAGACCATTGACCGACTTGCTCAGCGGTTTTCAGTGGAATCAGTCTCATCATTTTCTCCTGTGCAAAGACGCACCCCGATAACTTAATTTTCATGCTAAACAAAGATCGCTGTTTATGCGACACGTTTTGCGCATTGAAAGCGTTTCTGGTGATTTTTGTCACGATTTTAACCAATGTTATTTCACGTCGATAAATAACGTACCTACACTGCCTTCATCGCCAGCGTTTGCGGCGAGACTGAGGTCCAAGTCAGGAGGGGTGGGGTGTCGTTCCTGACGACATCACAGTAAAGCGGCAACGTTGAGTCGGAGACACGGGCGACAAAACCAGATGATGACGTTTGGTCTGTCTGGTCGCCAGGATGACGAATGTGAGGAGTGGATAGTGAATATTCTTGGTTATTTGCAAAAAGTCGGTCGGGCCCTGATGGTGCCGGTCGCTACGCTGCCAGCGGCAGCGATTCTGATGGGGGTGGGTTACTGGATTGATCCGGTCGCCTGGGGTGGTAATAGCGCGATAGCGGCTTTTTTCATTAAATCCGGTGGCGCCATCATAGATAACATGTCGGTGTTGTTTGCCATCGGTGTGGCGTATGGCATGTCCAAGGATAAAGATGGTGCCGCGGCCTTGGCTGGGTTTGTCGGCTTTCTGGTGCTGACGACGCTCTGTTCGCCTGAAGCCGTGTCACAAATCCTGGGGTTAGCGCCAGCCGAGGTTCCGGCGGCATTCGGCAAGGTTAAAAATCAGTTTGTGGGCATCATCGTCGGTATCATCGCCGCTGAGCTGTATAACCGTTATAGCAATGTCGAATTGCACAAAGCGCTGGCGTTTTTCAGTGGCCGGCGGCTGGTCCCCATCTTGACCTCATTTGCCATGATTCCATTGGCTTTTGTGCTGATGTATGTCTGGCCAATGGTCTTTGGTGGCCTGGTCTCCTTTGGCGAGCATATCCAGAGTCTGGGGGCGACAGGGGCGGGTATCTATGCTTTCTTCAACCGCTTGCTGATTCCAGTTGGCCTGCATCATGCCCTGAACTCTGTGTTCTGGTTTGATGTGGCCGGTATCAATGATATTCCCAACTTCCTGGCGGGTGGCAAGGCGCTGGCTGAAGGCAAGGCGGTACTGGGTGTCACTGGTATGTATCAGGCGGGCTTCTTCCCCATCATGATGTTCGGTTTGCCGGGTGCGGCGCTGGCCATCTACCACACGGCCAAGCCAGAAAACCGCGAGAAGGTCGCATCCATCATGATCGCCGCGGCGTTTGCCGCCTTCTTTACCGGGGTGACCGAACCACTTGAATTCGCCTTCATGTTTGTTGCGCCGATGCTGTATGTCCTGCATGCGGTGCTGACGGGGATCTCCGTCTTTATCGCGGCCTCCATGCACTGGATTGCCGGTTTCGGTTTCAGCGCCGGGCTGGTGGATATGGTGCTGTCATCGCGTAATCCATTGGCGGTCCACTGGTACATGCTGCTGTTGCAAGGTGTCGTGTTCTTCTTTGTCTACTATGCCGTGTTCCGCTTTGTGATTGTGCGTTTCAATCTGAAAACGCCAGGGCGTGAAGAGGAGGAGGGGAGTGTGGCGACCGCGGCTCCGGTTGCCAAGTGCTCAGATCGCAGCGTGCTGGCCAGACAATATCTGAAGGCACTGGGTGGTCATGACAACCTTGTCAGCATTGATGCCTGCATTACCCGCCTGCGCCTGACACTGAAGGATCGGCAACGTGTGGATGAGCGCACGCTCAAAGCGCTGGGCGCCTCAGGCGTAGTCAAGCTGGGTGAGAACAACCTGCAGGTCGTATTGGGGCCGCTGGCTGAAATCATCGCCGGTGAAATGCGCAATATTCCGGCGTCAGAAGATCTCAGTGGCGTGCCGCTTCCGGCCTAATCCAGCTGCCGGAATACGGCAATCAACAATAAAAAAAGGCGCCACTGTGGTGGCGCCTAAATCCAAAAGTCTGCTTAACACCCCATAACACTAACAAAGGAAGGTCAAGGCTATGAAATGCAAGCACTCTATTATAGCAATGGCGTTGCTCGGAACGCTATCACTGAACGCCCATGCGACATCATCGCAATCACTGGTGGATGGCATTGCCAAAGATCTGGTCATCAAATACGAGCTGGTTACCAATGATGGTGCTGGTGCAGGCATCGACTGCCAGGCGCTGGGCGCAGATTGGGCAAGCTGCAACGTCAGTAAATTACACCTGACAAATAATGGCGCAGCCATTCCGGCAGCGGGTTGGGATCTCTATTTGCACTCCATCCGCCGTATCCTGCGGGTCGATAACGATCAATTTCGGATTAGCCACCTGACCGGCGATCTGTATCGTCTCGAGCCGACCGCCAGTTTCCAGGGCCTGGCGAGCGGAGCCAAGCTGGAAATCCCCTTAGTCGTTGAATATTGGCAACTGTTTGAAACCGATGTCATGCCCAATTGGTATGTGACGGCGCCGGGGGCGGAGCCTCGCGTATTGGCTAGCATGGGTGATGTCGATAATCCCCGGACTTACACCCTGCCGTTTGATGGCGATAAGTGGAAGCGCACCAAGGATGACGCCAATATCCTGATGACCAGCCAGTCACGGTTCGAGGCCAATGCGGCCACAGCAGCCTTGCCGGCCGCAGCCCTTGCTGCGCGCATCATCCCCGCCCCGTTACAACAAGAAGTGATGCCGGGGCAGGCCAATCTGGCCAAGGTGCATCTGCAGGCGAAAGGGCTATCCAAGGCGCAACTGACGGCACTGCGTCAGTCGCTGGCCCGCTTGGGTGTTAAAGAGGCCACCGATGGTTACCCACTGCACATCAGTGTCGGGAACAGCCAACAACAACAGGCCGAAGGCTACGATCTGCTGATTGCCGCTGACGGCGCGACCATCAAGGGTCATGATGCGGCCGGTGCCTTCTGGGGGGCGCAGTCACTGCTCTCGTTGTTGGGGGTGAATCAGCATCAGGTGCCGCTGATGAAGGTCAGCGATGCTCCTCGGTTTGAATACCGCGGCATGCAAACCGATGTCGCCCGCCATTTCCGTAGCCAGCAAACCTTGATGAAGCTGATCGATCAAATGTCAGCGATGAAGCTCAACAAGTTGCATCTGGGGCTGACCAACGATGAGGGCTGGCGCCTGGAGATCCCGGGATTGCCGGAGTTGACGGAAGTGGGTGGCAAGCGCTGCCATGATCTGAGCGAGACCCGTTGCCTGCTGCCACAGCTGGGCTCCGGACCAACCAGTGACAACCAAGGCTCCGGTTTCTACAGCAAACAGGAGTACATCGAACTGGTGCGTTATGCCAAAGCCCGTGGCGTGACCGTGATTCCGGAGATCAACATGCCGGCGCACGCCAGAGCGGCGGTGATGTCGATGGAGGCGCGTTATCAACGTTTGAAGGGGCAGGGCAAGCTCAAGGCGGCCGAGGAGTACCGGTTGTTTGATCCGCAGGATACCTCGAACAGCACTTCGGTGCAGTTTTATGACAAGCACTCGTACATCAATCCTTGCCTGCCTTCCACGGTACGCTTTGTCGACAAAGTGATGTCCGAAGTGGCGGCGATGCACAAGGAGGCGGGACAACCGCTGACAGCCTGGCATTACGGTGGCGACGAGACCAAGAACATCTTCTTGGGCGCCGGCTTCCAGGACATCCATGCTGCAGACAAGGACAAGGTGGCATGGAAGGGCAATGTCGACTTGAGCAAGCAGGATTATGCCTTTGCCAAGTCACCTGCCTGCCAGCGTTTCGTGACGGAAGGCAAAGTCAAGGCGGTGCAGGAGCTGCCGTCCTGGTTTGCCCGTGAAGTCAGTCAGCAGGTCAAGCAGCATGGCATGACGGCGCTGCAGGCCTGGCAAGATGGGCTCAAATATGCCAACAGTGCCGCCGATTTCGCGACGCCACAGACCGTGGTCAACTTCTGGGACACCCTGTACTGGGGTGGATTCAACGAAGCCAGTGCCTGGGCTGAAAAGGGGTATCAGGTGGTCTTGTCCAATCCGGACTATCTCTACTTTGATTTCCCGTGGGAAGTGAATCCGCAGGAGCGTGGTTATTACTGGGCGACCCGGTTTAACGATACTCGCAAGGTGTTTGCGTTTGCGCCGGAGAACTTGCCGCAAAATGCCGAGACCTCGGTCGATCGTGATGGCAAGCCGTTCGTCGCCAAGGGAGAGTATGCCGCCGTCAAGTTCAAGGGCATTTCCGGCCAGCAGTGGAGCGAGACAGTGCAGACCGATGAGCAGTATGAGTACATGGTCTATCCGCGTATTTTCTCGCTGGCGGAGCGGGCCTGGCACCAGGCTGGCTGGGAGTTGCCCTATGTGAAGGGGCGCGAGTTCTCCGACAAGAGCCAGTTTGTCGACAAGGCGGCGCTGGCCAAGGACTGGCAGCTGTTTGCCAACGTCTTGGGACAGCGTGAGATGGCCAAGCTCGAAGCGGCAGGGATCCACTATCGCTTGTCGGTGCCGGGCGGCAAGATTGTCGATGGCAAGCTGGAGGCCAACACGGATCTGCCGGGACTGCGTATTGAGTTCAGTACCGATGGTCAGCAATGGCAGCCATACGATGCCAGTAACAAGCCCGCTGTGACAGCCGGCAAGGTGTGGCTGCGCACCGTCAGCTTTGACGGTCAGCGCCATAGCCGGGTGACGACACTGTAAACCCTCAAGGCGGGTCGTTCGACCCGCCTTGCTGCTGGGTATCCTCGGGTATCCAGTGTCAAGGCGTAAGCCTTGCGTGGGTGGCGGCACTCAGCCCCCGTTCCTGTTGGAAAGTCCTTGCTTCCCCGCTTGCGCGGGGTTTTTTCGTCTGGCGCCCCGCCAGCAAGACAGATAAATACCTTGAGTGCCGATCCCGATTCATGGATCATTAGCGGTTATCACGCTGTCGTAGCAAATATCTCTTGAGGTGAGTGAATGACTCAGGCGGAACATCGCCCCACCAATTTTATTCGTCAGATCATTGATGAAGATCTGGCTAGCGGCAAACACACCACTGTGGCCACCCGGTTTCCGCCGGAGCCTAATGGTTACCTGCATATCGGCCACGCCAAATCGATCTGCCTGAACTTCGGCATCGCCCAGGATTATCAGGGCACCTGCAACCTGCGCTTTGATGACACCAATCCGGCCAAAGAAGAGGTCGAATATGTCGAATCCATCCAGCGCGACGTGCAGTGGCTGGGTTTCCAGTGGCATGGTGCCGTGCGTTACTCCTCGGATTACTTCGACAAGCTGTATGGCTATGCCATCGAGCTGATCAACAAGGGGTTGGCGTATGTCGATGAGCTGTCAGCCGACGAGATCCGTGAATACCGCGGCACCCTGACCTCGCCAGGCAAAAACAGCCCGTATCGTGATCGCAGCGTTGAGGAAAACCTGGCGCTGTTTGAGAAGATGCGTAGCGGCGGGTTCAAGGAGGGGGAAGCCTGTCTGCGGGCCAAGATCGATATGGCTTCGTCTTTCATCGTCATGCGCGATCCGGTGATCTACCGCGTCAAGTTTGCCGAGCATCACCAGACCGGCGACAAGTGGTGCATCTACCCGATGTACGACTTCACACACTGTATTTCGGACGCCCTCGAAGGCATCACCCACTCCATCTGTACGCTGGAGTTCCAGGACAACCGTCGTCTGTATGACTGGGTGCTGGATAACATCAGCATCGACTGTCATCCGCGTCAGTACGAGTTCAGCCGTCTGAACCTTGAATACAGCATCATGTCCAAGCGCAAGCTCAATCTGTTGGTCACCGAACAGATCGTGGAAGGCTGGGACGATCCGCGCATGCCGACCGTGTCGGGGCTGCGTCGTCGTGGCTATACCCCGGCGGCCATCCGCGAGTTCTGCCGCCGCATCGGCGTGACCAAGCAGGATAACACCGTCGAGATGAGCGCACTGGAATCCTGTATTCGTGAGGATCTGAACGAAAACGCGCCGCGCGCCATGGCGGTGCTGCGCCCGTTGCGCATCGTGATCGAGAACTTTGATGCGGCTCAGACCGAGACGCTGACGGTGCCGAACCACCCGAACAAGCCGGAAATGGGGACTCATACCATACCGTTTGCTCGCGAGATCCTGATTGATGAAGCCGACTTCCGTGAAGAGGCCAACAAGCAGTTCAAGCGTCTGGTGCTGGGCAAGGAGGTGCGTCTGCGCCATGCCTACGTCATCAAGGCCGAGCGGGTGGAGAAAGATGCCGAGGGCCGTATCACCACCGTCTACTGCAGTTACGACGCCGATACCCTGGGCAAGGATCCCGCCGATGGCCGCAAGGTAAAAGGCGTCATCCACTGGGTGACGGCGGCGCACTCGCTGCCGGCGCAGATCCGGTTGTATGACCGCTTGTTTGCGGTGGCCAATCCCGGTGCCGCCGACGACTTCCTGGCGACCATCAACCCGAACTCGCTGACCCTCATCGAGGGTGCCCGGGTTGAACCGAGCCTGAAAGAGGCGCCAGCCGAGAAGGCATTCCAGTTTGAGCGCGAAGGCTATTTCTGCGCGGACAGCAAGCTGTCGACGCCGGAGCAGCTGGTCTTCAACCTGACCGTGGCACTGCGAGATACCTGGCAGGAATAAGATGGCATTAAATAAAAAACCGCCCCAGGGCGGTTTTTTATTTTCTAAAGACAACGAAAATAATCTAAAAATAAAAACAAAAATAATATAGCTATCGTAATACCATGATAATTAAGGTTTGTTTTTTGATTGTGTTGTTTTTTTATTAACCAGATAAATAAAATGACCACCGATGACGTTATTAAAAATCAATAACTCATCACAGGCGGTCATTAATAAAAAGCGGCCCTGTCATCGTTGACAGGGAATTAACCTTTCTTGCGCTTGGCAACACATTCCGGATGGTCGCAATGACCATACAGATAGAGGCTGTGATGCGTCAGCTCCATGCCATAACGCTGGGCCACTTCATTCTGGCGCTGCTCAATCACATCATCGTGAAACTCGACCACGCGACCACAGTCCAGACAGACCAGGTGATCATGGTGTTCCTGATGGGAGAGTTCGAAGACCGATTTGCCGCCTTCAAAATGGTGGCGGGTAACAATCCCGGCATCATCAAACTGGTTCAGGACCCGGTACACGGTCGCCAGACCGATCTCTTCTCCCTGATCGAGCAGCTTCTTGTACAGCTCCTCCGCACTGATGTGTTGGCATTCAGGCGTCTTCAGATACTCAAGGATCTTGATCCGCGGGGAGGTGACCTTCAGGCCGGCGTCTTTAAGCTGCTGATTATTTGAAGTCATGGGCTCTATTCTGGTGACGCGGTCGCGACCGCAAGCTGTGGTGTGCGCACCATTATATGTTCCAAAAGTGTAAAAATGAAACCGGCACGCGACATCGGGCATGAGTGCTACTCACGCCTGGCTGCCCTGGCACAGCTGTTGCCACTGGGCCCGCTCCAGAAAGCCTTCGGCGGCACCGACGGCCCCGACTTTCCAGCCGGCAAACCAGACTGCGTCATCCAGGGCGCGTCGGGCATCGCGATGCCGCAACCAACCGTCGATGAACGCGGAAAACAGCGCATCGCCGGCGCCTATGGTGTTGCGCACGCCGCGAGGGGCGCGGGCCGGGGCATGATGATATTGGCGGCGCGTCGCGTCATACAGCAGGGCGCCATGCTGGCCACACCCCATGACCAACAATGCATTACCGTAGCAATCAGCGAGCTCGCGCAGCAGATCACCTGGCTGCCGGCCATTCAGCCCCTCGTCGCTGCAAAACAGGATGTCGGCCTGACGCATGAAGTCGCGGTTGTAGTCGTCGTGCACATCCCACAACACGTGGACGTCGCAGGCGATTGGAATGCCGTGGCGACGCGCCTCGGCCAGCAAAGGACGGGAGAAATTAATATTGCATAACAGCGCCATGTCGCTGTGGCGTAACGAGGCCAGGGCGCTGTCAGGCAAGGCGCGCTCTTGGCACTCCTTGAGGTCGACGTGGATCTGCCGCTTGCCATCCGGATCGTAGAGGATGACGCTTTGTGGCGTGGCGCTGAGGCCGGGGTGCAGACCATCCAGTGCCAGCCCGGATTGTTGCAGCGACTGCTTGACTTGTGCCCCTGCCAGATCCGGCCCAATCAGGCTGTGTAACGCAATGTCGTGGCCTAACGCCTGCAACGCCAGCGCCAGGTTGACGGCGACGCCAGAGACGCTGCTGTGAATACCATGAAACGGGTAGTGGACCGGGGCGTACGACAGCGGAAAACCGGCGATGGCCAGGGTGGTCTCGATATTGGTAAGACCGGAGATAAATAGACGGGACATGACAGGCTCCATGACAGGACAGGGTAGCCAGAATAAAACGGCCCGCAGTAGCGGGCCAGTTTGTCATGCCAGTTCGGCGAGGCACATCTCTTCATAGAGTTGCTTGCACCAGGCCTCAACCCGGCCGGCGGTGAGATCGGGTTGACGATCTTCATCGATGCCCAGACCGACAAAGTGCTTGTCGTCGACCAGCGCCTTGGAGGCCTCGAACTGATAACCTTCGGTGGGCCAATGGCCAATGATGGTGGCACCACGCGCTTCAACCAGGTCGCGCAGGGTACCCATCGCATCAAGGAAGTACTCGGCGTAATCTTCCTGATCGCCGCAGCCAAAAATGGCGACCAGCTTGTTGGAGAAGTCGATCTCTTCGAGTTCCGGAAAGAAGTCATCCCAGTCGGCTTGTGACTCGCCGTAGTACCAGGTCGGGATCCCGAGGATCAGCAGATCGAAGCTATCGATGTCTGCCTTGGAGCTCTTGGCGATGTCAAAAACATCGACCAGATGGGCGCCCAGCTCTTTTTGGATCATGCCGGCCACGGCTTCCGTATTACCGGTATCGCTACCGAAAAACAGCCCTACACTTGCCATAGTGGTTGTTTACCCTTGGTGTTGATGATGGTTGATTATGAATTAATCCTGCCGCGGAAGCACCGTCTGGGCATCGACATGTTGCTTTAGCAACATCTGAATCAGATCGGCCCGGCTGATGTTTTGCGCTTCCGCCAGCTGGTTGAGCTGATCAAGCAAGGCCACGTCCACCTTCAACTCTACCCGGCGCAGGCCATTGGCCTTGTCGCGCTTGAGCTGGTTGCGCTTGTTGATCTTCAGCTGCAGCTCACGCGGCAGCGGATTGGTTTTCGGACGCCCCGGCCGTTTCTCTTCGGCAAACAGGTCCAGGGTGGTTCTGTCATCTTGCTGTTTGGCCATACTACTTCTGCTGCGAACACATAAGCCCAATATCATTACAGGCCCGCGGCCTGCGCATTGTGTTTCGGACCAATCACTGATCCTGGACAATGACAAGCCGCGCACTATAGCACAGCCGGCAGCAGACTGTTAACCGGCTGTCGACAGGAAATCCACAACCAGTTTGCGCAGCAAATCGGGCTTCTCGGCATGCAGCCAATGGCCTGCATCCGGGATGATGCGAGCCTTGCCACTCGGAAACTGGGCCAGAATCAGTGGCTGGTATTCCGGCAATAGATAGTCAGAACGGCCGCCCTTGATAAACAGTGTCGGCCCGGCATAGTGGCCGCTAGGGTCAGGCCAGGCCATCAGTTGGTGATAACCCTGCTGCAATGCCGGCAGGTTGAAGCGCCAGCCCTGCTGGGGGACAAAACTTTTTAACAAGAATTGACGCACCGCAGCGTCCGGGAGGTGCGTTGACATCAGCTGTTCAGCTTCGGCACGCGTGGCGGGCCTCTGTGCGGCGACTACGGCTAACGCGGCAAACACGGCGGCATGACGCTGATCGGAATACGTGACCGGGGCCATATCCAGCACCGTTAAGCTGAGTGTCCGCTCGGGTTGATGCAACGCTTGCTGCATGGCCAATTTGCCGCCCAGCGAGTGACCGATCAGGTGGCACTGTGTTATCGCCAGGGCATCCAGTGTCTGCTGCAACTGCGCTTGTTGGCTGGGCCAGCTGACATCCTCATGCCAGGGGGAGTGGCCGTGGTTGGGTAAGTCCAGCGCGACGACCCGGTAATGGTCGGCCAATTGCCGTGCCAGTCCTCCCAGGTTGTCTTTGTCGCCAAACAGACCGTGTAACAACACCACGGCGGGGGCGTCTTGCAGACCTGATTCGCGATAATGCAGTCCCATGCCATCTTTCCTGAAAATGTAATCTGGATCGCATTTTAGCGACTTTCGTCACGGATCCCAGCGCCGGCTGGCGAAATAGCGGATTGTTTGCTACCGCAGGACGGGGCAGTGGTTTGGCTTGGCGGGCGTGCAATGTATAATCCGGCGGTCTGATTTTACGGTAAAGGTGCCCTGACAGTTATGAAGACCATTGAGGTGGATGAAGAGCTCTATCGCTACATTGCCAGCCAGACCCAGCATATCGGTGAGAGTGCCTCCGATATTTTGCGGCGTTTGTTGGGGGGCGATTTTCGCGTAAGCAGCCCCGAGCTGCCAGGCCAGCCGAGTGAGAAGGCGCCGCCGCTGAGCGAGCCTGACAACACTGAACCAGTGCCGCTGACGGCCACGCTGCAGCAGTTGCTCGACGGCGACACGCTGACACTGTGTGACAGTGCCATCGAACGCTTCATGCTGATCCTGACGGCGCTCTATCAGGCGGATGCCGATGCCTTCACCCGGGCCACTGAAATAAAAGGGCGTAAACGCATCTACTTTGCGCGCTCCGAGGCCGAGCTGCTGGCGGCGGGCAATACCACCAAGCCCAAGCCGGTGCCTGGCACGCCGTACTGGGTCATTTCGAATACCAATACCGGACGCAAGCGCAATATCCTGGCCCAGTTGATGGAAAGCATGGGTCATGATGCCGCGACCATAGCGCGGCTGTGCGACAAGATTTGATTCACAAATACAATCAGGAAGTAACCATGGCTCAACACTCACATGCCGGTAAACCGGCCCGTCTGGAAGACCTGACCAATATTCCGCGTCTGATGTCGGCGTATTACCTGAATAAGCCGGATATGACCAAGGCTGAACAGCGCGTCGCTTTTGGCACCTCGGGACACCGCGGTAGCTCGCTGCACAGCGCGTTTACCGAGTCCCATATCCTGGCGGTTAGCCAGGCCATCGCCGAATACCGTGCCGAACAGGGAATTACCGGCCCGCTGTACATCGGCATGGATACCCATGCGCTGTCCGAGGCTGCGCTGGCCTCCGCCGTCGAAGTGCTGGCGGCCAACGGCGTGGAAGTGCGTATTGAAAAAGGCTTGGGCTATACCCCGACGCCGGTCGTCTCGCATGCCATCCTGCGTTACAACGGCGCAGGCCATGCTGACAAGGCGGACGGTATCGTCATTACTCCGTCACACAACCCGCCGGAAGATGGTGGCTTCAAATACAATCCACCGCACGGTGGCCCGGCCGAGGGCGAGATCACCAAATGGGTCGAGAACCGCGCCAACGCGCTGCTGGAGCAGGGGCTGGCCGGGGTGAAACGGGTCGCCTTTGCCGATGCACGTACCATGGCTAACGTGCAGGAGCATGACTTCATGACGCCTTACATTGAGGACCTCAAGGAGGTGATTGATGTTGAGGCGATCAAGAAGGCGGGCGTCAAGATTGGTGTCGATCCGTTGGGCGGCTCCGGCGTGGCCTATTGGGATGTGATTGCCAAGACCTATGGTCTGAATATTGAAGTGGTCAACTACGCCGTCGACCCGACCTTCTCGTTCATGACGCTGGATAAAGATGGCAAGATCCGCATGGACTGCTCCAGCCCGTGGGCGATGGCCAGCCTGATTGGCCTCAAGGACAAGTTTGATGTCGCGGTGGCTAACGATCCGGATAACGACCGTCACGGTATCGTCTGCAAAGCGGGCCTGATGAACCCGAATCACTATCTGGCGGTGGCGATTCAATACCTGTTTACCCACCGTCCGGGCTGGCCGGCGCAGGCCGCTGTCGGCAAGACGCTCGTTTCCTCGTCCATCATTGACCGTGTTGCCAGCAGCATCGGCCGTGAACTCAAAGAAGTGCCGGTCGGCTTCAAGTGGTTTGTCGATGGTCTGTTTGATGGCAGTTTCGGTTTTGGCGGTGAAGAGAGCGCCGGTGCCTCCTTCCTGCGCAAAGATGGCAAGGTCTGGACCACTGACAAGGACGGTATCCTGCTCTGTCTGCTGGCGGCGGAAATTCTGGCCGTGACCGGTAAGGATCCGCAAACGCACTACGATGAACTGACCGCCAAGTTTGGTGCGCCGCTGTACCGCCGTATCGATGCGCCGGCGAATACACAACAGAAGAACGTGCTGTCGAAGCTGGATCCGGCGATGGTCGAAGCCGCCGAGCTGGCCGGTGAGCCTATCCTGGCCAAGCTGACGGCCGCCCCGGGTAACGGCGCCGCCATCGGTGGCCTCAAGGTCGTCACCGAGAATGGCTGGTTCGCGGCGCGCCCGAGCGGGACTGAATCGATCTACAAGATCTATATGGAGAGCTTCAAGGGGGCCGAGCATCTGGATCGTATCCAGAAAGAGGCCCAAGAGATTGTCTCTGCCGCGTTGGCTAAAGCTGGCGTCTAAGCCACGCGATGCCAAAAAACCGGGCTACGGCCCGGTTTTTTTTTTGCCTCACGCAAAACACATTTTGATGATGGTTTGTCGCTTATTTCAGCATTGCCCAATTTTGGTGAAATCAGGTTTAGCGAATCGCCGATACGTTTAATTGTTAATAATTAGTAAATTATGCTGCTAGGTCACTAAATGTGGGCGGAGGATAAAACGAATATCTGCAGGGTGGGATTATTTTAGAGAGTTAAACCACATCAAAAGGTTTGAAATCGCTTTCTTGAGTCATGGCTCAGATCGTTATTTTCATGAATTTTCATATATTTTCAAGCGATGACGTAAACAAATATGCATATTTCATGGCTATATTATTTATCTCATTGTTATTTAAAGTTTTTTTCTTTTATAATGTTCATCGAATCTTGAAAATAGTTTCATGATTTATGTATCCGTTTACCAAAAAAAATTGTGACCTAGATTAAATTTTGGGGTGAGGCCTTTGGTTAGTATTCGGCTGCCGGATCTACAGCCCTTATAATTCACGCCCGGCGGCCCGAAAGGCTAAAACTCTCGAGTAACGAAGGAAATTGGTTATGGCGAAGAAAAAAGTTGAACAGCTCAGCGCCCTGAACAAGGAGCAGTTGAAGCAGGACATCGTTCATCACCTGCGCTCCACGCTCGGAACCAGCGAGCAGAAGGCGAGCAAGCAGGCTTGGTGGAAAGCGACCTGTGCTGCAGTAAATGAACTGGTGTATGAGCGTCTGACTCAGACCCAACAAACCCACTTCCGCGAAGACACCCGTGCTGTGCACTACCTGTCCGCTGAATTCCTGATGGGCCGTCTGACTGCCAACAATCTGCATAACCTGGCTTTGTATGAAGTCTGTGCCGATGCGTTGAAGGATCTGGGCATCGACCTGGCTGACCTGTGCGAAGAAGAGCCGGATATGGCGCTGGGTAACGGCGGCCTGGGTCGTCTGGCTGCCTGCTTCATCGACTCTCTGGCTACCCTGAACATGCCGGCAGTCGGTTACGGTCTGCACTACGAGCACGGTCTGTTCCGTCAGGAAATCCGCGATGGCCGCCAAATCGAGCGTCCGGATTCATGGCGTGAATACGGCAACCCATGGGAAATCTGCCGTCCTGAGTCTGTTCAGGAAATCCCGCTGTACGGTTACGTCGAGACGGTCTTCACTGCCGAAGGCAAGCTGAAGAAGGTATGGCACGCCGGTCAGAAGATCAAAGGGGTGCCTTGGGATATCCCGGTAGTTGGTTACGAAGGTAAGACGGTCAACATCCTGCGTCTGTGGGAATCCCGCGCCTCTGAATTCTTCGACTGGGACGTGTTCAACGCTGGCGGTTATGTCGATTCGCAAAGCGAAAAGGCAGCGGCAGAGACCATCTCCAAGGTGCTGTACCCGAACGATGAAACCGAAGCCGGTAAGATCCTGCGTCTGGTTCAACAATACTTCTTCTGCGCTTGCTCGCTGAAGGACATCATGCGTCGTTACAAGCGTGTGCATGGCAATGATTTCAGCAAGTTTGCTGCCCAAATCGCCATCCAGCTGAACGATACTCACCCGACTATCGCCATCCCGGAACTGATGCGTATCCTGGTGGACGAAGAAGAGCTGGAGTGGGGCGCCGCATGGGATATCTGCTACAAGGTATTCTCCTACACCAACCACACCCTGCTGCCAGAAGCGCTGGAAAAGTGGGCCGTGTACCTGTTCGAGCGCGTACTGCCGCGTCACCTCGAAATCATTTATGAAATCAACCGTCGCTTCCTGGAAGATATGGTTGAAGCCAAGTGGCCGGGCAACGATGCCATCAAGGCCAAGCTGTCCATCATCGAAGAAGGCAGCCAACGCAAGGTGCGCATGGGTAACCTGTGTGTCATCGGCTCGCACAAGGTCAACGGTGTAGCAGAAATCCACTCCAAGCTGGTGAAGGAAGATCTGTTCCCAGAGTTCTCCGAACTGTGGCCGGAGAAGATGTGCAACGTGACCAACGGTGTCACCCCACGTCGCTGGTTGCTGTCCTGTAACCCTGAGCTGGCCAAGCTGTACACCGAAACCGTCGGTGAAGATTGGCCGCTGCATCTGGACAAGATGCGTGGTGCGGTGAAGTTTGCCGACGACGCTGCGTTCCAGAAGAAGTTCATGGACATCAAGCGCGCCAACAAGGAAAAACTGGTCAAGGTCATCAAGGCTGAAACCGGCATCGACGTTAGCGCCGAAGCGATCTTTGATATCCAGATCAAGCGTCTGCACGAGTACAAGCGCCAACAGCTGAACCTGATCCACATCATGGCACTGTACCGTCGTCTGCTGGCCAACCCGGACTATGACATGCATCCGCGCGTGTTCATCTTCGGCTCCAAGGCTGCTCCAGGCTACAAGCTGGCCAAGGACATCATCTACGCCATCAACAAGGTTGCTGAGCGTGTTAACAACGATGAGCGCGTCAAGGGCAAGCTGAAGGTTGTCTTCATGCCGAACTACCGCGTCTCTCTGGCTGAGAAGCTGATTCCGGCTGCCGACGTATCCCAGCAGATCTCTACTGCCGGTTACGAAGCGTCCGGTAC
>CAMFKP010000026.1 GCA_945957385.1 uncultured Aeromonadaceae bacterium
CATGATGGTCGTACTGATGTCTGGCAGTGGTTTACTGTTTGTCAGCGGTGCCCTGTTGCTATTTTTGTTCCCAACCCTCGCGCAATGGCAATGCGACTGGCAAAAAAGTGGGCCTTTGCTGCTGGGACTCATGTTCACCCTTCTGCTGGGGGAGCTGTTACTGTGGAAGCAAGGCGCTCTCACTCTCCCCAGGTTGAAATCAGAAGATCCGGCTTAACTCCGGGTGGTCTAGAGCAAACCCAGCGGTTGACGGCCGCTGGGTTTGTGTGTGCCTGGGTCAATTGGCAACATGCTCTCGGCGCGCATGACACTCCAGGTCAGCGCAAATCACAGCGCATCCAGACCATCTCCGCTAAAGTAAAAACACACCTGATGATGACGTGCTACCCCGGAGGACGCATGTGGAGAATCGGCATTCTGCTGTTGTGCCTGTCTTGTTTCCCTAGCCATGCCGACACCATCACGCTACGTGTTGCGGTCAGCGATGCCCCTCCCTATCGCATCATCGAATCACCGCTGTTTCGTGGCTACTACATTGAGCTATTACAACTGGCCGCGAGAAACGCCGATTTGAGAGTCCAGTTTGTCTCAGTCCCACTCAAACGCGCGTTCCAGATGCTGGAAAACGGCGAGGCCGATTTAATGTTGGGGCCGAACCGGACACCAGAACGGGAACAATTTCTCGTGTATCTGGAACAGGCCCCCTTTCCCGCCGAAGACAAGGTATTCCTGATCAGCGATTCCGGTCAGATCATCCGTTCACTCGACGATCTGCATGGCAAGCGCCTTGATGTACTCGCAGGCGCTGTCTATCACCCGGATATCGACAATGATCCCCAGATCCTGCGTCATGAGGTTAAAAACTATAGTCAAGCCTTGCAGCGCCTCATTCGTCAGCGCAGTGATGTCGTCCTGATCCCCGAGGCGCAGGGGGACTGGCTAATGCATGAAATGGGGCTGCATCTGATCAAGTCGCCATTACGTTTAGCTGGCAAGCCCTCTTATGTTGTCTGGTCTCGGCGCACTTATGATGCCGCGCTGGCCAAACGGCTGATCCACGGCCTGCAGCAAGCGTTCAGCAGCCATGCCGGCGCGGCGATTCAGCAGCGCTACTTTCCAACTAAGCCATCGCCGGCAGCGACTGTACCCGCCCAGACGAGCACGCCGTAAGAAGCTGACGCCGAATAAAGAACAGGCCCCGTTGTCAGTGACAGCGGGGCCTGTTTTATGCGCTCGGAGGATGAGGCTTATTTTTGCGGACGCAACGCCGGGAACAGGATCACATCACGGATGGTATGACTGTTGGTGAACAGCATCACCAGACGGTCGATACCAATACCTTGACCCGCAGTCGGCGGCAGACCGTGCTCCAGCGCGGTCACGAAGTCGGCATCATAGAACATCGCCTCGTCGTCACCGGCCTCCTTCTGCTGCACCTGAGCCTGGAAGCGTTCGGCCTGATCTTCGGCATCGTTGAGCTCGGAGAAGCCGTTAGCCAGTTCGCGACCACCGATGAAGAATTCGAAGCGGTCGGTGATCTCAGGGTTCTCGTCGTTACGACGGGCCAGCGGCGACACGGCAGCCGGATACTCGGTGATGAAGGTCGGCTGCATCAATTGTGCTTCGGCGGTCTCTTCGAAGATGGCGGTGATGATATGGCCCAACTCCCAGCTCTTCATCAGCTCGACGTGGTGACGCTTGGCCACGGCCTTGGCACCTTCGAGGGTGGTCAGCTCTTCAGCCTTCACATCGTTACCGTACTTGAGGATCGCCTCGACCATGGTCAGACGGGCGAACGGCTGACCGAAGTCAATTTCGAAACCCTCTTCCCCTTCCTTGGCGTAACGGATCTTGGTAGTACCGTGGATATCCAGCGCCAGCGTACGCAGCATTTCTTCGGTCAAGTCCATCAGATCACGGTAATCCGCGTAGGCCATATAGAATTCCAGCATGGTGAATTCTGGATTATGACGAACCGAAATACCCTCGTTACGGAAGTTACGGTTGATTTCGTAGACGCGCTCGAAACCACCTACCACCAGACGCTTCAAATACAGCTCTGGGGCGATACGCAGGTACATGTCGATGTCCAGCGCATTGTGGTGAGTGATGAATGGACGAGCAGAGGCGCCCCCCGGGATCACCTGCATCATCGGGGTTTCCACTTCCATGAACTGCTTGGCGTTCAGGAAGTTACGGATGCCATTGACCACCTTGTTACGGATTTGGAACGTCTTGCGCGACTCTTCGTTGGCAATCAAATCCAGGTAACGCTGACGGCAACGAGCTTCCTGGTCGGTCAACCCCTTGTGTTTTTCCGGCAGCGGGCGCAGCGCCTTGGTCAGCAGGCGGATGTCGGAGACATGCACCGACAGCTCACCGGCATTGGTACGGAACACAGTCCCTTCAACACCGACGATGTCACCGAGATCCCATTTCTTGAACTGTTCGTTATAGAAACCTTCCGGCAGATCATCGCGGGTCACGTAAACCTGGATCTTGCCGCCCATGTCCTGCAGGGTGGCAAACGATGCCTTACCCATGATACGGCGGGTCATGATACGGCCGGCAATCTTGACCTTGGCGCCCAGCGCTTCCAGCTCTTCGTTGCTCTTGTCACCGAAGGCAGCGTGAATGTCGCTGGAAATATGGTCACGACGGAAATCATTCGGGAAGGCATTGCCCTGCTCACGCAGCGCAGCGAGCTTGGAACGGCGTTGCGCCATCTCGTTGTTGAATTCCTGAACGTCCTGTTCTGGTGCTTGATTCTGTTCTGACATGATGATTCCTGCTTTGACTTACAGCCCGGACTTCAGGCTGGCTTCAATAAACTTGTCCAGATCGCCGTCGAGCACCGCTTGGGTATTACGGGTTTCGACACCGGTACGCAAATCCTTGATCCGCGCATCGTCGAGGACATAGGAACGAA
The DNA here is from genome assembly GCA_945957385.1 of uncultured Aeromonadaceae bacterium. Lineage (GTDB taxonomy): Bacteria > Pseudomonadota > Gammaproteobacteria > Enterobacterales > Aeromonadaceae > Pseudaeromonas. The sequence goes on from CAMFKP010000026.1 coordinate 2,930, forward strand.
TTTGGCTGCCCCAGCCGATATCGGATTTGGTCTCTTCCAAAGCCTGCTTCTCAGCATTCTGCTTCATGATCTCCAGCTCGTAGAGCTTGGCGCGCAGCTGCTTCATCGCTTGGTCTTTGTTCTTGTGCTGGGAGCGGTCGTTCTGACACTGCACCACGGTATTGGTCGGCACGTGGGTGATCCGCACGGCAGACTCAGTCCGGTTAACGTGCTGGCCGCCCGCACCAGAGGCACGGTAAACGTCGATGCGTAGATCGGCCGGGTTGATCTCGATCTCGATGTCGTCGTCAATTTCCGGATAGACGAAAGCGGAACAGAACGAAGTATGACGACGGCCACCGGAATCAAACGGTGATTTCCGCACCAGACGGTGCACCCCGATCTCGGTGCGCAACCAGCCAAACGCATATTCGCCGGTGAACTTGATGGTCGCAGACTTGATGCCGGCCACTTCACCTTCGGAGCATTCGATCAACTCGGGCTTGAAACCGTGGGCTTCGCCCCAACGCAGATACATGCGCAATACCATGTTGGCCCAATCCTGAGCCTCGGTACCGCCGGACCCCGCCTGGATATCCATGTAGCAATCGGAGGCGTCGTGCTGACCAGAGAACATACGGCGGAACTCGAGTTCCGCGAGTTTTTTCTCCAATGCTTCGGCTTCGGCTTCGGCCTCGTGGAAAGTCTCTTCGTCTTCCCCTTCCACCGCTAGCGACACCAGCATTTCGACATCCTCAATTCCCTGAGTCAGGGTATCGATGGTGGCGACCACCATCTCCAGTGAGGAGCGCTCTTTACCAAGGGCTTGTGCCCGTTCAGGCTCATTCCAGACATCCGGCTGCTCCAGCTCGGCGCTTACTTCTTCCAGACGCTCTTTCTTGGCGTCGTAGTCAAAGGTACCCCCTCAGGAGTTCCGTCCGGTCAGACAGCTCCTTGAGTTTGTTCAATACCGGGTTCACTTCAAACATGAAGGACTCTCTCATCTAAGTGCGGGCCGAAAGACTCGGCCAGAGGAACGAGGCGATCTCGATTCAAGACCGCGCATAAAGGCGCGATATTTTACCCGAACGGGCAGCGAATAGACAGTTAAGACGGGGAGTAATTTGGTAGCAACTGCGCCTTGTGGTGCCTCATTCTATGCCAGCCAAGCTCGCTGTCGCCACAACGAGATAACAGCACAAGACGCTACCACTGCGCCACAAAAAGAAACAAGATAGCAAAAAGAGCTGATCGCTTGGCAAAAAACTCGAGCAAGAACTCAAAACATGGCATTGCCTTATGATTAGTATGTGCTTTGAGTGTAATCTCAATCTATTATGCTCATTCTGCACCAGATGCGGACGCCCGTTATCAAGTCAGACGACCAGCTGGTCGCCTTGATATATGTGTAACCACATTCAACCCGACCGCCCCCGCCAGGGACAGACCTCTGCCTCAAGGAATCAATTGATGAAAATCCGTACGCTCAAACAGAAAATACTGGTTTCAGTCAGCCTGGCACTCGCCTGTGCCGTCTTATTGCTATCCGGTTTTGCTTATTACAATACTCGCCAGCAACTGCTGAGCGATGGCTTCCAGCAACTGCAGAGTCTGGCACATGAGGGCAGCCAGAACATCGGTGGCTGGCTGGAGATAAAACGTCAGGCCGTCCGGGCGTTAACGACACAAAGCCAGATAGAATCGGCGCGTGAACTGGCGCTGACCAAACAGGCCAATGGTTTCCTGACCGCTTATCTGGGCGATGAACAGGGTGTCATGCGTGATGAAAACCCGAAGTCTGATTACAGTGACTACGACCCCCGCACTCGCCCTTGGTATCAACAGGCCAAACAACAGGGCGATATGATTACCACGGCGCCTTACATTGACGTGACGACCAAAGAAATGGTGATCACGCTGGCCAAGCCGGTGGCTAATGGCGTCGTCGGCGCCGACCTGACCATCACCACAGTGCTCAATACGGTCAATGATCTCAAGTTGCCTGCCAGCGGCTTTGCGATCCTCACGGATCGGCAAGGGCAAATCATTGCTTACAGCGACAAGGAGAAGGTACTCCAGCCGCTCACCTCTCTCGATAGCAACCTGACACCGAGCTTTGTGAATCAGCTAAAGCAAAGCAACGGCTTGACGCCAATCACCTGGCAGGGCGCCTCCAAGCTGATCTGGGCCTGCGACGTCCCCCACAGCGACTGGCAGCTGTTATTTGTGCTTGACGCAGACACGCTGTTTGCCCCGCTCAAGAGCGATCTGTGGCAACAGGTGGTAATTGCCGTTCTGGTGTTATTCGGCAGTCTGTTCGCGATTGGCAGTTTGGTCAGTTTGCTGTTCCGCCCGTTAGGGATTGTCTCCAGCGCGCTGGCACGCATCGCCAGCGGTAACGGGGATCTCACTCAACGCATCCGCATCAGCAATCAAGATGAGATCGGTGAGTTAGCGGCCAATTTCAACCAGTTTGTCGACAGTCAACATGAGTTGATCAGCCGCATCCGCAAAGAGGCGGAACAGCTGGGTATTTCCGCCCAACATGGCTTGCAACGCAGTGCCGAAACGGTCGTGGAGCTGGGCCGCCAACAGCAGGAGATCGCCATGGTTGCCACGGCGGTCACCGAGATGGCCTCAGCTACCCAGGAAATTGCCCATAACGCAGAGAACACGGCGACCGCTGCCCAGCAATCCACCAGCAGCAGTGCAGAAGGGCGCAACCTGGTGAACAAGACACGTGGCTCCATCACTAGCCTGGCCAACGAGGTCGGTGAAACCACTGAGGTCATTGCCGAGCTGAGTCGTCATGCCAACGACATCTCCAGTGTGCTGGCCACCATTCAAGGTATTGCCGAACAGACTAATTTGTTGGCATTGAACGCCGCGATTGAAGCCGCTCGTGCAGGTGAACAGGGACGCGGCTTCGCTGTCGTTGCCGACGAGGTCCGGGTGCTGTCCAAGCGCACTGCTACGTCCACCACAGAGATCCAGAACACCATTGAGACACTGCAAAAAACCACGCAACAGGCCGTTACCCTGATGGAGAAGAGTCGCATGCTGGCTGAGCACAGTGTCAGTGATGCCGAAGCGGCTTCCGCGGCACTGGACGAAATCACCCGGGCGATTGCGTTGATTTCTGACATGTCGACCCAGATTGCTACCGCAGCCGAAGAGCAAACCAAGGTTACCGAAGAGATCACGGCCAATGTCACCGCCATCAAGGAGGTGGGAGACGAACTGGCCGAAGGTGCCAGACAGGAACAGGTCGAGTCGGATAAATTGCAGCAACAAGCCAGCCACTTAAACCAGATGGTGGCGCGCTTCGACTTATAAACACGCCAGACCCCAAGCAACTGACGCGCCCATCACTGGGCGCGTCATAGCGCGTTCAGAATACTCACCAACAGCTGTAGTTGGCTCTGGCCCCGCCATTCATTGATGTCCAGCCGATACCCCAACTCCACCGATTGCACACTGGCATCCGGCCAGCGGGCCAGATCCACATTAAAGGCAATGGCATCTAGCTCTGGGCCCCCCGCCTCGGGCCGCACTACCATCTTCAGGTGTTTACCACCGACGAGGCGCTGCGATAACAAGCGGAAGCGACCATCAAATCCAGGTTCCGGGAAGGCCTGTCCCCATGGCCCCGCCTGGCGCAGTTGCATCGCCCACGCCAACGAAAACTCTTCGAGGGCCAGTTCACCATCGGATAACCAATGGCCGGTCAGCTGTTCCGGTGTCAACCAATCAGCAACCAATCCCACCAGCGCCGCCTCAAACTGTGGCAAATGGGCCCGGGGTAACGTCAGGCCTGCCGCCATGGCGTGCCCACCAAATCGTGAAATTAAGCCAGGATGCAGAGAGTCAATTCGCTCCAGAGCATCACGCAGGTGCAAGCCGGGAATGGAACGGCCAGATCCCTTTACCTCTTGCTCATCGGCATCGGCAAACGCAAACACCGGGCGGAAAAAACGCTCCTTGATGCGCGACGCCACCAGCCCAACTACGCCCTGATGCCAATCATCTTGATACAACACCAGTGCCGGGGGTAACTCACCCTGTTGGCGCAGACGTGTATCCAGCGCCACCAGCGCCTCATTCTGCATCCCCTGCTCAATCTCCTTGCGCTCCTGATTGAGATTATCCATCTGGCTGGCCAATTGACGCGCCAGTGTCAAATCCGGACAGAGCAGGCTGGCCACCCCCAACGACATATCATCCAGGCGACCAACGGCATTGAGACGCGGACCGAGAAAAAAGCCCAGATCGCTGGCCGTTAGTTGGGATAACTCCCGTTTGGCCACCTCACACAGGGCGCGAATCCCCGGTCGGCACTTGCCCGCCCGGATCCGCTGCAGCCCCTGGTGCACCAGGATCCGGTTGTTGGCATCCAGAGCAACCACATCGGCGACCGTGCCCAGCGCAACCAGGTCGAGATAATCCGCCACATTAGGCACCGCAAGCCCCTGTTGTTGAAACCAGCCATCCTGCTGCAAGCGAGCACGCAACGCCGCCATCAGATAAAAAGCCACGCCGACACCCGCCAGATTGCCAGAGCCAAATCCGCACCCAGGCTGATTGGGGTTGATGATCGCGTCTGCCGCCGGCAGCTCGGCCCCCGGTAGGTGGTGATCCGTCACCAGCACTCGCATCCCGGCCTGCTGCGCCGCAGCAACACCGCTAATACTCGAGATCCCGTTATCGACGGTAATGAGCAACTCTGTTCCGCGTTGCGCGGCTAAATCGGCAATTTCTGGCGATAAACCATAACCATATTCGAAGCGGTTCGGCACCAGGTAATCAACCTGGCGTGCGCCCATCGCTCTTAATGCCAGCACCATCAAGGCCGAACTGGTAGCACCATCGGCATCAAAATCGCCGACGATCAAAATCCGTTGCTGCTGCTGCAGCGCATTCACCAACAGCGCCAACGCATCGGACAAGCCTTTGAAGCCATCGGGCGCCAGCAATCCCTGAGCACTACGAGATAACTCCTGCGGAGCCGCCACACCACGACAGGCATAGATCTGCCGCAGGCGGGCAGGCTCTATCGTGGCCAGGTGAGCATCTTCAACATGAGGTCGGCGAACAATCTTTAACGGCATGGGGTGTCTCCCGACAGTGATGGCGGGCCAGACGTTATCCGGAAAGACCCGCGCTTGGCAACCTGTAGCCGACAATCCGCCCCGGATCTCTGGAACCGCGGTGCCACTTGAGCTAGCGCCGGCAACTGGATAGGCTGGCACAGCCGGTCAAGGAGAATCAAATGTATCCAACTCATCATCGACAGATCACGCGTACAGCACTGATATACTGGCAACGCGAATCCGGGGTCGCGCTTCCCGACGGGCTGTGCCATGCCATAGTGCGGGGCAGCGGGATTGAGGACGCCCCCTCCTGGCAACGGCTGTACCACTGGCACTTTTATCGCAGTAACCCACAGATTCCTGACTGGCCACTCTTGCGACTGACCTCCGAATACCGCGTCCGGGCATTGCAGCAGCACCTGTCTCGCACTCAGCCACACGTCGAACGCGGTGAATGGATAGGACGCTTGCTACATCATCTACAAGACATGAGCACACCGGCCCATGTCGTTCCGATTTACCATGATCCGCTCTTCGCTGATGGCTACGAAAAACGGCTGCCTCATCTCCTGCCCCCGGATTGGGCTAGTCCACAACCCGAGGTAAACCTCGATGCAACAGCCGTCATCGCCGAAACAGGGGCGCTGGGGCTATATCACTATGCGGCCCAGCAGACGTTAGCGTGGCTGGACAGTCACGATTCCACTCTGGCGGCAACGCTGGATGATCAACCTTATGCGCTGACCTCGACGCAGTTTTGGCAACCACCGTCGATACATGACTCCATTTTTCGCTGTGGATTTGGCCGCCGCGGGCCGCTATACCACGCATTTGGCCTGCCGATGATCCCGCTGGCCGGCAAGCTTCTACGGGTCCCCGACGCTGAGTACCGGCGGTTTTTTCGAACCTTGTTCCGTAAGTCCCTCAGCGACAGTCTGACACTGCTGCGCTGGAGCCTTAACGCCCTTCGCGAAGCGGACTAGCCAATTCAGCCTTCTGAGACAAACACTGCCAGCTCTGGTTGGCACTATCCACAGCCTCAAACCTCGGCTAGAATGTGCGGCGCATCACATTTTATCGAGTTTTCGCGATTCCATGCCCAACTCCCGTTCGTCACTGGCCGTTCATCTGTTTCAGCCCATCGCCTTGATGCCGGTTGCATCACTGCTATGTTGGCTGGGCGATGGCCATAGCCTATGGCAAACCCTGTGCTGGCAGTGCGGTATCGCCCTGTTTTCGATATTACCCATGCTACTCGCCATGCAATTGGCGAGAGGTTTGCAGCAGGAATCCTTCCCATTGCAGGCGTTAAATGCTGCCCTCGGCTACCTGTTGCTGGCCACCTCATTGCAGCACCTGGCGCCGGAGCTCAATCACAGCGACATGATTGCCGCACTGCTGGCAGGCACCATTTCGGCTCGGATCTATCCACGACTTGCCCGTTTACGTCTGCCGCCTCAGCTGCACTCATTCAAAGGTCCGGCCATCATACTGATGCTCAACGGCCTGGCTTGCCTGCTGGCCATGCTGCCGTTGATCCCCCTGTTACTCTGGCTGGAGCCCGAGTTATTACGCCTGGGACATGGCTGGCTCAGCAGTCCCGATCGGGGATTTGCCCTCGGTTTCATTTATCAGTTACTCACCCCGCTGGGCCTGAACGACCTGTTTCATGATCTGCTGGCCAATCACGCCGCACTCAGCCAGCCGCAATTGAGTTTCCTCGCCGCACACTATGCCATTCAGCTGTTCGGATTACCGGCGATGGCGCTGGCCATCCTCAAACGTCCTCCCCAACCGCTGAAGCAAGCCGGCCTGGTCGCCGCCATTCTGATCACTCTCACGTCACTGCTCAGCGGCGTCACCAGCCCTTTGCTGCTGGTACTGCTTCTGGTATCACCGTCGCTGTTTTTCATCCATGCGCTGCTAGCCGGCCTAGTGATGGCATTTTGCTTACAGATAAAACTGCACTTCATCCTGCCAGCCCTGCCCAGTAATTTGATGCCGCTGGCACTCGATACACTGCCGTTTGGCAATGCACAATTCCTCTGGCTCGTCATGTTGACGTTTGCCACCTATTACATCAGCTGCCGCTTGTTGTTAAACCTGTGGCCCGGGGCCATCCGTTTTTGGAACGTGTGCGCCACGACCAAGCCACAGCAGCAAGCGGTGGAAAGTGATTTAAGTGTGTTGGCTATCGGCTATCTCAAGGCGCTGGGCGGACTCGGTAATCTGATCAGCATGAGTGCCAGCCTGACGTACCTGACGATTGAAGTCGACAACCCGCTGCAATTAAACAACGCCGCGTTGCAGCGATTAGGCGTCATCACGCGTTTCGAACTCGATGAACGCAAACTGCAACTGCTGGTCGGCCCCATTGCCGAACCGCTTGCCGAAAAAATCCAGATGCTGGCCGCCCGTCAGTCACTGGATCTGCAACCACGAGCCTTTGTCATCGAGCCCTTCTCGTTGCGCTGACCGCTTCGCCCCCTCGGCTGTGCTACAATGCCGCCGATGCCACAAGAGACGAGATTTCTGTACCATGCCATGGATTCAAATCAGGCTTTATGCCACCGCCAAGAGCGCCAACAAGCTCAGTAACATGTTGATGGGACAAGGCGCCCAGGCTGTTACTTATATGGACGCGCACGACAACCCTGTCTATGAACCCTTGCCAGGGGAAACCAAGCTCTGGGGCGAAACCATGGTCACTGGCCTGTTTGATGCAGAGGTCGACCCGGCCCCCATTATTGGCTTCTTCCAGCGGCATTTTGGCGCCGAGATGCCATATCGGGTCGAACAGTTGGAGGATAAGGACTGGGTGCGCGAATGGATGGAACATTTCCACCCGATGCAGTTTGGCGAACGCCTGTGGATCTGCCCCAGCTGGCGCGAGGTTCCCGACCCGACCGCCGTCAACGTCATGCTCGATCCTGGACTGGCGTTCGGTACCGGTACTCACCCCACCACGGCGCTCTGCTTGCGCTGGCTTGATGCGCAACCGTTGCAGGGGCAAACCGTGGTCGATTTCGGTTGTGGCTCCGGTATCCTGGCCATCGCCGCACTGAAACTCGGGGCAGAGCGGGTGATCGGTATCGATATCGATCCCCAGGCCATTCAGGCCAGTCGCGACAATGCCCAGCGTAATGGCGTAGCCGAACGACTGGAGCTCTTCCTGCCAGAGAATCAGCCGACGGCACTGCAAGCCGATATCCTGGTGGCCAACATCCTGGCGGGTCCTTTACGCGAGCTGGCGCCCTTGATGAACCAGCTGGTTCGCCCGGGTGGTAAGCTAGCGCTCTCCGGTGTACTGGAGACACAAGCCCCCGAGCTGGAGCAAATCTATAGCCAATGGTTTGATATGGACCCGACCGTCACCCATGAAGAGTGGTGTCGCTTGTCCGGTACCAAACGCTAATGCAATTGAGCCCGTCACCTGACGGGTTCAGTTTTTTTGCTGAATATACCGACGGCGCCAGCAAAGCACGGCCCCATACAGCAAAGCCTGCCCCCATAACTGATACCAGAGTGGAGTGACAGCAGACCAGTCCGCCCCCATCGTATTGAGGCGCAACACCCCCTGGATCCCTGCGGCAGTGGGAAGCAGTGCCATCACAGTGCGTATCGGTAGCGGCAGCATCTCCTGCGGCCAGATAAACCCGGTCGCAAACAACAAGGGCAGCGACGACAGAATAATGATCGGTGTCACCATCTCACGGCGGGATATCACCCCGCCCAATAGCACACCGAGCTGGCTTACCGCCAAAAAAAACGGCAGCAGGAATAACAATAACTGCCATGGCTGTGCATCCCGACTCAGGCCGTAATAGGCCATACAGGGACCGAAGTAAAACAGAGTAAACAGCAGGTAGAGCAGCATAAACAGCAGGATCCTGACGCGCCCCTGCCCTGGTTGCCGAGGTTGCGTCTGTTCACTCACGCCGCGCAAGCCAAGTCCAATCAACAGTGTTTGATGCAAAATAAACAGGAACACAGCAGGTACCACGTATTGCTGATAACCCAATGTCGGGTTAAACACCGGCTGCAACGAGACATCAAACGGGCGCCATTGCCGTACGGCCATTTCACCCTGGCCTTCGGAGAACAGACGCTGGATACGAATTTTCGCCCCCAGCGAAGCCGCAGCCGAGCTTAATCCTTCAACTATCGCCCCGTAGATCAGATAGTAGGCACCATCTGCCGCCAGGCCCAGCGTCACGCTTCGCCCGAGACACACATCGCGATACAAGTGGCGCGGAATCAGCAACAGCCCGCGCGCCTCCCCCGCCCGGATTCGCTGCTCGGCTTCAGCAAGCGTTGATGCCTGCCCTACCAGTTGCAGCTGGGGTGTAGCATCGGCCATGAACGCCAGCTGTCGCGACAACACACTCGTATCCTCATCGACCACGAGTACCGGTAACTGCCTCGCCACTTGCTGGGCGTAAGGTAATGGGTAGAGAAAGGCATAAAACAGAATGCCGCCAAATAGGGTCAGCATGACGGCGCGATCCGCCTTCAGCGCGTGCCACTCCAGACGCCATAACTGCCCCAGGTTACGCATTGCCACGCTCCCGGCGCATCAGAGCGATGACCAGCGGCCATATCAGCACGAACAATAACAGGCTCCCCAAGGGAGCCAGGGTGGTCAGCTTGGATAATCCCTGATTCATCTGGCCTATCTGTATCTGGGTGTAATGGGAAACCGGCAGCAAGTTGCGCCAAATGCGTGCCAACAGATCCATATTGTGAGCCGGAAAGGTCACCCCCATAAACGCAAAGGCTGGAGCAGAGTAACCGGCGGCCAGGCTCATGGCCCGAGCGCCATCACGTGTTAACCCAAATAACAGCCCTCCCATCGCCAGACAGGCCAGGACCATGCCCCCTTGAGCTAACACCAGTAACCACAGCGCCCCCTGCAGGGCCCCAGCGGAAACGCCATAGAGCCACCACAGCATAATGCCGCCCCAAGCCCAGTAGATGAGCAGCAGCGGCACCAGATCTCGGCACAGTTGCGCGGCAACCTGGGTCCAAGCCGCAGTAGCCGTTCTCGACCGACTGGCTCGCAGGGCCAATAAGCTGATGGTCGCCACCAGAATGAGGATTTGCCATAACGCCGGCAACAGGCCAGAAAGCAGAAATTGGGCGTAATTGCCCCCCAGATTGAACAAAGCCGTCAACTGACTCGTCAACGGGACCGCGATACCGATTGCCGCCAATGGAACAGGCCGTTGTACCAGACTGCGTCCGACACTCCATTGTGCTGCCAGGGTGCCCAGGCTCTGCTGCATGCTCGCACTCAACATGCGTCCGACCAGTAGTAATTGGCTGTTGTAAAACACCGTCAGTGTCGGCTGACGGCCCTGCCGCACCTGTTTTTCAAAATCATCTGGAATCAATACCAGTCCATAAATCTGTCCAGCCCGCAGCGCATCGCTGCCAGCCAATGGTGAAGCATATTCAGCAGCCAACCGCATGGCCGAACTGGCGTCCAACTGTCGAGCCAATTGCCGGGAATACGCCGAGTGATCCAGATCGACCAAGCCGACAGGCATTTCCCGCACCTGACCGCCATTGAATAACCAGGTCATCCAGCCAAATAGCAGCAACGGTAGCCAGCAGGTCAATGCCCTGAGCCAGCCATCCTGCCAAAGCAAGCGCCAGGTGCCTGACATCCCAGAATCAGGCATCTGGTAACTCCACCAGTACGCTCATGCCAACGCGTAATTGCCGTAACGGTGTCACAGGCCTGGCTTCGACCTCAAAGGTGCGCATATCAAAACCCTGACGGCTATCCGTGGCTCGCCAGGTGGCAAAATCCCCCATCACCGCCACATGCGTCACCTTGAAACGATAGAACTCGCTGCCCAGCGCCGGGATCCGAACCATCAACTCCTGTCCGGGCTGGAACGCATGCAGCAAATCTTCGCGCACGTGAAAAAGAGCCCAGGCATCGCTCATATCCGTCAACGTCATCACAGGAAAACCTTGCGGCGCCAATTCCCCTGGTTGAAGCAATACTTGCGTCACCTCCCCTGCTGCTGGGCTGGTTACCTGTAACTCGCCGGCATAGGCCGCGACCTCGGCGACGGCGCCCGCTGCCATGCGCGCCTTCTCATGGGCAGCCAGCTTCTGCTCGGAGCGTGCCCCTTCCTGAGCCAATAGATACTGTTGCTGCGCTGCTGTAGCAGTCAATTTAGCCGCCTGCCATTGCGTGAAGGCCTCATCGCGCTTTTGTAGTGACAAAACCCCATCCTGATACAGCCGATCCAGCCGGCGATACGTCTTGTCATAAAGCGCCGCAGCCGCCAGTGCCTTCTGCCACTGTGCTTGCGCTGCTGCAATCTGCTGCTGACGCGCCCCCAGATCCACCTCTTTGGCCAGCGCCCCAGCCGCGAGCTCACCCGCTTGTGCCTGCGCTAATTTCGCTTCCAGCTCGGGACTAACCAGGGTAAAAGCCAGCGCACCACGTGCCAGAGACTGCCCTTTCCTGACGGCCAAAGAAGCCACTCGGCCAGGGACCTTGGAGGCGACACTGTAACTTTGTGCCTCAATTTGCCCCTGTAGACGTAGCGGAGCGGGTTGATAAGCCCACCAGAAACTCACGATCAGGGCGATCACGACCACAGTGGCCATGGCCCAACGCAACAGATGACGACCCCGATTCATGATGCCACCTCGATACGGTTTTGCGGTTGGTAATCGATAAAGTGTGCCTGTTGACCGCTGAGAACCAGCAAGCGGGCAAGACAAACTACATACTGATAGGCCACAGCCTGGCGCTGTGTTTGTACCGCGGCGAGCCGGCTTTGCGCATCCTCGACATCCAACGAGGTACCTAACCCCTGCTGAAAGGCATTGACCCGGAGACGGACATTTTCCGTGGCCAGTTGTTCCGTTACAGCCAAACTCTGATATTGCTCGCGCGCCAGATCGGCCTCACGCCAGCTCTTTTCTGTCAACAACGTCAAATCCTGACGTAACTGGGCGAGTAACTGTTTCACCTGTACCTGGACTGTGCTCGCGGCGGCTACCGTATCAGAGAGACCATCACGCGACACCAACGGCACCTTGACGCCGACACCGACCAACCAGTCCGGAGCCATTTTCGCCGCCAAGGTATCCTGTTCGTACAACGAGTAATTTCCAAATAAGAACAACTCCGGAAGACGCTTGCCTTGCTCAACGGTCAGTAGGCCATCGGCTTGCGTCTGCTTGGACTGCAGCAAGGCCAGTCCAGGATGATGCGCTAACATGCGTTGCACAAAATCGTCCGCCGTTGGCAGCTGACTATATAAGAACAGCCCATCACTCGGCTCAAGGTGTCCGGGTTGTTGTATCAGACTGGCCAGCGCCAGCTCCGCTATCTCAGCTTGACGCTGTGCAGCACTGGTCTCTACTTTGGCCTTGGCATAAGCCGATTGCGCAGATAAGCGCTCGACTCGAGCAATCTGCCCCTGTGCTTCCATGCGCTCGGCATGCCGCAAATGCTGTGCCAGCGCCTGTTCCAAACGCTGTCGCGTGGCGACCACAGCGCGCGCCAGAATCAACCCGTAGTAACGCTCGGTGAGCAATTCAAAAGCCGCCTGTTGCTTGAGCGCGAACTGTTGTCGTGCCTCATCAAGCTGCGCCTGCCGGATAGTCTGGGCCGCATCGATCCGCCCACCGGTGTATAAAGGCCAGAGTGCCTGAACCGAACTGGTGACCAGATCCTGTTCCGTGAACTGAGTGACAAAGGCTGACGCCCCGCCCAATCCCTGGATCAATTGCTGCACTGCGGCCGAATTGAGTAGCGGATTGTTCTTGTTGCTAGCAATCGGATTTAGATCCATCAAATCCAGCTCGATGGGCTTTTCCAACCGGGTATATGACGCCTGCAGTGTTAATTGCGGCAAATACAGTGCCTGCGCGGCATTAGCTAACTGCTCTGATTGGGTGACACCAGAACGACTGGCAGCCAAGCCAGGGTTATTATTCAATACCTGCTGCCAAGCGGCATTGAAGGTTAATGGCTGCGCCCTCAATGCGGGGGCTATCGCCAATAACAACACAGCGCACCCACCGAGGCAGAACCTTGTAAATCGCATCATTGCCGACACCGAGTGATGACTCAACTGAGCAACGATCTTAACCAAGAGCAGACTTGGACAACAGCTCCAGGCGACAGGGCTGACACTCACATCACAGCATTTGTTCGAAATTCTCAGCCGAAATAGCCTCTTACGAAGCTATATCCTGAGGGTCAAAAGCGTGAGCCAGATAACACTTGTTTTTGCAAGGGGGCAAGCCAAAACAAATGGAGAAAAAAAAGCCCCATGCTCAATTTCTAACCTTTTCAGTGCGGTAAAAAATGCGTAATATACGCCGCCCTGAGCCGATGGTTGATTGTGTCGTAGCAATGCAAATTGGTCGTTACAAATTGGATACGCCGCTGGTACTGGCCCCGATGGCAGGTATCACCGATCGTCCTTTTCGCCAAATCTGCCTGCAGATGGGGGCTGGGTTAGCAGTATCCGAAATGATGCTTGCCAATCCGGACACCTGGGACACGGAAAAGTCACGGAAGCGCCGTTATCACATTGATGAAAATGGCATCCGCTCTGTGCAGATACTGGGCTGTGATCCTGAGCTAATGGCTGAAGCGGCAAGACTGAATGTTGCAGCCGGAGCCCAGATCATCGACATCAATATGGGATGTCCAGCCAAAAAGGTGAATAAAAAGCTGGCGGGTTCGGCCCTGTTACAGGATCCCGAGCTGGTCGAGCGCATCCTGCTGTCCGTTGTTAATGCGGTCGCAGTTCCGGTGACATTGAAGATCCGGACTGGATGGGATCCGCAGCATCGCAATGGTGTTCAAATTGCAAAACTGGCCGAACAGGCAGGGATCCAGGCACTGACTGTTCATGGACGTACTCGAGCCTGCCTGTTTAATGGACACGCAGAATACGACACGATCAGAGCTATCAAGCAGGCTGTATCCATCCCTGTTATCGCCAATGGCGATATCGACTCAGCAGAGAAGGCACGTCATGTGCTGGATTACACCGGCGCCGATGCCATCATGGTTGGGCGCGCCGCACAGGGACAGCCATGGATTTTTCGCCAGATCCGTCATTATCTGGAGCATAACCAGGCTTCTGTTATCCCCTCACCAGAGGAGATTCGAAGTTTGGTACTGGAGCATATCAAAGCCCTGCATCACTTTTACGGTGAATATCAAGGGGTGCGCTTTGCTCGCAAACATGTTGCCTGGTATTTGGACCGGATCGCGCAAAATCAAGATTTTCGCAGAGGTTTCAATGCATTAGAGAAGGCTGACGCCCAAATAGATGCATTGAAGTATTTTTTTGACACGCAACAGCATAACGAAGAGCAGACAGCATATGTTTGAACAAAACCTGACTTCTGACGCACTGGTTACCACGACCACTCACGCCCACACTCATGAGCCGATGCAGCGCCCGCTGCGCGAGTCTGTCCAACAGGCTCTGCGTAACTACCTGTCACAGCTCAATGGCCAGGAAGTCACCGAACTCTATGAAATGGTGCTGAGCGAAGTTGAAGCTCCCATGCTGGATATCATCATGCAATATACCCGTGGCAACCAAACTCGTGCTGCCATCATGATGGGTATTAACCGTGGTACTCTGCGCAAGAAGCTGAAAAAATACGGCATGAACTAAAGCCTTTGCGATAAGGTATTGAAAATAAAGGCGCTTATCTGCAAGGAAAGGCGCCTTTTTCTATTTGAACCCACAATCGAACCCACACTATAGCTATAACAAATCAAGCCCCCATCTTTTTCCTCCTAACAGGAGAGGAGACCTGATTAGAATTTCTAGGGCTGACAACCGCACATAGACAATATTTCAATCTAAAAGCATCTATAGAACGAAGAGGTTAAAAATTAACACTGTTAATTATCTGGCCTATTTCAATCCACATACCCGCACAGGCCGAATATGGTAGTTCACCATCAATCGATGATCACGACAGCATCCGTCACATTGCATGACCGTTTAAACGTACGGCCATTTATAAATAGAAAGCTTGTAGCTATGCAGTTACGGCTTGCGCTCTCCAGCTGAGTTTGACCAGCGCATACGCCCCCCGGTTGGCCCCCCACGGGCGAGGGGAAGACACGGCTGGGGCAGGCTGTTGGGTGACTGCTGTGGAAACACCCTTTCCACAGCATAAAAAAACCACTACAAAAATCACTTCTGAAGGTGCTGGCATATTTCGACGTTGATATTCACGAACTCATCCCAAGATATCAATTCTGACATATTGGCAAGGTAGTATTCCTCTACCCGGCAGACGAGAGGTCGTTCGCTGTAGATCCTGCAAAGTTTGCTCTGTTCATCGAAATGCTTGCAAACACCATCCCCCCGATCCAAGAATGCAGTTTTTGAACTCTCGTTCACTCGGCGGCAACACTGTCCGCAGGCTGAACAAGGAAATGTTCGCAATACAGATGTCATAAAAGTTCAGGCACTTTGCAGACTAGCGAGAAAATCCTGGACCACCATCATCGTCGAGCGAATAGCTTGATCCTGTTCGTTGGCGACACTAAGCGCATTTTCTAATCTTGAACGCATCTGGACAAATAAAGGCTCAAGCTCACCTCGCACAATGTCATTCATCGCATGTTCAAACTGGGCCCCGAGATCCCGTGCAATATCCTCGACCTCTCGCTCAAATCGTTCCCGCTCACGCTGCATTTTCTCGGATTCCTCCTGCATCCGCTTGTTTTCCGGATCTCCCTGCAGCATCTCCCACACAGACATCACCACGGTAACAGCCGTGCCAACATAAGGGATGTATTTGTCAATAACTTTGGCGCCTATTTTTTCCATCGTCTTCGGGCCAATCCCCTTCATGATGGAAGGAAACCACTCCTTGGTTAGCTTGAGAGCCGAAATAATATGCTCGGGTTTAGCGACCGAGCTTAAGGATTTCACACCTTGACCGATCAGGTCGCCATCAAGTCGCGACAAAATACTATCGCCACTGTCTGTTGATTCATTGGGGTTGGACTTTAATGTCGGGATATCGACACCTTGGTGACGGAGTCGATCGCTATCAATCGCCATTTCCAGCTGTTCGATCTCATCCTTGAAGGTGGATGCTAAATGATTCAGCTCATCCTCCAATGTAGCAGCCACTCTGGATGACGCGTCTTGATAGACTTGCTCTATGAGCGATTGGCAATGCTCAGGGTCTTGCCGAATAGCATTCTTACTGCGTTCATAAACATATTTACCGCTACGGATAATCTGACTGCTGATTTCCTGACGACAATGTGACTGGTGAGCGATCAGGCTTTTGAGTAACTCATCGTACTTACGCACCATGTCGCTGCTGCTGGAGTCAGATAACTTAGCCACAAACTGCTCTAGAAAGCAGCGTAAAGCTCCGGCCAGCCGCTTATTAACGTCACCTTGGTCGATATTGTTAATAAAATCGTTAAGAGCAGCTTCCAACTCAGGACAGCCACTGTAATCGACCAATCCCTGTTGACCGGAAAGCTTGCCTTTCAAAGCCCGAGCGGCATTGACGCGCATAACCGGAATATCCTGCAAGACGTCACTCATACCTCTGCAGGCCGCCAACTCTTGCAGACGAATGCGCGTCTGATTTTTCAGGCGAATAAAGTCTTCCTGACTAAGTGGGTTTTTCTCGTTAAACACCAAGAACAGTTTTTTCCGTGCTTCAAGAAGATCCACCAACTTCTGCAGTGTTTTATCTTCCTCTGCAGCCCCAGAAGGGTTGACCACAAAGATAATGGCATCGGCCGTCATCATCTGCGCCTTGGTCACCTCCTCATGAGCAAGCGGCGCATCGACGCCAGGGGTATCGAGGATGGTGTGATTATTCCAGCGATAAGAGCTGACCTTGTCGGTTAGAGGGATGTCACCCGTAGGGGCGACCTCTTGACCGATTAGAGCATTAATCAAGGTACTTTTACCGGCGTTATAAATGCCGTAAACCATCACGCTAATCCCTGGGGTTTTGACCTTGTCTTCAAACTGTACTGCAACTTGCGCAAATGACTCTTGCATGGCCGGATAATCTTGAACCAGTTTTTTGACCGATTCGTAGGTGACATAAAGTTGGCTAGACGTGATTGACATTATTGAATTCCTTATCGAATTTTTTGTTCAGCGGCCAGTTTGAGAGCATCAATTCCTTGCTGGGTATCCATTATTTCTTGCGATAATTGCCGGATCGTTTGCTGAAGATCGGCCAGTAATTGGGTCAATGATGTATCAGCCTGAGCACGGATAGTCTTCTCGATAGCTTCGCTGTAGACAGTTCGCGTTTGTTCACGGATCTGTTCGAAATTATCACCCGTGATCACCTCGATACTGCGCGTACTGACCTCGGCGCTGTGGCCAAACGCCCCACCAACAGCGGCTCCGATAGCACCACCTGCCGCCATCCCTATAGGCCCCAAGAAGGAGCCCGCAGCAGTGCCAAGCAAAGTGCCTAATCCACTGAAAATCCCTCGATTCCCCTTTCTCACACCACTGGGAATCATCTCTGTCACTTTATCAACGGAGAAGTCCGGCAAGGAGAGGGCCGAGGTGTGCCATGTCTGACTCACGGCAGACTTAAACCTTTCAGAAGCTGTAGAAAAAATCTCATGCAAGGCGTGACCAATCACCTGCTGCAGAAGCTCATTCCAGTTGCGATGAGCATTGCGAATAGCTTCATTCATGCGGTGTTCATCATTCCTGAGCCCAACAAACTCTTCGAAAGAAATTTCGATCTTGCTGCGCATCTTGGTCTGTGCCGCCCGGATCTCATTTGTCATCGACTTGGTCACGTCCGTCTGCACACGAACCATCGTTGCCTCAAGATCGGTAATAAATTGATGATACGGAGCAAGCTCGTCACCACATACCTTTACAAACTGGTAAAAGTTGCGCATCGGAACATTGCGTTTCAACCGGACACCGTCCTGCTGAGAGATGCGGTGCAAAGTAAAAAACAGCTGCCCCATGCCGCTATCGACTACCTTATCCAGATCATTGGCGTGTTCTTGGGCATAACGCGCTGAGATAGAAACCAATTGATCGCTGTTAATAAAACCAAGCTCTTTAGCGATATAGTCACGCTGCATGCGACGAGTCTCTTGAGGCTTCATCTGCACCGTAACCTTGATCTCATCGAGTACCTCATCCCAGTCCTCTTGGTTGATATCACTACCAGTGACAAGGATAAGCATCTCTTTTCCATTGGTTTTGAGTTCTTGAATTTCATTCAAATCGCTCGCTCGCCCCGGAGCATCCGAGCGCATGGTGTAGAGAATAAGATCGGCGTGCTCTACATAATCTTTGGCGAGACGACCATTCTGCTCATTCACCGAATGCAGCCCCGGTGAATCAACCCAAGTCAATCCTGGCAGACGAAAACCCTGGATCGAACTAGTAGCCTCTGTGGCACCAACGCGAAATTCCTGGCGATTTAAAGCCTCGTTCTGACTGTCACCATTCTCGGCATGTGTATTTTCATGAGAAAAAAAACTCGGCTGACGGTC
The DNA here is from genome assembly GCA_945957385.1 of uncultured Aeromonadaceae bacterium. Taxonomy (GTDB): domain Bacteria; phylum Pseudomonadota; class Gammaproteobacteria; order Enterobacterales; family Aeromonadaceae; genus Pseudaeromonas. The sequence goes on from CAMFKP010000026.1 coordinate 21,536, forward strand.
TGCTGGAGTTGCCGTTTTGACATGGATATCTGGATCCGTCTGTCCCCAGGCCATGTAATTACCCAAAGAGCTTTTACCAGATTTCACCTTGCCGTAGACAAACACCAGCAATGAGTCGTTAAATCCCTTACGGAACTGAAGCCCCTTGTCGCGACAATTGATGTTCTTCTGCCAAGCGGCATCAGTCCTCTTAACTGCAGCAAGAAATCCTTCGAACTGGCCCCGTATTGGACTCTCTTTGGGAATTTTCTCTTGTGCATTCAAAAGATGCCCCGATACACCCTGGTGAAACTTCTTTTGCAGTGCCATGAACTGATCGTCTAGCTCTTTCGCCTCAGCCAACGAAGTATCAAATTGCCCCTTAAGTTCACCAAACGACTCCAGCAAAGTCTGACGCGACATACCCTTCGACATTTATACCTCCTTTAGTCGCTGCTGAGTTTGTTGCGCTTATGTTCCATTTTTTGGCGAAGATGGCTCAATCCAGCCAATGCTTTTTCTGCATAGTTAAGCTGCTCATGGGCTTCGGAGATCGCGGGTTCTGGGCGTAACTCGACCTGATACAATGTTTCAAATTGGGTCAGACTATCTCTCGTCTGCCGATCCAGAATATCCAGCTTGTGGGTGACAACAAATGGATTACTGACTCGCCGAACACGCATGCAAGCCCCAGACTCCATGGTATTAACAGCATCTGATGCATCGGAAAAATTGGCACAAAACGCAGGGTTTTGAATATATTCAACTGCGATCAAACCATTTAGAAGTTGTTTAAAATCTTCCGCCTGCTCTTCCCCCTGAGCCACAAACTCCCTTATTTTTGCATGCTTCTGCTCCTCAAGAGCCTTGGCTCGACGAGCCTGTTCAGCACGTTCCCGGGCTTCCTGCTCACGTCTTCTTTCCCGACGATCTTCCCGTTCACGTTCCTCTTCTTCTTCTCTTAACTTCTTCGCAATATATGAGCCTGCACCAATAACTGCCGCTCCGATCAACCAAGGTAATGCCATTGTTTTATCCCAAAATTAAAGTGTGTTGTATTCGTAAGCAGTCTTGTTCAAGGATACGCTGAGACTGGCAAGCGCCTTGTTGAACGGAGCAAAGCTCCCAGCTAACATCTCTTCGATGCTCATTTTTCTTTCTTGAAACGCTTTCTCAGCCAACGAGATTTCGGCAATCAACGTATCAAGCGCCTGATGCTGGCGAGCAACTTTGACAGCTCGGGTGTCGATATTTAGGGCATCAATATGTGTTTTCAGCTCCTGAATATGACTAGCGCGGACTAAGCCGTCTTGATTCTGCTTCATCCCGTTATGGAACCGGGTACCTGAAATTTGGAAGCAACGCGGCTGAAAATTGAGTATCTCCTGACACTGCTCAAGCATTCGTTTTTCGATGACATTAATTTTTGCAGAATCCTCCGAGTCTATTTTGCTAAGAATGAGGATGATGTTCTTCTCTGCATATTCGCCAAAAGATGCCTTGAGCTGGCGCAAAAAATCGATCTCGCTTTTCTCCAGTTCCCCTTGTGGCTGATGAACAAACAGGACAATGTCAGCCTGAGCAGCCCCTTGATGAGCCACGGAATCGTCATCTTCATTAGCATCAAGCCCCGGCGTGTCGAGGAAGATGTAATTGCTGGTTTCAAAGCGTTTCAACTCGGCTGTTTCACGCAGATCACAGGTACGAAAACACTCTTCTTGGATGTGATCAGTTAGCATATTGAGCAAATAACTTTTCCCAGCATTCATTAAGCCCCAAGCGGCAACGACAGGCTTGGCATCCCCAACGTCCTGTTGCAAAAGATCCTCCGCTCTTTGAAATAAGTCCTTCAATTGCGATTCTTCCATCTGGATATCCCTATTAAGTAAAACTATTAATTGGCGAAATTAAATTGTTAGTCTGCACGTAAAACATACTCACCTCGCCCTGAACACATCAAACCAGCGCTCACACAGGCGCACTAGGGAGCCTTGCCAGGAAGGGAGAGGGGTACGTTCGAGGTCGTCGTGGCCGCAGCGCGGGCACTGGGTGACCCATTCGCGCGGGCGGATGGCATCGGAGCGCGGGGCGACAATGGTGTGCCAGTGACAGTGCGGGCAACGGACACGCATGGGTTGCGGGCGAATGGGCATTGGACTCTCTCCTGCTTAAGGTTCGGATGTCACAACTGCTGGCGTGGATAACGCTGTTTCGGCAGTCACTACATATCTGGCTCCCATCCTAGCGATCATCTGCGACAACTCATGTCGCAGCGATGCCGGAGCTAACACTTCGGCACAATCACCAAAGCCCAGGATCCACCAGCGCAGCTGGGGAGTGTCCGGTACTGTAGCGCGCACCGTCAAAATCCCCGCCGCCTCGTCGTCTACCTGTAGCTGCTGATTGCTGGTTAGCGGCGTCTCGTAGAGATGCTCCCCTTTGCGCTCATAGAAGCGGATCGCCAACTCGCACTGTTGCTCGCCACCAAAACCCCAGACGCCACGATTAACGCACTCGTCCAGATCAAAATCGTCCAGATATACCGCAGGCTCATCGAGTGGCTCAACCTGTTCAATGCGATGCATCGCCAAACTGCGCGCATTCGGATAATCAAATAAGCGCGCGTAGAGGTAGAGCACATTGCCGCGCTGGATCAGCGCTAACGGATGGATCTGATACACAACAGGTTCGGATTCATTTTTCTTGCGATAGCGGATCTCTAGTCGCTGTTCATTAAACAACGCTTCCGAAACCGTCTTTTGTACGTGCGGATCAATCTGTGGCGAGATAAGCGGCTGATTGGATGGCAGGATGCGGATTTTTTCTATCCAGGAGCGAGATCGTTTTGGAGATGACTCACTCTTGAGTCGTTGATGCGCTGACGAAAAATAAGGCTTCAGGTGATCCACTGTGGTACTGGGCAACATCTGATGCAGGTGCTGCTCCAGCATGACCCAAGCCAGAGCCTCATTGAGTGTCATCCCTGGTAGATCGAAGCTCCGAGCATCTCTTTGCCAGCTCCAGCCAAATGGCTTGTCCCGGTCATCAACAACCAACGAAAAAAATGACGAAAGCTCCTGCAGATCACGCTGAATCGTGCGTTCCGTTACCCCAAGTCCTTCATTGTTCAATACATTAGCAATCGACTTGACCGTAATTTTCTGCGGCTGACGTGGAATCAAACGCAATAGGTGCCAGTGACGGAACAGCGTCTCCTGGTTTTTAGCCATGAGTAATACCCGAAAATCATCCGATGTCCGATGATACCCCAAAGGGTCTCATTCAGGTTGCGAGTTAGAACAAACATTCAGTAATAATTCAAATCAAGCCCTCTCATCGCATGCCTGGCGCTTGCACCGCAAATGCCCAGGCATCGTAGCGTAGAGGGTGTCTGCCCATCAGAAAAGCCCGGCGCTGATCCAACCATTGCTTACCCGTTTACCAGGCCCAAAACACGACATGTGTTTTTATCCAGCCCGCAAATACCAGGCCCGATGTAACAAAATCCCGCTAACCCTTTGATATACTGCGCAGCCTAGCCGTTCGTTTACTCAAGGTTGCTCCTTTCATGCTCTCCGATATCAAAAAAACTCTCTGGGCCACCGCCGACAAGCTGCGCGCCAACGTCGATGCCGCCGAATACAAGCACCTGGTTCTCGGCCTGATCTTCTTGAAGTTCATCTCCGACTCTTTTGCCGCCCGCCGCGCCGAACTGGCTCGCCGCTTTGCCGACGAGAACGACGACTACTGCCTGTTGGATGCCAGCGACGAGGAGATCCGCCAAGAGCTCGAAGATCGCGACTACTACAAAGAGGTGAACGTGTTTTGGGTGCCGGAGAGCGCCCGTTGGGAGGCCCTTCGCGCCGCCGCCAAGCAGGCGGATATCGGCAAGCGCATTGATGATGCCCTGGCGGCCATCGAGGCGGAAAACCCGCGCCTGAAGAGCATTCTCGACAAGCGTTACGCCCGCGCGCCGCTGCCCGATGGCAAGCTCGGCGAGCTGGTGGATCTCATCTCCACCATCGGCTTTGGTGAGGATCAATCCAGGGCACGGGATATCCTGGGCCAGGTCTACGAGTACTTTCTGGGTCAGTTTGCCAGCGCCGAAGGCAAGAAGGGCGGCCAGTTCTATACGCCAGCCAGTATCGTCCAGACCCTGGTGGCGGTGCTGGCGCCCCACACCGGCAAGGTCTACGACCCCTGCTGCGGCTCCGGCGGCATGTTTGTGCAATCCGAGAAGTTTATCGAAGCCCACGGCGGCAAGCTCGGTGATGTGGCCATCTTCGGTCAGGAGTCCAACCCCACCACCTGGCGTCTGGCGGCCATGAACCTGGCCATTCGCGGCATCGACTTCAACCTGGGGCGCGAACCTGCCGATACCTTTACCCGCAACCAGCACCCGGACCTGCGCGCCGATTTTGTCATGGCTAACCCGCCGTTTAATATCAGCGACTACTGGCATGGCTCGCTGGAAGGCGATCCGCGCTGGGCCTTCGGCACGCCGCCCGCCGGTAATGCTAACTACGCCTGGCTGCAACATATGCTCTACCACCTCAAGCCCGGCGGCCGCGCCGGTATCGTGCTGGCCAATGGCGCCATGTCCTCCTCGCAAAACAGCGAAGGCGATATTCGCCGTGCCATGGTCGAAGAGGATGTCATCGAGTGCATGGTCGCTCTGCCCGGCCAACTGTTCTTCAACACCCAGATCCCGGCCTGTCTGTGGTTTTTGGCCAACGGCAAAACCCGTCGCCTGGGCGAAGTGTTGTTTATCGACGCCCGCAAGTTGGGCACCGCCGTCAGCCGGGTGCAGATTGAGCTAACGGCAGAGGATATCGCCCGTATCGCCGATACCTTTCATGCCTGGAAGGGTGATGGCGAAACCGACCAGCCTTACGAAGATATCCCCGGCTTCTGTCGTTCAGTCACGCTCGATGAGATCGCCCAGCACGGCCATGTGCTGACGCCGGGCCGCTATGTGGGTGCCGAAGCGGTGGAAGAGGATGACGAAGCCTTTGCCGACAAGATGCAGGCACTGACCGAAAAGCTGGGCGAGCAGATGGCCAAGGGCGCCGAGCTGGATCAGCTAATTCGTCAAAAGCTGGGGGGGCTGGGGTATGAGTTCTGAGTGGATAATATGTCGGCTCGAAGATGTAATTCATGTAAGACATGGGTTCGCATTTAAGAGTGAATTTTTTACTGATAACCAAACCTCATATCAGCTGGTCACGCCGGGAAATTTTTCTATTGGCGGCGGTTTTCAGCTCGGTAAAGGAAAGTTTTACAGTGGTCCCATTCCTGATGAGTACGTTCTAAAGAGGGGGGACGTCATAGTTACGATGACGGATCTTAGTCGGGGAGCTGATACCCTTGGTTATGCTGCGGTCGTTCCGGAAATAGAGGGTATAACATGGCTTCACAACCAGCGAGTTGGGCTAATACAGATCAAGGACCTCAACGCGGTTGATTCAGGCTATCTGCACTACCTCATGCGTAGTCCAGAGTATCGGCACTGGGTGGTTGCATCAGCAACAGGATCTACCGTCAAACACACTGCGCCAAACCGTATCTGCAGCTTTGAGTTCATGCGACCAGACCTAGACGAGCAAAAGGCTATTTCAACCACACTCGGTGCCCTTGACGACCGCATCGCTCTGCTGCGCGAAACCAATGCCACGCTGGAGGCGATTGCCCAGGCGCTGTTTAAATCCTGGTTTGTCGATTTCGATCCGGTGCATGCCAAGGCGCGCGGCGAGCCACCACAAGGGATGGATGACGTCACTGCCGCCCAGTTCCCCGATAGCTTTGAAGAGTCCGAGCAGGGCATGATCCCGAAAGAGTGGAAGATCTCTACAATTGGTGACGTATGTAATTTAGGCCGGGGTTCATCACCAAGACCAATCCAGAATTTCATGGGAAATGACATACCGTGGATAAAAATTGCTGATGCAACCGCATCTGACGGAATGTTCATCTTTTCTACAAAAGAGAAGATAAAAAAAGAAGGTGCGCCCAAAAGCGTTTCCGTTCGGCATGGCGATCTCATCATGTCAAATAGTGCGTCATGCGGAATTCCAGCCTTTGTTGAACTTGAAGGCTGCATTCATGATGGATGGTTGTATTTCAAAGACTTTGACGGCGTATCTAAAAATCTATTGTTTTTCTGGCTTCGAAAAATATCAAAACACTTGGTGCATATTGCTGATGGCTCAGTTCAGAAGAATTTGAATACGACCCTTGTATCGTCACAGTGGATTATTAACCCGCCTGAATTGGTACTTAAAACATTTGACTCACATATCCAGCCATTAATGGATCGAATTCGAGAGAACTGTTTACAAGCCCAAACCCTCGCCCAATTGCGCGATACCCTGCTGCCCAAGCTGATTTCCGGCCAGTTACGGCTGCCGGAGGCCGAGGCACTGCTGGCCGAGGAGCTGCCCTGATGGCCTATAGCCCGCCGCTGAGCATAACGCCGCGCCTGATTACGCTGGTGAGTGAAATCAGCGAGCTGATCGGCCACCTGGCCCTGACGCGCGACGGCGAGCTGGCGCCCCAACTACGGCGCGGCAATCGCATCCGCACCATACAGGCGTCACTGGCCATCGAGAACAACACCTTGACGCTGGAGCAGGTCACCGCCGTGCTCGATGGCAAACGGGTGCTGGGGCTACCCAAGGAGATCCAGGAGGTGCGCAATGCCTTTGCCGCCTATGAGGCGATGGCCCACTGGCAGCCCACCGAGCTGGATAATCTGCTCCAAGCCCACCGCCTGCTGATGCAGGGGCTGATCGACGAGGCCGGTTGCTGGCGCCAGGGCGGCGTTGGCATCTATCGTGGCAACGAGTTGCTGCATATGGCCCCACCGGCCAGCCGGGTGCCGCTGCTGATGGCCGATCTGCTGCACTGGCTCGCCCGCAGTGACTGGCATCCACTGCTGGTCAGTTGCGTATTCCACTATGAGTTTGAATTTATCCACCCGTTTGCCGACGGCAACGGTCGCATGGGTCGGCTGTGGCAGACGTTGATCCTGAGCCGCTGGCGCCCGGTGCTGGCCTATCTGCCGGTGGAGAGCGTGATCCGCAGCCAGCAGGAGGCCTACTACGCCGCCCTGGCCCACTCTGACCGACTGAGCGAGGCCACCCCCTTTGTCGAATTTATGTTGCAAGCACTGGCCCAGGCACTGACCGAGGCCAAGGCCAGCGAGCCCGGCAATCTAGCCAACCAACCCGCCACCGAGCCACGGACAGCACAAGTAAGCGAACAAGTAAACGAACAAGTAGCGGGGTTCCTGAGCGAGCCGATCCAACAGCTGCTGGCGGTGCTCGCCCCCGGCGAAGCCCTCAAGGCCAGCGAGCTGATGCAGCGTCTGGGGCTCTCCCACCGCGCCACCTTCAGCCAGAACTATCTCAAACCCGCCCTGGCCGCCGGTGTGTTGGCCATGACGCACCCCGACTCCCCGCGCAGCCCCACCCAGCGCTACCGGCGGGTGAGATGATCTTTTTTTGAATATATTTGATGGACGATGCTATGAACACAGAACAAATCACAGAAAAACTGCATCAAGAGTTTCTTAGTCAGAGCAAAAACAGGGATCTTGTCTCATGGACATTAAGTGTTATCGAAAAAGTTATCTCCGTTTTCCCAACCGCTGACATTTACTCGAGCAGACTTAGTAAGAAAAATGGCTGCTATTTAATCATTGGGTCTCGAGCAAAAGATGCGAAAAATGGTAATCGCTATTTTTTCATTACATTAAGCAATACATTGGCGCGAGTTGGTCTTATTCGAAAAGGACAGCTTGCTTGTTACAGAAATGGTGGGGTTGATGATTGCTCGGTGACATTTAAAAATGGAAGCGATGTGTCCCCCGAACAGGCAGAAATATGGTTAAAGAGCATTCAATCCAGAATGACAACCGACAATATTCATCTGGAAGGTCATGGTCTTTTCCCAACTGATTATGAAAAATCACCGATCATATCAAATCCCGATGAAGACGATGATGAAAGCCCAGACGAAGAAGATAATATAAAACAGAGTGAAACCACCTCTATTTCATTAAACCAAATATTGTTTGGCCCGCCTGGTACCGGTAAGACCTACAACACGATTAATAAGGCACTAGAGATCCTAGATCCAGATTATCTGGCAATGCATGCTGGCACAGACACCGAATCACGAAAAAAAATTAAACAGCGCTTCGATGCCTTAGTTGACGAGCAACGAATACGCTTCACTACATTTCACCAAAGCTTCAGCTATGAGGACTTCGTTGAAGGGCTAAGAGCGACTAATGATGAAGAATCCGGACAGTTGAGATATGAGGTCGTCGATGGCATTTTCAAGCAAATTAGTGAAGCCTGTAAAGCTAAAGTCACCATCAAATCAACAGAGCCAATCAACTTAACTGGTCGAAAAATATGGAAAATGTCGCTGGGCAACACTCTGGGAGATGATGCATTTATATATGAAGAATGTATCCAGAAAGGATATGCTCTCTTGGGATATGGGGATCAAATTAACTTCAAAGGGTGTAATACTCGCAAGGAAATTCACGAGCGCTTTACTCAAGAAGGCTACAGCCTTGAACAAGATGCCTATGCCATTACAGCAGTAGCTACTTTCTTATTGAAAATAAAACCTGGTGATTTAGTGGTTGTTACCGAAGGTAACTATAAGTTCAGAGCTATTGGTGAATTTACCAGCGATTACGAATGCATAACTCGTAGTGATGATCTCGGTGGTTACGGTCAATGCCGTCGAGTTAAATGGCTACGCGTGTATGAACCTGCTCTCCCCCATGAACAATTGATGAATCGAATTTTCAGCCAGGCTACTATCTACCAACTACATGAAGGCTCGATTGACACGAAAAAATTATCCGCGCTGCTAAATGAGGAAAAATTTGAACGCGACGACACAGAAGCGAGCAATTTTTTCACAAAGGGCGAGTTCATAGGGAAATATCAAGTTCTTTCTGTAAGCAATGAAGTTGTTGAGCTATTAAAGCCTAACGACAGTCGTCTACCTTTAGCGATGACCCTAATCACAGAACTCGCTGAATATCTTAAGAATGGAGAAATTACTCTCAGCGATATTCGTGATGCAAAAGTTTTTGACAAGGTTGTTAATTCAAAACTCGATCGTTATCTAGTTAATGGATACAACAATATTCTGCCAGAGCTAGTTAAACGACTCATAACACCCTCAAAAAACGAAACTAAAAAATCGCTATCTAAACCAGCTAATGATGCTCGCGTTCTAATCATCGATGAGATTAATCGTGGGAATATCTCGCGGATTTTTGGCGAACTGATCACCCTGATCGAACCCTCCAAGCGACAAGGGGCTGACGAAGCATTGGAAGTCATACTGCCCTACTCCAAAACGCCTTTCAGTGTGCCGGATAACCTCTACATCATCGGCACCATGAATACTGCCGACCGCTCCCTAGCCGGGCTGGATATCGCCCTGCGCCGCCGTTTCGTATTTGAAGAGATGTCACCTGAACCCGAACTGCTAAAAAATATTGTGGTCAAGGAGGGTGATATCAGCATCAAAATTGACGAACTGTTATGCATAATGAACCAACGCATTGAGGTGTTGCTGGATCGGGACCACTGTCTGGGACACGCCTACTTTATGCCGCTTAAAGATGACCCCAGCCGCAGAAAGTTGGCGTTTATCTTCCAGAACCAGATCTTGCCACTGCTGCAGGAGTACTTCTTCGAGGATTGGGAGCGCATAAACTGGGTGCTTAATGGCCACCGAGCCAAGAACAAATCCCTGTGCTTTATCAAGCAACCTGATGGCGATAACCAGTTAAGCCAATTGTTTGGCGAATCGCTACTTGAACAGTTGCAGGACAGACGCTGGCAGATTAACGAGGAGGCTTTCGACAAGCTCGAGAGCTACCACCAGATCCTCCAGGGGGCCTGATGGCACATACCTGGATCAGAGTGCGCGAGCATGCCCGGCTGACGACCGACTCAATAGAGCCAGATCTGGATCGTGCCCAGATAAGCCCCAACGCTTTCGACTGGCTTTGCCAATTGCAGGCCAATATGGGCCAGCAAGGCGCCCGCTTGATCGCGGTGGAAAATCGCCGCTGGCTACGACTGGATAACCATGTGGGAGTACTACAGACGCCCTGTGGTACCGGCATCGAGATCCTGCCCAAGCATCATGAGGCGCAGGAGGATCCGGCAAAAAGCCGGACCCTGCTCAGCCGGCTGATTGCCTCGGCGCTGGATCTGCCCCATCGCAAGACGGAGGTGGCGGAGGTGCAACTGTTCGACTCTCCCTTGATCGAGTGGGTGATGCGCCAGTTCTTGCTGGCGCTGGATCAGTTGATCAAGCGTGGTCTGCGTTTTGATTACCAGCGCGTGGAAGAGGAGCAGCCCTTCTTGCGCGGTCAGTTGGATATGGCCAAACAGATGCGCCAGCCGCCTGGACGCCAGCATCTGTTTCACCTGCGCCATGATCTGTTCTTGCCAGACCGACCGGAGAACCGCCTGCTGCGTCTGGCACTGGACAAGACCTGCCAGGCAACCCAAGAAGCCAACAACTGGCGACTGGCCCATGAGTTGGCGGGATTTATACATGAGATACCGCCTAGTCGAGATGTACGGCAGGACTTTGCCTGCTGGCGAACCGATCGCCTGATGGCCCACTACCAGGCCGTGCGTCCTTGGTGCGAATTGGTGCTGGGACAACAGATGCCGCTAGCAGTCAAGGGGGCAACGCAAGGCATCAGTCTGTTGTTCCCGATGGAAAAGCTGTTCGAGCAACATGTGGCCAAGGTGCTACGGCGCCAACTGCTAAACGGCGCCCACCTGCGTACGCAGGCCGCCAGCCGCTATCTATGTCAGCACGCGGGCCAAGGGATTTTTCAACTCAGACCCGACCTGCTTATCGAAACTGCCGATACATCATGGGTACTAGATACCAAATGGAAACGTCTCAATGGCGCTGACCGCGATAACAAATATGGTCTTAACCAAGGTGACTTCTATCAGATGCTGGCTTATGGCCAACAGTATCTGAATGGTCAAGGCGATATGGTTTTGATCTATCCCAGAAGCCCAGAGTTCGCTAACCCCTTGCCAGTGTTCAAATATTCTGACGAATTAAGGCTTCATGTGTGGCCTTTTGATCTGGAAAATGATGAACTCATGGCATCAGGCGACACCATGTTGCCATTGAAAAAGTCCGACCCAAAACAGGCAGCAGCCTGACGCAGAGTGAGCACAGGGCACAGGGAACAGGGAACAGGGAACAGGGAACAGGGAAGTAGCCATGACCGAAGATCAACTCGAACAGGAAACGCTGGGCTGGCTGCAAGAGGTCGGTTATCAGCCACTGTGCGGTTACGATATCGCCCCCGAAGGCCCAAACCAGGAGCGGGCCGATTATCTGCAACCCGTGTTGATCGAGCGGCTGCGCAGCGCCCTCGCCCGCCTGAATCCGCAGGCTCCGCTGGTCGCCCGCGAGGATGCACTCAGGCAAGTGCTGGATTTGGGCATTCCATCCCAACTAGCTGCCAACCGCCGCTTTCACAACCTGCTGGTGCAAGGCGTCAAGGTGGAGTACCAGAAAGAGGGAGAGACCCGCGGCGACTACCTCAAGTTGGTGGACTGGACGAACAGCGCCGGTCATAACGAGTTTCTAGCCATCAACCAGTACACGCTCAAGGGCCCCAAACACACCCGCCGCCCCGACATCATCCTGTTTATCAATGGCCTGCCTCTGGTGGTCATCGAGCTGAAAAACCCGGCCGATGAGAACGCCGATATCTGGAAGGCCTTCGAACAACTGCAGACCTACAAGGAGCAGATCCCCGATCTGTTCCAGTACAACGAAGTGCTGGTGATCTCCGATGGCTCCGAGGCGCGCATGGGCTCGCTCTCGGCCAACGCCGAACGCTTTATGCAGTGGCGCACCATCGATGGGGTGAACCTGGATCCACTAGGTTCCTTTGGCGAGCTGGAGACGCTGGTGCGCGGCGTGCTGGCGCCAGAGTATCTGCTCGATTATCTGCGTTACTTCGTGTTGTTTGAAGATGACGGCAAGCTGGTGAAGAAGATCGCCGGTTACCATCAGTTTCATGCGGTACGCGCCGCCATCGGCCAGGTGGTGGCAGCCTCCCGTTTGGACGCCAGCGGCAACCGCAAGGGCAAAGGCGGCGTGGTCTGGCACACCCAGGGCTCGGGCAAGAGCATTACCATGACCTGTTTTGCCGCCCGGGTGATGCAGGAAGCGCGAATGGAAAACCCCACCATACTGGTGATCACCGACCGCAACGATCTGGATGGCCAGTTGTTTGGTGTCTTCTCGCTCTCCCAGGATCTGCTGCGTGAACAACCGGTACAGGCGCTGACCCGGCAGGATCTGCGTGACAAACTGACCAACCGCCCCTCCGGCGGTATCGTCTTTGCCACCATCCAGAAGTTCGCCCCCGGCGCCGATGAAGACAGTTTTCCGCTGCTCTCCGATCGCCACAACATAGTGGTCATCGCCGATGAGGCGCATCGGACCCAGTACGGCTTCGAGGCCAAGCTCAAAGAGGTCAAACTGCCTCAGGTGGCCGAAGCGGGCGCCAGCTACCAGACCAAATTTCAGGTCGGCTATGCCCAGCATCTGCGCGATGCCCTGCCTAATGCCACCTTTGTAGCGTTTACCGGCACCCCGGTCTCCAGCGAAGACCGCGATACCCGTGCCGTGTTCGGCGACTACATCCACATCTACGACATGCAGCAGGCCAAGGAAGATGGCGCCACCGTCGCCATCTATTACGAATCCCGGCTAGCCAAGCTCGGGCTCAAGGAGGAGGCGCTACCGCAGATCGACGATGAGGTGGATGAGCTGGCCGAAGAGGAGGAAGAGTCCCAGCAGGAGCGGCTCAAATCCAAATGGGCGGCTCTGGAGCGCATCGTTGGTGCCGAACCGCGCATTGCGCAGGTGGCCGCCGATATGGTCAGCCACTTCGAGTCGCGCTGCGCGGCACAGGCGGGCAAAGGCATGGTGGTCGCCATGAGCCGGGAAATCTGCGTGCACCTCTACAATGCCATTGTCGCCCTGCGCCCGGAGTGGCACGACGAAGATCCGATGAAAGGCGCCATCAAGATCGTGATGACGGGCTCCGCCAGCGACAAGGCCCTGCTGCGCCCCCACATCTACCCGAAGCAGGTAAAAAAGGAGCTCGAAGGGCGCTTCAAGGATCCAAATGATCCGCTCAAGCTGGTGATCGTGCGGGATATGTGGCTCACCGGTTTCGATGCCCCCTGCGTGCATACCATGTATGTGGACAAACCCATGAAGGGCCACAACCTGATGCAGGCCATCGCCCGTGTCAACCGGGTGTTCCGCGACAAGCAGGGTGGTCTGGTGGTCGATTACATCGGCATCGCCAACGAACTCAAAGCCGCCCTCAAGGAGTACACCGCCAGCCAGGGGCGCGGCAGGCCGACCGTCGATGCCCGCGAAGCCTGGGCTCTGCTCGAAGAGAAACTCGATGTGCTGCGCGGCATGCTGCACGGCTTTGACTACAGCGATTTTGCCAGCGGTGGCCACAAGTTACTGGCTGGATCCGCCAACCATGTGCTGGGTCTGGAAGATGGCAAGAAGCGCTTTGCCGACCACGCCCTCGCCATGAGCAAGGCATTTTCACTCTGCTGCACCCTGGATGAAGCAAAGGCGGTGCGCGAAGAGGTCGCCTTCTTGCAGGCGGTGAAGGTGATCCTCACCAAGCGCGATCTCAGCCAGAAGAAACGCAGCGACGAAGAGCGTGAAGCAGCCATTCGCCAGATCATCGGGCAAGCCGTGGTATCGGAGGATGTGGTCGATATCTTCGAAGCCGTGGGGTTGGACAAGCCGAATATCGGCCTGCTGGATGACGAGTTTCTGGCCGAGGTGCGCAATCTACCGGAGAAGAATCTGGCGGTGGAGCTGCTTGAACGTCTGCTTGAAGGCGAGGTCAAGAGCCGTTTTGCCAGCAACATAGTGCAGCAACGCAAGTTCTCCGAGATGCTGACTAGCGTGGTCAAACGCTATCAGAACCGCAGTATCGAGACCGCGCAGGTGATGGAAGAGCTGGTGGAGATGGCCAGGAAATTCCGTGAGGCTGCCAAACGCGGCGAAGCCCTAGGACTCTCGGAAGATGAGGTGAAGTTCTACGATGCGCTGGCCAACAATGCCGCCGCCGCCCTGGAGCTGGGTGACGAGATCCTGCGCAAGATAGCCCATGAGCTGACCGACAACCTGCGCAAGAACCTGAGCGTCGACTGGTCAGCCCGCGAAAGCGTACGCGCCAAGCTACGCCTGATGGTCAAACGCATATTGCGCAAATACAAATACCCGCCCGATGGCCAGGAAGAAGCCGTACAAACCGTACTGCAGCAAGCCGAGGCGCTGGGAGTTGAGTGGGGGTAATAATGAAGAGAGGGAAATATGATCCAATTGAAAAATGTAATTATTTTGGATAAACGTGAGTTATCAATATCTGAAGAGGAACTACTGAATTACTATGTAGGAATTAATGACTCAAACAAGAACATTAATTATGTGAATTCCGCTGGTGAAATATCAGCGAGTCTTGTATCGACAAAAAAAGCTGGCTATATATCAACCGTATCTAAATCCGCAGCCTCATTATTGGCAGTTTCTTCAGCGTTCAGAACACTTACACCATTAGGGATCACCATAACAGCCGCATCATGTGCAGCACCAATAATAATGGATTATTTTAATGGCAAATCAGATGATAAAGAAAAAGATGTGGGTGAAATAGCAAAATACTACATCGACCAAAGAGCCATCACTGAAAGCGTAGCCTATAAACTAGGTTTTAAATTTCAACCAGGGCACCCGCAATTAAACGTAGAATATGCTCTACACCCTCTCGCCGGCTATAACGAGAATTATAATGGCCTATATATACCAATTGATTCATTTAATGAAATTTTGTACGAGGAACGCGAATCGGAACTCATAAAGCTTCTTGTTGCTCTAGGTGCCACAAAAATAACCATTATAACAAGAGAAAACTATAGTCATCAGTTGAATTTACACCTATCGACCGAAGCGGAAACAACAATCGGAGGTAACAACCAAGGAAAGATTGAAGGCCAACATGATAGAAATCAAATGAAAGATAATAAAAAAGAGAGGATCTATGAGCTTTCTGGAAAGAAAATAACCTGTAACGATGATTTAAGTTCATTTAAATTCACATGGTTAGACCATGAGCCAACTTGGAAAAGCCTCGTAAACGCTAGACTGGTAGGCGCATGTCGAAAAGCAGAGTTAGAACTTAAAGAAAAAACCAGTTTCTCCACTAAAAGTGGTGCAACCCTTAGCCTTGGAAGTGCATTAGTTAACGCATCATCCGAGTTATCACAATACAAGTTGAATGATAAAGAACGCACACACAGCATTAAAATTGAGTTCAACGAACTTATCCAACAAGAATAATTTTTCGTTTTTTTATCTGCTACTGGTCTACGCCACGTAGCAGATAAATCGATTTTTTCAGCTCTATTCAATACTCGATGCCTGCTGTATTGCCAGTTCAGACACTCCCGCCTCCCGTAGTCGCCCCACTAACCGCTTACGCTCAGCATCCAGTAGTTCTTGCAGTTGTCGCACCTTTTGGCGATGGGATTCGCTACTGGCATCCCGCCCCACCCCGTCCAGTTGCGCACTGGCTTTGGTCAACTGCAGCAGCAGGCTCAGTAGATCGGTACTGGCCATGCTGACCTGTCCTGAGTTTATCTGCCCCTTATCTCCTCCCAGATGCTTAACAAGAAACCCCATTATGCCCAGCAGTAGGATGATGATTAGAAAGTTACCCATATTGTCACTCCTGTTTTGATTCCACTTCGTTGCGATGAATGTGTAGGCCCTGCGCCAGACCGGAAGCCAAGAGCCCATAGAGCAGGACGGCATTTTCTATCACTGCGGCCTCTTCCTCCTGAGTCAGCAGCCAGGCCACTCCTTTGCTGAATTGCTGCTCCCGGCTAAAGACATGCAGAGCCAGGTGTAACGCCGAGCCAATCGCATCCGAGGAGGGTCTCGCAGCAGCGAATCGCCCCTCAGTCCAGTCCCGCCAGGGGGAATCCAGACGCCCCAAGCAACGCAACTCCAAGGCGCACAGACGCAGTACGCTGAGACAGCCCTCCTCGGCCAACTTAGATGGATCCAAGCGCAACAGCTTATCCAGCCAGAGCGCCAGCAACCGGATAGGCTGAGCCTGCTCCGAGTAGTGGCTGGCCCAGGCATCCACTCGACATAGCAGTTGGCGGAGTTGACTAACGACAGGTTCTCCGGTCAGCTGGATGCCATGAGTGATGACCAGATTGGGTATGCCAGCCAACAGCAAGTAGGGGTCGCCCTCTGGACACACTGTCGGCACAACATTATCCCCCAGTTGTGCCTGCACCCGTTGATAGCGCGCTTGCGCTTGACGCAGGCCAGCCTGTTGCAAGGTCAGCAAAGGCGCCTTTAACAGCGCGTCACTCCGCTCATTCCGTATAGCATCCATTGGTTGATACCTCGGCTCGGCGCTGCTCAATGGCGATCCCGCTTAAAGTGGCGATATTTATGACCAACAGTCACCACCAGGCCATCCCCCATCACCAGATAGTGATTGCTGATGCGATCACATTGAGCACGACTAAGCACCCCGGACTGTAACAACGCCGAGCGCGAGCGGCGGTCGAAATAGACCACCTCACTCCCCTTGTGATAGCTGGAGCGGCCGTAATCCAACAGCAAGGCGACGGCCTCATCCGAGATACCGCGTTGCTGCATTCGTGTAATGGCATGCTGGCTGAACATAGTGCTCTCCTCGGCGTCATTTGATGACACAAGCATATGTCGCCTGTATAGTCATGCCCATACTGGTGACACATACATGTCGCCTTTTCGAGCAGATAGGGAGGATTTGAGAGTGAGCAAGGAAACTCTGACCTGGGATCAGACGCTGCGTTTTCGTCTGCTGGAGATAGTGCTGCAATGGGAGGGGCGCCTGACCACCAATCACTTGCGCAACGCCTTCAACATCGGCCGTCAGCAGGCCTCCAAAGACATCAGCCGCTATATCAACGACTTCAATCCCGATGGGCTCGAATACGACCTAAAACTCAAGGGCTACAAGCCGACTGCCAATTTCAAGCCCCAGTTCAGTCAGGGTACGGTGAACGAATACCTACACCTGCTGCATCAGGACAAGGCACAAACCAGCACCCTGTCGCTGATGGACTTGCGCTATGGCCATACCGAAGTGCTGGATGTGCCCTCCCGTCATGTCGATCCAGCCATTGTTCGGGGCCTGGTGCAGGCAGCGCGCAATCAGTTACGAGTGGATGTGGATTACGCTTCACTGAGCTCTGAGGAGACCAGCGGTCGCAATATAGTGCCGCACACCCTGATCTATGACGGCATCCGCTGGCATGTGCGAGCCTATTGCGAGAAAAAGGGCGACTACCTGGACTTTGTGATGAGCCGCTTTCGCGGCGTGCCGGATCTGTTGGACGCCTCGGAGCATGGACGGGAGCAAGACAGCAAATGGAATACCCAGGTGGAGCTGGTGATCATTCCCAACCCGTGCCTGTCTCCAGGACAGCAGGCAATCATCGCGCTAGATTACGCCATGCAACAGGGTCAGCTGCGCTTTAGCCAGCGCATTCCCCTAGTGCACTACGCGCTGGATCGCATGCAGGTGAGCTATGACGGTCAACACGAAATCAGGCCTCAACTCAACCCCCTGGTGCTGGCCAATCGGCAACAGCTCATCGAGCAAGGCTGCGAGTTCAAACTAGCCCTCTGATAGTGTGAAGGCCTCATCACAGTGAGGCCTTCAACCTTGATAAGCTGGCTCTTACTCATAGTCATAAGGAACCCTCTATGCCAATCCCCATGCCCCCCACCACATTGAGCTGTCCCAAATGCGGCTGGAGTAAGACGGTTGTTCCTCAATCGGATGTGCTACTTGAAGGACACACCTGGTTTACCGTCTGCCCCGAGTGCGGCCATAGCAAGTTGGATCGTAAAAAAGCCAGCGGGCTCAGCAGCTTTATAGCCAACGTGCAGCAATCTTTCGAGTTATGGCAAAAAAAGCCGAACCGATGAACCAATACGCAACGAGATCCCTGTAGTGGCTCGTGCCGGGATCATTCTTCGTTTGTTCTTCATTCATTAGGCATATCGCGATATTCCGTCATGGAAAAACATGAACTGTAGAAGTAACTGCCATAACACACCAACTGTTGAATTTTTGGCAATTCATCAGCTAATAGAAAACCAAATAAAGGCTGCCAATTCGTTTGAATTGGCAGTCGGATTAAATGTTTAAAGCGTTAATTAACCATCAAATCCTTGAACATCGACATGAACCTTCTTATTTGTTTTTATTATACACGATACGTTACTGTCGGCATCAAACAACAATCGCACATTAATATTCGATGCGTGAATTAAATATTCACATCTCTTTGAAAATTGTGGAATTGTATGTTTTTGTGAAAAAAATAGCTCATCATTATTTTCAACACATGAGCCATCAAAATCTTCAGCTCTTTTTATAGCCCGATATATCGTGCTTTTTGAAAAGTGATAGCACTCAGCAATTTCGCTGACAGAAATGTTGCTGTAATTCAAAAACTTAAAAATTTGGCACGCAAGCATTGATATGCGAGAACGTCTCATTTTTCACCTCCATTTTGTTGCATGCAAAATTTATTTTCAATCCAATTGTCTATGTCACTAATTAACCAACACGAGCACTTTCCTATTTTCGCGGGTGCTGGAAACGCTCTTGATTTAATTAGAAAATAAATCGTAGATCGGCTAAGACCGACATACATCACAACATCAGAAATCCGTAAAATTCTGGAATTATGAAGCCATTTGTTCATATGAAACCTCGCTGCATCATTTATTTAGAAATGAGTGGAATTAGAAGCGAGTTCAGAATCATCGATGACGCGCACCACTCTTTCGCGCCCCGAATGAAGCTGTGAAATCAGAATTGATGTGTTGAATTTAATGCATAGCAAATAGTGCACAAAGTGAATATAAAATCACAAAACGCAATAACTATATGCATCAAAATAAAAATGCTGGCGCGGTTTTTTGACAATAAAACATACTGTGTATAACAAGATGTTACACGTATGAAAATTTGAACGCAGATAAATGAGCGACAACTGCATCGTTCGCAAGCTCGATACAGCTTCGCATTCACGCGAAGATACGAATATATGAAATATTCGAAATTTTGATGTTGGCCACAATTGGACCTAATTGAAATAAGAGCATCAGACGCACACACTGAATATTTCAGCTGCTCTTGTGTACCCATCCAAAATATTTATTTTGGAGAAAAAATAAAAGCCAATATTCATAGATTTGTGATAGTCATCAAGCTTTAACCTGCAAACTCATATGCGCCGTATCATCAACAGCTTAGTGCGAACAATATATCACCAGATATGTAGTCATTCCGACTTCAGTCCGAGATGCAACGCTAGCGCTCAGGGCGTCACTAGCCCACAAGAGTAAAACCTTGGCGATCCTTCACTGACTCGCACGACTTGAAGCGGTTCGCTACACACACAAACAGCTTAGCATCGGGATGCTTGCCCCTTCATCTGCACCGCGTAGTTTACAAAAACATCATTACACGTTATTTATTGCCGTAATTTTGTCTTTGCATAAACCATGTTGATTGCCTTAGTTTGCATAATTACCAAAACACGGCGATTATTAACGTATATTTTACATTATTCAAACCAGAGGCTACTGATGTTGAACCTAGACGCTAGACAGCAACTACAGACGCTGCTGCCACTGGGAATGGTAGCAACCAAGCCATGGCTGCAAGCACAGGGGTTGAGTCTACATTTTCTGGACAATGCAGTGCGCAGCCAGACCCTGATACCCCTCACCGCTGGTGTCTACAGCAGACAGGAGGCTCGCATCTCGTGGAAAGGCGTCGTAACCTCTTTGCAGCGTATGGCAGTAGAGCCCGTTCATGTGGGCGGGTTAAGCGCGATGGCTATCGAAGGCCTCAGTCACTACCTGTCTAAAGACGTGATGCCACAAGTCCATCTATACAGCCAGGAAAGTCTCCCGCGCTGGCTTGGCAGAATAGATATTAAGGCCCGTTTTGTACGGCATGGAACCCACCGGCTGTGGCCCGACTCGCTGATGAATGAGCGCAAGTATTTCCGCGAAGATTCTTGGCAAGAGTCACTACCACCACTTCTTTATGCATGTCCGGAAATGGCCATCCTGGAGATCCTGAACGAGGTGCCGACCACGATCAGCTTCGAGCATGCCGACGAGCTATTACAGGGGCTGCATAACCTCTCGCCGCGCAAGCTCGATGCGCTATTGAAATCCTGTCGCAGCATTAAAGCCAAACGCCTGTTCTTGTGGCTTGCGAGCAGACATCAACATGCATGGCTCAAGTACCTGACCGCCGAACACTATGAGTTAGGTAGCGGCAAACGAGTTATTGCCGAGAGGGGCCGTTTAGAGCCCACTTGGCTAATCACAGTACCTCGGGAGATGTAAGTACTCATGGATAGACAAAGCCACTATTACCGTCAGGTTCAGTTGCTCCTGCAAGTGATCCCCTTCGTTGCTAAACATGACTGCTTTGCACTTAAGGGTGGAACTGCGATTAATTTATTCGTTCGCGACCTACCACGATTATCCGTCGATATCGATCTGGTATTTCTCCCAATGATGGAGCGGGACGCCGCCCTGGCGACGATCACAAAAAATCTTGAAGAGTTGGCTACGGCAATCACGGCAGGTATTGCTAATGCCAGAGTTACCCGCGCCTTTCAAAACAAAGATGACGCCCTGCGTCTGCTGGTCGAAAATAATTTCGTACAAATAAAAATCGAATTATCGCCAGTATTACGAGGCACTGTTTATGAACCTCGAGTGATCCCAGTCACTGAAAGCGTAGAAAATGAGTTCGGTTTTGCCGAAATAGCCGTAGTCAGTTTCGCTGATTTATATGCGGGGAAGATATGCGCCGCGTTAGATCGTCAACATCCTCGCGATTTGTTCGACATACTGCAATTACTCAACAATGAAGGGATCACCGACGATCTACGCAAAGCATTACTCGTCTATATCATCAGCCACCCACGTCCTATTTCAGAACTACTCAGGCCAAACTTTAAAGACATTTCAGACATCTATGATGGCGAATTTTTAAATATGACAAAGCAAAACATTTCATTACTCGAACTGGAGACAGCACGAGAGCAACTTGTCGCCGTTATTAATTCAAGTCTGACACAACAGGATCGGGATTTCTTGCTCTCATTTAAGAACAGAGATCCAGATTGGTCACTACTCGGGTTATCAGGCATAGAGAATTTACCTGCAGTCCGTTGGAAACAACATAACCTCGAAAAAATGAATCCACAAAAGCACACTCAGGCGTACACTCGACTTTTAGAAACACTGAGAACACATGAATAAGCAACTACCCCTGCTTATTCGCAGTCCACTTTACCGATATTCATTCAACATCTGCCAGTGAAAATGAATAATTCAATTTCAAAGCAAACTAATAAACATGGCGGAAGGAATTACGACAATCTGGTTTGAGCTAAATATTCGCAACGTACAACTTGGATAATGACTGGATGACAACAAATCTGTCGCCGACTGTAGCACTCAGCGATCAAAAAGATCAAGGCAGAGAATTTTAAGGGGAATGGGAATGGAACGGCTGGGCAGTCTGCGCTGCCCTTACCCTTAAAGGGGGGTGTGGGGGGAAAACAAAGCTAGAACCGGCGCGGGTTTGAGCACGAAAAAGAGCGGCAATCGGTAACGGGGGGGTCATTACCATCGGTAATGCCCCCCCTCATTACCGGTCAGTATTTGACCGTTTATTGCGTATTTTTCTTGCATTCTGTTTATTTATTAAACAGCTCAACGCTGATGATCGGTAATGGCCCCCTCATTACCGATCCAAACCGTTCAGAAAAGGACCCTATAGAGTTCCTTTGTGAGCGAGCGGAATATCCTCTTCTTTATAAACAGACTCATTGTAAGCCGCTTTTGACACTGGATCGGTAATGACCCCCTCCATTACCTGTTTCACTCGGCACCCTAAATGGGTGTTTTTTGCTCTATTTAGCATTAAAGCTCTATTTTTATGTGCTTAGTTTTACGAAAAGATTTCTGGAAAACTTCGATAGTTGTGAAGTGCGTCAATATTTTTAGCATCAATCGGTAATGAGCCCCCCATTACCGATCGCCCTATTTGCTAATCACATTGGCTAACAGGAACGCAAAATAAATAAGCAAAGTATTTCTAGATCGAGCACGAGCTAAATGTCACCCACTCATGACTACATACCATTCCACAGGGATTCATTTTCTGACCGTTGCTCATGAGTCTCTTGCTTAGGTTGGAAATTTTTAATCGGCTTTAACCAACTGCCATAACCACCGCTGAAATAATGCATCACATAAAGTATTGCCCCAGACGCCAAAAGCCACATGAAATTTCTAGAAATCATTAGCATGATAAATGGAACACCGATCGCAATTGCGATGATTATATTTTTGCATTTTCTTTCTGTTTTATTGTTGGCTATTTGCTTTTGAAATAAGTTGTCGGCAGTGGCCTTGAGCTGGCATATTTGATCTTTGGTTCGCTTTCCTTCGTGAGATTTCCTGCCGACTATAGCCAACTGACCAGAATAATAAAAAGTGCTATAGGTATAATTACCTGTAGACTCGGATGACTTTTCATAGTTCACATTTAACACCGCGTTAGCTCCGGCGTTTTTCGCGCAATTAATCATGGCTCGTTTGGCATCATCGGGGCTTTTATAATAAGCCTGTGCCATATAGCCACCCAACTCCAACACCTCCCAGCCTTTGATGCTATCGCCTTTACTCTCCAGGAAAACGGATGGAATTACATAGGTATGGATCTGCTCTATCGTAATCGACCGAGCCGCATATCCTTTGGCCGTTGCGTGTTCATCAAATGAAACTCTGTCGCCAGCGACCACCGCCTTGACCTCGGCCAGATTAGTCACAGCCGACTGTTTGAAATAATAGTCAAGCCCATCATCGCCCTTAATAAATCCATATCCCTTGCTGGGTAAAAATGAAACGACATTACCTTTCATTTAATAATTCCTTTTGCTCCGCTCGGCATTCTGTTCGAGTACGAGCAGAAATATACCGCCACGATCAGGTCTATCTACCCACAAAAATGGTGCCCTTGGGGGCACCGTTACTGTGTATTGGGGTCATTACTTGCGGAGCTTGCGAACCAGTGTAGCAAAGCCCAGCCCAGCCAGTACCAGCCAGTTCATGGAGCCGCCGCCAGACGAGCCACCTGAGCTACCACCAGATGAGCCACCTGAGTTGCCACCACCGTTATCGCCACCTCCATTGTCGGCCGCAATAGCAAACGACAAAGGAATACTGGTTTCGTTATTCAGCTTTAAGATTGCAGTTTTGCCGCTAGATACCTTAGAGCCCGCCGCATTGAAGGTGACATGCAGCTCACAGCTTTCACCCGTTGCAAAGGTGCCTTCGCAGTTCGCTAAGTCATCCGAAGTAAACAGGCCGGTACTGTCGATGATTTCTGGCGAAAAGGTCACATCAGCTACTTTCAGGCTTTGTACCGGAATCGTCCAAGTGACGGTATGTTCGCCGGCAGTCGGAGCTTCCAGTGTTGCCTTGCCCACCGTGTTGATGGCGTTAATCTTGGAGGCCAACCAAGGCAGGTGGAACCAACCCGCCGTCAGCGAGGTTCTCGAATCGGCATCACCACAGCCCAGAGTGGAAGACGACACATAACCGAGCACCTTGCCATCCACCAGTACCGGTGAGCCGGAGTCACCGCTACAGATATTCGAGCCATCCTTGGTGGTGGCAGTTTCAATATCGAGCTTAAAGATCAGGCGGGATTGCCAATCGGAGTACGGATAGGCGGTATAGCTGATAGAGCCAGTGTGGGCCACCAGTGGCGTGGTGCCGGCCTCGGTGATGCCCCACCCAGTCCAATTCAGGGTGGCCTGATTAGCAATTTGCTTGTTGCTGACTGCAATCAGTGCCGCCGATTGTTGTGCCACGGTATCAGCGAGTTCATACACCATAATATCGCCCAAAACACTTGGTCTGGATCCCATCAGATCGCCATCGGTGACACCGGTTGCCGCCATAAAGGCGGTCGCTTCGGCCTCTTCATAGGCGCTGACCTGTGTTGTTGGGTGCTGAAAGCCAAACACATATTCCGGATGAATGGACACGGTCTTGGCGTAGTGGATCTCTCCCTCCGCACCTTCTTTCTTTCCGAAACGGATGCGTGGTTGCTCTTCGTTAATCAGGGCGGAAGTCAGAACACCATCGCTCGGAATGGTCATCCACTTCTCGCTCTGGTTGTTACCCCAAGCTGAAATAATGCAATGGGCGGCAGTGATAACATACTTGCCAGCCACCAATTGCGCCCCACAACCGGCATTGTTCAGGGTATTTGTGGTGGCGAACACCAGGTAATCGTTAAAGGTATCATTGGTCACTTCAACACCGTTGGCGCCTGCCAGTGCGTGGGTTGAGACCAGAAGAGTGACGGACATGGCCAACAGGGTTTTCTTCATCGTTTTCATAACGCGCTCCTTGCTTGAATGAGTCCAGAATACACCAACTCCGATTAATGCAAGTGCCCAGTTTTTCAACATAGATTCAAATGGTTAGAAAAAAGCCACCGCGAAGTTGGCCGTATATTATTGATGTTCAGGATACCTTCCTGAACATGGCTAAGCTCCGAGCACACCGTCTTGCAATTCGTCTTTACAGTATGCTGCGACTTCGAATAACTCCGCCATGGCACGGTAATTCACGCGATCCTCTGGGCTAATGACCTGACCCTCATATTCATCACACTGGGTTGCCTGGTAATTCAACGCCGCCGACTGCAGTAACAGCTCCAACCGCGTGGTGGGGATCACTTGATAACGCCGACCCGCCAACACCAGATAGGAGTAAAGATCAGGCCAGTCGCTGGCAAAGCGGATATGACCAGCCCATATCATATGCTTGCTACCGCGCAGCCAACCGAGGGTTCGTTGCCAATTCCAAATCGGTGGATAAACGGCTCCGTTTTGCATGAAGCGCTGACACGCCATCGCAGCGAACAACAGAACCACGATACTTTCCAGACTAAAAAACGAAGGACCATATAGATTGAACATCAAGACCTCGTTGAACAGAGCCAGCAGACCACCCAGCACCTGAGTCAGGTGCATGCGGGTCCGGAATAACTGCTCCATCGCCTTGCCCTGCTCCTCATCCACGGATTGGCTCGTCGCCAAAACTGCCAGTCGCCGATAGTGCCGACGGATCCCCCAGTAGCTGATGAGAACGCCCACTGCCGCACAGACTAACCCCAGCAAAATACCGATACCGAACGAGTGGCTGGCATCCAGATAGAGGAATCCAAGCCCAGAAAGTACAGAGAAATTCAGAAAGCCACACCAGACGCGAAAAAAATCCATGCCTAAAAACATAGCGATACTCCTAATGGGTGAAGGTACCTGCTTAGCATCCCACAGTTCTAGCGGATGCAACTTCCTTACACATCAACAAGTTACCACGCACTTGCATCCATGCAGATCGCCTTATACTGGTGCCGCCATAGTAAACCGACCACCATCACATTACGGAGATGCCGACATGACCACGAATGAAAAACAACCCCAAACAGGCATGCGCCTGGGCTATCAGATTTTTGCCCTGGGGCTAGCACTTATCTGCGCACAATGGTTTCAGGAGGGGCATTGGCTGGAGGGGAGCCTCGGCGCCAGCGTGATCTGTTATTTGGTCTTGAGGTATGAACGAGTCTGTCTGTTGGATGCCTACTTTAAGCAGATATGGAGCCAGCGCGCACAGCACTGAGCAAGCGGGCTGGTGTGCACGCCAGCCCTCCCTCTGCCATCTACTCTCGTTTAGCGGATCAAGCGGAAGCTGAACTGGCCACGTCAAGTAACACAGGCCCATCAGGGAGCGAGCAATTTTTACGGGCAGCGATCTTGTGAACACAGGCGCGAGCAGTCACAGGTAACGCGCTACCTTACTGGATCGACAGTTGAACGCTTTTACCGGTCCGTAACAACATTTCAACCAGAGCATCCAGAGTAAAATGCGTGGCCTGCTTGCTGAGGATGTCTGATATCCGTTGCCCAGTAACTCCGAAAAGAACCGCCGCATCCGAGCGGGTAAGTTCTTTAGCCTGGATCCAGGCAGCCAACTCCGCCAGCAGGTGCTCTTTTATTGCCAACTTGTCCGCAATGATGCGTTCAGATTGTGATTTCAGCTCTGCGGCGAACTTAGGTTCAAACCCCAAATCAGAAAATACATTGCCGGTGGCTGACGTCACGTTTGTAGTCTGGGTATCGATGCTCATCACTTGCTCCTGATCCTTGCCTGGTGTGATTGCCATAAAGCAGAAGGCCAGCTTATGTCAGAACGGGCACAACGCAAGAGGGCAAGAAATTGACCGGCAAACCACGGCCACCATGCAGATGTGGTTTGCATCAGCCCGGCATCCGCAGCAAGGGCAATATATTCTCTCCAGCACCAGTTTGGCTCAGTAATCGCGACCATAAATCAAGAGCTGCTTTTTGCTCTGGCAACCGAGCCGTATGAACGTAATGCGCCATTACTCCCTGCAAAGAGTGCCCCAATATCTGTTCGACAACATGAGGAGCTACCCCAACCTCATTCAGATGGGTCGCAAGGCTGCGCCTTAGATCATGCCATGTCCACGGCGAAGAGTGGCCAAGCCGCTTCCATAATCCTCGGCCAACTTGGCTGACAGCTTCTGGTCGTTTGAGTTCACCCAGCAAGTAAGGTGACTGCTGAAGATCGGCGTCATCGAGTAACGTCTGGAGGAGAGGGCGAACCGCGTCGGGTATAGGGCGAGTGATCTTGGCGCCACTCTTTGAGTTTTCCGATGGAACGATCCAGGTGCCAGTCACCAGATCCCATTCGCTGGGAGCCGAAAGCCTTATCTCTTGTGTTCTCGCACCAAACGACAGTAACAACAGAGCTAGACGACCGTAGTAACGGTTTGTGGTGCTATTAACCGCCCATCTCCATACATCATGCAGTTCAGCCAAGCTAAGGACTCGATCTCGTTTCTTCTGCTTTTCACCGACATCCGAGACCGTCAAATCATCTAATGCATTGCTGATTGCATAACGGCGAACGCGGCAGAACTTCAATGCCTGTTTACAGTTTTGAAAACAGTATCCACAAGCCACGGGTGCTGCTTTGGCGTACTCATCAAACACGCTCAGCCAGTGCCGAGTCTCACAATCAGCCAGAGGAAGATCACCAATTCGTGGATAGACCCAACGAGCAAACTGCTGACGATGTTTTTCACTGTTAGTCCGCTTCTTTTCTGCATGATGGGTCAGCCAATACTCCAAGGCTTCTTGAACCGTAACCGGTTTGAGGCGCTCATCCTTGGCTAAACGGATCATCAGCGCAGGATCATTGCCCTCTTCCAGCCATGCTCTACATTGCGCGCCCTTCCGGCGAGCCTCGGCTAGAGACAACCCCTCAGCTTGACCTGTATAGGTCCCTAAGGTGAGATTTTGTGCCTTACCGAGGAGGCGATAGCGATACACAAAACTGATCTTTCCCGAATTCCGCCAAAGAACCGAAAGGCCGTCACGATCCGCAACCTTCCGAGGAATTTCATCGCCGTGCCCTCGTAACATACTCTTGAGTTTTGCATCTGACAGTGCCATTTTTGAACCCACATTTGAACCCACACTTTAGTTATATCGTATTGGATTCCGGTAGACAACGCTGGACGACAGACAAAATAAATGCGTTATTTATCATTGCGTTGCAAGACAACACTGCACAACCACAGACGAATACGGACAGATAATAAGATAATACGGCATGAACTAATAAAATTATGTCGTAAAAAAGACGCCAAATGGCGTCTTTTTTATTTTCAGCATATTTATCTAAATAACATATTTCTGATAATTAGTTATTTGAATCAAATTTATAGTCGCTGTTTCCAGCCATATTAAATAAGCAGATAAGCAGATAAGCAGATAAGCAGATAAGCAGATAAGCAGATAAGCA
>CAMFKP010000027.1 GCA_945957385.1 uncultured Aeromonadaceae bacterium
GCGCATACAGTATACAAATCAGAATTGGCAACTTTAACTGCAATCTGATCGAGGATGTCTTTAAGGGGCAAAGATTCTTGCAAGTCATCGTGAGTAATTTGCAATTGTTTAAGCTGGTCAGCATTAGGCATTTCCTCTGGAGTGCAAATGCCATGAAATATGGTCTGCCCTTCCCTATTCAAAAGAGTAAATCCAAGTGGTTGAATTACTCCAGCCTCGGTGACGTAGGATGAAATTCCGAGAAATAAGTGCTGATCTAGCTTTTTCCTTATAAAAGCAGTGGTTTTTTCCTTTTCGAGCTTTTCTTCCCTAACAATACGCTGAGCCTCTTGAAGCTCTAATTTTGTGGGCTTAAATTTAGCCAGCTCCTGCTCAAGAGCGACAATTGCTTTTTCTATTTTAGGTTCAATAATTGCCTCATCCATTTTGACTTCCCAGAGATAGTGGGCATGAATGCCACTTGTCTCTGTAAATGGAACGCCACGGCCTGCAGTATTTACCAAAATATTCAAGCGACGATCAACAATGGCCAGCCACCCAACCTGGGCGTGCGCAAAAATTCCGATAGCGCGGGATTCAATTACTAGGGCATAGATAACGGTATAGATGTAGGCGTGTTTACTTACGATAGCCTGCACATTTTCGTGAGTGAAGTAATACTCCAAGCTCGTTTTTACTTGCTCAGGGAGATCAAAATCGAAGGTGTCGGTTTCCTTGCTGTAGTTCTCTCCAGCAAGAACCCACATCAAATGTTGAATTTGATCTTGGAGTTCGACTGCATATTTGTATTGACCATCAGATAGCCGCTCATCTGCAGCCACGATTCGGGCTGCACAAATTGCTACGATGACAGTTTCCCACTTTGTGAGATTGTCGATGCCTGACCATCTCTTACCCAGTTGGTCCACGAAAAGCTGGCGAGCACGCGACGTATTTGCAACGATCTGGTTATCTGTTGTTAGATTAAGCGCTCGATTATTCATAACAAATTGTTTTGATGTATCGGGCATCCGGTATGGGCCTTCGTTAATTGGCCTTGATACTGGATCAAACTTTCGCCAAAGCGTTAGATGCGGGTGCCATGGTTCGAGTTTTTTGCAAAGTGTTGCTGGTGTGTAATCTTTATAGGGGGCGAAGTTTTCTTCATTGGTTGGATTTGTTTTTACACTGACTCGCCAGATATAGAACGCTGATGGGATAACAAAGAAGACGACCCCAAAGACATTGAAGTAAATGGAACTGGCCATTAAGTGAGCAAATTCTATTTGCTTTGCATCACTTTTCTGAAAGAAAACAACCCATTGCGAAAATGGGTTATCAATGAGATAGCCGATCAGATGAAAAATATAGCCTTGAGCAATACGGAGGTATCCATAAAGCATGGAAATACGCTCATGATTGGCCTGCCAGAAACCGATCAGCATGAGGTAGGCGAACAAGACAAAAACTGCAATTACAACGCCGATGCCTGTTGTAGATTCATCGCCTTTCGGCTTGACTGACTGTTTTGCCATGCTAATGCCCCTTGCTGAGCTTGTAGGTGTTTATTTGCTGGATAACATCTGTGAATAAAGTTTGCTCGGTAACGCTTCCAACGCCCTGCACGATTCCGTTTTCATCAAATCGTATTTGGCAGCCAAGTCGGCCAACCATGACAAGTCTGCGAGCCATCCACTGAGAGGGCGTAAGTCGGATATTGCGCTTGAGGCTGTAACGATAACCAAATAGTTCTTTGATGGATATTTGGGTGGCCAGGATATGAGTTTCGGTACTTGCGATGACATCAACCCTTCGATCAAGCGGCGAACTGAGGTCACTGTAAATGCCACCTATAAACGGAGCATCTGTTAGCTGGAAATTGACGTAACGACTGGGCGTTGCCTGATAAAACGAGTGGTCGATTGAGTCGAATTTGGAAGTATCAACCAAACCTAACTTAACGGCATCAATGGCGGATTTGGCGACCTCCTGCCCAACCTGAGAGATCAATGCATTGTCGCCGGAATACGACAAAGTTCTTTCACGAATACCGAAAGCAGCCAATATTTTTTGGAAGGTTGGCTGTTTTATTTCTGGTAGCTTAGCTTTTTGCTTCATAGAAGATGCGGCCCGTATTGAATGCGGCAATGGCGAGAACAAGGAATAGAACCCCTGAGGCAATCAGGTGATATTCGAGCGGAAAGTAGGCCGGCATCCAAAGAGAGAGGAAGAAAAGCGAGGATGCGAACATGGTCAGCAAGCATGAGGGGATAAAGCTCTGCGGAAGAATTTTGGTAAGCATTTCCGGTTCCGATGTGACTCAATAGATTTGCATATATGCGAAAACGCACGCTAGGTGTGTTTAACCGGTATTTTATATCGAAATTTCAGTTTGCCTTTCCTCATCATTCACCGCGAATGATGCAGAATAGAGTAATGATTTTATGGGTTCGGAACAATGCTTGAAAACTCTCTCAAAGTGGCGCAACAGTTATCGGGTCTGCCGCTGGCGCAGCACGCAGTCTTTAAGAACCTGGCAGCTGAAATGCGGGAGCTTAATATCGTTTGCACGTATGAAGGGGAGCCAATAGAACCAAAGGACATCGCGGGTATGGGCCAGCGTGGATGCGGCGGGGGCATTATTGCTAATGCAGTGCTGCTGTTAAGTGGTTGCGGCCTAAGACACCCAGACTTGAAGTTTAGCATCGGCGAAAACAAGCGAGCGGCGATCACGACGAACTCCAGTGATGCACACGGATGGATTCTGGCCACATTTGCGGCAAGCTACATAGCTCGCGAGTGGATCAAGAAGTGCGCCTTAAATGCAGAGCGGGAAAATTCATTTGTCGATAGCAACGGCGTGAGAAGTGTTGAGATCAAGAAAGCGAACATCGAAATGAATTTGCTTCTAAGCCAGCAGCTGGGGAAGTTTGGCGCGTGGGAGATCAAAAGCTCTGAGATTGCACCCCTTTCTAGGCAGAATGCGAAGGTTATTTCAGAATTTCTTGAGCGAGTGTAAAGATGTCGAGCCTGAAGCCAAGCACTGATTTTCAAGCACGGGCATACGCCACAATTGATGGTCTACCCCAACGGGGCATGCTCCGCGAAGAGCATATCAAGCGAACGGTGCAATTCGTGGAGTCTAACCCCAAAGTCATGGGGCAATTCAATACACCTGAGCGTTACTTTGGCCGACTTGCCACTATTGGAGCTTCTGAGTTGGGCGCGTTTGTTGCGCATGAGCGAGGCCAGGTTATTGATATTGGCGCGAGCGCAAGGGAGATAGCAATGCGCAAGCTAATGCTGATCAACCCAATGATCCCAACGCCAAAGATGTTGAGGGGGACGCAACTGGAAGATCCAGTCATCCGCCCAGCTTTTCTAGATTCATTCGGCGGGGAAAGTCTACGAGACCATCCAGCAGTAAAAACAGCCCTCATGTCGAAATCTCCAAAGATGCCATGGCTGGGCGCAAACATTGACGACCTTGTTTCGATAACGAATGGAAGTAACAATCTGAGGTTCTTGGCTGACTACAAATGCCCAGATCCCAAAACCTTAGATAATCCAATTTCTCTGAGTTATCACGTCCAGCTTGAAGTGTACCTAGCTCGATTAGAAGAACAGCGGCAGATGCTGGAATCTGCAGGGCTAATTGGCCAAGGCGAAGATCTTGTGCATGGGAAGCTACTCGTTCAATTTGACCTTAATGAGTGGGTGGTTAAGCCTAAGCTGATCGAAATAGATTTGTCGCTACGGGAAGAGGCAATGCTCGCTGGTGAAAAGTGGGCTCACCAGATTTTCCAGCTTGGAATGATTCCTGAACCAATTTTACGATCAGAGCTTCATCTAACCGAGGATGTTGAAAAAGAAATAGCGCAGCACGCTAAGAAATATGTGTACTGGCGCAGCCAGGCAGGCTTCGCTCAAGACGAGCAAGAAGCGGCGGCAAACACGATCAACACACTAATTACCCAAAACGGTGGGGCGGGCATCGTCAAGCAAGGCGGGCTCAATATCAATGCTCGACAAGGCTACGACACCACGGCAACGCTGCATCTTGCAGAGCAAATGGGGGTAGATCTATCCGCATTTGAGAAGATAGGTAAATCCTTTGATACTGAAGCCCTAAATCAGTTGCTTATCAATGCCACCGAGCACAATACAGCGATTGGCCCAGCTGAACTCAGTGCTGCACGAAAAAAATCAATCGATATCCCTGCGCTTGCAGCGCACCTTGAATCTGAATATGGATTGGTGCCGGCTAGCTCTATAGAGGTAGATATTCGGGTTGCATCCACGAAGACCGGCGCAAACGCTGAGGTAAGGCGCGAGATTGAACGCGAGGCCGCCGTCGTTCACAACCACAATCGCGAACACGCCCAAACCATGATTTACCCCGCTGAAGAGAAAAAAGGGCACTCGTATCATCAAGAGCTCATTGAGAAAGTTGCAAATGAAAGTGCAGCACCAGCAGAGCAGAGCAAAGATCGTCGCCGGCAGCAACAAGCACAAGCATCGCTCGATCTCTAAGGGCAAAGAAAGAAAGCATGAGTAGTAACCCATTCGATGCATTCGATCATTTTGACGAAGGCCTTAGCAATAGCAGGGCTGAAAATAGACTGCTTGGCCATGTTTTGGTCACTGTGACGGGCTATGAGAACGCTGGTGGCGGCCTAATATGGGCGCATGGCCGAACAGACGACGAAAGGAATGTTTCTGTACGCCTGATGTCGGTTCGCGAAGGCGTCGATTATCTAATGAAACAGCCAAAGTGGATGAACAAAGGGGCCGATTACGTACGCAATGTTGTCCAGCAGCGCTTTGCCAGTGGGAATCAAACACAGCGCCCTGCCCTATCCGCATTCGCTAGCACGTCCAGCCCGATGTCGGTTGGCGTGGGGGGAAAGATCCTCTTTGAGAGCACCGTTGATCTAGGTGTTAAGGGTGATAGGCAGCAGCTGGCTGCATACTGGGCCACCGCAATGACGCGGAATGCTAAAGATTATGTGATTACCGCACCCGCACATCTGGCGGTACACGTCGAGGTTGGTAACGGCTCAAATCCTCTGAAGGTTTCAGCTCACGCTGATGTGCTGGATGTAGGTAGATCAATGGTGCTTAAGTGTGGGATGGGCAATGGAGACATCAATAGCGCATTTTCGGTGCTGTTTTCCAATCGTGGTCGTAACGGCGAAAGAACAAACCCAGGGATCATTCTCAGGCTGATCAACCAGAGCGGCGACTCAACTGCAGACGGAAAGCCTTTTAGATCGTATGACATTCGATGCTCGAAAACGCCACTCGAATATTACGATGCCGCTCAGGGCGGACTGAAAACTCGCTTCGTATCCTCAGACGCGATTAGCACGCTGACTGATATTTGGATGGGAAATCGCGATCATGGCTTTATGCAATCAGGCCTTGATCGGGACAAGGCCATTCTTCGTGATGACATGCTTCGGGTGGTGCTATCGGCAATTAGCGAGCATGCGTCGATGAAGGCGAAGCTACTAAGCCCACTTATCGCAGGGCGTGGTATTGCTGATGCGCAACGAATTTTTGATCTGATCAGATCTGGGGATATTGGAATTGAGGTTATCCCATACCAGAGAATCGATGCCAGTAAAGTGCTGCGCGAAGAAATACGGAAGGAATTCGGAAAGCTCATGTCGAACCATCAAATCGCGTGCAATGCGGCACGGCGCAATAACATGGAAGCGCCGAGGTTTGAAACGCCGTATGACAAGTTCACACGTAAAGGTGACATGAACATAAAGGGCGAGCCGCTTTATGCGAATGCACATATTGCCGTCATGATCATGGGAGCGGATGCAACATCGGGTGGCGCACCCTACATGACAAAATGGGCTTTTGCAGAGCTATCGCGTGAGCTGTGTGGGCTCAATGAGGTCAGCACGAATAGTGTGGCTGGTGTAGCCAAGGCGACGATTGACGATGTTTACCGCCATGATCAGGCGATGAGTGCAACCCCTGTTTTACATGCCGGCCCATCCGAACGGGCATCTCTAATCACAGCGAATGACAACCTCCCTGCAATCCCAAGACCAGCACAAAGGGTAAGTAGATCGGATGTTTTGGCATCCGTTGCTGCAATGCTTAAAGAAAACAAGAAAACGCTGCCAGGATCTGATAATGAAGAAAATCACCCAGCAATCAATTGACGAAGTTCGTGCCAGATCGGAAGAGCAGTTGCTTGATGTCGTCGAGAGGCGTCTAGGGGCAGGGAAGAAAACGGGAAACAATTACAGCTTCGTTTGCCCTTTTCATAAAGACACATCGCCCTCTTTCACGGTAAACCCAGTCAAGTCGATTGGGAAGTGTTTTGCATGCGACACCACTGTGCATTCGGGCCTCGATTTTATTATCAAGCACGACAAGGTGGAGTTCTTAGAGGGGGTAAGAGTGACTTCTGAGATCGTAGGGGTTCAGCTTCAGTATGAAGACGACGACAAGAACAATTCGGCTGAATATGCGGAGCAGAAGAAGCATGTGGCGGCATTGTATAGGGTGATGAGAGAAGCGGAACAAGGATTTTCTTACGATGTCATGAACCAAGGCACTGCGACAAGCTACCTGATCGACAAGCGCAAGTTCACAGAAGAAACCATCAAAGAATTTGGTATCGGCTATGCGCGTGGGGCGTACGCCACCAAGGTGCTTAGCAAGAGATACGACGAAGCTGTACTTGTAGACGCCTGCTTGTTGGGCAAGAACGAGGAACGCAACGAGACATATGAGTTCTTTAGAAATCGGGTGATGGTTCCGATTCATAACGAAAGCGGGGCGACAGTTGGGTTTACTGCCAGAATTTTGGATGACGGGAAGCCAAAGTACCTGAATTCATCGACCTCCCCCATATTCGACAAGAGTTCAACCTTGTTCAACCTACACAGGGCGCTAGAGCACATCAGAAAGGACAATCTGGGGATTGTTGTTGAAGGGGCGCTCGATGTAGTGAGTCTTCACCAGGCTGGGGAAAAAAGGTCGGTGGCCGGACTTGGCGTTGCTTTCACAGAGGATCACCTGAAAAGGCTACTGCGGCACACCGATGAAGTGGCTTTTTGCCAAGACAACGATGAGGCAGGTTCTAAGGCTGCAGCAAGGGCTGTCAGAACGTTTTTGAGTTCGGCACCTGACACGAAAAGAGCATCCTTCATCTCGATTCCGCAGACGATGGGGAAAGATCCAGACGTAGTTGTAACAGATTATGGACTTGAAGGATGGTTGAAATGCGTTGATAGCCGAATCACCCTGTCAGAGAAAATCGCTCAGCTTTGCGTTGAAGCAGCAAAGCCGCATGGGATTAGAAAAGTAGAAGGGAAAATTAGTGCGGCGCGGTTCGCTAAGGAGCTGCTGAGCTTGTCGGCGAACGCGCCCATACGGCAATCGGCGTTGAAATCCTATTTGATTGAAACATTGGGTCTTCCCCTGACGAATGATGCGGTGCCGGCAAACGTCGTGAACAGCGAATCTAATGCAAATCCTGGTGCTGGTGCTGGTGCTGGTGCCGGTGCTGGGGCTGGGGCCAGTGCTGGGGCTGGGGCCAGTGCGGTCAATAAGTCATCTGGTGCCGCAGAAAAAATAGCCGGTGGTGGCCACACTTATGATGAAAAAGTGCAACTTGGAAGGTCGCTTCACGAGCTTCTTGAGATAGTGCCAGCAGAAAGAAAAGCGCGCAGGATACACCCCAAACTAGAGGGCTTGAATACTGCACTGTGCGAAGAGATCAGCAGCCTTCAAAGCGGGGGCATGAAATCGCCTCTTCTCTTTTTGCCGGTCGCAGAGGCTAGCAAGCAAATGGGAGTAGATACTGGCGGGATAACGATGGTCGTTGGCACGATGATAGAAAATCAGGTTTTTATATCGCTGAGATCAGAAGCTGCAATTAAGAATGTTGAGTTCAATTTGAACGCAATTAGCAGATATCAGTCGGACTCAATGATTGATAGCGTACATGGTGCATTAACCGTTGGATTAAATGTTCTGAGAAAGGCACCGAAATCACTTGTTAGCGCAGGTTATATCATTGGGGCAGAGATTAACCGTTCGCTGCTATCACGAGCGGCCAAAGGTGATCCGAGCGAATTTGCCATCTGGCCAATAAAGGTTACAGGCAGTGCGGTAATGATGAGCGGTCGGGTGATGGATGGTGAAGTTATATATAACATCAGGCCTGCGAAAATCGAACAGCTTCCGGCTGAACACCGGAAATCAGGGCTTGTAGTGCGGGACGAAAAAGGCGGCCTTGACCGAGCTGAGCATTTCGTGGCCGATTCATTCAACGGCAAAGAAATGCTGCTTATTGGAAACAATGAGCTGAAAGGGTTAAAGGCTGCTATGCAGAACACAGCAGGCAACGAACAGAAAAAGACTAATAATAATGAGATGACTTTGAGCTCTTAACCGTTTGGTTAAAATATTTTTTGTGACACCTATCAAATGTTAATGCTATATAGCTTCTAAATAATTGGGGTATTAAAAGGTTATATATAATGGCGATGAGCCGCAAGACTAATTTCGGGATGGTGCTGATCGCCCTGGCCATTGTATGGCTTGTGGGTGGTTTTGCTGCGGTCTCAGATTTGTTTCTTGGGGTTTTCGATGGACTATTTTTCCTGTTTCGTTTCCTGCTCAGCTGGTTTACCGATGTTGAAGTATTTAACACCAGTAAATTAGGTATGTGGTACAGCACCGGTTTCGTGGTTGGGTTGATCGCAATTGCCTTGGCCAAGGGCGTTTCAGATAAGGCAAGGTTCTTGGAGGCAGGCCATGATGTTGCGCGGCGTGATTATGAGTATCGGTTAAAATGCGCAGCGGACGAGCTGATGCAGGAGAAAAGGCTGCGGGCCGCTATGGAGAGTCAAGTTGCAACAGTGCGGACAGAAGCATATCGGAAAGGATATGCAGCAGCGAAGAAACTGGGCGAGTTGGCAAACAAAAGGCGCTATGCTGAAGGTTTCAAAGCCGGCAAGGCTGAAAATGGTTCTATTGACGGGCTCACCTATCACACTGTAGCTGCAAGATACCACCAGGCAGTGTCGGAGCTGAAGGCCGCAAAAGCACGCGAAGCCGGTGAGAACAGCAAGTTCGTACTTTTGATGCAGCGGATTGACGAGCTTGAACGTGAGCTCGCAAAATTTAAGCAGAATGATGATGCCAAAGCAGCCTAATAGCGATGCACTCCTTACGGGGTGCATCGGCTGGTTTTACGGAAAGGCCATCCCAGAATCCGTCGTGTATCAAAAATCTATTTTCGTATTCGAGCGAGTAGATCCGAGGCTTCTAAAGTTGGATGCGAATCGGAGCCCGATTGAATTCCTGCCATACTTTCTTGATGGTGATGTTTTATTAGTCATACCACCAGCGTTTGTGATGCGGAATGCAACTAAATTACTGCTAGAAGCACGCGCTCAAGCGAAAGGCAAAGAGTGATCATTCCGGCTGAAACGGGCCGATAGGTAGAATTGCTAGCCTGGATTAAGCGGGTTCGTGTGTTTTGGCTAAAGCCAAGCGGATGCTCTCGATTACGGCTGATGGGTTGGCGGAGTGATCGATGCAAACGTATGGATAGGCTTTGCCCATCTCGAAGAAACATAGCCAATTCTCTCCTGCCCTACCCTCAACCCATGATAGAGCTCCGATTTTGGGTATGGGCAATGAACAGTCGCGATGCCATGGATAAACTCTCTAATATCGCCAATGAAATTAGGTCCATGATCAAACAAGCATTTCCTAACGGTGAGTCAAATGGCTCATGCTTGCACTGCTCAATTGCTCTTTGGGCGGCGATTACTAATTTCACTGATTTGAAGGCACGAGTTCACGGGGGTGGAGCCGGACACGGTGGTATGATTGGTTCCGACTGCAAGCTACATCCTCACTATTGGGTGCAGGTGGTTGATGCAGACGATACTTTGATTTGCGACATTTCTGCGGACCAGTTTGGGCACCCTGCAGTGATTGTGGCACCAAAATCTTCACCGATTGGGCAGCTTTACTATCCATCAGAACAAAACGAGATCGACATTGCGGCTTCAGCAGTTGCAAGCTCTCTTGGTTTAAAATACCCATACCCGTCGTGATGACTTGATTACTCAATGGATAAGGAAATGAAGATGTCAGAAAAAGAAAACGCCACTTATTTGCAAGATGGGAACCTGTATGTGGCCGGTGCGGAATGGGGGCGTTTGTGCAAGCTGGAGAGCCCTACCCCAGTCGAAAATCTGCTTGAAAGCATGCGTGACAAGTTCCTGTTGCAAGGCAAATCAGTACGATTGGTCTCAGAAGGGGGCGATGGGATCTATATAAGTGCTGATAGCTCAGGTGAATTCCAACGGCTTGTTGATGATGCCAATGATAAGCGCAAGGCAAACGGCTTGGGGCCAGTTGTACCTAAACCGGCATAGGATAAGGAATAAGCGCATCAGGTGCGCTAGATATGCCATGAAAAAATTGTTTACTGCCATCTCATATCAGGTGGTTTTTGCTTTGCTCACTCTGCCGGCGATGGCTGGCACACGAAACGATGTCGTCATTGATGTTGGCCACTCGTTAAAATCATCTGGTGCGACCAGCTCAAGCGGGCTGAGTGAGTTTACTTTTAACAAGCGGTTTTCTTTGGCGCTACAAGAAAGCCTGCTGCTGAAAAAAATCTCTTCGCGTGTCCAAGGGGATGATGGAGGTCTTGATGATCTCTGGATGCGGGTGCAAAAAGCAGAAGATGCTAGTCTGTTGGTCAGCATTCACCACGACTCAATTCAGCCTGGTTTCATGAACAGAGTATCGGAATTTGCCGGATTTTCGATTTTTGTCTCGGACAAAAACCAAGCCTATACGCAAAGCTTGGCGTGCGCGAAGGTTGTTGGCTCGACGATGGTCTCAATTGGGATGAAGCCCTCTCTATACCACGCTCAAGAAATCAAGGGAGAAAACAGGCCTCTTCTCTCACGGGAATCAGGTGTCCACAATTTCTCTGATTTAGTGGTTGTGAAATACGCGAAGCAACCTGCAATGCTTATTGAAGTTGGGGTGATCGTAAACCCCGATGAAGAGCGCAAGCTATCCGATATGGCGACTATCAAGAAAATGGCTGATGGAGTGGCCACGGGTATAGCAAGGTGCTTTGGGGTCTATTGATCTAGTTTTGGGTTAATCACCCAAAGAAAGCAAGAGAGTGGCGCTACCGGCGAGAATCGAACTCGCAACCTACGGCTTAGGAGGCCGTCACTCTATCCTGTTGAGCTACGGCAGCACTGTTTTTAGTATAGGTGCGTTTTACGCACCTTGCAATACCGTTTGAATCCCCTGATCGATCAATTGAACTGCAAGCCCCCACTTTAGGGGTCATTAATTTGCCGGAATTATGACGCTAGTCGATCTGGATTCTTCAGCCCATCAATTTAGTGGGTCATTGTTGTTCGTTATTGCATTTGGCTCTGAGACTACCTTGTACCCCTTTTAAAAGGGGTATGCATGACAGGTCAGCCGTTTCCACCGTGTTATTAGTGATAAGCAGCCCCATAGCTCATGGGTAAAATGTCGGGCATGAATATGCCCAACACGTAGACTTACGGTGGTGACTGATTATAGGGCGAATAGAGATTTTGGTGTGTGGCTTTTTATTTGTTTGTAACGCGAAACCCTCGCCCTATTAGTAGGGGGCCACTATATTAAATTATTATTTATCATATAAGCCCGACATTTATGCTGGGCATTTCGGAGAAATATGTGATTCAACCACT
Organism: uncultured Aeromonadaceae bacterium; assembly: GCA_945957385.1. Lineage (GTDB taxonomy): Bacteria > Pseudomonadota > Gammaproteobacteria > Enterobacterales > Aeromonadaceae > Pseudaeromonas. The sequence goes on from CAMFKP010000027.1 coordinate 11,745, forward strand.
GGTAGTTAATCTGAAGGAAGACGGGTATTTCACCACCAAGAGAGGTGGCGACACCTTCAGGATCATGAGGCGGTCTGACGGTTGGGGTGTGACTGTGACCAACTCAACCAACACGGCTTGGAATAATGGTCTTGGTAAGGTGCAGGAATTTGATTCTCTTGAAGCGGTTGAGGATCATTACCAAACCCTGCGTGGGTTTAGTAACGTAGTTGCTTTGAGCGCTATCCCAGCATCGTATCTTTATTCATAGTCTCAATCCAGACAGAAGGGATTAAGCATGCCCGTCTGCGACTAACCTTTATGTGACTCCCATCGCTCAAAATTAGTGATTGCGTCACTGGTGAATATCTACAAACCTGGGAAGTAGGCACAAGTAAATCGCGACGGGCAAGCCACACCAAGTCACCCAGCATGGCTTGGATTTGGGCAAGGGTAGCACTAAGGGCATAAATGTTCCCATCGAACATATTTAGCTTAGTTCGCTTATTGTCGCTTTCTATTGACTTCACTGTGCTTAAATGCACGTAGCACACAAAACGGGCTAGATATTTATTGGGTGAGTTTAATCGACGTGCAATGAGCACATCTTCATAGCAAACTGCATCTTGCCCTTTTTGCGGGTGGTGCTTTTGGGTTCGCTTATAGAGCCCCCTGCCACCCTTCATGTGCTGACAAACCTGATCAAGCAAACCGTGGGCCCGCGCATAAGCGTATGCGGCCTGGGATTCACGCCAGAAGTCACTTCGTCTGCTGAACTTCAAGGCTTCCTTCTGCAAGTCCTCTAAGTACCATTTTCGATGCTTCGTATGATGGTTCGTCATGTCAGTGAACGCCGTATTCAATTTTCTGGGCATGGATAGTGCCAAAAATTGAAGGTTATTGCACAGGATAAAGTGCTGACTTGCATGAAAGATTCAACGCGGTGGTGCAGAAGCGCCCGACCATTCATTCATTTGCAAATTTTCATGGCCTTTTTTTCATCTGATGTCTTATAATAAGGTTATCGGTGAGGAACGTCGGGACTGAGTGCCGTTTTGTGCGCCGAAAGATAACCCATGAAGGTATGTGAATCATGAACGCGGAACTTAAAAGAGAACCAGATGCAGAAGTGCTTGTAACAAAAGCATTTTTGCGTGTGGCTGAGTCATTCAAGCTCAAACCAGCCACTCTCAGCAAAGTGTTAATGGTGAGCCTTTCTACAGTGAGCCGGCTGCAAAAGGATTCCATCATCAAAAGCAATCAACCAGAATGGGACCGTGCGACCACCTTCATTCGCATCTACCGCTCTCTGGCAGGCCTACTCAATGGTGATGTTAGTGCAATGCTGGCTTGGCTGACTTCTCACAATACCGACCTGAACGCAGCGCCGCTGGCACTCATCGAGAGAAGTGGCTGCGGCCTCTACAACGTCAGTGCTTACTTGGACTCATACCGTGGCCGCTTCTAACGCTAACGATCAATTTGCAGGTCTGCTGTTGTGGCGGTCATGCGAAAACCAACGCAAGGCCTATACGTGGCCTCTCGTTGATGACATGGACGAGCTGGATGCATTGGAGAAGATTCTGGAGTCATCAAAACCACCGACGCCAGACAATGCCCCGACACACCCGCTGCTCTGTACGCCGTTCCGCTACAATGAACGCACTCCGACAGGCTCACGGTTTGTTCGCCACGGCGCAGCCGGTGCAATGTATTCAGCAATCGAGCAAATCACCTGTATGCACGAATCTGGGCATTGGGCGTATCGGTTTGTGATGGCCTCGGAGGGTCTAGCAGAGAAAAGCCGTGCTATCCCACGCACATTGTTCCAGTTTAGTGTCGCAGGCCAGGCAATTAACCTGCTTCGCGAGCCCTTTATCGACAATGCTCCACAGTGGATGCATCCGACTGACTACACGGCGACTCAGGAAATTGGGTCATACGCTCGGGCTAATAGCATCCCACTGGTCATGTACGCATCGGTTCGTGACCCTGCGCATCGCCCAGCGGTTGCAGTTATGCTCCCGACTGGCATTAGCTGTGACAAGCCTTACGCCATAGAAGATTGGGAGTTGTTGATTTCAGCCAATCAAATTGTATGGCGAAATAGTCACAACGACCATCAGCACATAATCAGTGTGTGATAAATTGGGTTCAAATACTCTTTAAGACAAGCATGGCTTGTCTTTTTTTTTAGGAGCTAATGTTGCGACTTAGTAGTTTCACCATCGACTGCATAAAATGCTTGGCAGCGCTGGTCATGGTTTTTGACCACATCAATGCATTCATCTTCCTTTGGAATTATGAATGGCTCGAAATAGTTGGTCGTGGAGCGATGCCTTTGTTTTGTTTTTGCTTCGCTCTGACTCTAAACAAGGATTTTTCAAAGAAGATATCGACAGCGAAAAAACTTGCCTTGTGGGGATTGTTGGCGCAAATACCATTTTCTGGGGCGAGTTCCTATACCCATTATAGATTTTACGATCTAAATGTACTTTTTACGTTTTCCGCAGCGACCTTGTTGTTGGGTTACTGGCAAAGGTGGGATGAGGGTTGCCTTAGAAACTTAGACAAAATATGCGTATTGGGTTTGGTTGTGGCAATTTATTCCTTGCTTACTGGTGCGGCTTATGGGTTCGCTGGCGTCGGGCTCATTTGTTTACTGCACAGACGTATCCATTACTCAGATACCAACAATTTAAGAAGATGGTATACAGCAGGGATTTTTGCATGCGTTGCCGCATTAAACTGGGTTAGCATTCATAGCTTAGGCCTGTGGGTTAAACTAACACTAGCAGCTGTTCTGGTCTCCCCTACCCTTCTTGTTTTGGGCTATTGGATAGGTCACAAAGCGGAAACCAGAACTAGATTCCTGTCTGGCAAGGCCTTACCGTTGTTTTATATTGGGCATCTGCTGGTGATTTGGCTTATAGGATTAGCGATCTGGGTATAAGAAAACAATAATAAAAAAACCCGCTGAGCGGGTTTTTTTTTGGCCTTTACTTCACAAAACCGGTATCTGCATAAACAAGATAAAACCGGCCATCATCTTTAGTAAATCGCATGACGCGATTGGAGATGTCATTGCTCACTACCGTAGGCATGGCCTGCTTGAAGCTGGATGGGCTGACATTGCCGGCGACCTTATAGGCCTCGACAAACCAGTGCGCCGCAATGAAACCCTGCATATACCGGCACATATCACCGTTGTTAGGGGTTTGACTCGGCGGTGTAGTAGCACTCCAGGCTCGCGCAATAGAGCCTTTTAGATTGCCATAGTCCATTAGACCAGGGCAGGTGTAGGTAATTGATACCGAGTCATTCTTGCCGCCATTAATCCTGCCAATGTTCACCGATGAGAGCATGAACTGGTATGGTGGAGTGTAGGACAAGGATTTTTTAAGTTGGTCGTTCAGTTGAAGCGTTTTTTCAATATCAGAGATGTAGATGATATTGGGTACAAGGCGATCTTCAATGTCCCGTGTTACATTGATGGTTTGATTGATGAGCTTAACTGCATCTTCTACGCCATTCTTGCCGCGTAGATCGAGCGGGTATAGCTTTGCGCCATATTCGGCGACAATCTTTGCGATGTATCCGGCAGGGTCTGGTATATCGGCACCGGACTTTGATTTAGTGGTCGGGAGCAGATCCATAGAGGCATATCCGCCGTCGAAAGCGACAAAAATGGCGCGGCCTTTCAAAGTGGCGGGTATGCCATGGGACATGGTGTTAAACATTTTGTCGATTTCTTGCTTGTAGCCCGAGCGGGTCATCACCATCGTCTGATTGGTTTCTGACTGCTCCCAATAAGGCAGCCCAGAATCAGGGGCAAAATTAAGGATATTGCGGGCGTCAGCGATTGGAGCAACTGCATAGGTGATGTTATCGCCACCGATGCCGAAGAAAGCATCGACCTTGTGCTCTTCTAGCAGCGTAATTGCATTTTTGAAGCCGAGCTCTTGATCGGATTTGTCGTCAAGGCTAATCAAGGTAATTTTATTACCTCGAACACCGCCGTTTGCATTAGTCCATTTGAAATAAGCGTTTGCCCCAGCTCGGAAGGCCACGCCCATTGCTTTGTTCTTGCCGGATAGATCTGAGGTCTGCCCGAGTCGAATGTCCGCGTGCGAGACATTCATTGCTAGAATTGCCAACAAACAAGTTAATTTACGGAATGTCATAACTTTCTCGCTGTGAATGGGTATCACAATCTTATTCTGACATTTACTTTCGACTTGATTTTGTACTCTACACGAATAGATTTTGTGGTTTATATATACTGGTGAAAGTTTGATTACTGGTTTATTATCATTTGCTTATATTTAATGTATATGACAACTAATGAGCAAATGTAACGAATCTGATTTATGATGAGAAAATATTACATAATAATGATGGTCGCGTGAGATGAAGCACCTTGCCAGTAGAGACAGCGATGAATGGCTGTCTTGGCCTCTTATTAACATAAGAAAGAGGCACGAACTCAGAAGCGGGAAAAAGGCTCAGAAGGCCGAATACAGGCTGTTTTGCGTCGATCTTGGCGACTCATTGAGCAAGTGCGACAACGAGGGAATATCTGACTTCCTGCGCAGCGGAGAGTCTGTATGCATCAAATGGTACTCCGATCAGTTCTTGGTAATAGAACTTCTATGCCCAATCAGTGACGCAAGTAGACGCTTCTTAAAGGAACGTGGCCATGACTGTGAGCAGTTGGTCGCGCAGGACATATACCTGTTACCCAACAATGAGCACGCGGCAGGCATGCGCTTCAATGCGCTTGTCGTAACCGACTGCATTGCAACATTGGATAAAGGTGGTGCAAGCATTAGGCTCACAAACGACCTTATGCTACCTATCTTTGAATGCAGCCTTCACTTCGAGTCGCCATTCATAAGCAATGAATCCTGTCGTCAAAACAGGGATCTGGTTATTGAGTGGCTGATCAACAAGATCGAATTGACAGCACACAGGGTTAAAGACCGGGCGAAAGTTCACTAATTCTCAACTCCTTGGTTTGTTCGTGTGACCGGACAACGGGGTTAAAGAACTTGGCTTGGTGGTCACTGGAAATCCGCTCAAACATTTGCCGACATACAGTACCGCATTGCTGCATTAACAAACACAGCCTGGATGTTTGGGAATCGTTGCCATCAAAATGCTGAGGCTGCTTTCGGCCCATGAAAAGTGCGTTTGAATCATTTGGATTAATGCCGTTGATGAGCATGGCATTGTGCAAGGCCGCGTGGTACTCGGAAAGATTGTTGATAATCTCATCCGATGGTGAGCGGGCGAAGATTTTTGCGATGGTTTGATGAACCTGGTCATAGCCCTGTTGGGTTGATGCATGGCCATTATCAATCAGTGTAGTTGCAACCTTAACCTCTGCAATAGATTCAAAGCGGTACTGCTGCACGCGACTATAGATTGTGTCGAATGCCGACATGAATTCTTTGAATGCTTCTTCATGACTGAGAGCACGGATCTTTAACGGCAGAGGATCAATACCATCAATGATGTGCCAGTGCTCATTTGAATTTGGCTTGAGATCGCGCTTCTCTGTAGCAAGCAACTCTAGGTCTGCACGCTTGATTAATGTGTAATCAACGTGTGCCAAACCCAAATTGTTGGTGATAAATTCGTCGATCTTGTTCTCAATCGCCTTGAACTGTGGGATTAGCGCTTTGAGCGGCGATACCAGGTCGCCAGTAAACCCCTCAGACATATCATGGCATAGGGCTTTAAGCGCAATTTCGGGGTCGTCAGTCAGTTCACAGACTCGCTGGTAAACATAGAGGCTATGCTCTGCCACGCTGTAAAACCGAGTGGTCTGACCATTGAATCGCGCTGTCCTTGATAAACCGATGGCGATATCTTCATATGGTACGTCAGGGCAACTTTTACCAAGCAAAGGGTAATAGGCAGAACCTGAGAGCATTGATATGAATATATGTTCAGGGTTGTCGGACGGTATTGGCTTGGCCAGTAGTTCTTCGGCTTCGTTCAAATATGCAAAGTCATTTGCATGCGTTTGGTTAAGGTCTACAGAGGCATAGTCACCGCGCTTGAGGGTAATGGTGCAGTTGAATTGCCTCGAAAGCTCGATAGCGTTATGTATCTCGACAACGGGATCAAAGGTCTTACCAGAAGGTAGATCTTCTAGATTTATCACTATTGTGGCGTTTGGAGGCAAGGTTGGTAGCGCGGATTTCATAATACTCACATTATCTGTGGATAAGTCACTTATGGCATTCTTGGAAGCCTCGAATTTCTTGGCTTGGATTGGTGGTGCTTATTTTTTAAGCAGCGCCTCGTTACCCATTTGCAAAGTAATTATCACGCCGAAAATAAGATCAAAGTGCATAGATTCATCGCATTAGGCGTAGAAATACAAAAAAAAAGGCCCGTGACGGGCCTTTTGCATATATGCGTTTTTGCTATTTGTTCTTGCGGGTGTAATGGACAAGCAAATCCATTTTGTTCCTGACGTTAAGAACCGGAGCTACGATTGGAGTCACAAACCCTGCGCAATACGCAATTATCGCTACCGCAAGTATTCTGAGCTCGGGGATCTGTTTGATGGTATAGAAAGCAAAGAACGATGCAATGCAAACCAGTGCAATGATCCACTTAAGAATGGATATTTTTGGAAGCATCACGTCGCCGGCTGATATGGTCTCACCAGATTTATAGGTCTTGTCACCTAAATCTAGCTTAGGTTCGCCACTATCGTTACTGGTCTGTGTCATGTGTATGCGCCTCATTTAGTTTACGTTACTAAGATAGATCAAATTTGAAAGTAGAAGATGATTTTCGCTAATGCTTGCTATGCCAATAGGGCCGAGTTTCTGACTGCATGTTTCAAGCTGAAACAAATACTAGGCGCAGGGTTTTATCGTTTTTCGTGCGCTTTGCGTTCGCGTGACGCACGCTTATCGTTTGTTAGATATTCTAAACCGGCTGCCTGCTGAGTTTCTTGCTTATGTTTTTGCGATTGTCGCACGCTTTGCTTTCGTTTTACGTGCGCAAACCTTTGGTCATTTCTTTCTTCTATCGGTATAGCGAGATGTTTCAGCCTGAAACTTCTCGCAATCCCAAATTTTATAGAAATGATTTAATGAGGCTTTCAACCATCTGGATCTGTTCATCGGTGAGTTTGCGATTAATCTTAATCGCATCGCCACGCGCCCTTCTGCTGATCTGCCAGTCTTCGCCTTTACGCAAAATAATATCTGGCCCGCGCACACGGGCAGCAGGCGGCCTGGCCATGTTGCCGTTTAAGTTATCAGGTTGGTTTGTACCGGTTGGATCTTGTTTGTTTATTTGTTCACCATGCTGCGGAATTGAGCTGCCCGTTCTAAATGCCATGAGATAACCATAAAAATCATACTTCGATTTTTTCAGGGTGTTTTCATCATCCTGCTGTTCATCTGGGGCGACATGCGCATGTTCATTGGCCAGTGCATCACGTATCGAATTGCAGAACTGTTGTTTTTCATCTGGCGTGAACGAGGTGAAAATCCGTAGGGCATCGGAAATCTTAAGCAATGGAAGCTCAAAACGCCCTCCCAGCAAGGCCTTTTCTATATAGGGATCGGCTTCCATTAGCTTAGCGATTGCTGTGTAGCGCGAGAGTTGGGCCTTTGAGATCCCTGTCTTGCGATGTATTTCAGCGTCTGAACAGTCCTGCTCGGACTTAATTTTCTGTATCGAGCGACTAATCTCGCCACACGTTAGATCAAGACGCTGAACATTCTCAATTAGAGCTGCAAATGGGATGTCGCTTATCGGGGTGTTTTTGATGATAACGAGGATCTGATCATTTCCCAAAGACATCCAGGCTCGCAGACGACGCTCACCACTGATAAGTTCGTACTTGCCATTGGGTAGCTGAATAACGGTTGGGGGCTGAAGTATTCCATTGGGATCGGCTTTTATCTGCTCAATTAACTGGGGCAATTCAGCAAGAAGTGATTCTTCTGACCTTGGTTGGTAGCGTGAGGGTTGGATGTCCGAACAATTAACCAAAGTCAGCTCTGTGTGCTTCATGCCTGTTACTGGCCGATCCTCTGTGAGCAGACGCATAGCCTTCGCAACCGCAGGAGATGGTTGACGGTGCTGTGAAGTGCTCATGATTATTTAAACCCCTTTGTGGTTACTTTATGTTTGAGACCAAGTTCGCGAGAGATGGAACCACACAGCAAGCTGTACTCAATATTGATGGGCTCTTGTTCAGAGGTGACATCAAAGATTGTTTTTCCTTCTGATGTTGCTACTTCTACACTCGCAGCTAGTGGGATCTTGTGCTTTAGCAATGGAAGATCGATCTCAAAACTAGATGCTACATCCCTCACATCACGATAGACACGAGTGTGTGCTTTTCGATTATCCAACCAACCAGAAATAACGCATCCTAAGCATTTTGTCCCTGAATTGACCTTAGACACTGCGCGGATGTGGCTAAGCATTGAGAACATGCCATCTAAGGCGTATTTGGAGCCCGACAAAAGAGGGATGATGACGTGGGTTGAGTAGTGTATTGCACCAGTGGTCAATATATCGAGGTTAGGGGGGCAGTCAAAAATTACAACATCAAAACCTTCTGGGTCATCTGACGTTGATTTGATATTCGCAAGTGCCTTGCCCAGCTCGGCATAGGCCATGAAAGACCTACTCTGGATTCGTGCTGCCTCACTACTGGTATTGGTATCTGCACCAATCAAGTAGAGGTTTGGCCATGGCGTTTTGGTGATGGCTTTAGCAGTGACTGCAGCTCGTTCTTCTTCTGATGAAGCGAGTATATGAGTCATTGTTTTAGGTGGTTTTGTGAGTTCATCTGGCATGCGCTGAAGCAGATGGTCCATAGCGTTAGTCTGATCGTCTAAATCGACAAGTAGAACGCGATTACCGGCCTGGGCGAGTTTGGCGGCAACATTGATGGCCATTGTTGTTTTGTGAGTCCCACCTTTGTGGGATGCAATAGCGATTGCTTTGGGGCGGTTGAAATCTTTGGTCATATTGGGCTCCGATTCTACGAGTTTCAGGCTGAAACTCTGAATGTTCCTAAGGTTGATTCTATAGGTTAAAAGCTGGAAAGTATAGGTTTTTACGTCTTACGTCACACCCAAGAATAACAGTTTCAGGCTGAAACTATCACCGACAAAACAGCAGTGTTTTTGCGATATGCGTTCGCTTTTCGCGCACTTTACGTTCGCATATCGTTTAATCATGAGAATAACATCAGTTTATGATGCGATCAGAATGGAGGTTATTACGTCTTTCGTTCGCTTGTTGTGCGTGTGTCGTACGCTTGTTGCTATCTCATGTGCATGCCGTTTGGGTGTTCAACTATGTGTTAGTCACCCTGCTTAGGACTGTACGAAATCGAAGGAGGTTTCAGCATGAAACTATATGGGCCAGCAGGGAAGGGGCAGGAGCAAGATCTATAAAACAAAACTAGATGCTAAGCATTCCTGATTTGTATATTTCGCCAGCAAACTCGATCTTTACGCAGGCTGTTGCGTGCTGTAATTTATGATCGCTCTCGATTATTGAGTGTGTTGTGCGACTGAAGTTCGGGCTTTAAATCTTTTTAAACGATTAGGATAACGCGATGAAATTTTCTTCTGTTGTATTGGCTTTGTTATTGAGCATTGGAAATATGGCAAACGCCGCCTGGCAAGTATCAGAGGCAGAGTCGAAGGTATATTTTTCCAGCACCAAAAACGAAACGGTCTTTGAGACACACAGCATTAGTAATGTTAGTGGGAAGTGGGAAAAAAATGGGAAGCTAACTGTGCTAATGCCCATTTCTAAGGTTGAAACGGGCATTGAGATCCGTAATCAACGATTGAAGGATATCGTGTTCAAGCAAAATGAATATCCTTCAGCCATTTTTACAGCGAATGTCACGCCCAAAAAAGTGAAAGAACTGAAGGTTGGTGATTCTATTGAAATGGAAACAGTTGGCGAGCTGACATTAGCAGGGAAGAAGCAGAGTCTGCCTATACGATTTTCCGTTCTAAGAAAATCAAAATCTGAACTGGACATCAAAAATATTGGAAATATCAATGTTGACGCGGGCAATCTTGGTTTAGGTGAATCGATAGAAAAGCTTAAAGAGATAGCAAAACTTAACGCCATCTCGCTGAATGTTCCTGTTACTTTTGAAATTAAACTGGTTGATATGCATTAATCGGTTTTGTGATGCATGCTGGCCTATTGAACAACAGAAACGATTCCGATGTTCAATAGGCTCATATTCTTGATATTATTGGTTATATTTTTTAATCCCAGTTTTTGAAAAAAACATATTCAGAGGCATGAACGTTCATCATTATAATCCGCTCTTGACTAAAGAGAAATGTACCCACACCTTCAACCCTAAAAACTGGCTCAGCAGTTGCAAGGGTTTTACTCAATAAGCCACGAACTACGCAATATTTATGCTCATCCTTTTGTTGAACTTGAGGAAATTGACCTCTCACCTCATTGATTGCGATATGACTTTTTGTGGAATTTTGAAAAGCGCCGCACATATCTTTCTCAAATAAAATCGTTGCATCAGAAACATAAATAGACCCAGCAATACGATTGGCGATGATGGCAACAAATGCAATGAATGCGACTGTTTTAATGGTTTTAAACATGTTTAAAATCTATTTTTTCATTTGTGATGGGATGTGGTTGGTTTTCAGGTTGTTCCTTTTTTCGGCAACCTGAACATGCTGCGTTATACGGCGATTAATCTTTCTCTTCCATTCTGCTTGGGCAGGACTGAGCTTGCGCTTGCGTCTAATATCCATCAAAAATTTGAACTCTTTGTCGCCATAGATCAAGCCTTGGTCGTATGCGTATTTGATCAGATCCTCATTGGGACTTGCATCAGGATCTTCAATCAAACGACGCAGGCCTGAGAAGATGTTACCAGTATCGATGCCCAAAAAGTTGTTGACACATACATTCCCGACATAGATACGGTGATTGGTCTCAATATTTTGGATAAAGCAGAGTTCTTTGATAACTTGACCGCACGGACAATGATCGGTGTGGTCATGAATTTCAACGCTGATCAAACGCCATTCGAGTTTTGCCAATCGGAAGTCTTTTGCACGCGACAGAGGGAGCACATAGGCCTTCAATCGCTCTAAATTGTGACTTTCGGCCATGTGATGTCTCCGAGTTAGGCTGGTTGTTTTTGCTTGATGATGGTAGCAGTGTGACGACCTACGTGTTGTCCGATATGGTCATGGATTGCACGAACGAGTACGTGGTGCATTGGCCAGTCGATAGATTGGCCAATGATTTCGCCGGCAACCTCTTTTGATACAGCATCGAGATTGAAATCGTCTGGGATGCCTTGGAGAAACTTCATAAGCTCCAGCGATGGGAAACGGTATGTTCCATCGGGCATCGCAATCCAAACACTGTCTTTGGCGCAACGCAATTGGCTTTTAAGCACAGTAGGGGAGATGGTGCTATCTGGGGTGATTAGACGAGCACGACCACCCTCCAGACCATCCTTGAGCGCCTTGCTATCCGAAACATCACGGCAATCGGCCAAGAAAGGCTGAATAAGCGACCAAATAGGGCTTTGAGCAGCTTGGACACCGACAGGCATCTGGAAGTCGGGGAAAACGCTTGCCACGAGGTAATAGCGGGTACGGCGAGTGAGGCCACCGAAGTCAGGCGCAGCCATTTGGGCATCAGTAACATGATACCCCCAGCGGCGTAGTTTGATTTTTAGCAATTCGCCTTCACTTGAGCAGCCGAACTGGGTAACGTTTTCGACGCAAACAGTGGCTGGTCTAATTGTTTCGATCATGCGCAGGGCATCATAGACCAGATCGCGTGAAGTGCTCAGATCAGCAATGCTTTTCTCTTTAAGGCTATTTGCCTTAACGGCAGAAAAATCATCGCACTGGAGGCTGATCATCGCGATAGCGTGATGCTGGCCTGCGCATAGGGTATCCCGCATAGCGTGCCAGTCAATGGTTGATATATCCTGATTGACTAGGGCACGAGGGGATACATTCGCCAGCGCATTCAGAGCACCTGTTTCAGTCAAATCTCGGGTTAAATCTCGCTTTTCGTGGGGGCGGTACTCGATAACGGCGTCAATCTCAAAGCCGGCTCGGGCAAGGCAAAGAGCATCAACACCACCGGTCATAGCGACCAGGGCAGTTAAACGGTCTGGATTGTCACGTAGTGCCTTGCGGATAGAAAAAGTATGATTCGGCAAGGGGCGAATATTGATGGTGCCATGTTGGATGTAGACTTGAACGCGCTCGGTGTAATTAGGAATGCTGGAGGCTAGCAAGGACTGGTTGCTGATCTCGATCTGGGTTTCAAGTGGATTGTTTTTCCGCGTCTTGTAGGTGCGTGTATAAACTCGCTGACGCCCATTGACGTTATACTGCAAACGCAAACCTTGCTCTTGGCCTAGAGACTCAACGGTATGGCGCATACCGGCCTCAAATCCCATGATGGGTAGCCAATTAGACGAAAGGCGAATTTTTCGGGTTTCACCGTGGCGAGCTACGGCCAGCTCTTTCGTGATGATCTCAGGCGCGTTGAAATTCAGGGATTTCAAGCCCGCTGGCATCACCATTGGCGTCTGATCAAAAAGTCCAAGCTGCATTTTCATCACCTCACATGCCCTGCGATGTACACGGGCTTCATGTGTTATATATTAGCCTTTATTTTCGGTGCTGTCAATGCATCCAGAACTGTCTCTATAAATAAAAACAGCACCAGCATTAACAACACTGGTGCCGTCCATTTATTTCTTGGTTTAGTAAATATCACAAGCCGTGGTGCAGCATCTGGTTAAAGCCGTTTTCATCGGCAATGGCTGAATTACCATCGCTATCAAATAGCAAATGGCAGCTCTCGCAATAACGCAATTCCGCATAGCGTTTTCGCAGATGTGGGTACACCGTGTTGTTATACGCATCAGCTTGTTTTTCAGCAGTTTTAGAGCCTGTAACGAGGTGATAGAAGCCCCACAAAACTAATATCACAACAATGATTGGGCCAACGATTGTGAACATGTCGATTAACTTGTCTGCAAATCCATCAACAGGTGTGGTATTAGATGACTGATTATTAATAGAGGTATAAAAAGAGAGTCCAAACTGGTAAATAAAGATCCCGCCTAAAGAAGCTACTATTCCAGCAATCGCAGCAGCGGGTAACTTCGGAGTTGCGGTTTGTGGCTCTTGATAGACATCTGCTCGTTTAGTGCGGCGTTCGCCGCTTTCAGAGTAGCTTCCTCCCATGAGGCCGACACCTAAACCAACACCCCCTGTACCAATACCAACGCCACCACCAACGCCACGAAAGCGACCCTGTTTATCCCAGCGTTCAGTTTCCTTGTAATTCATGGCAGACACAGACATAGATGGGGCTTTGCATTTGGGGCAACTACATTGTTTTTCCATTACGATCTCCACCACTGAACGCCCGTGGCGCGGCCTGGCAAAATTGCCGATATCATTTGCCGCTGCATTAGGTCACAGAGGCGAATAAATCCAGCGACAGTACCGAATTAATATTGGCAAATGAGAGGCAGGGTGTTATTGAATCGTCGTAGATTGCAACGGAAATTTATTTACCCGCCCCACGAATCGCTGGGCTTATGGTTCATATATTAGTTCTCAAATATTTTGTGGTCAACATATTAATAAATATTTTTTAATGTTCAATATATTGGCTATTAGCTGGATATACTTATAGTCTTCATGGAGATTTTCTTCCGATCTACAGTGCGTACAGTATTGTGGGCAGGACTGGAGCTGGCATTTGGGGGAAGATGAAGTCGGCAAAATAAACGGGAAGAGCATATATAAAAACAGCACCAGCATTATCTACGCTGGTGCAGCTCAATTAAATTTCAGATTTAATATTATTGACTATTTAAACCTTCAGAACTTTTGAGTTGATACGCTGAATAATGGCAAGGCATGCCTTGCAAGTGACTTCAGGCTGGTAGGCATTACCATCACCATCACGGGCAGTTGAATCTTCAGGCTGGCCAGCGTAGCGCTTCCCATTTTTAAGAGAAGATGTTGAACACAAGAAATCGCCAGCACTGCGCTTGAGGCGTCCAAGTGACAAATCTTGTTTGAGGTAAATGTGATTCACAGTGGCTTTATTACGTCCGTCGCCCCATGATGTCTCTGACAAACCGGAGAGGACATCTTTGATAGCGACAGACCAGAGAACGGGCAATTTGATGGTGGCGTTCACAGCTTCGGCCTTGGCACGCCACTGGTTTCGAGTTTGGCGCTCAGCTTCGAGTTGTTTGGCCTGTTCTTCTTGATGACGTGCCTTGCGGGCCTCTTGGTCAGCCACTGTTTCGCAGACGAAAAAACCACTTCCGTTAAGCCAAACAAACACCTCAGTTCCATCAAGCAGGGGGGTGGGGGCGGTTTTGAATTTGAAAATTTCGCCATCCAGGTTGATCAGGCCGTTTTCGACCGTAGCAGGGTGAATCCCACCCTTGTAACGATTAAACCAGAGCGGATGGATAAAATCGGACTGCATGATGATGGAATGGATGGTCATGGACTTTATTCCGAATTGCCCCGCGACAGGCTGGGCTTCATGTAATATACATTAGTCTTTGCACATTGCCTTGTCAAGATAGTAGCCAAAAATTCAGGCCGGCAATTTTCGCCGGAATTTACCCTTAGCTACGTACTTCATGACAGCCAGCATAGTCAGGCAATCGGCGGTAGCACGATGAGATAGATCCGGCTTATAGGCACATTGCAAAGCTGCGTTGGATAAACGCTGCCAGCGCCACTGCCCCTTTTCCTTACCTTCCTGTTGCCACCACTGGGCGTATAAACGCATTGCGCAGTGAGAACGGTGGGGAGGAAGATCTAAACCATGGCGCTGGGCGGTTTGCTGCATCAGTCGGTCATCGAATTCAGCACCATACATCACGACATCTCGATCAGCGATGATGGCGGAGATTTGAGCGTGAATCTCAGGCCATGTAGGTTGTCCGATTAAATCGGCATGGGTAATACCGCTCACTTGGGATGCGGCTGGGTGGATTTCACCTTGGCATTGTACGAGCGAGGAAAACAGCACCAGCCCGTTCACATCAATGATGCTGATCTCAATTACCTCGGCATCATCTCCAAGGCCAGTAGTTTCTGTATCTATAAGGACCGGATTGGTTTTGAGTATGTCGCGAGCAGTATCACGCGCTTGGCGACGCAGAAGCACAGAGGGCGGGGTTTGGGCACGGTAGGGTTCAGCTTGCTCAGGATCATAAATGCGATAGTGGAAGTGGCCTTGCCACACAGTTTTGAATTGGGCTCCATGCTTGGGCTGAAGTTTTTGCGCTTTCAACTGGGTGATGGTCAGCCAACCAGAGGCAGCGGCCTCTTCAGTGGTGAGGTGCATACGAGCCATGATAAAAACCCTTTATAGAGGGCCACGGCATAGAGCCGTGGCCTAGGTGATCGATGGTTGATAGATCTAAAAAAGTAGATCCTCTGACCATTCTTGCTCAATGGGAACCCATGGCTTGATGGCAACGTGCTTCATTTTGAAAGGTGATTTACTGATCACCAATTCACGCAATACGCGCTTTGCTTTTACATCGAAGTGCCGAAGGACAATATCAGCATTGCGACCTTTAGGCGTCAGCGCGAAGCGCTTTTGCCGCTGGATTATGGCTGGCAATTTGTGGCGCTTGGGGGTGGGTAGTGCCGTATAGCAGCCGCCTCGTTTGCGGGATACGAAACTTAGAAGCCCATATGTAGGGGCTTTTTGGATGCCATGCGGGCCGCCATTGTGGGCGTACCCGCAGCGCCGGCAAAAGGCGCTCTCAATCCCGCTTTTATAGTAGTAATCGACGATGAGAGATTGATCGTCGCCGCACTTTTTGCACTTTTCGTCATACTGCACTGAACCCATAACACTTCTCCGGTTTTGCCCTGTCGAACGACTGGGCTTATGTGATATATATTATTCCTTTGCTGTGCTTTGGTCAAGACGCAGTGTAACGGTGATCTCAATGCTAAGTGCAATAAAAGCCGCTCTGCCAAGCGGCTTTTTTATGGGCGTTTGTTTAATTAAAAAGCCCCGCTAGGCGGGGCTACTGGTGCTGTTTGAGTCAATCAGATCGGATAGCCGCCCAACATGAGAGCAGGGCGGCTGATGAATGATTAATGAGAGAGGAAGCCCTGGGCTTCCTGCCTAGCTGCAAGCAAGTGCCTCTCTTTTTTATTGATCTGTGAACGGGAAAGCTCACCGTCACAGCAGAGGTTTTCTGGCGACAAATCGCAGTTGATCATGGCAATAACTCGTTTTGCTACGGATTGATCGTTCAAGTCTTTGCGGAGAATTTTTGATTTGGAAAAGATGTTTTTTCGTTCCAGATATAAATCGAGTTCTGTTTTCACTGTCTTTGCGGTGTTGATCGCCATCATGTGCAACCTCGGTTTGCCCTGCCGAATTAGCTGGACTTCTTGTATTCTATATTGGTCTTTTTTGCCTATTTAGTCAATGCTTTAGCGGTAAATTCCAATAAAAAACCCGCAGCGAATGCGGGCTTATTGAGCTTGGGCTATGTTCCTTGGTGGAAAAGTAGATAGGCCACGTTTTCTTTGGCCGCCTTCAGGATAATGTCGGCCAGTTTTTCGGGAATCGCTTCGGCGATGTCATCTTCGATAATGTAGCGGTTGTCTTTCTCAACCACGATGACGGACAGATTCAACAGATATTCCCACACGCCGGAATTCCCGTTGTCACGATGTAGCATTTGAGCGTGCTGCTCAATCCAGCCCCATTCTGGCAATTGGTCTGGCGTGTCGTATGAAAAGTAATTACTCATATCGAAATGCTGAACAAGCGACTTATTGGTGTCAGTCATCCAGCCAAGGCAGGCTTTTGCGAGCATCTTGTCAGTATCACGGAGGGCTCGATCAAGGTCTGGGTATTGCTGGCCAAAGATGATTACACGGCCTGTTTTGGCGTACAGCCCGAACACGCAGCCGATTTGGTCTTGGCGAAAATGGGCAGTCAGTTGAAATTCCAGATCGTGTTCGAGTCTGACAGTTGCCACAATGGAGCTGTCGGTCACATCGACCTGATCGAATCGGATTGTGCTTTTTTGGCACACTTCAATTGCACTTAACATCGGAGTTCTCCGGTTGCGCCCCGCAGGAATAGCTGGGCTTATGTGCTTTATATTAGCCTTATACTGCTTGTTTTGTCAATATTTTCGCAGTTACCTCCAATGAAAAACCCCGCTTAGCGGGGCTTTGTGGCGACATAAAGCTATACGGGGATAGGTTCAGCGCTGGGGCAAGTATATAGCTCAATTTTGGCTTTACTGGCGATCTCATGAGCCTGTTCGACAGTAATCTGTGCGCCAAGTTCTGCGCTCAGAAATAGGCCGCCCAATTGAAGTTTTACAGCTTGATAATCGCGGTCCGTTGTCGTGACTCGGGAAATGCGGATGTCCGCGATAGATTGAGCTGTTTTGTTTTCTGGATTATCTAAGATCATCCAGTCATGAGGCTCAACTTTGTACTTAGCTTGGTGGCCTTGAGCAAGCCATTGTGCATATTTTAAGTGGCGATCACTGGTTAAATCACACTGAAAAGGTACGCCATCAATCGTCACAACAATTACATCGAAACTACGAGTACCTTTTTTTCGATGCTCAATCGCTACTGACTGGACGTTGGTAATAGGTTTTTTCATCGGTAATAGCTCCGGTTGCTTGCCCTAGTGCGTTTTGCAGTCGGGCTTATTAGGTTTATTTGGTCGGTTAATTGCAAAAGTTAGCTATTTTTGCAGATATGGGGCGTAGATGATTAAGCCCTTCACGATAGGCATAGCAGCTAAAATCATTGTTGCTACAGTCAGAGCCATTTTAGACATCTTAAATTCTTTTTTCCCGATTTCACCAATATGCCCGCAAAAAACTATAAGTAGGAATGCTAGGCCGAAATACATAAACGAAGCAAGCTTATAGCCCATAGGATCGCCAAAAACCGGCACGAGAACGGTTTCAGGACTAGCGATAGTTAGAATAAGGGAGAGGCCATAGAAAACATAAATAAACATCGGGATTTTTCCGGTTGCGCCCAGCGGAGCAGGGCTATTTCATATGGAAAGGTACACCCACCCGCCATGTTAGCGGGTGAGTGTTGTGCTGGGTTTATTCAGCCTGTGTTTGGGCTTGAGTTTCGCCGCCAGCAACCAGCGCAGCTTCTTTCTCTTGCGCTTGCTTGATCACCGCCATTGCTTCCTCAATCACCTTGCGGGTTTCTTCACTCAGCGAGGCATAAGCAGGGTCTTTTGTGACAACGCCAATTGCACTATGCAGGTTAGAGGCCGATTTTTTCACGGCCTGCGTAATTAAGCGGCCTGGGGTGAACTTCACGCTTGGCTTTTGACCCGCTTTCTTAGAACGCTCAATGGTGTCAGTGAGGACATCGAGCGCCTTGCTGCCGTGCTCTTTGATCACTTCAATGATGTGAGACACGGAAAAGTGCTCAATCATGGCCTGAATTGCTGGTGATGCGCCGGCATAGAGCAGAAGGTTTTCAACGTACTGTGCGCTGCTAATCTGCAAGCGAGCGGCAATCTCTTTTGGCTCCAAACCGTAGCGCATCATGCGCTTGCAAACAGCGGCCACTTCGTGAGGGCGCAACGGATCACCGTTATTGCCGACAACCAGTTCAGCAGTCAGGTCGAGGATGCTAGTGCCCACTGGGCGGATTACCACGGGCACATGCTCGATAATTGGCAGACCGGCCTCAGCAAGCTCCTTATTGGCCAGCTTCACAGCCTCGCCACGACGGTAGCCAGAGAAAATGCGCAACTGTTTAACGCCATTAATCTCGATGATGATGCCGCCAAGTGGTTTTTCAGGGTTAAAACCCTCCGACTTCATTGCATCAGCAAGAGCGCGAACACGGTCATCGTAGGCTTGGTCGCGGGTGCGAGAGTTAAACCCTTCCAGAAATTCGAGTTTATCTGGGTGGATCTTCCACAGATCTGAGCTGGATGCGCCCAGCTCTTTCATTAGATTTTTTACACCGCCGACTACGGCGATTTGATCGCCGTCAAATTGGGCAATGTCTTGGAACGTCATTTGTGTTTTATGTTGCATTTTAGACTACCTCAAGGATTGCCCTGTCGGGATTAACTGGGCTTCATGTGATCTATATTGATCCATTCCGCGCGCCGTGTCAACCACTTTACCACTAAAAATTGTTTTTATTTAGAGATATACCAGACACGATATCCGACTTGATGGGATGTACCATGGCCACCAAGGGCTACTGTCTCGGTGATGGTTTCAATATTAATGACCTTGGGCTTGTTTTTGGATGCCCATTCATTGATATTGCGCAAAGCTTTAAGCTTTGATTCATTTGATGAGCTATCCAATTGAAAGTCCATGTACAAGATCCGGCGTGAATCGCGTAGGTCTTTTGAAGGTGGCAACGGGTTTAATTCATCTGTTGGTTCATGGATTGGGTGTGCCATTGCGGGTTGGGAGCCGAACATAGCCATTAGGCCAATAGAATAGGCTGATAAGATCGCGAACAGCGCAAAAACCCGAAAAGTTATTTTTAGTTCTTTATCCATGTATCGCATACCTCTTTGTAAATTGATTTGGCTGGTGAAAATTTTAGGGTAGGGCACGCACTTGAGCATGCCCTTTTCTTGTTAATGGATCATTGCAAACAGGTCGTAGAGATAGTATTGGACGGTCATGCCAACAAGGGAATTTATGGGCAAGCTGTTGGTTGTAACCACTTCACCGCTGGCATGATCTGTTATGTCTATGTTTGGATTGGCTCTATTTATAATTTATTAAAGATTATCCACTGTGTGGCAACATACACAATATTTCATCGAGGTTATCGTTAGCTGCTTTTAAATATTCAATCTCTGATTGAAGGCGTGCATGGATAGCCAGTAAAGCAGATTCCACCGAGTAATAAACGGCGTCGTGACCAGCATCCCATAGGTCTTCATTTCTAGTGCCAGCTTTTACTTTTAGCATGGCATGATACTGTCCCGCTTCAGGCTCGCAAACGATGATGTTGTTTTTATGCACCCACGCATAGTGAAGTTCTGATCCCAAGGGTGGCATTTTAATTTCCCAGTCATCCCCGAGTTTCTTTTGCAACTTTTGGGCGCGGGCATAAATATCTTTTGTTCGTTCGGACTGGTGGACTTCTGGTTTTTGGGTAGTGGTGTTTACTGACATTCCGGTACTCCTATTCACCAAGACTGCGATTTACAGTCTTGGTGTTTTATTTATTTGGGATTATGCAAACAACTCAAGCTGGCAGCTGTCGTCGTTCGAGGCTTGGAATGTGGCCTGCGGATTTTGTTGGCTGCCACGATTTGCAAACCGGCGTAGGGACTCTGCAATACCTTGTTCGGCAAGTGCCTGAAATGGTTGGCAGCATACACCTTGCCCCAAGATTTCGTGCTTTACGGTTTCAGATGCATCGCCCAGAAGCTCGATTTTGTAGCCTTTAATCGCGCAGTGTTCTGCGGCGGTGAATTGGCGCAGCTTGCCATCACCATATGGTGATGCCAGCTTGGGGTCAGAACTGCGGATCTTGCTGTATCCCTTGGTAAGACAAGGCACTTTGGTGCTTTCGCCGTCCACGATCTGCATCGCGAAGGAGTTCCCTTTTTCCTTGTCTGCGATTTCCTTGGCTCGGAGTCCAGCCATATCAGACCAGCGTGGATGACCTTCAGGGAAGTGCTCAAGGATTTCTGCAAGGGTTTTAGGCTGATTACCAAGGCTAGGTGTTACCCAGTCCCAATTGAACTCAATGCCATGAGTCACGGCAACCAAAACCGAGCGCTTGCGATTTTCTAGGCTGCCGAAATCGTGAGCGTTGATCTGCTTCTCATGAAGGTCATACCCCCATTCGTTCATTGTGGTGCGTAAAATTGCCATGCTTGCTGAAGAAAAGTAGGGTGTCACATTTTCAAAGCAAAGCATAGCTGGGTTCAAGCGAGCAGCGAGCGAGATAAAACTCACAATTAAATGCCCTACGTGATCATGCTCTTCTGGCATTGCGGTGCCTTTGCGAGCACGGCCCGCAACGCTAGCGCCGCTACAAGGGACGCCGGCCAGCAGTAGCGATACCTGAGGGATGCGATCAAGAATAAATGGATCGTAGGCGATGGCCTGCATGGGCTGGGAGGTAACAAGAATGTTTTTATCCCAGTTGTGGCTATTGTGCTCACTGCACAGGTCAACTAAGTCTTCACGAATTTCGTTCAAGAACATCAGCTTTGTCTTGAAGCCAGCAGCTTTTAGACCGGAATCAATCGCATAGTCCATCATGCCGCCACCATGGCTGATACTAGCCGTGCTGATAACACCGGCTTCCAGATCGGCTTTGAGGTGAGCTACACGAGCTGCTTTACGTTCTTCTACATGGGTGGGCTGAATGTAGATGGCACCATCGGTACAAACGACACGTACGCAGTCCATGCCCTCAAACATGGCAAGGAGAGCGCGGTTATTTAGGTCAATAACGGCATGTGTTTTACCGCGTACTTCTTTGCTCGACACCACGCGAGCACCGTTTTCTGCGCGGCGGAGAATGATGGTTTTTTTGCTTTCGTCTTGCTCGATGTTGTATTGCTGACGTGGCTCCATGCCAGCACGGCGGAGTTCTTCACCCTGAAACCAGATGCGTGGTGTGCCGCGATTTTGGCCGATGTTTTTTTGGATTGTGAGCATCGTTCTTCTCCGGTTTTGCCCCGCACCGTGCAGGGCTTTCATAAAGTATATATTAGCCCTTTATTGGTTAAGCGTCAAGTGATCTTGCCGCGTGCTGGTGCTGCTTCAGGAACAAAAAAACCCGCTACTTGGAGTGCGGGTTGTCTATGTTTGAAACAAAATTTAATGGGTGCTTGAGGCTTGTAGCATGGCAGTGCGCACCTCTTCGATCATGGTGATGGTCGGAAGGTTGGCATTCTCATTCATAGCTGCAATGCCGGCCAAAAGTTCTTTGTTACTGGCCTCAGTTGGGACTAATTGGTATCCGTCTGGGGTTGTTTGGGCTGTCATTGCCCCCCATACAGCGCCAGACTTGAATGAGCGGAAGGCTTGGCGAACATCTTGATTTTTGTATTGGCGATCACTGGTCTTGTCGGATAGTAGATTACGGCCAAAGCGCTCTACGTGTGCAGCCTCGAAGGCAGAAAGGGCGGAGGCGGCCAATTGCTGCTCGGTAGCCTGCGGGAGCTCCATAGTACGAATGGATGATTTGGCATGCCAGCCAGCAAAATACGCATCTTTGGGGCTGACGTTGATGCAATAAGGCTCCTGTCGATCAGCGAATTCATGCCATGACATTTCGAGCAGTGGTTGGTCCGCTTGATCGCTAGACTGAATGGGCAATGATGGGTTTTTAGTGGCTTTGGCATGCCAATCCATAACCAGTTTAACGACCGTATCGCGTGAAATCATATCGAGACCGCGAATATCTGTGCTCGCAATTTTGATCAATTCGGCTGCCAATTCATATGCAGCATGGCAAGCAGCTGCATTATGTTTGACCTGATTAGTTATTCGCTCCAGTTGGGATTTGAGACGGATGATTTCAGCATCTTGGCTAGTGTTTTGGCCTTCTTGAGTCATGAGTTTTCCTTGTTTCGCCCTGTGATAAGCACTGGGCTCATGTTATTAGGGACTTGTCACAATATTACTTCATGTGGATCTTTGGAGGTCTTGGTGTAAACGTACGAATCTGCATGTTGTTCAAGATAGCGAATGGCGCGTTGTAAATAGCCTGTCTGATCAATGCCAACCATATCTAATAAGGTTCGTGTTTTACTGATTTCAGGCAGTAAAATCGCCTTAGCCTTTTTGGTATCGATAGGCTGATCATGTAAGCCATACAGATAAATTTTAGCGAGCTCAACCCGTACTGCTTGGGACGGCATGAGTTCATGCATGATCTGCAATGCCTTCTGCACTTGATCAGGCTGATTTTTCTTTGAAAAAAGAATATCCACGTATTCACGCGATGCCAATCTGCCCTGGGTTCGCTGATAAATACGATATATTTCGGCCTCTGGATCTGGGCAAAGTCCTTGAGTATCAGTAATCAAACCCTTCATTAGCTTGTTAGCGTAAACGAGTGAGCAGGGCATATTGCCAACTTTAACGCCATCAATGATCTTGGCAATAGCCATGTTAAGCAGATTTTCGGCCTCGGCTGGATCTGTCTCTTGTTGATATCGTTTCATTATCTGAATATATTCGCGGAAAAACAGCGCTCCATACTCAGATTGAATTCGATAGGGTTCTTCGGGGGAGGGCTCAAATGTAGGGATGTTTTTAAGGAGACTTCGAGGGTCATCAGACTCTAGCCAATCGAGCAGGTACATTAAATGACCTTTTCGATATACACCACCAGTCTTGGCTCCGATTAGCTCGATGTAATATTGATATCGCTGCTGGTCAGTTAGCGAGAATTCTTTGGTATGTTGCAAGAGATCAGATTTACTAATTAGATCGGATTGCTCATCAACCAGATCCATTGCAATTGTAAGGCCCATCATATTTACGATGGTACGTTGATATAGATAAATGGCAAGAGAGATAACTACTATTTGAATTGCAACCCATACGTATTGTTGCGTGATGATCATCACCAGTAGATGCAACGACATGAAAATGATGACCGCTTTCATTAGTAATTTTCGGATTGCTTGACTCCGCTCGATTCGAGCTCTTTGTTCTGATCGGGGGGATTTTTGCATATCTAACCTTCGTTGTAGATCTTTCGTAAGTCTTTAGTTGATCGGTTCAATCACATCATCCAGACATCCGGCGATCTGATCTGGGTGGTAGTGGCCTGTGATTTGGCCAAGGCGCATCTGGATGTTGGGCCTCCCTACTTTTTCGAGGTAGGCCATAGCTCCTGCGCACATACTTTCATTGTTCGATGGTACGTATGTCGTCTCGCCATTATCATGATCGATCCAGTGACCGCCTTGCTTGCCGTGTACGGTTTTATGACAATGGAAGGTGGTTGTATCATCACTGACCAAACCATGAATAATGCCCTCAAGCCGGCCAGGCCTAAGATCAATTGCACCTACTTTTAGAAATGGGCAGTTTGAACATGGGCGTTTGAGTTTAAAAGCGCTTTCGATTGCGTTTGGCATTGTGGAGCCCTTTGATTCAAGAGTAGATGTAGCCATCAATCGGACGGAATTTATGGCCCAAAATAGTATATTGGGTTTAGATTTTTTCGCGTACAGGGTCGGAAATCATGGGGCATTCATTTTTGCAAAAAGCCTCGTATTTCTGAAAGGCGGCGAGGGAGAAGGCTGCTTGAATTAATTGTTTGTATGCAGCTACAACTTTGTTGCACTGTCGGCGGTATTCTTTATTGTTGAAATCTTTCATCGGCTTTCTCCGGTTACTCCCTGCTACCTGCTGGGTTCGTGTGGTCTATTTTAGTCCTTTTGTATGGATTGTAAAGTGGTTTTGGGTACGAAACGCTGATAAACTGGCAATGGATCAAGGTGATACAGCAGGATGCCCCGCATGGGGGCAGGGCATCTTATCTAGTCAGGTCACGCAAACATATCCATCTGTTCGTAGTTGGCCGATGGCGTCTCTACATGGTTGCTAGGCTTTGGTTTCGCAGGCTTGCCGCTTTTCGTGATCTCGGCTACATCAACGACGAATAATCCGCCAAGCTTTTCAAGGCGCTGTGCTTTGCGTTCTTCAACGGCTGCACGTTCAGCTTCTTCATCAACACCGACGACGCGCAATGTAGCCGGATCTGCCATCGCCAGTAGTTTCTCTGGTGATTGCTGGCCCGCAATACCCATGCGCTCACGCCATGCGGTGCGAGCCACCATCTCATCGTGGGCAATTGCTGTAGTCGTGTTCATTTTAATGGCACCATAGCGGACCCAGAAACGATATGCCTCCGCGTAGCGTCCTTTTGTGCGGAATTCTTCAAGGCGATCCGACTCGTAATCCTCAGCCATATACAGGCTTTCCAGATGCACTTTGAACGTACCTTGCTCGATCACGAACTCAGGTACAGCTGCACCACTCTTGGTGTGACGTAGCATGCCTTCTGTGTCGAAGGCGGCCATTTCGTGCTCCATGCTACGCAGGCCACCAAAGGCCATGCTACCCCAATGTCCTTCGACCTTGATCTTGCCAGCGGTATAAGGTTTGCGTGGGACATAGGCTACATCTGGTACTTCGTAGAATGCACGGCCCTCCATGATGTTGCGGAATTCGCGCAGGGCAGTGCCTTGTACATGGTATCCTGCGAGCGACCAGTACACATCCAGCATGAATGCGGTCTCTTCGTTGGCGAAGCTGAAACGTGGTCGAATGCCTTTTTCTGCGGCGGCAAAGATTTCGGCGTACTGGAGGCTGATCATGTAACGCCACAGGTCCAGCACCATGTTCGGTGAATAGGTGTCAGGCTCAACCAAAATATAACCATCCTCGGTCATTGTGCGGCCAACCCAATTACGGCGTGACCAGTCCCAGCGAGTGTTGCTAATAAATGAGCGAAGTTTAGCCAGGCCATCCATGAAACCATACTTCTCAGGGTTGCTTTTGCGCATGGTATCGGCTGATTTATCTTCAGCAACGCTTGTACACAGCGAGCAGCCCAGCCTCGCGCCGCAACTCTTAGACTGGACTTTCCCTGAACTGAGTTCTTCAGTAAAAATCTCATCTGCTTTGAAACCACAAGTAGTACCGCCGCCTGCATCGCCGTAGATCTCGTCGATCTCAAGAAAGTCGCTGTAGCTAGTGCGCTGGCCGTCACGATGCTCAAGTAGGAACATCCATACGTCTTCGAGTGACCAATGCATGATCGGTGACATTACGAGCCCGCCAGATTGAGAACGCACTGGGTTTACATCGGATTCACCGCGTTCGTTCATGCCGGATGCGCGCTTTACTGACTCTTCAAGTCGGGTGCCGATCAAGACAACCATTTCATTGTCTTGGCCTTTTTTGAGCTTTAGCAGCGGGAACTGCGCATTCAATTCAGCGATCAGTTCAGCCCGTGCTGTTACTTGTGGACGGACTTTATAGTTCACCGAGCATTCAGATGAACCTGGGAAGCTTGGAATGGTAGTCCCAGTCAAAATTTTGCCAATGAAGCCAGAGAGGAAAGTTGGGCGAGCAATTTTGGTGGCAAAGTTGATATTATGCAGTTCCGCATAGGCACGCATCTTTGACATCTCACGGGTTAGGTGAGGCAGCACGACAGGGTTATCGATGCCAGTATCTGCAGTGGTTACACGCAATACAGGCTCAAGTCCGTCTACTGAGGCACGCTTGGCCGCTTCAAAAGCGAGGGCGCAGACTGTCGTTGAGTCTTTGCCTGAGAAGCCGATAGAAACAGGCCGTTTTTGCTCAAAAAGAGCGTAGATAGCTAAAACAGCATTCTCAACTTGTTGATCCCACATCGGAATACTCCGGTTATGCCCTGCGGTATTGCTGGGCTTCTTGAGATATATATTAGTCCTTTATTGGTGCTTTGTCCAGTTGTTTGATCAGTCTAATTCACTAAATCAATCGAAGTTGTAATCTAAGAAAATCTCAGCGGCCTGAAGGTATTTTTTGGGCGTTGTGCGGAAGGCGGGAAGAGCAATCTGCTTCCAGTTCTGGGTCTTCTTGTAGCCATGGGCACCGTCTTGCTCCAAGGCACCTTCGTTTAGCTTTACGTATTCAACCAGGACATTAGAGGCCATCGCACGTTTAAGGCCCAAGGCATCAAGCAGATCTGCACGTTTTACAGAGCCATTGAGTTCAACCAAGCTCTCGATGAGAGCATGTCGAGGGTTAGCTTTGAAGCCTGAAGGCAAATATGTTTTGGCTGCCCGCAGAAATGTTTTTGCGTCAACACCGGTCAGAAAAATGGGATTCCAGTTTTCTGTCGGGATATATTGCTTGCTGTGGCCCTTGTCGTGAAGTGGCAGTGAATTCTCGGGGATGAGCTTGCGATATCGTGCCAAGAGTTTGGTAGCAGCGGGGCCGGAAATCGGGACGATATCAAGGAATTCGCGACGCTCCAGGCTGCCATTAGAAATGAGCAGCGCTTCGAGAACGCACATCAAAGATTTTTCTGGGATGTGCTCACTTTTATTTCGGGTCTTTGGCTGATTTTCATTAGTAGTCATGGTTTTTTCTCGCAGGTTTTTGATAGATTATTTTTCAATTAGGCGTCTATGGTTTATGGGTCAAATCATAGGTTTATTCATATGATATTGACCAGCCTTTTTGTTAGTAAAACGATATCCAATAAATTGTCCTGCATCGTTTTCAAGGACGGTTGATGTCAAATCACTTTTATCAGTGGAATTGACATGAAAAATCAAATTCTTTTCTTCATCCAATGATGCGTTGATTGCGTATGGGCCGATGTTGATCTGCTGGCTGTTGTGGTCTAAGCCGCTCTTACGGAGCTCAGCCTGGAGGATATCGGCAATAACCTGACTCGTGTCAGGGCTGTTGGAAATTCTCGCGTGGTAGATCCGGTCTAGATCACGTCGATGGACGTTGGTAAGTATCTGTAGCATAGACGCTAACATGTTTATTCCTTCGTTGCATGCCCTGCCAATGCTGGGCTCATGGATGACATATTATGCATGAGTTACCTTTTTCGCAAGATATATTTTAGCCCATAGGGTTATCGGGTGGTTTGGGTATTGGATCGTATAGCCTATTTTATAGCCTATGAGAGAGCGTTTGGTGAAGAGGACGTGCAGGCGCATGTCATCGGGCTAGCATGTTAAAAGTAGCCACTGCCTTTGGGATGGATGAGTGCTATGAAGGGTGGGAGCCCAGATGTTGTTGAGCAAGGCTAACTGTTAATGAGGCCCATGTTTAAAGCAGGCCTCTAAATTCTGGGGAATGTGAACGGAGGTGGGGGACGTAGAGCATTTTGTCTCAATGCTCTACGTAAGACGATGGCGTTGAAATTAGTGAGTAAGCGGAGCGGATGATATTATCAACATGGTCTTTGATCGATTTCATCAAGGATTTGCATGTTTAAACATTTCCAAATCTTGTTCATCAGGACCACAAATATTTGTCCACCCGATAAGCCAGTTCAAAAAGACTGGGCGTACATCTTTATCGAAAATTCCATCTTTTTGAAATGCTGAAATTAAAGCATCGGAACCCTTAATTATTAGATGTTTACCAAATTGGGTTAGATATTTATTCTGATCTTCGTATGATGAATTAATGTATTTCATCCATGCTTCATTAGCGCGTTGTTTTTCTTTTGATAGTTGTTCTTTTGCTTTTCTTGCTGCTGTATCTGCTCGGTTTTCTACGTTTGTATTCGCGTTTGGTTCGTATGACTGTTTTTTCCAAGCCTCATCACGAATCATAGAAAGAAACCAGCTTGATGGAGATCGAATTGGGTCCGAAGAAGATTTTTTTTCTTCCATATCGATCAATGTTTTTTTATAACAAGACATAACTACTTGCTTGCCATATGTCAGCATCAATGTTTTTGCCGTTTTATACGCTATATCAAAGTTCCTAAGTGACTCTATTACTTCAGGATCGTCTTCAACTGCTATTTCTTGTGCATTGTCTTCGTCAATTTCTATTTCAAGAACAACGTGTGTGATGGCTGGTCGCCCAACTTTACGTTGTCCTGGTTTGGTTTCTGATTCTTGCGTGAGTTTAGCTATAAAACCGTGTTTGTTTTTATTAATTAATTCAATATTAGGTAGTATTGTCCTAGTCAAATGACTTGTAAATTTGACCTTAGGATTCAGGCCTAGCATTTTTAAGAAATCTTCGGTTGTGAATCTTTCTGCTCTTTGACTTAAAAGCATGAGAGAGCAGCATTCATATAAAATAAGTGAACAACCGGATTTGTATTGCCGTTGATGCATTAATGATATACGAGCACCAAGTTCTGGATTTCGCATCATTTCAGCGAGTGATGGTGTTAGTTCGACAATAAATGCATGGTCTGCTGGAGAGTAGGAGCAGGTTGGGAGAATCGACATGATTTTCCACTCACCGGTCTTTGTATCCAATGTGTTAAATGTAGTCGTTGTTATTTTGCGGCAAATTTTCTGCAGTTCAGCATGGGTGAAGTTATAACCCTTGTGATAGGTATTGCGAAAATCGTTGTCTGGTATTGTGATCTTAAGATCTTCAATTTTGCTTTCTTGTGTTGTTGTAGAAAGCAAACTTTGAGAGATGTGGTAGAGCAAGTAGTTGAAGGTCTTGCGTTCTGTCAGAGTCCACACGTCGCCATTGACTAGAACAAACTGTCTGGCCTTGTTAAAGGTGTGGTTTTGCTGGTGGTCAGGCTCGCTGGGTAAGGTTTTCAGCTCGGTTATCATTGCTGCTGATCCGATGGGGTCTGTCAATCTTCCTCGAATTTAACACGTCTTTGCTGGCGTGTTGTGTTTTTATTTTCTCTGCGCATCCAGTCGGATGTATCTGGCTGTTTTTTAAACACAAACAGAATAACAGCATATGGAAGGGTTTTTCTGTGGATATGTATGCTATCCCACTGTTTTTTAATGATTTTTGTCCACTCTGCCAACTGTAATTTTATACTCTGTCAGGTGTAATAAAATTACGTTCGAGGTTTAATACCAGTTATTTAATAACACTCTGCAGAGCGGGTAGAGGTATTTAATTACAGATGACAGAGGGTTTTATTACAGTTGGCAGACGGTCAGTGGGATTTAATTACACTTAACAGATAATTTTGTCACACTTGGCAGAGAAGATTTATGCAGTGGTATGGTTAGATTGCTTTGAGATTACTGTTGTATTTCTGCAAAAAAAATATCTTACTTTTTATATTGCTCTCGCTGTAATGCTTACTCTGCGCTTTGTTTTGCCTTTCTCCTGCATCACATTTTCTGCGGGTTCTGCAGCACACCCTGGAATGTAGTCATCACATGGTTTGTCCAGTCTGTGAACTGTAACTAAATTGCTTCCTGCGGAAGTATCAGCTCTGTGAAGTGTGATTTTATTGCCGGCCAGTGGCAGGGGGAGCAGGGGGCTGGTCGATGATTTGGCTGTTTGATGTCTGTGAAGTGTTATTTTATTCAGTTTGATCAAGCTCACTCTCTCTGCCAACTGTAACAGAATTCAGATTTTGCGTGCTCTTTATTGCCTAAGGGGCGGTTTGGGTCGGTCGATGTAATAAAAATCAACGATGGGCCCATGGGTGATCTGAAAGCTCAATCTATCTCTGCAAAGTGTAACTTTATTCAGGTCACAGGGTGTATCGGCTCTGCCAACTGTAATTTTATCCCGATCACGGGTCGTATCGACTCTGCCAACTGTAATTTTATCCCGATCACGGGTCGTATCGGCTCTGCCAACTGTAATTTTATCCCGATCACGGATCGTATCAGTGCTGCCAGCGGCTTTATTTTGCCGATCACAGGCTTTATGTGCTCTGCCAACTGTAATTTTATTCCGATCACAGGCTTTTTGTTCTCTGCCAACTGTAATTTTATTCCGATCACAGGCTTTATGTGCTCTGCCAACTGTAATTTTATTCCGATCACAGGCTTTATGGCTCTGCCAACTGTAATTTTATTCCGATCTCAGGCTTTATGGCTCTGCCAACTGTAATTTTATTGCGATAACAGGCTTTATGTTCTCTGCCAACTGTAATTTTATTGCGATCACGGGCTTTATGCTCTCTGCCTACTGTAATTTTATTGGATGCGACTTTGGGTTTTTTTGGTGCGTGGAGCGTGTGAAAACCCGCGAAATGGGGTTTTTTGGGGTATAGGGTTGCATGTGAGGCGGTGTTATGGACCGTTTTGGTATGGTTTGAAGGTTAATTGCTCGTGGTTTGGGAGTATGAGGGCTGAATTCTGTGAAGTGTAACAATATTGCTTTGAAGCTAGGTTCGGACTCTGTGGTCTGTAACTTTATTCCGCATCGTACTGTTTTATAGGGGATATCTTTGGTGTTAGGCGTTATCTGTGATGGATGCAAGTGTGTATGGGGTGAGTTCCAGCTGAGCAAAATGAAAAGACCCGATGGTGAATCGGGTCGGTTCCTTTGGGTTTTAGGCCTACTTGCATAGTTTTTCGCAGGGAACTCCGTCGCCATTGCCATCTAGTGATTTGAGCCCGCACTGGCTGAGATACATCTTTGCTTCTTCGCAGGTGGTCATTTCTTTGCAGTATCGCTTTGAACCGCAGGATGATGATGGTGGGTTCTTTGCAGGCGTTAGAGCGGTGGTAGGCGACTTGAATTGGTCAAACCATGATGTTAATGATTTGGCCGGTGCTTTTTTATCGTGACGATATTCCCAAGGAGGAACGGGGTTGGGGTCTGCCCATAGGCCCAGACGTTGAGATTTGGCGATTTGTTCTGCTGACCGGTAGATTGGGTTTGTGCCGTACTGAGTATAGAACCAGGCGTAACCGCGCTTCAGTTGCTCCAAATTGATGTCGGTATTACCTTGATAAACGATACCAACCTTTCTTTGGTAACGGTCTGTGTCTTGTACTTGAACGGTGACGGTTTTGCCATAAACAAGTTCGGAAAGGGATTGTTTTGCTTTTGTGCCATAGGGCATTGAGGATTCTGGCGCATCAATCTGGGCGAATCGGACTTTGATTTGTTTGTTTTCACTTGTGAGAACAGTAATTGTATCACCGTCTGCAACGCCTACAGTACGGCCTTGTATTGTTTCAGCGTTTACTAAAGTGGACGCGGTTATTAATAAAAGATAAAAAAGATTTTTCATTTTGAATCCTCGTGGAGATGTTAAAGTCAGCTAGGCTTGACGACTTTAAATATACCATCGCTAAATTAATTGGTCTATTGGTTTTCTTTTTTTATATCCTTTGGGATGGGGGTGGAGATATGGGATTGAATATATATGGAATTAAAGATGCTTTACGTTTGGAAGGCCTTCCTCTCTCTGTGTTGAATGGAGATGATCTTTTTGTTTTGGACTTCTTTTTGTTTTATGGTCGTGCATATGGCGTTTCCGTCTCTATTATGGATCATGATAATCGAGAAAAAATGGAAGGGAATTTGAGCGTTGATGAGATAAATAAAATTGTTCAAGCGGTTGATAGTGTGATTAGGATAAGGCTGGAAGGTGGCACAGAATTGATTTGCGAAGAAAATATGGATACGGTTTCTGTGGTTTGAGATTAGTTACAATACCTAGTTTTAGTTGTTTATTGTCAGGTTGTCCGGTATTATATATCACGAAGCCCAGCTATTTTAGCAGGGTTTATTTTTGGAGATTGGCAATGTCTGGTGTTAAATTAGTTGTTGGAATTCAGGGTGGTGTTATCACGGGAATTACGGCGAATGTGCCAGTTGATTACGTGATTTATGATTACGATGTTAATGGCGGTGATGATAGTGTTTTGATGCCTGATCTGGATTCAAACTCAACTAACTCAACTGGCAAAGTTGCAGTTCAAGAGTTGGGTATTT
This sequence comes from uncultured Aeromonadaceae bacterium, assembly GCA_945957385.1. Classification (GTDB taxonomy): domain Bacteria; phylum Pseudomonadota; class Gammaproteobacteria; order Enterobacterales; family Aeromonadaceae; genus Pseudaeromonas. The sequence goes on from CAMFKP010000027.1 coordinate 44,212, forward strand.
GCGAGGCTTCGGTTGATGCTCGCAAGGTAGATGAAGTATTTGGCGAGTTGTGATTGTGTTGTTAATGCCCCCGTATGGGGGTTTTTTTTTGGGCAGGGAATGTAAGGAGTATATGGTTGCTAACAGCAGTGAATGTGGTAATTATTGGATGTAATATAGCTAGTCTTTATTGTGCGTAATGCTGGCTAAGAACAACAGGGGCATTATTGTACGATTGCGTAATGTCGCCATTATCGGCGATGTCGATAAATAGCGTGGCATGCAGTGGCCTACGCTTGTCAACGATGGTAACGGATGTGCCTGCGTATTTTTTGATGGCAGTTTCAAGCTGCGCAATGTCATGGCAGTCAGTGTCATTACCGAAGTTTTTAATGGTAAACATGCTGCTGATTATGCTCCCCTTTTTTGGTGCGCTAGCCATGGCACTTTCAATCAAATCTACCATGCTCATGATGTAGGCGTGGCCTTTGAAATCATCAGAGCGTTTTCGTGCTGCAATGGTGGATTGTTTTCTCAGCACCAGCTTGATGCTGCTGATGGATTCAAACTCTACCAGATTAATGCTTCAAACGCATCAAGAGCGGTTTGCTGACTTGTTGGATGTGGATCAGGTGTTTAATCAACTTGCCCTAGCCTTTTTTTTAGACTACTATATATCTCATTAAGTCCAGCATTTTGCAGGGCTATACCGGAGAAAACCGATGAAAAAAGGCATAGTTGTGTGGTCGTCCTACGGATCAGTTCACCGCAGTGCAAATTGTGAGTCAAGCCAAGCTGCCGAGGCGGCAAGAATTGCGGTTAATATGGCGTCATTCAAAGATGGAACCGTTGAGGCTAATCGGCCAGTTTATTTTGCAGATATTGAAACGGATTTGCAAAGCACGCACTTGACGTTTAATCGTCAATCAAATGATATTTTAACTGGCAATACTGCATCCAATACGATGTTTGGTTGGTTCATCCGTGGCCGGAACAATTTGAAGTGCAATGGGTTTGATTTTGCGCCTGGGGAGTTACAGGCCAGCGATTTACGCATCTTTGAGAGATCAGTTGCTGGGCGTTGGGTGGCAAAGGCAGCACGCCGTCACGGTTACTTAGATGGTGATCAGAGCGCTATTGGGTATGTTTTTTTCACTAAGGTGCGCGGAGAACAAAATTACATCGGTGCCTTGTTGGTGAGCGCGCAGGGTGTTGTGCTGGATTCCCATTGCTGCAATGAGACTAGCAAAGCAAGATCGGTGATGAATGTCATGCGTCAGAAGCTATCAAATGAGGGCTTGAGCAATAAACGCTTGGTGTGTGAGCGTATCGATGGTGTGCTAAAAGTCTATGACCGCGATGTGGCAAGTGAGCTTGCAAAACTGGGCCAGGGTCATGAGCTGGTGTTGATGGCTGCTTAGTGATAATTGATTGGCGGGTGCGTTATAAGTTGCGTGCCCGTATTTTTTGGTGGTTTTGATGCCGAAAGTTATGGATGACTATGAAGCGATGGTTCGTGCATCGATTTATAGGTACTTCACGATAAATCTAACAATGCCATCTGTGTCTGAGGTTGCAGGGATGGTGGGGGCTAAAAGCAAAGGTAATGTGGCGTTGCATATTGATAGCCTTTGTAGGCAAGGTGTGATTAAAAAACTATCCAATGGCCGGATCGCGCCAGATGTGGTGATGGTTGCCGATGTTGGCGTTGTTTTCATGGTAGGAACATAACTGCCACATAACACACTGTTTGCACGATTAGTTGACTAGCAGTTGGGGTGAAGCACTGCCGTTTTTGGTGGGGGGCGATAAGTAGCGCCGCCGATGTGGGGAAACCCAGTCGGCGGTTTTTTTTTGCGGGGTGTTTGATGGTTGTGTAGATTACATAGATGTTGTTATTCTGAACGTATAAAAGGATAAGTATCATATTATGGATACTCTTTGGGGGTGGCATTCATATGAAAAACAAATTGGGTTTGCCTCACATGGTAGTCGCCGAGCTTAAAGAGGTTGGTGGGAACATACGGACAGCCAGGTTGCGAAGGAACCTGCCACTTAAAGTGGTGGCCGAGCGAGCCAACATCAGTATCAATACGTTGAGACGGGCAGAAGCAGGAGATGAGGGGGTCTCTTTTGGGGCCGTTGCTTCAATCTTAACTGCGCTGAATCTTGAAAGTACGCTATCCGCGATTGCATGCCCTAAAAGCGATATAGTAGGGATTGAAGCTGAAAAGCGTACCAGCAGAAAACGTGCAAGCAGAGGGAAAAAGGATGAGCTGGACACCAATTTCTAAGGCCTACACCTTCCTGCAGATAGGGGGTGACAAACCAACGCCGGTTGGTGTTGTACAGGCCAATGACGAGGGCTATCTGTTTGCTTATGCAAAGTCATGGCTTACTAACGAGAGCGCATTTGCTATTGATCCAATGCGGCTGCCGCTTATCTCGGGTACGTTCCAGTCCCAGCGTATGTTCGATGTGCTAAATGACGCCACGCCAGATAACTGGGGGCGTAGGGTGATGGCTGCGCAGCACACGCACTTGCCATCGAATGATATTGAGTGGTTGATCGCGACTCGCGGCACAGGAGTTGGGGCGTTAATGTTCTCAGCATCACTAGATCATTTAGCCAGGCAGCCACAATGCCCTCATTTTGATTACATAACTGAATTGGCTGAGGCAGTTAGCGAAGTAGAAGCAAGGCAGGCTATCCATGATGAGCGCTTATTGAAATTACTTTGGCATGGCTCAAGCATGGGTGGAGCGAGGCCAAAGACCACGGTGATCATGGATGGTGAGGAATATCTAGCCAAATTTACTAAATCGTCTGACACGTTTGACGAGGCCAAAGCTGAGTTTGCAAGCATGGAGATGGCAAGGCATTGCGGGATTGATGTGCCGGATACCCAGATTTACGATTTGCCGAGCCATACCGTCATCTTAGTGAAGCGGTTTGACCGGACAGACGATCCGGCAATGCGCAGGCATTACATCAGTGCAAATACGGTTTTGGGCATTCACAAAATTCGGCCTGATGATATGAAGCAGGCATACAGCTACGCAGGGATTGCAGAGAACATTCGCAAGATCAGCAATGAACCCAAGAGCGAATTAGAGCAGCTTTATCGGCGCATGGTGCTGAATGTCGCGCTCAGCAATACTGATGACCACCTGCGTAATCATGGTTTGCTCTACAGCTCAGATAAGGGCTACAGCCTATCTCCTGCATTCGATATTTTGCCACACCCAAGCCAAGCTTCGGTTCATGCCATCGGAATTGGGGTTAATGGCCGTGAAAGTAGTTTTGCAAACGCGCTGAGTCGGCATGAGAGCTTTCTACTGACCGAAACGGAGGCGAGAAAGGTGATTGCTGAGGTTTTTGATGTGACAAGGCACGCCAGAAGCTATTTCAAAGCAGCAGGTATGGCGGATGATGATATTTACATCATGCAAAGAGCTATTAAAAATAGCTTAGATTTGCCAGCGCAATTGAAAACAGAAAAACGTATTGTTAATGACCAATCAAATTATCTTGAGCCATGAATTCATAGCTGCGATTAAATAAGTGGAGGCTTTATGAGTGTTCCTGATTACAAAACACCAACTGTTATAACTGGCGTAGTGAGTCGCATAGGATCTGTCAGTTGGTCGGCAGATGGAAGTCATCATATTATTTTTATGCTTGAAAATAGTAATGAGGTTTATGCTGTTAATAGTTTCTCCAATAAGGGGGCATTTCCAGAACAGAACGCCTTTGCAGCATTAACGAAAGTAGGTGATACCGTTGAGGTGTCCGTTTACATTGAAGGCAGTGCAAATCGTTTGAAATTAAAAAATATTACACTGATGAACGAAGTTGGCGGGTCAAATTTGATCCTGCGTTATTAATTGGCCATAAGGCGATGTAAAAATCAACCCGCTGAAAAAGCGGGTTTTTTTACATTTTTTGTTTTTCGTTTTGCAACTTATTGACTCCAGCACCTCCTTAAGCTAGTATATATCTTATGAAGTCCGGCAATTCTTGCAGGGCAATACCGGAGAAAACCGATGAAAAAAGGTGCTATCGTAAAAGGTCGCAAGGGCGGCAAATTCCATGTCGTTGACTTGGCATCACTTGAGGGTGACAGCGGTGCTATCGTTCGCGTAGTGGACGGAGCAGGCCGTCTTGGGCGCAACGAGTTGTGGCTTCCAATGGCCGCATTCGTGTTGGCATAAGGGTGAGCTCTATGCCAATGTTCATGGTTTGGGTGCAACGGGGCGATGATGAGAGTGATCGCCAGTATATTTCTGCCAGCACCAAAGAAGGAACAGCATCGGCAGCGCAGGCGGCTGTTCTTTCTGCTTCAGATGATTTTAAGGCTATCGCGGTTTTCAACCAGGTGAAAACTGAGGATGGCTATGTCCTGACACTGCAGGAGGATCTATCTTGGAGCGATGGGGATTTAAGCTATCCGTCTCTTGACGATCTGGCTAAAGATGTAGATTTTGAATACATCCCAGCCTTTTAGAAAGATCTCAAGTTGATTTGGATGGAGAGCCCGCGTTTAGACGTGGGCTTTTATTTGTTAGTTGTGATGGAGCTAACGATGTGCGATGTTAAAAAGGCAGAGGATTTTGCTGTAGGCCAAGTTGTAGTTTGCAAGAATCCAGAAAATTTTTTGTCCGATAGGCGTAAATACTTAACCGGACGGCAAGGTACTATCATGCAGGTATTCCCATCCACAGAGAAAAACATTCATTTACGCAAAAATGAATTATGGGTTTTATGGCATAAAAGAAATGGGCGCGGGCAAGAGCAAAGAATGTTTATGAGACCATCTGATCTGGAGTGTGTATCAACAAGTTCTGATTAATTTTGCTGATGCTGTGCATCATTATCTTGGATTGTTAATTCAAATGGCTAAATTACTGACGCCAGAGGGCGATGAAATTGAGGTAGAAGTACCTCAAATCAAAGATGAACGACTAGGCTTTTACAAGCAGCAGGTTGGGGTTCGCATTGAGCCCATATATGGCCATGGCGACTGGGGTAACAAGGTTATGCTGATTAATGATGAAGGAGATCAGCTAGGGCTCTTGCGGAATGCAGTGGCTACGGAGTTGGCCAAAAAGCACTTTTACTTCCACCCTGGCGTGATCATCAAGGGGAATGCACTGCTACTGACTGTGAAAGAAGAAATCGATTAGCATTGCTATTCATCCTGTTTTAAACAAGGCCGCTGACATGGTGATCCATCAGCGGTTTTTTATTGTGCAAGTGATTAATTAATTGCTTATTGGTGCAGCAC
>CAMFKP010000028.1 GCA_945957385.1 uncultured Aeromonadaceae bacterium
CGCTTCGCTCACTGGGACGCGCATAAAGCCGCGCGCCCCATAACTAAAATGTTATGTCACAGACGGAGTATTTAAACATGAATAAAATATTCATCGCATTTTTTGCAACACTCATCTTAATTGGTGGCTGCACCAGCACTCCAATGACAGTAGACACCAATAACATCGCCAATTTAACCGATGAGCCAGCAATCAGATTTAATACTTCGGGGTGGTCATATACAAACTCAACTAATCCGTTTTTACTAACCCCAGACCTCTTAACCAACTCTCTTCTTGCTGTTAGCCGCCTCAAGCCAGGGCAGCATTTTCCTAACGATGGCCCTGCCGTATCAAACAAATTAAATCAAAATGCCATTACTGCCCTCCTAAAAAACAAACTAGCCAGCAAAGAAAATTTGGTTGTATCTATAGACACCATAAATGAAAAGTCAGTTGTTGTTGCAACTTACAGTGAAGATGGCAAAAAAGTAACCGAATATGCTACTGAGCTAAATGGTGATTTGATTCATGTGTTATTCATGGCAATACCAGGCCAATATTACCAACAAGGTATAATCGTAGCGAATAGATTGGTTGGCTCTATTGAACCAATCACCAAATAACATAACAAATAGTTTAAGTCGTTCGCTTCGCTCACTGGGACGCGCATAAAGCCGCGCACCCCATAACTAAAATGTTAGGGCTAAACAGATATGGGCATTATTGACCATTCCATTGTGACTCTTCGAATATTCGGTGATGACTTAATCCCTGAAAACATAACCAAATTACTGGGCTCTACGCCAACAGAGTCCTGCATAAAAAATCAAGAAATAATTGGGAAAGCCACTGGCAACATTCGGCGTGCAGAAACAGGCTCATGGAAAATAAGAGCGAACCCACGAAAACCAGAGAATATTGAATCACAAATATTCGAAATAATTGACAGTCTTACCAATGACTTGTCAATTTGGTCATCTCTGAGTTCAAAATATAAAATTGACTTATTCTGTGGTGTGTTCCTTAAAACAAGCAATGATGGACTAATATTGTCCGCAAAGGCATTGCTTTCTATTGGCCAAAGGGGGATTACCCTTGGCTTAGATATTTATGATGCAAGTAATGACTAATTCACGCCCTAACAAATAGTTTAAGTCGTTCGCTTCGCTCACTGGGACGCGCATAAAGCCGCGCGCCCCATAACTAAAATGTTAGCCATGAGGAACCATACGTGAAAAAAATAATCACAGTATTTGTAGTTGCATCATCAGTTGTTGGATGTACCAGCACTCAACATGTGAATAATCCGGATATAAGCGCTTTCTATTCTGGTGAGTCACATGCTGATCCTTCACTTCGTTCTGATACGGAGAAAATGATCAAAATAATGGTTAATGCTCGCGGCTGTTCAAAAATAGATCACATAGACACAAAAGTGCTTCATTACGAACCAAGTAACGGCCAAAAGGGACATGTTTGGGGGCAAGAAGGATGGATGGCTTCGGGGTGCGGTACACCATATCCATTTTTTGTGTCATTTACTGAAGATGGTAATGGTGGGACTTTTTTCAGCCTCAAGCCTGTTTAGCTCTAACTAGGTACATCGCCTGACCAATAGCCGCTATACAATTTTTGGTTCAGCTAATAATTGCTAGACATCCAGTTTAAACATTAACAAATAAATTAACTTTCTTCAGCCCTTTGATATTTAGCCAGACCCGCTTCGCGGGCCGATTATTTAACATTGTTAGCACTACCAAAAGGACCATCTATGAAATATAGAATGTTTATCATAATGTTAGGAGTGATATTGCTAACATCATGCAGCGCAATATTAAGCAATAACACGGGTAAAAAGACACAATCTAGTAGTTTGATGGATTTCCTGTACCCAGACAAAGAAAGCCGTGAAAAAATCAAACCAGAAATTCCAGTCTTAAGATTGCCTGTGAAAGTTGGGCTAGCCTTTGTTCCATCTAAAAGTTGGCAAAGAGATGGAATTAATAGCAAGGATCAAGTTGAGCTCCTTGAAAAAGTAAAAAAGTCATTTCTCAAGTATGATTATATTGAACGCATTGAAATCATACCAAGTACATACTTAAAGGGTGGTGAAGGCTTTACGACTTTGGAACAAGTGGGCAGGCTTTACGATGTCGATGTTATGGCGTTAGTTTCCTATGACCAAGTAACGCAATCCCTTGAAAACAATGCGGCTTTACTTTATTGGACAATTGTCGGGATGTACATTATCCCTGGGAATGAAAACTCTATACAAACCTTTGTGGACACAGCCGTTTTTGATATTAAAAGTAAAAAAATGCTATTTAGAGCTCCGGGCATTAGTAAAATCGAAAAACGAACTACGGCTGTAGGCATTGACGGTACATTATCTGAAAAGTCGCTTGAAGGTTTTAGTTTGGCTGTTGCAGACATGACTGCCAATTTAGATGTAGAACTAGCCAACTTTAAGTCAAGGGTTAAAGCAGAAAGAATTGCGAAAGTTGAGCTCCGTGAAGGTTATAGTGGTGGTGGCTCTATAAGCTTATATTTTCTTGCCTTTTTATTCGCGGCGCTAACAATAAAATTAATAAGAACAAGAAATGGTTGGCTTTTTCACCTTCGCCGCTTACTTTAGCCAACCGTTTGTCTTTTTTAGGTGTTACGTTTCGTTGCCAATAACATCCAACACCGAAGGGGTTGTTCATGCAAAAGTTAGTTTGCCTTCTTTTTGTTTTCATTTTTGGTTGCAGCTCAGGTGGTATGACAGGGAATAGCTATCGACAAACTGGAATTATCGAAGAAATTGTGGACATACCCAGAATTGGAGAACCAACACCAGGATTATTCTTTTTTGGATTGCTTGGAAATTTAGCCTCGATTATACAGGAAGCACCTTATTCGTCACATAAATACAAAATAAAAACAGAGTCTGGAAAAGTGATCTATGCCGAAGTGGACAGTAGTTTTACCGTAGGTGAGTGCGTTGACGTTATACCATCGCAAGATGTAAACACTTCTAATTTTTATGCCTATGGAGAATCACGTGTAATATCATCAGAAAAATGCACCACGAAAACGTAAACACTGAAACATATAACATTACCAGTCCGCCAGGCTAAATATAAGTACTACTCACAACCTGAGTATCACATAAAATATTTCGTTATTTAAAATGGAGTTATCATGATTTTTTTTAACAAAAAATGGGGGTTGCTAGGTGTTTTTTTGGGTGGTTGCTCAGCAGCGCTAGTACCTGCAACAGATAATCCAAGAGAAAAACTTAACCAAGCGTATCAACTCATCGGACTAGGTCGACCGCTTCCTGCTGAAAAGCTAGCCACAGAAGCCGCAAAAATTTATGAAAGTAAAAATGATTACATTGGGGCGGGTACCGCATATAGTGCATTAGGGATGCTTTACAGCAGTCCAGCTTACCGATCACACAAAGAATATTATGAAAGCAAAAAAACATATGACCCTACATATAATAAATCCATAACCTTTTATAAAAAAGCGGTTGATGCATCAATAAAGGGTGGTGATTATTGGGGAGCTGCAAATTCTCTCATAGGAATTGGTGATGGCTATACTAATCAGAACGAGCAGTCCAAGGCTTGTGACGCATACACAGAGGCCTTAAAGGTTTACACTGACCCCAATGCCAAGGTAACAAGAATGGCATACACGTGGAACCCTAAATATCCAACTTACAAAGCCATGCTTGAAGCATTAATTGAAAACTCATGTAAAAACAAATAACCCCCGCATAACAAATAAATTAACCTTGCTTCAGCCATTCAGGCTTCCGCCGGCCCCGCTACGCGGGCCGGTTATTCAAAATGTCATACATCAAGGACATGTCGTGAAGTGAACTTTTTACAAGTCGAATCCAGACAAACCATAGACAATATAATATTCACATTTGGCTTGTACGAGTCAGAAGGAAAAACACTATTTGGATATAAGGTTTTTTGCGCGGGGGCAGGCTCTCACCACCTTGAATGGTTCTTCCCATTAAAGGGTGCTGCATTGAATGCGTTCATATCAAACCTTAAAAGCCTGCACAGCGTCAATTTTAAGAAAAAAGTGAAAATAAAACGCGCCTGGTCAAATATAAACTTAAACTTCTTGGGATTTGACCACAAAAAAGGTATAAAGATAAAAAGTAACATTTCTGGCTTTCTTTTTTATAGTGGCGCATTTGGTAGCTCTTATATATCCCAATCCGATCTTGCACGATTGATTAAAAACCTTGAACGCTGTGTTTAATGAAAATGTATAACAAATAGTTTTAGTTGTTCGTGGACTTGCCCTGCATTTGTGGCTGCGCCTAAAACGGCATACGGATAACCCAACGCTGTCACCTCCAACACGGAATTATGATGCACACCGTCCATACCCGAATCGCAACGCTGGCTGATGTTGATGTCATCGCCCCCCTGTTCGATGCCTATCGACAGTTTTATGCGCAGCCGGCTGACCTTGCCCTTGCCACGCGCTTTATTCACGATCGCCTGATTAACAACGAATCGGTCATTCTTCTGGCGTTGCAGGCCGATCAACAGCTGGTCGGCTTCTGCCAGCTCTACCCCAGCTTCTGCTCGGTCGAAGCGAAACCGATCTACGCGCTGTACGACCTGTTTGTGACGCCACCAGCACGACGCTTGGGGGTGGCAAAAGCACTGCTACTCGCTGCCGAGCGCCAGGCCGTCGCAAGCGGCAAGGCGAGAATGGATCTGGCGACCGGCAAAACCAACACCGTGGCCCAGGCGGCATACGCCGCACTGGGCTGGATCAAGGATGAGCAGTTTTACACCTACAGCAAGGCCATCAACGACTGAGCCTGGCGCCAATAGCATTCGCCGCTCACCAGGCGCAGCCGGTTGTCGCAGCGCTAACGCCTGGCGTAGCGGTCAAGCCCAACCTGTGATGTCAACCGTCATCTATTTTGGAGAACTCCGTGTCGAAATTGATTCGATATATCACCGTCATCGTTGCCTTGGTACTCACTGGCTGTGCGACGTTTAATGTGCCAAGCGACTACTCGCTGGCGCATAACAGCAACCAAGGGCTTGTGGTGATGTCCTTAACGCATTCTGTTGCCAGCGTGATTGTTGACTACCGCCCGGTGGCAGCAGGGAAACCGGGCGCAGGCTCATTTATGACGGGTAACATGCAAGATCCGCTGGATTGGACACACCCCAACGGACGGCTGGTTGTTGCGGAGCTGCCACCTGGGCAATACGAGCTATATCAGTGGCGCGCTGAAGGAATGAATGTGACTTATACCTCCAAACTGTTTTCCATCCCCTTCACCATTGAGGCTGGCAAAGCTACTTATATCGGCAATCTTTTTATTAATATGGATGAAACAACGGCCAAATATACATTATCCGTAACCGACACATCCGCACGCGACCTACCTTTACTCATCCGGCACTATCCCAATATTAAACAAACCGATGTCACCACCGAAATATCAAAAATATTTCGTTAATGCTATGTGCACAGCATGGTATAGATGCGATTTGTGTCTGAGTTAATATTTGCACTTAGCGACAGGGTTCTTGCTAAATAACCTGGCTGCCGAAAAATATCGTTTTAAACCGTATTTCAGCTCTGACACTCTTTCAATTTTCAGGCATAGCAATGAAATTCTTTACCCTCATCACTGTGTTATTTTTTTCTGGTAGTGTTTCCGCATCGTGTGTCGCGCCGCGCGACCATGTTGAACAGCGTGCCTGTTCGACTCTGCGACTTGACGCACTTGTACATCAAGTTCTTGCGGCTCAGCATACGCTCCGCGACAAAATCACCACTTGGGATGAGGAGCCCGAGTATAAGGCTGCGGCTTTGGCCAATTTTGATAATGCGGCACGCGCATTCCAGAGGTATCAAGCCCAACAGTGCGCGTTTGATGCGTCGCTTGCCGCGGGCGGCAATAACGCCAGTGATTTACGCATCGAATGTAACATTGAGCTCTACAGCAGTTACTTGAAATATATTCAGGCGCACGTTGCCGCTTTCAAATAACGGCACGCTTGCTATCCAGTTTGCGAGGGTTATGGACAAGCAGCGCAATACGAACTCGCGGCGCAGTAGTTAATAACTCAGTCGACGCGCTGCAAGCCGCTCAGCACCGGCGCCAAGGCGCGGCAGAAGGACTCAAACTTTGCTTGTTTCTACCGTCTGAGCTCAGGTATAACGCTGCAACTTACAATAATGATTACGGGATAACCTGATGCTGACCGCTGCCGATTTCTCTTTTACCCCCACTGCCTTGCGCGTTAAGAAAGACCAGTATCCGCTGGCCAAGATCAACGACGCGCGACTGAAAACCAACCGCCTGGGTGACCATGTGCTGCGTGTGACCTTGATTGCGTTGCTGGTCTCCAGTGTGGTCTGGACCATCTGCCCCGATTCGTTCGGTCTGGTGACGGTACCGTTTGCGTTGCTTGTCGGCGCGCTGTTTGGTCTGGCGTCGGTCAGAAAGTACGAGCTGCAGATCGAGTTTCGCCATAGCGATGAGACCGGACTGCAGTGGCTGTCCATCGCCAAGACCAGCAATGCGACCGTCAAGGCGCTGTTCGAGCAACAGATCAGCCTGATCCGCCAGCACAGCGGCCCCGATCACTCCCCTGAGGCGTGATGCGCTGTTACTCAAACGCGACGCTCGCCCAGGCGGGCGTCGGGCATGCAAAATAGTGTGCGCCAGGATCGGTTGTCTGCATGTCGTTGTTTTGCTGTCGCCCGTTTGTGCTACTCTGCCGCAGCTGACATGAATGTCCTGCCTGCCGCAGGCCGCGATCAAGGATAGAAAAATAACCATGCGCCGCTCTGTTTCGGTCACCCTGTTGGTGGCCAGCCAACTCGCCCTGTGGGGCAACACGCCGGCCCTGGCCGACGCCAAGGACAATTGGGACCATTTCTCCGATTATGCGACCTATTCGCTGGCCGCCACCGCGCTGGCATTGCCCGCCTGGGACAAGGATTGGGAAGGGATCAAAGAGGCGACCTACAGCATGGGCGCCGCCGGCATCGTCGGTGAAATGGCCAAGGCGGCGGTGCATGAACAGCGCCCGGACCACTCCGGGGATGACAGCTTTCCGTCGAACCATGCAGCGGTGGCCTTTGCCGCGGCCACTAACCTGACGATTCGCTACGGCCAGCAGGCTGCACTGCCAAGTTTTGGCGTTGCCTCGGCAATCGCGCTGGGCCGGGTGCAGGCCGACAAGCATTACTGGCATGATGTGCTGGCGGGTGCGGCACTGGGATCGTTGTCGGGCTATCTGCTGACCACCAAACTGGATGACGATCTGGCACTGATGCCGCTGTTGTCACCCCACGAAACCGGTCTGCTGGTGACGATGCGCTGGTAGATTTATTGGATAACTTGTTGATTTTTAATCGTTGTCATATCCGTGTCGCATCGCTGTCGTCACGTTTTGGGGTCATTTGACGCAGCATGAGCCTGAACTTCGAACCCAAGGACGACAACATGATAGTGCGTAAATTAAGACTGCAACGCGGTTGGTCACAAGAACAGCTGGCCACGCTGACGGGACTGAGTATCCGGACGATACAGCGTATCGAACGCGGCCAGAGCCCGGGTCTTGATTCACTCACGGCACTGGCGGCGGTGTTCGAGGTTTCCGTTAGCGAACTTCAACCCCGACAGGAGCAGGATATGCACTCAACAACCCCAGCCGACTATGATGAGCAAGAACAGAAGGCGTTGGCCTATGTACGCGACATCAAAGCCTTTTACAATCATCTCATTACCTACCTGATCTCAACTGCACTGCTGTTTGTCATTAACTTCATAACCAATCCAGATTACATCTGGGCTTTCTGGCCGATGCTCGGCTGGGGCGTCGGTATCCTGTCGCATGGCATGCATGTGTTCGAGCTGTTCAGCTTCTTCGGCCCGCAATGGGAAAAGCGCCAGGTCGAAAAACGCCTCGGCCGCCGTTTGTAATTCGCCACAACGCGCTCTTCCTCATCGCAGGCCACATCCGTTAGCCGGATGCCGGCCTGCGACATCACGCACAGGCATAGCAGCCAATTCGCCACTGTGCTGGATCTGGCCTGGATTTCATGTTGGTATCACGCACGGATTCTATCGAGCCCCGCCGCCGTGTCATATCCAGGTCGGCCCTGGACGCCCGATGCCATTTCAACCCGTTGATATCAAGGAAGAAGCATGAAATACCCGTTACTGACATTGTCTGCACTGCTGCTGTTGTCCACTCAGGTTCCCGCCTTGGCTGCCGATACGCTGGCCACTCAGGTACTTGGGAAATGGTGCATGAATACCGAAGAGTATGCTGGTGAACTCTCGGTTAACGGCAGCCTGTTTGAGTTCCTGGCCGATGGTACCTACATCGCCAAGATGCCCACAGAATCCAAAGACCGTTATACCGTCGAGGGCAATACACTGCATCTGGATAATTTTGGCGATCTGCAGGTGTTGTCGATCAGCAAGGACGAGATGAAGGCCAAGGCCTATTCCACCTATCACTTCACGCGCGATAGCTGTTTACCGATCGTCGCCGAGGCGATGAAGCTGACCGAGCTCAACAACGCCATCATTAAAAAAGATCTGGCGACGGTAAAAAGCCTGGTGGCCGACGGGGTGAAGATTAGCCAGCCTGACACGCGCTCCAGCCAGCGTAGCACGCCATTGATGGTGGCCATTAAATACGGGGATCTGGAGACGGTAAAATACCTGCTGTCACTGAAACCGGATCTGGCACAAACCAATGCCATGGGAGAAACGGCGCTGGATATCGCCAAGAAGAGTGACAATCCTGACCTCCCGGCGCTGATTCAAGCGGCGCAGTAATGCGTCCAGCGCCTTAGCGTTAACATCCGGCTCGGCATCATCGCAGAGCGGGTTGCTCGTCAGCATGGCGGCTTGCCGGTTTTGCCCCCGGTTAGCCGCCATACTGTTTTGTATTTCTGGATCCACAACCGGTTATGCCAAGCCAGGCTAACCGCGAGCCATCATGCAGGAGCCTGCAACCATGTCATGTCATCAACTGACTCTGCGCCGCTGGCGCCCCGGTGACGAAGCCGCACTGTGGCAGCTTAAATACCGCACCATTCACAGCATCAACCGCCGCGACTATAGCGCGGCGCAGTGCGCCGCCTGGGCACCCGAGGATCTGGATCCTGTCTTGTGGCAACAACGGGTTGCCGGCATGAATCCATACGTTGCCGAATTAAACGGGGAATTGGCCGGCTTTGCCGATCTGCAGGCGGATGGCTATATCGACCACTTTTTCTGCGCCGCGCACTGCCAGGGGCGTGGTGTTGGCCGAGCCCTGATGCAACAGTTGATGGCCGCCGCCCAGGCGCGTGGCCTGTCGCGCCTCTATTCACATGTCAGCCTGACGGCGCGACCGTTCTTCGAACACTGCGGTTTTGTGGTACGAGCGCAGCAAGAGGTATCGATCCGCGCTGTAACGCTGACGAATTTTGTCATGGAATATCAGTGTGGGCCGGGCGTTGCCGTGCACGCCGCGGAGTAAGTAAGAGCTGCCGGATGCCGGCTTGGTCTTTGCGGCGCGCTGATACCGGGCTTTGCCGATGTCAGCAACCATCCGTGCCGGCAACTGGCGTGGGTTTAGGGCAACTCCACAACCCAGGCCAACGGCCCGCCGTCTTATTGCCGCACCGGGATGGTCGCTACCGGCTGGCGCAGGCGGCGCGTTACCGTGCAGGTGACTGCTCCCAGCAACGGGCTGTGGTAAAGTGGCGCCCCGTTTAACCATCTGGCGTCTGATATGTCCTGCCCTACTGCACCCGCGCCTCACTGTGCTGCTGATGCTTCCCGAGCCCTGGCCCACGCCAGTACTGTGGTGTTGGGGGCCGGGGACTGGCCAACACTGCTTGATGCATTATGTGCCCGCTTTCCAGCCATCGAACGCGTGCAATGGCAGCAGCGCATTGTCGAGGGCAAGGTGCTGGATCAGCGGCAGCAACCCATCGCCTTGACCACGCCGCACCACGCCGGCACCCGACTGTATTACTTTCGGGAGGTCACGCACGAACGGCCGGTGCCGTTTAGCGCGCAGATCCGCTATCAGGATCAACATCTGCTGGTTGTCGACAAGCCGGCGTTCTTGCCGGTGATCCCCGGCGGCCACTTCGTGACGCAGACCTTGCAGTACCGGCTGATGCAGCAGCTGGACAATCCCGATCTGCAACCGCTGCATCGCCTCGATCGCCATACCTCAGGATTGGTGTTGTTCTCGCTGGATAGACGCAGTCGTGCCCAGTATCAGGCACTTTTTGCGCAACGGGCCATCGACAAGACTTACGAAGCCATAGCGCCCCCCTTGCCAGCGCTGCGCTTTCCACACACCCGCCGCTCACGTATCGAACGCGATACCCAGTTCTTCCGTTCGCAAGAGGTAGCCGGCCCAACCAATGCCGAAACCCGCATCGAGGTCATGGCGCGTAGCACACAACGCTGGTACTACCGGCTGCAGCCAGTCACGGGCAAGAAACATCAGTTACGTCTGCATATGGCAGCACTGGGAGCCCCGCTGGAAAACGACGCCTTCTATCCACGGGTCGATGATGCCCTGGCCGAGGATTACCAACGGCCGTTGCAGTTGTTGGCGCGTTCACTCGCGTTCACCGATCCGTTAAGTGGCCAGCACCACCATTTTTCCAGCCAGCTGACGCTGGCCTGGTAACCTCAAGCGCCACGGCTAGCTCAGCGCTAACAAGCGACAGACTGACGACGCAAGGTTTCGATTGAGGCCAGCGCCTCCGTCTGTGTCGTTATGCAAAATAAAATCCCGCCCAATGCATATAAATCTAAATTTTGGACTATAAAGAAAGCGATTTCAGCGCTTTGTTAAAACCTGTTATGAATTTGGTAGGCGTTCGCCTCATATGACGCTAGCATGCCATCAGCACGGTCAAAAAAGGGGCAGCCGCAATCCGCTGAGCATGCCACCCAATAAATAACACGAATAACCTGCCGGTCCGCGGGAGAGCACATTCATGGACGTTGATTTACTACCGGTCATTACGACCCTGTTGCTGGGGACTGCGGCACTGAGCCTGACCTCGGCGTGTTATGCCTTTCGACAGAATCACTATCCAGTGGCAATCTGGTGTGGCTGGCTGATGCTCGCCGTTGCGCTCTATTGCAGCGGTTATGCCGGTGAATTGGCCAGCCACAGCGTAACAGAAGCCGATTTCTGGATCCGGCTGCAGTTCTTCGGCGCCGCCTACCTGCCGGCCTTCATCATACTGCTGACCCTCAGCTACCAACGTCAATCACACCCTCCGCTCGTAGTCGCCGCTCTATTGATGACGTTATCTTCGGTTACACTGGTGCTGGTATTGGGCAATGACAGCCACCACCTGGTCTATTGGATGGACGGCATCACGCGGCAAAATAACCTGTCGCTGAGCCAATTTCGCATCGGCCCGGCCTATTATCTTCATCTGGTCTACCTGGCTATCAGCTGGGTGATTACAAATGCTCTGCTGTGGCGCCATTACCAGCGGCATGCCGCCTACCGCACGCCCATCCTGCTGATCATCGCAGGCGTGACTGCCCCCTGGCTTGGTTACCTGATCAATATCGTCAACTACAGTACGCTGCCGCTGGATCTATCGCCGATGTGTTTTGCTGTCACCAGCCTCTGCTTCTGGATTGGTCTGTTTCGTTACCGCTTCACCAATGTGGCACCGATTGCACGCGACCATCTGTTTGAAGCGTTGAATAAACCCCTGTTGGTACTCAACGAACAGTTGCAGATTGTCGATTTCAACCACAAGGCGCTGGAGCTGGCCCCCGCACTCGGCGCCGACATGATTGGCCAAGATGTCAGCCAACTGCCCTGCCTGCCTCCCGGGTTACACCATCTGCGCCACAGCCAGAATGAGGTGGAGTTGCTGGAGTATCGCTACGATGATCGGGCCTGGGAGCTCGCCATCTATCCACTGCATCTGAATCAGCAAACCGCACAGGGTTATATTCTGGTATTTCAGGAAGTGACCGCGCGCGCCACGCTGATTGAAACCTTGCGAACCCAGGCCGAGCGCGACACCCTGACCAACCTGTTCAACCGGCGCGTGGTGATGGAATATCTGACCTTGCAGATGACCAGCGCCACGGCCGAACAACCACTCAGCGTGATCCTGTTCGACATCGACCACTTCAAGTCGATCAACGATCAGCAGGGCCATATCGCTGGCGATATGGCGTTATGCCAGATTGCCAGCTTGTTGCAGCAAACGCTGATGTCGACGGGTATCGCCGGACGCTATGGGGGGGATGAGTTCTTGCTGGTACTGCCCGCGACCTCTGCCGAACAGGCTGCGCACTACGCCCACGAGCTGAACCGGCGTAGCCAGCAACAGTTGGGGATCAGCCTGAGCCTGGGCTTGAGCCAGACCCAAGGCGGCGAAGCGGCCACCGAACTGCTACAACGCGCCGACTTGGCGCTGTATCAGGCCAAGTCCCGCGGGCGCGCCCGGGTTGAATCCCTTCTGCTCGCCTGTGACGCTTGATCAACAGTAGAGGCGACATTCGTCGCCTCTACTGTTTGTGTCAGGATCGCGCATACAGGCTATTCCTGTAGCGAGTGCGTGACATGACTGACCGCCTCGACGACCGAGTGAGCCTGTTGTTGAATATCGGCGATCACCTGGCCAGCCTGCTGTACCCGTTCAACCCCCTGTTCAGCCTGTTGTCGATTCGACTCCATTCCAGCGACCACAGCTTGAGTCAGTTGGTGATTGTGTTTGACCACCTCAACAATCTCTTCAGTCGCCTTGCTGGTTCGAGATGCCAAACTGCGCACCTCATCAGCCACAACGGCAAAGCCGCGTCCCAGCTCGCCCGCGCGCGCCGCCTCAATCGCCGCATTCAGCGCCAGTAAATTGGTCTGTTCAGCAATGCCGCGAATGGTTCCAACGATGCTGCTGATGCGATCGGACTGTTGATTCAGGGCCGTGATATCGGCTGTGGCCTGCTGTAGTTGCGCCGCGATCGATAACATCATCTGCGCGCTGTCATTCACCACCTCTCGTCCATGCCGGGTACTGTCACTGGTCTGGAGTGCCGACACATAGGCTTGTCGAGCAGCTTCACTTTCCAGCTGATTCTTGCGGACTTGCGGGGTTACATCGGTCGCAAACTTGACGATCTGATAAAGCTTGCCGGATTCATCAAATATCGGGTTATAAGTCGCCCGCAGCCAGATCACGTCACCATGACGGGTTCTTCGCTCAAACAGACCGCTGATAAACTCTCCCCGGTTCAGTTGTGCCCAAAAGGCATGATATTCACTGCTTGCAGTCAGCTCGGGACTACAGAATAACCGGTGATGTTGACCACGAATTTCGGCCAGCCGATAACCCATCGCATGCTCGAAATTCTCATTGGCAGTCAACACCTCACCCTGCGGGTTGAAGGCAATCACGGCCATCGAACGATTGATAGCAGTCACCAACGCATTCTGCTGCTGAGCTCGCTCCACCGCAGCGGTAATATCCGCAGCCAGCTTGATCACTTGGGACACGCGGCCATCGGCTTCGCGTACCGGCATATAACTCGCCTCAAGCCAGACCGCACGACCGGATTTGGTTTGACGCAGAAATTTATCAGTGACGCTCTCACCTCGCGCCAGACGCTGCCAAAGCTGCTGATAATCGCGGCTTGCAACCAGTGCGGGAGCACAAAAAATACGATGATGCTCTCCCTGAACCTCTTCCAACCGATATTCCATCAATTGCAGGAATTTGTTATTCGCATCGATAACCACACCTTGCGGAGTGAAGACAATCATCGCCATCGCTTCGCGAATGGCGGCAAAGCGCGCGCTCAATGCCTGGTTCGCCTGCTGACAGGCGATTTGATCTGCTCGCTGTCTACGCCACTGAAACATACTCTTCTCCCCTGAACTCATCTCAACACCTCACTCTTGCTCGCAAGGTGTGAGGAACACTGGCAGCGCTGTGCATGCAACAATCTCATCGGATAATGGTGGGTGATAACACAGGGTTAAGCCAGTGAGCGTCAGGTTAAAATCTGATTTGGAACAATGGGTTCTATTACGTTGTGCCTGCAAATATGGATCAGCGGGCCATGAAAAGCCCGCTCAGATAGCGACTGTTCTAGCCGCGAGTCGTTAGCCCGGACAGACGAATGCTCGGCCACAATGCATAGGGTCCGTCCCCCAACAGCGCCAGCACCAGTTGGCTCGCTGCCCAGAATACTGGAAACTCCCAGCCGCCATTGGGACTGGAGAAGACCCAGCCGTTCCCGGCATGGACTACAGCGGCGCCCAGAATGACTGGGAGCTGCAACAGCGCAACCCAACGGACCTGAACACCGGCAATCAGCAACAGACCGCCACCCAACTCGGCCGCCATCGTCAGCCAGGCAAATGCAGCCGGAATACCCAGCGAAGCAAAATAACCAACCGTACCAGCCGGCGTAAACACCAGTACCTTTAACAAACCATGAGCAACAAACATCACGCCCAGGCTCAAGCGCAGCAACAGGGCGGCATAAGCCGCATTCCGCATTTCCATCATGATCTCTCCATAGTTAGCAAACATGGCCCATGGCCGAATTATTCGCCGGTGCCCCATTGCACCGAGCGGTGTGAAAACGAACCGAATTCGAAGCCGGTGACCGGAAAATGCATCACCTCGTGTCGTTCGGTAGCCCCTAATGCGACAAACAACGGCAGCAGGTGTTCTGGCGTCGGCACCGACTCATTCGCTCCAGGGGCGGATGCCCAGGCGTGCAGTGCCTGACGATCATCACGCTGCAGCTTCTCCGCCAACCATTCATCGAAAGCCCGCGCCCAAGGCGCCACAACGCCGTCAGGAGTCCACTGTCGCAAGTTGTGTGTAATCAGACCACTGGCCATGATCAACACCCCTTCCGCACGCAGTGGTGCCAGTGCCGCCCCCAGCGCCAGCAACTCATCCACATCCTGGCTGGGCAGCGAAATCTGCAATACCGGGATATCGGCTTGTGGATACAGTCCCAGCAGCGGGATCCAGACGCCGTGATCCCAGCCGCGCTCCGGTCGCTCACCAAAGGCAATGCCGGCCTGCAGCAGTTGTTGCCGGACACGGGATGCCAGTGCCGAGGCACCGGGAGCCGGATAGTTCAGTTGATAATACGCCTCGGGGAAACCGTAGAAGTCGTAAATCAGCGGCGCCGTTTGCGCCGTGCCGATCATCAGCGGACGAGTTTCCCAATGGGCCGAAATCACCAAAATCGCCTGGGGACGAGGCAGGTTTGTCCCCCATTGCTGCCATTCCAGCAGACGTTGTGGTTGCTCCAACGTCAGTGGGCTGCCATGACCTATAAACATCACCGGCATACGGGCCATCGGACCCTCCTTATCAGTCACTGCTTGGGCGATTGCCCGGATGTCGTCATAATAAGGTTTCCACTAATTACGTTAAGCCCGCAAAAATGGCACTCAATGTTGATGAAATGGCAACCATGTCTGGGGCAATTGATGATGTGCGCGCTTTTTGCCACGTGGTCGAACTCGGAACCTTATCGGCGGCAGCACGGGTGTTGGGGGAAACCAAGGGCGGCATCAGTCGCCGTCTGAGTCGGTTGGAGAGCAATCTCGGCTTGCAGCTGCTGGCCCGTCACCCGCGCTCGGTGACCGTAACGACAGAAGGACAGCTGTTTTACAGCAAGGCGCGTGATGGCCTCCAGCTTCTGGATGAAGGCGCCGAGCTGGCGCGCTCGACGCGACAGGAACCAAGAGGCACGCTTCGCATCACAGCACCACTCGATCTGGGCCAGGAGTGGCTACCTGCCTTGCTGGTAGGCTTTGCCCAGCACCATCCGCAGATCCGCATCGAGCTGCTGATCAGCGATCAGCGTCTGGACTTGGCCAGCCATCAGATTGATGTGGCGTTGCGCGCCACCGATGGTGGCTTGCCGGATATGGGCTATCACGCACGCTCATTGACCAGACTGCAGATGGGCTGGTACGCGGCACCGGATTATTTGCAACAAGCGGGAGAGCCAGACAGCCCGGAAGCCTTGCCACGCCACGCACTGGTACTGCCTGGCGCCGGCCACAGCGCCTTTACCGTCACATTGCAACGGGGTCAGCTCCAGGAACATCTGACGCTCTGGCCGCGCCTGCAGACTGTGGACTATGCCAGCGTATTACGTTTAACCCTGTGTGGTGGCGGCATCGGTTACTTTCCCCAGCTCGTGGCCGCAAGTGCACTCCAACAGGGGCGCTTACAAGCGGTGCTGACCGATTGGCAATCGCCGGCAGGTGAATTGTTCATGATCACGCAGGGAGGAATGCGGGCTCCGGCCCGGGTACAAGCCTTCAAGGCCTATCTGTTAGCCGCACTGGCGGAAACAACACCGCGATAAGGCAAGAAAAAGGCGCCGTTAGGCGCCTTTGGGTGACTCAAGAAGCGCCGACCTGGCGCAGCGGTTTACGAAACCGCGACGTCTTGATGGCCAGCCAAACCAGCCCCACGGCTGACCAGATCAGGCCCAAATAGAGAGATGACAATTCCAGATTCAGCCACAGCACAGTGATGGTAGCGGCACCACACAGCGGCAGAATCAGGTAACGCAGGTGGTCACGCCAGCCTTGGCGTCGCTTGTCACGAATATAGAACTGCGCAATCACCGACAGGTTGACGAAGCTAAACGCCACCAGCGCGCCAAAATTGATCAGTGCCAGCGCCATTTCCAGATCAAATGACACCGCTGACAGCGCCAGCGCCCCCACCAGCATGACGTTGACCGCCGGCGTCCGCCAGCGTGGGTGCACATAACCAAAGAAGCGCTCTGGCAGCACGGTGTCACGTCCCATAACGTACAACAGACGCGACACGCCGGCATGGGCGGCTAGCCCGGAAGCCAGCACCGCCACAGTGGTAAACACCAGCACGATGGACTGGAACAGGGTGCCCCCGACATATAATGCGATCTCCGGCAACACCGCATCCGGATGCTGGAAGCGAGAGATGTCGGGGAAAAACAGCTGCAGAAAATAGGCCACGCTGACAAAAATCAGACCGCCAATCAGCGCGGTCAGTACAATGGCCTTCGGCACGACACGGGCCGCATCCGGCGTCTCTTCTGCCAAGTTGCTGATACCGTCGAAGCCAAGAAACGAGAAACACAGCACGGTCGCCCCACCGATCAATAACATCGGGCTGGCTTCGGGGCTGAAGAAGGGGCGCAGGCTGGTCACCGTCGCGGCACCTTCGCCCAGCCAAAGGCCATGGGCCATCAAACCGATGAACACCACGATGATCGCAATCTGGATCGTGACGATCAGGCTGTTGAAATTCGCAACCAGATTGATGCCACGCAGATTAAGCAGCGTCATGATGGTCACCAGGCCAAAGATGAACCAGGCGGCCGGTACATGAGGAAACAGAGCCGTCAGATAGATCTTGGCCAGCAGCATGTTGATCATCGGCATGAACAGATAGTCCAGCAGCGACGACCAACCGACCATAAAGCCGATATTCGGACTGAATGCCTTCTGGGCATAGGTGTAGGCCGAGCCGGCTGACGGGAAACGTCGCACTAGCGTGGCATAGCTGGTCGCCGTGAACAGCATACCGATCAACGCCATCAGATAAGAGGTTGGCACATGGCCTGAGGTCATCTCGCTGACGATGCCGAAGGTATCAAACACCGCCATCGGCGTCAGATAAGCCAACCCCATCATGACGACCTGCCACAGACTCAACGTCTGACGCAGTTGCGGGCGGGATACCTGTTCACTCATGACTCACCTCCTGCAACAGGCAATCATGGCGCTTAGTCGCCATGGCAACCCCGTGCTGGCAAGCCAGATCCCGGAATAGTAATGCCAGCCCAGCAGGGGGCTCCGCAATGCTCAGACTCATGGTGTTTCCTCTTCTCTCATCAAATCGCAGCATCTGCGATCGGCTATCTTCTTCCGGCTATCGGCCGGCCCCTAGGTAATAAATGGTGAGTTGCCGAATTTTTCGGCCCCCTCAATTGAGGGGGCGCTATTTTGCACTACATCTGCATAAACACTCAATATTATTGCTAGCTATTTTGTCTATTTCAGATAATTAACCTGTGCCGCCTGCGACGAACCAGCAACGGAGGCAAACAGACCCTTATTGATTGTTTTTCATGCAATTACATAACAAAAGTCGCCCTGGCTCACTGAACTGACAGCGCGATGCACAAAGCAATGAACAGCGTGGTTTCGAATGATTACACTCATCTCAGGTTGCCCCTTTCTCATCGTCTTGTATCGGCAACCCGAAACGGGTAAAGGAGTTAGCAAAATATGGACGCAGTTGAACCGAACGTACCGGCCCATGTCACCACTGAGGTGATGACAGAGCCTGTTCCCGGGCAGTCCAGTCCGCCGCCACCGTTGCCACCGTCCACACCGCGGCGCAGCCACTGGTTATGGCGTATTACCCGGACCCTGTTATTGGCGGTGTTGATCGTTACCACCGCCGCCATCGTGTTTGAGATGCGCACCTCATGGCTGCAGGCGCATCTGTTAACCCCCTACGCGCGACAACTGACATGGCAGCTGGATGCAGGACCCAGTCCGCGTATGTACTACCCGGCCGCCGGCCCCTATGATCTGCGCATGGGCTATGCCAGCCTCGGCGGCTTTATCGAGCGCATGCAACAACGCGGCTTTGCGGTCAGCGCCCAGAGCCGCTTCTCTCCCATGTTGATGCAATACACCGAATATGGCCTATTTCCCCCCTATGCCGAGAAGAGCCAGGGGGGGCTAACACTGTTCGATTGCCGTCGAGAACCCTTGCATGTCAGCCGCTACCCGCAATACCAGATTGCCGAGGTCGCCAGCATTCCTCCTCTGGCGCTGGGAGCCCTGCTCTATATCGAAAACCGTGATCTGCTGGATGACAGCCTGCCTCTGGTCAATCCGGCCGTGGATTGGCCACGGTTTTTTAATGCCGCCGTGTCACAAGCCGGCAAGAAGTTTGGAGTTCAGGATCACGGCTCGGGCGGCAGTACATTGGCAACCCAGATGGAAAAGTTCCGCCACTCTCCTGAGGGTCGCACCAGTTCCGGGGTAGAAAAATTGCGTCAGATGGCCAGCGCCACCGTACGTGCCTACCAGCAGGGAGAGCTGACGCTGGCGGCACGCCAGAAATTGGCCCTGGACTACCTCAACTCTGTGCCGCTGGCGGCCGCCCCCGGTTATGGTGAAGTGCACGGCTTGGGCGACGGCCTGCATGTCTGGTTTGCCGCACCCGTTGCCGACACCATGACATTGTTGAACTTACCCGATCCACAGGAGGATGCCGATCTGCGTGATCGCCAGGGCTTGGCCCTGCGCCAGGTGGTTTCGTTGCTGATTGCCCACCGCCGCCCCTCGTTTTATCTGCTAACGGGACGCGAGGAGCTATCTGCTCTTACCGACAGCTACCTGCGGCTGCTGGCCCAGGAGCAGGTCATCTCGATGCCACTGCGTGATGCGGCGCTGCACGCCAAATTGACGTTTCGTAATTTCAGCAGTGAACCCGCATATACGCGCATCGACGGCAACAAAGCGCGTTACGTCACCCGCGGCCGCTTAGGGCAAATGCTGGGTCTGTCGCTGTACGACCTCGACCACCTTGATCTTGCCGCCCAGAGTCAATTGGATAATCGGCTGCAGCAGCAGGTCAGTGACTACCTGCGCCAATTGGCCAATCCTGAATTTGCCGGTCAGATTGGCCTGTATGGCGAACGGCTGCTGTCACCGGAAAAGGCGGCCGACGTGCGTTACAGCTTTACCCTCTTCGAACGTACCGCTCAGGGGTTTGTCGTCCGGGTGCAAACCGATAACACCGATCAGCCGTTTGACATCAATGACTCCAGCAAACTGGAGCTCGGCTCAACGGCCAAACTCCGGGTGCTGACCACCTATCTGCAGATCATCTATGAGCTGCACCAAAAATACGCCCAACTCAGCCGTGACGAACTGAAGAAACAGGTGACGGATCCTCAGGACTACCTCAGTCGCTGGGCTATCGACTATCTGTTACAAAACCCGAATGGCGCTGTCATGCCGATGCTCGACGCAGCCCTGGATCGCCGCTATTCGGCGAGTCCTTACGAGACCTTTTTCACCGGCGGTGGCTTGCATACATTCGCCAACTTCCGCAAGGAGGATAACAATCGCATTCCGACGCTCCGCCAGGCACTGCAGGAGTCGATCAACCTGCCTTTCATCCGTCTGTTGCGCGATGTGGTGCGCTACACCCTGTATCAGGATCCGACGCGTCGACTGCTGTTGCAGGATGACAAGGATCCGCGCCGGCAAGAGTACCTGGCCCGTTTTGCCGACCGTGAAGGCAAAACCTACCTGACTCGTTTCTGGCGCAAATATCAGGGTAAATCGGCCGAAGAGCGCTTAAGCACGCTGATTGATGGATTGAAATTAAACCAAAGCCGGTTGGCAGCCATCTACCGCTACCTCTCGCCCCACGCCTCTGCCGAACAACTGGCGGCCTTCGTGCACAGTTATCTACCGAATGAGCCGCTCACCGCTAAACGCCTGGACTACCTGTATCAGACCTATGGTCCGGGTAAGTTCTCACTGCCGGACCAGGGCTATGTTGCCCGGGTCCACCCACTGGAGCTGTGGCTGCTGGATTATATGAACCACCATCCAAACGCCAGTTTTGCCGACATAGTGCATGACAGCAGCGTGGAGCGGCAGGAGGTCTATGGCTGGCTATTCAAATCCCGACACCGCAGCGCCCGCGATAGCCGTATTCGCACCATGCTCGAGATCGAGGCCTTCAGTGATATTCACCAGCGTTGGCAACAGCTCGGCTATCCATTTGATCATCTGGTTCCCTCGCTCGCGACCGCCATCGGTAGCTCCGGGGACCGTCCTGCCGCCTTAGCGGAACTGATGGGGGTCATTCTCAACGACGGCGTTCGGCTGCCTGTGCAACGGTTGAGCTGGCTGCATTTTGCCGCCAACACCCCTTACGAAACCCTGCTGATGCCAGCCAACGACCGCGCGCAGCAAATTCTGCCGGCAGACGTGGCCAGAGCCTTGCGCGCTGCCTTATCACAAGTGGTTGAGGCCGGAACGGCACGACGCATCGCGGGCACATTTAAACTGCCTGATGGCACCCCGTTGCAGATGGGCGGAAAAACCGGCACCGGTGACAACCGCATCGAGAAGGTCGGACGCTATGGGCAGATCATCACCTCCAAGGCGATGAACCGCACGGCTACGTTCGTGTTTTATATCGGAAAGAACCATTTCGGCACCCTGACGGCCTTTGTCGAAGGCAGTTCGGCAGATGACTTCCGCTTCACCTCGGCACTGCCGGTGCAAGTGCTAAAAGGCATGGCGCCACTGCTCAGCCCCTACCTGCAGCCAGCCACAGACAGCAGCGCCTTGGGAGCCGGTTGTCCCGCGCAACAGAGCCTGCCGCCGCTGGATCTGGCGGCACTGCCTGGCCCCCCCCAACCCCCATCAGGGCACTGATCACCGCTCAAAAAAAAGCCAGCTTGCGCTGGCTTTTTCATAGTGACTCTTGCATCAAGCCATGCTGGTGGCGACCCCGTTCATCAACTTGTCGCGACGCAGCTTGAACCAGTAACCAACGGCCATGATGACCAGCCAGACCGGAACCAGATAGACAGAGATCTTCTCATCCAGCAGATAGAGGATCACCAGCATACCCGCCAGGAATGCCAGACACAGGTAATTGGCAAACGGGAACCAGAATGCCTTGAATACCGGCTGGGTTTTCAACGCCATCATGCGACGGCGGAACTTCAGGTGGGTCAAGCTGATCATCGCCCAGTTGATCACCAAGGCCGCTACCACCAATGCCATCAATAATTTGAAGGCCTCGCCGGGGATCACATAGTTGATGACCACACAAACCAGGGTGGTCAGCGCTGAGACCAGGATGGCCCACACCGGCACACCACGACGGTCAACCTTGAGCAGAATCCGCGGCGCATTCCCCTGCAACGCCAAGCCATGCAGCATACGGCTGTTGCAATAGACGCAACTGTTATAGACCGACAATGCCGCCGTCAACACCACCACATTCAGTACATGGGCCACCGGTACGGCGCCGATAGAATTAAAGATCATCACAAACGGGCTGCTGTCTGCCTGAATCAGATTCCAGGGATAGAGCGCCAGCAACACCGTCATGGCACCAATGTAGAAGATCAGGATGCGGTACAGCACCTGATTGATGGCGCGCGGTATGCTTTTGCCTGGATTATCCGCTTCGGCCGCGGTGATCCCCACCAGCTCCAGCCCACCGAATGAGAACATGATGATCGCCAGCGACATCACCAGTCCCTTCCAGCCATGAGGCAGGAAGCCATCATGTGCCCACAGGTTGCTGATCGAGGCTTGTTCACCGCCCTGACCACTGACCAGCAGATAACCGCCAAAACCGATCATGCCCACGATCGCCACGACCTTGATGATGGCAAACCAGAACTCCATCTCACCGAAATGTTTCACGTTGGAGAGGTTAACGGCATTGATGACAACAAAGAAAAAGGCCGCAGAGATCCAGGTCGGGATCTGCGGAAACCAGAACTGGACATATTTGCCGACCACCGTCAGCTCGGCCATGCTGACGAGCACGTACAGCACCCAATAGTTCCATCCGGCCAGGAAGCCGGCAAAACCATTCCAGTACTTGTTGGCAAAGAAGCTGAATGAACCGGAAACCGGCTCTTCGGCCACCATCTCACCGAGCTGGCGCATGATGAGAAACGCAATAAAGCCACCGATGGCATACCCCAGCAACACGGCCGGACCGGCCATCGCTATGGTGGAGCCAATGGCATAAAACAAGCCGGTGCCGATAGCACCGCCCAGAGCAATAAGTTGGATATGGCGATTCTTCAAGCCGCGCTTGAGTTCACCATCCTGATGTCTGACGTCCATGGAAAAGGGTTCCTCACACTTGATTTGATTTGTCTGTTTGCCATCCCATGCCTCCCTGCCAGTCCGGGCAAGCGAATCATGACGGCAAACCGTCCACCAGCTTGTCTCACCTGTGATAAACACTGGTGCAGTCTGATTGGACGCGGGCATGCTCCTGTCTTGGTTAAGCCGTCAGCTAGAATACCCTCAAATGACCTGAATTGCAGTATGTTAACGCACCAAAAACCACGCATTATCGCAGATGATAGAGCCCAGAGCATAATGACCAGAATAATAAACCACTATCGCCTCTATTATATTCCTAGTGATCAATGGCTCAGAACCTGATAATAGACATAGAATAATAGAGCCATTGCTTTATGCTCTGACATGTAGCTCTATCTTGAATTATGTTGGGCAATATAATTATTAAATAAAACTGGTTATAAAAGGATATTGAAATGTACTGTAGCAAAAAAACACTGTTGTTTTGTCTATCTTTATTTATGGTGGGCTGTGGTGGTGGCGGCAATGGAAGTCCATCAGATAACAGTAATGGAAATAGCAATGAATTTACGCAACTTGAAATAAAAGAAAAATCTACCGCGAGTATTTCAGCCGCTTTGGATTTCATCCAATACCCGGCTGCGTTTGTTGTGTTATCAACCAGCACCCCAGACATACTGGGCAAACTAGATCAAAAAATCATTGCTTGCAATCATAGGTCTAGTAATAGCTATGATTTAATGACCATTGAAGCAACACGGCTTACCAAGGGTAAATGGAGTAATGGCGATCAGATTACAGTGGATTTTGCCAACGATTGCCTACTGTCTGGCTTAGAGTCTCCACTATCAGGTAGGATTACTATAACCATATCAATGGATTCAAGTGCAGAGGAAAGCATAACTAGCGCCCATTATCACCTTGATATGAATCAATTAACACAACGTTACATGGACGAGAATGGTTTCATTCATGTTTTGTCATTTGAAGGCGTATTAGATGCAGAACGCACCAAAGATGACAATGGAAACACAAGTATAAAAATTTCAACCAATCAAACCGAACCATTCACCTTTGCTAATTACTCACGATTAGATAATTATCAATACTCCTCTACTTGGTCAGAAAGTAATGCTCAATTTTCAATTAACACCAGCGCTAGAGTGTCTTTTATCACAGAAAAATCATACCTCGATATTGCAACAAAGACTCCTTTATCAGGATACATAGGCGAAACACCCAATGCAGGCAACATAACTATATCAGGAAGAAATAATACTTATGTGATGTTTAATGCATCTAATTCTGGAATGATTGATCTTATCGGCAAAGGCAGCGACTTTTCAGAAAATGCATCCGGAAGTTGGCAGGATTATATTACTGGCGGGCTGTGGCGTTTTCCTACCATTTTTGATACCGAAGAGCGAATCAACCTGGCTACGTTCGGCGAACCAAGGGGGGTTTGGAGCACCATGTCCTTTGACGGTGTGATCAGCGAATACAATAACTCATTCAACATGCAACAAGACGAAGTCTACGAACTGACTGACGTTGGGTTACAACCGCAGTTTAGCGTACTCATCAACCATAAGGCGGATGTTGTAGCTAGCATATCCACCTTAGAAGACCCGATAAAAGGAGAGTACACTCCGGAGATTGTCACACAATGGAAAGGGCAACGACTATTTTTAACACCTAAATATCCGTTGATGCCTGGTGTCGATTATTCATTAAAAATCACTGCAAACGAGAAAAGTCTCGGAGCTGTTCGATTCAAAACGAAGGAAGACTGGAGCACCCCTGTTTATTATATTGATGCCGGCGATGATGAATTTGCAAAAATTGGTGAAGATAAAAAACTAGCAGCCACTTATATTTACCCAACGCTTGAAAACATAAGCTGGCTTCTGAATAACAATAAGTATAACTCGGAACTAACATTATCTTCATGGCTTGGTGAAAATGTCAGCATAATAAATTCATCAAACGAAGAGCCTGGTCACATAGTATCCGTCGAAGTATTCACCAGCAGCCATCCACTGTTTTCAGTTTCCAGCTCAAAGTATATTCAGTACATTAATAGTAATAAAGATCGTAGCTTTTTTACAATTGATGCTGTCCATGGCATCACCGCTTTACACCGCAAGACGATAATCGGAAATATAGCGCATGACACAGTGGCTGATGTAGGACACAAAGATGATTATAGTGTTCTTCCTGCAGTTTATAACGGAACCGAATCTAATGCTCAGTTGAAAATTCATATTGCTCCGCATGAAGATACTGGACGCCATAAAGTATACCATTTCACTAATAGTAGTGACGTTGAATTTGAATGGACCAAGGGTTATCATTTTTATTATGCCTATGGCAAAGCATCGCAGGACAAAATAAAATGGAGTGACCTGTGCTCCAATTCCACCTTGATTATTGATCATGTTGACCCTGAAGTATCACCGCAAGATCCGGAACGAGTCGCTGTTAATTATTCACTTACCTGTATGGATAACGAGATTTCAATGAGTGGCAGAATTCGAATGAATAGTAGTGTGGAATAAATAAAATCCAAATAAAAAAACCACCCTGCCGGGTGGTTTTTCATTAGATAACGGCAATTCTTGATTCTGAAACACATCCGGTATCTCGATTTCGATAACCGGATGTGGATCCAATCCGCGGATGCCCGCTCCCCCTAGACAGCTGCCTAACGGATCAGACACTCACCTTCAAGCAGGAGACGGCGTGGTCGTCGTTGCCCTGGATCGTGGGTCGCGTTTTGGCGCAGTCAGCATCCGCCAGCGGACAACGCGTGCGGAACACGCAGCCAGAAGGCGGTTTGATCGGCGACGGTAGATCGCCCTCCAGCAGCTGAATCGTCTTGTTGCGCTCCAACTCGGGATCCGGAACCGGTACCGCCGACATCAGCGCCTTGGTGTAGGGGTGCAACGGATTGGCATAGATCTCCTTGCCCGTACCCAGCTCGACCGCGTTCCCCAAGTACATCACCAGCACCCGGTCAGAGATGTGCTTCACGACCGAGAGGTCATGGGCGATAAACACCAGCGACAGCCCCATCTCTTTCTGCAACTCCTTGAGCAGGTTAACCACCTGTGCCTGGATCGAGACATCGAGAGCAGAAACCGGCTCATCACAGATGATCATCTTCGGCTCGAGGATCAGAGCCCGCGCAATGCCGATACGCTGACACTGGCCACCCGAAAACTCGTGCGGATAACGGTTGATCAGGTTTGGCAGCAGCCCAACCTTCATCATAATCGTCTTGACCTTGTCCATGACCTCGACCTTGGAGAGGGCGGGATAGAAGGTCCGCAGCGGCTCGGCAATAATGTCACCAATCGTCATCCGCGGGTTCAATGAGGCCAGCGGATCCTGGAAAATCATCTGGATTTCTTTACGCTTTTCGCGCATCTCGCGGTGCGGCAACCGGGTCAGATCCTGCCCCAGCCAAACCACCTTGCCTTCGGTTGAGGGCACCAGGCCAATGATGGCGCGGGCAAACGTGGATTTACCACACCCCGACTCGCCTACGACCCCCAGCGTCTCCCCTTCATACAGCTTGATGGAGACGCCATCCACGGCTTTTAACGTCAGAGCCGGTGACCAGGGCCAGGCCTTGTCGCTTTTGATCTTGAAGTGAACCTTGAGATTGTCCACATCCAACAGTAGCTTCTTGTCGCTCATCTCTTACTTCTCCCAATCCCAGTGGCAGGCGCGCAAACGCCCTTCGCCGAACGCGGTCAACGCCGGTGACGACAGCGAGCAGCGCTCGCTCACGCGATGGCAACGTTCCTGGAACGGACAGCCTTGCGGCAAGCGCAGCAGGTTTGGCGGATTGCCCGGAATGGTGGCCAGCATCTCCCCTTCGCTGTCCAGGCGTGGTATCGCCTTGAGCAGCCCTTCGGTATAGGGATGAGACGGGTGATAGAAGATATCGTTGACCTTGCCATATTCCATGGTGCGGCCGGCATACATCACCAGCACTTTGTCACATAGGCCGGCAATGACCCCCAGGTCATGGGTAATCATGATGATGGCGGTGTTGAAGTCACGCTTAAGCTCATTGAGCAACGTCATGATCTGCGCCTGAACGGTGACATCCAGCGCGGTCGTCGGCTCATCGGCGATCAGCAGTTTAGGGTTACATAATAACGCCATTGCAATCATGACACGCTGGCGCATACCACCGGAAAACTCGTGGGGATACATATCCATACGCTTGCGCGCTTCGGGGATCTTCACCGCATCGAGCATGCGCACCGAGGCCTCGAAGGCCTCAGCCTTGCTCATGCCTTTGTGCAACAGCAACACTTCCATCAGCTGCTTGCCGACTTTCATGTACGGGTTCAGCGAGGTCATCGGGTCCTGAAAGATCATCGCGATCTTTTCAGAGCGGATCTTGTTCAGTTCTTTGAGTGGCAGATTGAGGATTTCACGCTCCTCAAACATCGCCGAGCCCGTGATCACGCCGTTTTTGGCGAGCAGGCCCATCAGTGCAAACGCGGTCTGGCTTTTACCAGAGCCGGATTCACCAACAATGCCCAGGGTTTCCCCGGACTGCAGTGAAAAGTTAAGATCGTTTACCGCGACGACATTCCCTTCCGGGGTTTTGAACTCGACGCGCAGATCCTTGACATCCAACAATGACATGGCGAGCTCCTTAGCGGTCTTTCGGATCCAGGGCGTCACGCAGACCGTCACCCAGGAAATTGAAACAGAACAGGGTTACCACCATGAAACCGGCAGGGAACAGCAAATGCCATAACGCCACCTCCATGGACTTGGAACCTTCGTCCAGCAGGGCGCCCCAACTGGTCATTGGCTCCTGTACCCCCAGACCGAGGAAGCTGAGGAATGATTCGAACAAAATCATGCCCGGCACCAGCAGCGTCGAGTAGACCACCACAATACCCAGCACGTTCGGTACGATATGGCGCGTAATGATGTGCCATTGCGAAACACCACACACATGGGCTGCTTCGATGAATTCCTTACTCTTGAGGCTGAGTGTCTGACCGCGAACAATCCGTGCCATGTCCAGCCAGCTGACCGCACCGATGGCGATAAAAATCAGCCACAAGTTACGCCCGAAGAAGGTCACCAGCATGATGACAAAAAACATGAACGGGAACGCATAGAGGATTTCCAACGCCCGCATCATGATGCGATCCAGCCGTCCGCCGATGAAACCGGCCGCCGCCCCATACAGGGTACCAATCACTACCGCAACCAGTGCTCCCAGGACCCCGACCATCAGCGAGATGCGCCCCCCCATCAGGGTGCGGACGAACAGATCACGTCCCAAGCTGTCGGTACCGAAATAGTGTCCGGTCGCAAAATCCGGCCCTGTGTGCATGGCACCCCAGTCCGGATCATCAAACGCATAGGCCGACAGATACGGACCAATAATGACCAGCAGGCTGATGAACGACAAAACGATGAGGCTGGCCAGCGCCGCCTTGTTTTTGAAGAAACGGCGCGCAGCATCCTGCCACAGCGAACGCCCCTTGATATCCAGCTCGTTGGCGAAGCTCGCCACGGCGTGTTGAGATTCTTTCTTGACCATTTTACGCTTCCACCTTAGTAGCGGATCTTCGGATCGATGAAGGCATACAGGATGTCGACCACCGCGTTGAAGGTGATCGTCAGAGCACCAACCAGAATCGTCAGCCCCAGAACCATGGAGTAATCTCGGTTTAGTGCTCCGTTAACGAACAGTTGGCCGATGCCCGGCAAACCGAAGATCGTCTCAATGACCACAGAACCGGTAATGATTCCAACGAAGGCCGGGCCAAGATAGGAGACCACCGGCAGCATGGCCGGACGCAAGGCATGGCGCAAAATGATGTAGTGCAGAGGCAAACCTTTGGCGCGTGCCGTGCGGATGAAATTGGAGTTCATCGTCTCAATCATGCTGCCACGCATGATGCGCGCAATAGAGGAGATGTAATACATGGTCATGCCAATCACCGGCAGAATCATGAATTGCAATTGACCGCCATTCCATCCCCCGGCCGGCAACCACTTCAAGCCGATGGCAAAGATCAGGGTCAACACTGGCGCTAACACGAACGAAGGCATCACAACCCCGAGCATCGCGAGCGTCATACTCGAGTAGTCCACCCAGGTGTTCTGCTTCAACGCCGCAAATATCCCGAGTGCAGCCCCCAACCCCAACGCCAACAGGAATGAAAATGAGCCTATGGTTGCCGAAACCGGCAAGGCTTTGCTGACCAGATCATTGACGGTGAAGTCTTTGTACTTGAAAGAGGGACCCAGGTCGCCCTTGGCGAGGTTGCCAAGATAGGTCAGATACTGCTGATAGACAGGTTTGTCGAGCCCGTATTTCTCCTGAATATTGGCCATAACCTCAGGCGGCAAGCCACGTTCGGTGGAGAAAGGATTACCCGGTGCAAACCGCATCATGAAGAACGAAACGGTGATAAGCACCAACAGGGTAGGAATAGCTTCCAATAGACGTTTTAGTATGAATTTGATCATATCGATTCCGGCACAGACTCAGGCGCCGAGACACCGGACAGAAGAAACCCGCCCGAAGGCGGGTTTCACTGCACAGTATCACAGTCAGCTTAGTGAGCGATGATGTACATATCCTTGGTATACAGGTTATCCAGCGGGTTGTTCGGATAACCACCCACATACGGCTTGACCAGACGCGCGGTCACGTATTGGTAGATATTCGCCAGCGGCATGTCTTCTGCCAGAATGGCTTCGGCGTCCGCATACAGCTTGTTACGCTCTTCAGCATTAGCTACTTCGCGGCTCTTGGCCATCAGCGCATCATACTTAGGATTGGAGTACTTACCATCGTTGTTGCCATGGGTGGTTTGCTTCAGATCCAGCATGGAAGATGCTTCGTTGTAGTCAGCGATCCAACCGGCACGGGCGATATCGAAGTTGCCACCAGACTTGGTTTCCAGATAGGTCTTCCACTCTTGGTTAACCAGGGCTACATCCACACCCAGGGTCTTCTTCCACATAGCCGCCACGGCAACAGCCACCTTCTTATGGTTTTCACTGGTGTTGTACAGCAGTTCAAACTTCAGCGGATGCTGTTCGTCAAAGCCAGCTTCCTTCAGCAGCTTCTTGGCTTCTTCGTTACGTTGTGCTTGAGTCAGCTTGGCGTAAGCAGGGACTTGCGGCACAAAACCATCCACGAAGTCCGGAACCAGGCCGTAACCAGGTTTTTGACCTTGACCCATGACGGAATCAGCGATCACATCACGGTCGATGGCATAGGCCAGAGCCTTACGCACACGCACATCATCAAACGGCTTACGTTTGCAGTTAAATTCGTAATAGTAGGTACCGACATAACCGGTCACGCGCACTTCTTCAGGACGTTCCTTTTGCAGGCGCTTGAATTGTTCGATCGGGGTTTCATAAGTCATATCCACTTCCCCCGCCAGATAGCGGTTCATGTCCGCATTCTGAGACTGGATCGGCAGATAGGTAACCTTGTTAATGGTGGTGTTCTTGTCATCCCAGTAGTTGTGGTTACGTTCCAGGACGATCTTCTCGTTAACCACCCAATCCTTCAGCGTATAGGCGCCGTTACCGACCAGATTGCCCGGCTGCGTCCACTTGTCACCGAACTTCTCGATAACCTTCTGCGGCTCCGGATACACAGTGGTGTGCGCCATCATGCTGACAAAATAAGAGATGGGTCTTTCGAGGGTCACTTCGAAGGTATAGTCATCAATCGCCTTTACACCCAGCTCTTCTGGCTTGGCCTTGCCGTTGATGATTTTGGAGGCATTAACGATACCCGGAGTTTCCAGATACCAGGAGTAGGGAGAGCCGGTCTTCGGATCGACAACACGGCGGAAGGCGTAGACGAAATCACCTGCGGTAACAGGTTCACCATTCGACCACTTGGCATCCTTGCGCAGATGGAATACGTATACCTTGTTGTCTTTGCTTTCCCAGCTTTCTGCCACTGCCGGACGGATTTCGCCGTTCGGGCCGGTGGTCACCAGACCTTCATACAGGTCGCGTTGAATATTGGACTCTACCGTGCCTTCAGTCTTGGCCGGATCCAGCGTGGCCGGCTCTGAGCCGTTACCCTTGACCAGTTCCTGCACAGCAGCAAGCTTAACATCAGCTTTGGAAACCGGCTTAGCTGCAGCTTCCTTTTTCACTTCCGGCGCCGCCGGCTTGGCCTGCTCGGCCTGTTGTGGTTGACCACAGCCCCACATCAGCACGGATGTGGCAACCGCCATTGCGAGCGCCTTTTTATTATGCGTCATGTCCTTACTCCGTATCAGATTATCCTTGGCCGAATCACCAGGCTACAAATGAGCCATAGGTCACTATTCGGCCAAGGAATAATTCCCTGACGCGCAGCAGAATGCAACAGATTTTCTCGGAAAAACCTGCGATGGCGCGTTATTTATCGCGCCTCACCACAACTATGCAGAGGATGTGAATACTTATAGAACAAATGCACAAATACGGTGCTTTATATTCACCAGAATGTTACATCAAACCTGGGAACATATGCTTAATTCCTGCCACCATAATCTCGATCCCAAGCGACATCATGATCAACCCCATGATCCGGGTAACAACGTTGATGCCAGTCTTGCCCATCAGGCGAAACAGCAAGGGTGCAGCACGGAACACCAACCAAGAGAACAAAGAAAAAGCAACCACAACCAGACTCAGCGCTAATAACTGGCTGGGAGAATTGAACTGACTGGCATAGACGATTGTGGAGCTAATAGCCCCCGGGCCGGCCATCAACGGCAGCGCCAACGGCACGACGGCAATGGACTCCTTGGCAACGGACTCGCCCTTTTCTTCCTTGTTATGACGCACTTCACCTAACTTACCTTGCAGCATGGACCAGGCAATCAGCGTAATCAGGGAACCACCTGCAATACGAAATGAGGCTATCGATATGCCGAACACATCCAGAATAACCTGCCCAAAGAACATGGATACCCACAGGATGATCATCACCGCGAGGTTTGCCGTGGTGTTGGTTTTCAAACGCTCTTGCGGTGTTTGATGACTGGTCAGACTGACAAAGACCGGCAATAAACCCAACGGGTTAATGATGGCCACCAGCCCGATAAAGAACTTCAGATACAAAGATAATTCGAAGTGTTCCATGTCATACCCGTCATGATGAAAACCGACACCAGGATTCTAGCACCAGTCGAAAGCGCGCCGATTATGCGCAGGCACGTATAAAAGGCCAATCAATTAAATTAATCATCGCACTTGTCATTAGTTTTTTTAATTAAATTAGAACACTTTTTCTCTCGGCCAAAGTGTCTTTGCATAGCTTGCAGCGTAAGAGAAAGCTTGCATTTTAGTTATCACGAGGATTGAAAATACATCCCGGCAATAACGTCAGGCACCTAATTCCATACAAAATAAAGGTTTTTTAGCTGAAAACGCACATCAGGACCGACGGCACAGCCGTATGAGGCAAAAAAGACAGTCGCATATCAAATTTCGGCAAAGATGCAAACGAAATCCTGAAACAAAATTTCTTTTGTCATTTTACAACAATTGACTTGGATCAAGTTAGCCGCACCACCACCCCTTCTATAATCCGATACGAAAGTTGTTCACTAAGCTACGCCGACAGGAAAATTGTTGTAAAGCTAGCATTGTGTATACTCCAAAACGCTGGTTTTAATAGTTTCCTCGAGTCATAAGCGCCCTCTTTGTAAACAGTTTTCAAAACTCAGTAGGAGAAAGATATGGCAGTTACTAATCTTGCCGAATTGGACGAACTGGTTGCGCGCGTCAAGGCCGCTCAGCGTGTATTTGCTACCTACTCTCAAGAACAGGTAGACAAGATTTTCCGCGCTGCAGCCCTGGCTGCCAACAATGCCCGTATTCCGCTGGCTCAAATGGCCGTTGCTGAATCAGGCATGGGTATCGTCGAAGATAAGGTTATCAAGAACCACTTCGCTTCCGAGTACATCTACAACAAGTACAAAGATGAGAAGACCTGTGGCATTCTGAGTGAAGATGACGAGTTCGGTACCGTCACCATCGCCGAGCCGGTAGGTATCATCTGTGGTATCGTTCCGACCACCAACCCGACTTCCACTGCAATCTTCAAGTCTCTGATTGCTCTGAAGACCCGCAACGCAATCATCTTCTCCCCGCACCCACGTGCCAAGAATTCTACCAACGACGCTGCCAAGCTGGTTCTGGACGCTGCTATCGCTGCTGGCGCCCCGGCTGACATCATCGGCTGGATCGATCAACCGTCTGTTGAACTGTCTAACGCACTGATGAAGCACGCTGACATCAACCTGATTCTGGCCACCGGTGGCCCAGGCATGGTTAAGGCTGCTTACTCTTCTGGTAAGCCAGCGATCGGCGTAGGCGCAGGTAACGTACCGGTTGTTATCGATGAAACCGCTGACGTTAAGCGTGCTGTAGCTTCTGTTCTGATGTCTAAGACCTTCGACAACGGCGTAGTTTGTGCTTCTGAACAAGCTGTTATCGTTGTTGATGCTGTTTACGACCAAGTGAAAGAACGTTTTGCCAGCCACAAGGGCTACGTTCTGGCCAAAGACGAAGCAGACAAGGTCCGCAAGGTTATCCTGATCAACGGCGCGCTGAATGCTGGCATCGTTGGCCAACCGGCGACCAAGATTGCCGAAATGGCTGGCGTCAAGGTTCCTGCTGACACCAAGATTCTGATCGGCGAAGGTCTGAAGATCTGCGAAGAAGAAGAATTTGCTCACGAGAAGCTGTCTCCGCTGCTGGGCATGTTCCGCGCCAAGAACTTCGAAGAAGCTGTCGATATGGCCTGTGCCATGGTTGATCTGGGTGGTATCGGTCACACTTCCGGTCTGTACACTGACCAGGATCTGAACGCCGACCGTGTTAAGTACTTCGGCGACAAGATGAAGACTGCACGTATCCTGATCAACACTCCGACCACCCACGGTGGTATCGGTGACCTGTACAACTTCGCCATGGCACCGTCTCTGACGCTGGGTTGTGGTTCATGGGGTGGTAACTCCATCTCCGAAAACGTTGGTCCGAAGCATCTGATCAACAAGAAGACTGTCGCTAAACGGGCTGAAAATATGCTGTGGCACAAACTTCCGAAATCTATCTACTTCCGTCGTGGTTCTCTGCCAATCGCTCTGGGCGATCTGGAAGGCAAGAAGCGCGCCATGGTGGTTACTGACCGCTTCCTGTTCAACAACGGCTACGCTGACGAAGTTGTCCGTCTGCTGAAGAGCATGTCCATGGAAGTGGAAGTGTTCTACGAAGTAGAAGCTGACCCGACGCTGACCATCGTTCGCAAGGGTGCCGAAGTGGCCAACTCCTTCAAGCCGGACGTTATCGTCGCGCTGGGTGGTGGTTCACCGATGGACGCCGCCAAGATCATGTGGGTGATGTACGAACATCCGGAAACTTCTTTCGAAGAACTGGCTATGCGCTTCATGGATATCCGTAAGCGTATCTACAAGTTCCCGAAGATGGGTGTGAAGGCTGAACTGGTCTGTATCACTACCACTTCCGGTACCGGCTCTGAAGTTACTCCGTTTGCCGTAGTAACTGATGACAGCACTGGCGTTAAGTACCCGCTGGCTGACTACGAGCTGACTCCGCAAATGGCCATCGTTGACGCCAACCTGGTTGCCAACATGCCGAAGTCCCTGTGTGCGTTCGGCGGTGTAGATGCCGTAACCCACGCGATGGAAGCTTACGTTTCTGTACTGGCTAACGAGTACTCTGACGGCCAAGCACTGCAAGCGCTGAAGCTGCTGAAGGACTACCTGCCGTCTAGCTACAAGAACGGCAAGGCTGACATGGTTGCTCGTGAGAAGGTACACAATGCCGCTACCATCGCTGGTATCGCATTCGCCAACGCCTTCCTGGGTGTATGTCACTCCATGGCTCACAAGCTGGGTGCTGAATTCCACATCCCGCACGGTCTGGCTAACGCTCTGCTGATCAGCAACGTGATCCGTTACAACGCTAACGACAACCCGACCAAGCAAACTGCGTTCTCTCAATACGACCGTCCGCAAGCGCGCCGTCGTTATGCCGAAGTCGCCGACCATCTGGGTCTGACTGCAGCCGGTGACCGCACTGCTGCCAAGATCGAGAAGCTGCTGGCATGGCTGGATGGCCTGAAGAAGGAATTGGACATCCCGATGTCCATCCGTGAAGCAGGCGTACCGGAAGAGAAGTTCCTGGCTGCTGTCGATAAGCTGGCCGTTGAAGCCTTCGATGACCAGTGCACTGGCGCCAACCCGCGCTACCCACTGATCAGCGAACTGAAGCAAGTTCTGCTGGATTCTTACTACGGCCGTCCTTACGTTGAAGGCGCTGCAGTAGAAGCCAAGGAAGAAAAGAAAGAAGAAGGTAAGAAGAAGAAGTAATTCTTCTCTCACCGACTAATTGATAAGGCCCGCACAGTGTGCGGGCCTTTTTTTGCTTGCCTGTCGCCGGTTTGCTAGTTTTTCAGAAGGCACCGGAGGTCATTGATGGCAAACATTCCTGTTCCAATTGCAGATCTACGCGTCGGGCACTTCATCCGGCTTCCATTAAGTTGGAAACAACACCCTTTCTTATTCAGTGCGTTTCGCATCAAGGATGAAGCACAGCTACAGCAGGTGCGTCAAATCGGGCTCGCTACCATCATCGTCGACTCAGATAAAAGTACGGCCGAGATCGTACTCACCCCCGTCGCCACGCCTGAACCTGAAGCCCCCGCCGTTGTCGTGCTCGATCCGATTGCCGAGCAACATAAAGCCGAACAACTCCATCTGCGACGCTCTATCCGCGCGGCCGAACGTGCCTACGGCAACTCACTTATTCCTTTGCGCGATTCCCTCAGCCGTTTGAATATGAATCCGGATGAAGGGCTGGGCACCGTTGCCGAGCTGGTTCGGCAAGCCGGTCAGCACCTGTCACAGCAAGAGGGCCCCATTGGCTTGCAGTTGGTCCGTCTGCCATCCCAGGCCGACAGTCTGCTGCTACACAGTCTGAATGTGGCGTTCATCGCCATGCTGATTGCCAAGGAGGCCGGATGGACACCATTGGAGATTGAAGATGCCGGTCTGGCTGGACTGGTGCATGACATCGGCGAACTAAAGATACCATCCCCCATACTGCGTAAACGGACTGAGCTGACCAAAGCAGAACAAAATTACCTGCGCCAACATGTGCAATACGGTTTTGATCAACTGAAACAGCTTAATGCCTATTCACCTAAAATTCGCCAAGCCGTATTGCAACACCACGAACGGCTTGATGGCTCTGGCTATCCCAATGCCAGCAAGGGTCAGGAGATAGAACCACTGAGCCGTCTGCTGGCCGTGGTGGATTGTTATGATGAACAGCTGCACCCACGCCAACAAGGCCATGCTGGGGTACCCAACCAGGTCATCGCATCCCTCTACAAGCGGGCCGATAAACAGTTGGATGCGACCTTTATTCAGCTATTGATCAAGGTGATGGGGATCTATCCTCCGGGTAGCCTGGTTCGATTAAGCGATGACACGCTGGCTCTGGTGATGTCCAGTGAACCTGAAGCCCCCCTCAAACCCTGTATTCAGCCTTTCGAGCGCGGCAAGGTGCCTGAGGGAGTGGATCTGATCAACTTGCGCCAGGACGAACGCACCATCAGCCGCGCCGTCGAGCTTGAGGAGTTGACGCCGCCGCAGCGCGAGTTCTTTAATCTCAGCAAGCGCTATTGTTACTACTTTTCCACTTTCGCCCCCGCCGCACCGACGATCGACAGCTAGCCACGGTAGGCAGTGATACAAACAGGCCGCCTACGGGCGGCCTGCTTTTTCAGTAACGGAATCGCGAGACTAAATCCTTGAGCAGGTGGCCGGTTGACACCAGCTCTTCGGTACTGTGTTCCGACTCCTCTGCCGCCGCGCTGAGCTGCTCAACAATCTGCTGTATCGCGACCAGGTTACGGTTGATCTCCTCGGACACCGCATTTTGCTCCTCGGCTGCCGTAGCAATCTGCAGATTCATTTCGTTAATGGTTTCCACGGCCGCAGCCACTCCATCCAGCGAATTGGAGATCTTGCCGGTCTCATGAATGGTCTCTTCACTACGCGCCTGGCTGGATTGCATCACCTCCACCGCCTCGGCAACACCGGATTGCAGACGCTGCAACATACTGTTGA
This sequence comes from uncultured Aeromonadaceae bacterium, assembly GCA_945957385.1. GTDB lineage: Bacteria > Pseudomonadota > Gammaproteobacteria > Enterobacterales > Aeromonadaceae > Pseudaeromonas. The sequence goes on from CAMFKP010000028.1 coordinate 37,094, forward strand.
TTTCCAAGGTACTTTGCTGGGTGCGCCCCGCCAAGGAGCGCACCTCGTCGGCCACCACAGCAAACCCACGCCCCTGTTCACCTGCCCGCGCCGCCTCGATTGCCGCATTCAACGCCAGCAGGTTGGTCTGTTCGGCAATACCACGGATCACCTCGACCACAGAGCCGATCTTACCGGTCTCCTGGGCCAATTGCTGAATCACCTGGGCAGCCTGATCCACCTCGCTGACCAACTGGTTAATGCTGCGCGTCGCCACTGCCACCACACCGCGGGCCTGGCTCGCTTCAGCGCTGGCGGCACTGGTCGCCGTCGCGGCATTTGCCGCACTCGAGGCCACCTCCTGAGCCGTCGAACTCATCTCCGTCACGGCGGTCACCACCTGCTCCGTCTCGCGTCTGTGGCCCTGCATCTGGTTGATAAACTGTGACGAAGCGTCTTTCAGGCGACCGGAAACATCAAACACATGCAAACTGGTATCCCCGACCTGTGACACCAGGGTCTGGATTTGCTCAATGAAGTGATTAAACGCCCGGCTCAGGGCGCCAACCTCATCCTGAGTGTGCGAGCTCAGGCGACGCGTCAGATCGCCCTCACCGCTGGCGATGTTGTGCAGTGCCGCCACGACTATCTCCAACGGTCGGGTCATCTTGTTGCCCAGGACCGTTGTGGTGATCACCGTGATGACCAGCACCATCAGTGAGACCCCCAGATTGCGCAGCAGCACGCTGAACATCTCCTGTTCGCCGATTTGCAGCTGTTTGCCTAATTCAGCCTCGATATCATCGATATAAAATCCGGTGCCCACAACCCACTGATATTTATCCAACGTTTTATTAAAACTTAATTTCGGCACATCGCGATTAATTGATGGCTTATGCCATTGATATTGGACAAAACCATCACCTTCCCTGGCCGACGAAATAATAGCCTGAATGAATAATTTACCATCGGCATCTTTGAGCTGTGATAAATCCTTCCCCTCCATTTCTGGCTTGGGACCCAACACTTGATTGACGCCCTGATAGTTATAAACAAAGAAATAGCCATCCGCATCGTAACGTAAATTACGCAATATTTGTTTTATTTTGTCTCTATTTTCTTGGGTATCAGCATCGGAATATATTTTTGCAATCGAACTTTCAGCTAGCGCAAGATATTTGGCTAACTGTGATTTTTTTTGATTAATCAATTGCACTCGCAATTCATCTTGCTTTTGCTGCAAGTCAGCTTTGCTAATCAGATAACTGCTGACATTCATCAGCAGTACCACCACCACTAACGGAATCGTTGCGAGGGCCACTATCTTGTTTCTTATGCGCATATTCTCTCCCCTTGAGTCATGCTGGCTTTTTTATGCTGTATCAGCCATATCCATCCATGTCAGAATACGGCCAAACGCTACCGACATCTGTGTCATCGCGCAGAATCCGGCAATTGTGTCCTCACTGACCCCATAACCTTGCGAGGCCCCCCTGTGTCTCTTCCCTGCCCTTGTGGCAGTCAGCGCGACTTCGCTGCCTGCTGCCAACCCTATCTGCTTGGCGCGCACACCGCACCGACCCCTGAGGCGCTGATGCGCTCGCGTTTTAGTGCGTTTGTTACCGCAAACTGGTCCTATGTACTGGCTACCTGGCATCCAGAGCACCGTCCTGACGGAGGAGAAGCCACATTGGCTAGCGACAGTCAGCACGGTCGCTGGCTCAGTTTGCAGGTGCTCGAGAGTGGTGTGGCAAGCGACGATCAATCTGGATGGGTGCGCTTTTGTGCCTGGTATCAGGATCGTGACGGCCTGCATGGCCATCATGAGATGTCGCAGTTTGTGCGTCTGGATGGCTGTTGGGTCTATACCCTGGGACAGTTTCTCGCTTTGCCAAAAAGCCTGCTCCCCGGCCCCAACGCGCCCTGTCCGTGTGGCAGTGGCAAAAAACTTAAAAAATGTTGCCGCCATATCGGCTAACTCTCGTTGTACTGTCACGTTATTGTCATCACTTACACCTAGAGTGGTTTTATATCCCAAGCTGGAAATAAGTGATGACCTCTATCGAGCAATTATTGTCCGAACAGCGCCTCTCCATTCTATTTCAACCCATCGTCGGCGCTGGGCATCATGATATATTGGGATATGAAGCTTTAGCTCGCGGCCCGCAATATACGCCCTACCACAGTGCGGGAGCACTGTTTAACTTAGCTCGAGCGGCAGGAAAGCAGTTGCTATTGGAACGCCATTGTCTCGAATTTGCATTGATGACCTTTCAACAATTTCAACCCGGCAACGATATTCTACTTTTTATAAATCTATCGCCACAGGCTTTGTATGATATCGGCGTAAATCACATCCATGAGTTAGCAAAAAAATATTTACACTCGCCGGAGCAACTTATTATTGAATTAACTGAGCAACCGCATCAAGAAGCGATTCTGCTCAGCGAGCTTATACGTGAATTACAACACTGTGGCATCGGTATCGCGATTGATGATCTTGGCAGCGCTTATTCTGGACTGCGCCGCTGGCTCGAATTAAAGCCGGATTATGTCAAACTCGACCGCGCTTTTATTCAAAATATCGAGCAAGATACCAATCAACAGAAATTTGTCAGCCAACTGCTGAAGCTGGCAGCAGAAACCGGATCCCTGTTTATTGTCGAGGGGGTCGAAACCCGCGGCCAATGGCAGAGTTTGCTGTCATTGGGGGTCATCTATTTTCAGGGATTTGCCATTGCCTACCCGGCCCCCGGGCTGAATGACAACTTACCGCTGCCGCCGGCCGCGCACAACAGTGATGGCTGGAGCCAGCTCCGCAAGAAGATGCGTCAATTTGTCCACCCGGTTGCCACACTGTTGCCCGATGCCCTGTGCGACACCGCACTGGCGCTATTTAATGCCGACGAGAGTCTGCAATGTCTACCGGTCGTCGATGCTCATGGCATGGCACGAGGCGTATTGCGCCGCCAGGTGCTGTTATCCCATTTCGCCGAGCGCTTTGGTCACTCATTATATTCGCGGCAGCCCATCAGCAAATTCATGGATCAGCAACCGGTCATGGTCGAAGGTGACATGGATTTATTGCAGGTCAGCCAGGCAATCCTGGCACAAAACAGCCAGGAGATGGACAGCCGCTTTCTGATTTGCGAACAGGGGAAATTCCTCGGGCTTGGCTACCTGAATGAGCTGGTGCATCAACTTACCGAATACCAAATCCAGATGGCGCGCCACGCCAACCCGCTGACCCAACTCCCCGGTAATGTGCCGATCCATCAAACCATTGATCAGGCCATCAGCCAACGGCGACGTTTTCACCTGGCGTATTGCGACCTGAACCATTTCAAACCGTATAACGATATCTGTGGCTACGACCGTGGCGATCTGGTGATCCGCATGCTGGCCGATCTATTGCGGCAACACCTGGGCCATCCGGACAACTTCATCGGCCATCTGGGCGGCGATGACTACATCCTGTTGTTGCGCGCCCCCGAATGGTCTAGCGCCTTGCAGCAATTACAACTGTCGTTTGCGCGTGTGCGGCGCCAGTTTTATCGCGATGTGGACTGGAATCGGGGTGGCATCGAAGGACAGGATCGGGATGGTCAAACCCGACTATTTCCTCTGTTATCCTTGGCCATCGGCGTTGTGCCCTGGCATCCCGAAAGCCATACCAACCGCAGCCAGCTAATTGAAGCCCTGACCCAGGCCAAAAAAATGGCCAAGCAGGGCCACGGTCAGGATTACTGGCTGGCCGCTGAGGCGGGAGCCGAAGTCGCACTGCTGGCTGGTTGACGGTATTCGACGCGCGCCCCCGCCTGCTGCAACATCATGATCAAGCGGGGCTGTTGTTCGCGCGCCAAACGCTGGCCGATCCGTATCATCTCCTCGCGCATCAGCGGGGTATAGCGCACATATTTCTGCCCCACCGGCGTTTGGAAGAATTGCACCATCTGTGCAATCTCCTGGTGCGTGAAATGCGCCTGATAGGTCATCGCGAGTTCAGCGCGCATCCGCTCCCAGGTCAGGTACTCCTGAGCCCAGCGCTGTACCACATCCTGATAACGGGCCATGGCCGGTTGTTTCCGAATCATCTCCAGCAACACCTGATGACTCTGCCGCTGGTATTGCTCCTTGCCGCCGATCAGATCGGCGAGTTGCAAGGCATTGTCATCCGCCCACGCCTGGCAACTCATGATGAGTCCAGCCAGCACAGCGATATATGCTCTCATTGAATCCCTCCATTGCTCGCGACACGATGACAATAAAGACGTGACCCGGCAAGCGCCGGGTCACAAGAGTCTGGATTTAACGCGATTTCTGCCGCGCCGGTTTACCACTCCCCGCTACGGCTTTGCCTCGCGGCGCGTTAACCGTGCCACTGCGCTTACCATTTGCCGGGCGTTGACCCGTTGCCGACTTACCCGCCGTCACGTTGCGCTCGCCACTGACGGCGCGCTCACCGCGTGGCGCGGCGCGCCCTGATGCACGACGCTGATGGGCCGGATCGGTATGCCGCGTCAACGCAGGCTGACTCTTACCGGCGACCGCAGGACGGCGCCGACTTTGTGACTCTGGAGGCACCAGGAATTCAGGCCCACTGCCAATCAGGTGAGACAGCCCCATCTCCTGCAACGCATCACGGATCATTGGCCAGCCAGCCGCATCGTGATAACGCAAGATCGCCTTGTGCAGACGACGACGGCGCTCGCCTTTGACGACAAACACCGGCTCAGACTTGTAGGTCACCTTGTGCAACGGATCGACCTCGGAGTAATACATGGTGGTCGCGGTGGCCAACGGTGACGGATAAAAATTCTGTACCTGATCGAGGCGGAAATTATTGCGCTTGAGCCACAACGCCAGATTGATCATGTCCTCATCACGCGTCCCCGGGTGAGCAGAAATGAAGTACGGGATCAGATACTGCTCTTTGCCTGCCTCTTTCGAATACTTGTCGAACAGCTCCTTGAAGCGGTAATAACTGCCCATGCCCGGTTTCATCATCTTCGATAACGGGCCCTCTTCGGTATGTTCCGGAGCAATCTTCAGATAACCGCCAACATGGTGCATGACTAACTCGCGCACATAGCGCGGATCTTCCACCGCCAGGTCATAGCGCACCCCGGAGGCGATCAGAATCTTCTTGATCCCCTTGATTTGACGGGCTTTGCGATACAGGTTAATCGTCGGCGTGTGGTCGGTATCCATATGCGGACAAATGCTGGGATAGACACAAGAAGCGCGCCGGCAGCTCTCTTCGGCCTTAGGACTCTTGCAGCGCAACATATACATGTTGGCCGTCGGCCCCCCCAGATCGGAGATCACGCCGGTAAAGCCAGGCACCGAATCGCGGATCGCGGCCACCTCATTAAGGATCGACTCCTCGGAGCGACTCTGGATGATCCGGCCTTCGTGTTCGGTGATGGAACAGAAACTACAGCCACCAAAGCACCCCCGCATAATGTTGACCGAGGTCTTGATCATGTCATAGGCCGGGATCTTCTGGTTCCCATACGCCGGATGCGGTACCCGTTGGTAAGGCAACGCAAACACGCTGTCCATCTCGTCAGTCGACAACGGCAGCGCCGGCGGATTGACCCAGACATAGCGATCGCCATGTTTTTGCATCAAGGCACGCGCGCAACCGGGGTTGGTTTCATGATGCAACACGCGCGAGGCATGGGCATACAGCACTTTGTCCGCTTTGACCTTCTCGTAGGAGGGCAGCAAGACATACGTCTGCTCCCAGGGTCTGGGCTTGGGAGGCTGCACCACCACTGGTTTGGCCTCAACGGCTTGGGGGAGCGGCTCTGACGTGGCGCAGGGCGCCCCTTCCATATAGGGATTCGGGATCGGATCAATCTTCCCCAGCTGATCCAGCCGGGTTGAATCTACACCACGCCAGCCAGGCAAGGCGTCACGCCGCAAGACTGCGGTACCGCGAATACCCTGCATCTGCGCCATATTCTCGCCACGCGATAAGCGGTGGGCGATCTCGGCGATGGGCCGTTCGGCATTACCGTAAACCAGAATGTCAGCCTTGGAATCAAACAACACCGAGCGGCGGATGGTCTCGGACCAATAGTCATAATGCGCGATACGGCGTAATGAGGCCTCTATGCCACCGATCACGACAGGCACATCTTTATAAGCCTCTTTGCAACGCTGGCTATAAACCAGAACCGCACGATCGGGGCGCTTGCCTCCGACATTACCCGGCGTATACGCATCGTCGTGACGCAACTTTTTGTCTGCCGTGTAGCGGTTAATCATGGAGTCCATGTTCCCGGCGGAGACGCCAAAGAACAGATTCGGTTTGCCGAGCGCCATGAACGGCTCTTTGCTGTTCCAGTCCGGCTGAGCAATGATGCCCACGCGGAAACCTTGTGCCTCAAGGAAACGGCCAATCACAGCCATACCAAAGCTGGGGTGATCAACGTAGGCATCGCCGCTGATAATGACGATATCGCAGCTGTCCCAGCCCAGCTGATCCATCTCATCACGCGACATCGGCAAAAACGGTGCCGGACCAAGGCATTCCGCCCAATACTTCGGATAGGCGAACAGGGTGACTTCAGGCTGTTGCATAACGACTCAAGGCAAAACTCAAAGGGGCGGCATTATAGCTTGTGAAGAAAATGTTGGCGAAGGTTATTTTTTGAACAGTTTTTATTCAATTCCAGAAAAACAAAAGCGCCCCGAGAGGCGCTTTTTTCTGTCTCAGCCGTGTGAACACGGCTGACCGCATTAGGCGATAACGGTGACGTTTTCAGCCTGCGGGCCCTTTTGACCTTGGGTCACGCTGAACTGAACGCGTTGGCCTTCAGCCAGGGTCTTGAAACCTTGAGAGTTAATTGCTCTGAAGTGTACGAACACATCCGGGCCTTGGTCCTGCTCGATGAAGCCGAAACCCTTGGTCTCGTTGAACCATTTTACCTTGCCAGTGCGGACGTCAGACATAATCAATTTCCTAAGTAACATATATAACTGTGCCTGTGATCAGGCGGTAAAAGCTGAGAGGTGTTGACTTATGTAGCAACTAAGACGTCCCGCAAGGAATGCCATGGTCGAACAGATAAGCAGAGCCACGCTTTCAAGCTGCTTGCATTGTAAGCGGCTGCCCCCATAAGTCAATCAGGCTTTCGGGAAAAACGATATGCCATTTTTTAAACAGTGACAGGCGTCGCGCTAACAGAGTGTTATAAAGGAGCCACGGAGGGCATCAACGAAGGTTCCCATAGGGAACCTTTCTACTTACCACCAGCCAAACAGGTTCTGTCCTAATACGGCAATCCAGGTGACCGACGTCAACGCCAGACTGAGCATCACCGCCGCTGAGCCCAGATCTTTAGCCCGCCCGGATAACTCATGGTGTTCAGAGCCGATGCGATCAACCACGGCCTCAATGGCTGAATTCAGGACCTCGACGATCACCACCAACCATGACACCAGCAGCAACAGCAACTGCTGCGTAATGCCATCACCGAGCCAAAATGCCAACGGCGTCAGCACTATCATCAGCATCAATTCTTGCCGGAACGCAGCCTCATGTCGCCATGCCGAGCATAGCCCCTTGGCGCTATAACCTGTTGCCTTGAAGATCCGGTACAAACCGGTATTACCTGGTTTAGCCAACGTGACACCCCCTATCATGAAGGGGCAAATGCTACCAAAGCCCGAGCGACGACTGAACAGGCGTTGCCTTTCTTTGGTGTTTTTTTTGCTTTAAGGTAGTGAGCACATGAAACGGACATCGTGATGCCGTACGTATTTGGGAAGAATTGAATGTCTATTCATACCGATGAATTGAGAACCAAAAAAATTGAAGCGCTGGTCACCCCACGAGAACTGGCCGTAGATACCCCCGTTGATGCCACTATGGCACAACATATTTTCAGCGCACGTCATGAGATTGAAGCCATTTTGCGCGGCGATGATGCCCGTCTGTTGGTCATTGTGGGTCCCTGCTCCCTGCATGATCCTGCCGCTGCCGTGGCTTACGCCAACAAGCTGGCGCCATTACGCGCCCAATATGCCGACAGCCTGTGCATCATCATGCGCGCCTACTTCGAAAAACCACGCACCGTGGTCGGCTGGAAGGGATTAATCAACGATCCCGGACTGGATGGCAGTTTCCGCGTCAATGATGGCCTGCGATTAGCGCGTAAATTACTGCATGATATCAATGCAGCCGGACTGCCCACCGCCACTGAATTTCTCGATATGGTGACCGGACAGTACATTGCCGATCTCATCAGCTGGGGTGCAATTGGTGCCCGAACCACCGAAAGCCAAGTCCACCGCGAGATGGCCTCGGCGCTGTCGTGTCCAGTGGGCTTCAAAAATGGTACCGACGGCAACGTACGCATCGCGATTGATGCGGTCCGAGCCGCAGCCCACAGTCACATGTTCAACTCGCCGGATAAAGACGGCAAAATGACCATCTATCAGACCAGCGGCAATCCATACGGCCATGTGATCCTGCGTGGTGGCAAACGCCCGAATTACGATACAGCGAGCATTGATGTCGCCTGTGCCGAACTCGCCAAGGCCGGTCTGCCTCAGCGGTTAGTCGTCGACTTTAGCCATGGTAACAGTCAAAAAGACCATCGCCGGCAGATGGAAGTTGGTGCCGATATCTGCGATCAGCTCAAACGTGGACGCACGGCGATTGCCGGCGTGATGATCGAGAGCTTTATCGCGGATGGACGGCAAGATGTGACGCCGGATTGTGCATTAACCTTCGGCCAAAGCATCACCGATGCCTGCCTGGGTTGGGAGCAAACAGCAGCGCTGCTTGCCAGTTTGGCAGATGCCGCCGCTGTACGTCAGATCCGGCTTAGTCAGTAACGCCAATCGGCAGATAAAGCTGCCGGCCATTGGCCTGCAGCTTTATACTTTGCACCTTGAACACTTCGGCGAGCAAGGCATCGTCCAGTAGCGACATTTCGCCTGCGCGTGCCAATTGGCCCTGTTGCAGACAAACCAGGGCATCAGCATGCCCTAGCGCCAGATTAAAGTCATGCAACGCACAGATCACATGGATCCCGCCCTGCACCAGTTCGCGCAACAAAGACAACAGCTGCAGCTGATGGTGCCAATCCAGGCCTGCCAGCGGCTCATCCAGCAATAACAGGCGCGCCGTCGGGTTTAACCCAGGCCATATCTGCAGCAAGGTCTTGGCGATCAGTACCCGTTGCTGCTCCCCGCCCGACAACGCCGAAAAATCCCGCGCCAGCAGTGGCCATAAGTCCAGACGCGTCACCAAGTTGTCGCGATAAGGCGTGGCATGGTGCAGTGAGCGTCCACAGACCGATATGCCAAGATCCAGCACCTCATGCACCGGAACCGGCATCGGATGCGCAAGCCGTTGCGGCAACATGGCGCGCAGCTGTGCTTGTTCATGAATCGGGAGACGCAGCAGATCACGCTGACCGATACGCACGCTACCCTGTGCTGGCAGCAAGCCGCTTATCGCGTGCAGCAAGGTCGATTTGCCACTGCCATTGGGACCCACGAGCGCCACCAGCGCCGGCTGTTCCCAGCGTAATGACAAGGGTGCCAATCGCGCAGGTACTGCCAGTCCATCCAGTTCAAACATCCTGCCTCCGCACCAACATCAGCACCAGCAGTGGCGCGCCAAACGAGGCCGTCACCATCCCTACCGGCAGCTCGCCAGCCTGAGGCAGACTCCGGGCCAACCAGTCCGCCCAAAGCAGGGTAATGGCGCCGCCCAACGCAGCCGTCGGTAACACCAGCGCGACCCCCTGTCGGGTCAACAAACGCATCAGATGCGGCAATAGCAGACCCACAAACCCGATAGCGCCGGCTAGCGCGACCGCCACCCCGGTTAAAAACGCCACCGCCAATATCAGCTGCCAGCGCACACGTTTCAAATCCAATCCCAGCAAGTGCGCATGCTGCTCACCGAGTTGTAATTGCGCCAACCAATCCCGGCGCCACATTAACCAGGCGAGCACCAGCAGATAGGGTAACCACCAGAACAGGGGACGACTTTGGCCATAGGCCAGACTGCCCATCATCCAGAACAGGATCTCCCGCAGTGTGCCATCGTTGGCCATAAACAGCAGCCAGGTGGTCGCGGCACTGGCACAAATCCCCAAGGCCACTCCCAACAGCAGCAACCGGGAGATATCCAGGCGGTAATGTCGTAACAAGCCAAGCAACAACACCGTCATCAACATCGCACCGGAAAAAGCCGCCAGCGATAGCCCCCACGCAGCCAATGGCACCCCCATGGCTCGACATGCGACTAACGTCGCTACCGCCAATAACGAGGAACCACTGGAGATACCGATCAAACCAGGCTCGGCCAATGCGTTTTGCATCAATGTCTGTAGCACACAGCCACTGGCCGCCAACCCGGCACCAAGCAACATCGCCATACAGGCACGGGGCCAGCGCAACTGCCACAACACCTGGCGTTCAAAGTCACTCTGCGCCCAGGGCCAGTCGAGTGTCACCGCCCCCTGACTCAATGTCAGCAGCAACGAGATCACCAGAAGCACCAGCAACAGCGGGATCCACATCCGCGAGCTAAAGGCGGTAGAAAAAAAAGCGGTCACGGTCAAGCCTGCAGTTATCAACCTCGGGAGCGCATGGTAGCATGCCGACCGCGCCGGTGCCGCCCCTAGGACCTGTCTGCGGCGGCCTCATTGTCACAGGAGTTATCGCGATGAATCCTATTCTGACCAGTTCTCTGCTGTTGCTGCTTAGCAACGTCTTTATGACATTTGCCTGGTATGCCCATCTCAAGGAGATGAGCCACAAGCCCTGGATCATTGCCGCCTTGGTCTCCTGGGGGATAGCACTGTTTGAATACCTGATTCAGGTACCCGCAAATCGTATCGGTCACACCAGCTTGAGTGTTGGCCAGTTGAAGATTCTGCAGGAAGTCATAGCGCTGACGGTATTTGTCCCCTTCTCGGTGTTTTATCTCAAAGAGCAGATCAAGCTCGATTACCTGTGGGCCGGGTTGTGTATCTTGGGTGCGGTTTTTTTCATCTTCCGCGAGAAGATCTTTGCGAGCTAATTCTGAAAATTCCAATATTGACAAGCGGATAGCTCATGATGGCGCGTATCATGGTCGCCTTGTTCTCGATAGTAACAAGCCGTTCAAAGTCGCTGACTGCTAGGCTTGAAGAGTGATCACCAAGGAGCATGTTTGTCATGGAACTCGAGGAAATGTTGGAGATATTGGCCCGTCAGGATGGTTCTGATCTCTATCTGGCGACCAACGCCCCGCCGTGCGCCAAGTTTCAAGGGGTGCTCAAACCCCTGATCGATACCCCGCTACAACCTGGTGACGTTGCCCGCATCGCGCACCGGATCATGGATGAAGAGCAGCGACAAGCCTTCGATAAGGATCTGGAGATGAACCTGGCGCTGTCGCTGCCCAGAGTCGGACGCTTTCGTGTCAACATCTTCAAGCAACGCAACGAAGTCTCCATCGTTGCGCGGAACATCAAACTGGATATACC
>CAMFKP010000029.1 GCA_945957385.1 uncultured Aeromonadaceae bacterium
GATCAGAGCCAGAACATTTGCTGCTGACATGCTAAATAACCTCCGGTGTCGTGGAAAACTGAACTAGCGGCAGAAACCTTGCAGACACATAAGCCAGATCTGTGCCAACAAATAAAATCCCTTAACTAACAAGTAGTAATCGCAGTTATGGAGCACCCTCACCAAGTGGACGCACCAATTTGGAATCGTGTTGCACCATAATCGGGCCCATCTTTGGTGTTGCTCGTTGGCGTATTATCTACCCGGGGGCGATCATACTGTGATCTTGACTGCCTTGCCTCATTAAAATTGCTTCAATTCTGCTAGGAAGATCACAAGGGCATGAGTAAAATGATTGCCCGATTTTTCCCCACTTGTTTAGAGGCGAGGATGTTAGAAAAGCTCCGCAATATTGCCATTATTGCGCACGTTGACCATGGCAAGACCACACTGGTGGATAAGCTGTTGCAGCAATCCGGAACCCTGGATCGCACCAGTGAAGGTCAGGAACGAATCATGGACTCCAACGATCTGGAGCGGGAACGTGGCATCACCATTCTCGCCAAGAACACTGCAATTCGTTGGAACGACTATCGAATCAACATCGTTGACACCCCGGGTCACGCCGACTTCGGCGGCGAAGTCGAACGGGTTATGTCAATGGTTGATTGTGTCTTGTTGCTGGTCGATGCGGTCGACGGTCCAATGCCGCAAACCCGATTTGTAACCCAGAAGGCATTCGCACGTGGCCTGCGGCCAATTGTGGTTGTCAACAAGGTTGATCGTCCTGGTGCACGTCCGGATTGGGTTATCGATCAGGTATTTGATCTGTTTGATAACCTCGGCGCTACTGATGAACAACTGGATTTCCCGATTGTGTATGCATCGGCCTTACAAGGCTTTGCCACACTGGATTTGAATCAGTCATCTGACAACATGGATCCGTTGTTCCAGGCCATCATCGATTTCGTTGAACCGCCAAAGGCGGATCCGGATGGCGAGTTCCAGATGCAAATTTCCCAGCTGGACTACTCATCTTACGTTGGCGTTATCGGTATCGGCCGTATCATGCGTGGCAAAGTGAAGCCGAATATGCAGGTAACCGTTGTCGGTGCCGATGGTAAGACGCGGACCGGCAAGATTGGTCAAGTGATGGGATATCTTGGTCTGCAACGCACTGATACTGCTGAAGCGCAGGCGGGCGATATCGTTGCAATCACCGGTCTGGGTGAGCTGAAGATCTCCGACACCATTTGTTCAAACGCTGCCGTTGAGGCGCTACCACCGTTATCGGTCGATGAACCAACAGTAACCATGACCTTCCAGGTGAATACTTCTCCGTTTGCTGGTAAGGAAGGCAAATTCGTTACCTCACGGAATATCCTGGAGCGTTTGCAAAGTGAGTTGGTGCACAACGTCGCGCTGCGGGTTGAACCCACTGAAGACCCGGATAAGTTCCGTGTCTCTGGCCGTGGCGAATTGCACCTTGGCATCCTGATCGAAAATATGCGTCGTGAAGGGTTTGAACTGGCCGTTTCCCGTCCAGAAGTCATTATCCGTGAGGAAAATGGCGTCAAGATGGAGCCGATGGAAAACCTGACCGTGGATATTGAAGATCAACATCAGGGGTCTGTCATGGAGAAGCTGGGTGAGCGTAAAGCTGACCTGCGTAACATGGTGCCGGATGGCAAAGGACGTGTGCGTCTGGATTATATGATTCCGGCTCGTGGCTTGATTGGCTTCCAGACCGAATTCATGACCATGACCTCAGGTACTGGTTTGCTGTACCACACCTTTGAGTGCTACGGCGAATATAAGGGTGGTAGCATTGGTCAGCGTCAGAATGGTGTGCTGATTGCTAATGCAACGGGTAAGGCTCTGGGCTTTGCCTTGTTTAACCTGCAGGAGCGCGGTCGTCTGTTCATTGAGCACGCGACGGAAGTTTACGAAGGACAGGTGATTGGTATCCACTCTCGCTCCAACGACCTGACTGTAAACTGTCTGAAGGGCAAACAACTGACCAACATGCGTGCGTCAGGCACTGACGAAGCCATCGTCTTGACTACCCCCATCAAAATGACGCTCGAGCAAGCGCTGGAGTTCATTGATGATGACGAGCTGGTTGAAGTGACGCCACAAAGTATCCGCATCCGCAAGAAATTGCTGACAGAAGTGGATCGCAAGCGCGCGAATCGCGCCGCAGGCAAAGAGGAGTGATCCTCACAACAAGCCCCGCCAAGTGCGGGGCTTGTTGTATGGCATAACCGGTCGTGAACTGGCATTCTGAGCAGCTTAAGGATGAATCTAAATCACCGGAGAGTGTTCATGTCGGTTTTGCGTTATGGCCTGATTGGCTGGCGCCATTTCCTAGCTGTTTTACTCATTTGCCGTAAACGGATGCATGAGGACCGCCTTCCTGTCTTAGCTGGTCACCTGGCGTATGTCACGCTGTTATCACTGGTGCCTCTGGTTACTGTTGTCTTCTCGATTTTTTCTTTTTTCCCCATCTTTGGTTCTGTCCGCTTACAAATCGAAGAGTTTGTTTTTAGCAATTTTGTTCCCGCCGCTAGCGATCAGATTCATCACCATTTCAGCCGGTTTGTGGCGAATGCCTCGCGCATGACCTCTATTGGCGTTGCTGCTCTGGTTTTGGTGGCATTGCTGTTGATTTCGGCGATAGATCAGAACTTGAATCATATTTGGCGCAGTCGTGGCCAGCGGGCCAGGATGACCACCTTTGCCGTTTACTGGATGGTGCTGACCCTTGGGCCACTCTTGGCGGGGGCCAGTATCCTGGCGACATCATATGTCGTTTCGCTGCGGATCTTTCATCACATGCAGCTATTGGGCTCTGCGGCCAAGTTCATGCTGAGCATACTGCCGTTTCTGCTCTCTTTTAGCAGTCTTATGCTGTTGTTCGTTGCCGTGCCTAACGTCAAGATTCAGTGGCGTGACGCCATGTTGGGAGCAGGGTTAGCGGCGTTGTTACTGGAGGGAGCAAAGAAGGTGTTTGCGCTCTATATTACCCAATTTGCCTCATACCAGACGATTTATGGTGCTTTGGCCGCTATTCCCATCTTGTTGGTCTGGATCTACTTGAGTTGGTGGATTGTGCTGCTTGGTGCCGAGTATACGGCGAGCCTCGGCGATTACAGAATGCGCCGAACTCCCGTATGGGATTGAAGCACAGGGATTTTTGTGGCGTTGTGCTATAGTCGCCTTGCCCTACCAATAATAAAGAGATTCGCAGTTTTGAATACAATTCGAGATGTTGCCCGGATTGCCGGGGTGTCGGTCGCCACTGTCTCGCGCGTATTGAACGAGCCGGACAAGGTAGCGCCAAAAACGCAGGCTCGGGTCCGCGAAGTCATGACCGAGCTGAACTTCATTCCTAATTTGAATGCCCGTAGCCTGGCGACCAGTCGCTCCGGGGTCATTGGTATCTTGGTCAACAATGTGTCCGGTGGCTATTACGCGCGCATCGTGGATAGCATTGAAGAGGAAGCCCGGCGTCGCAATGTGTTCACGCTGATTAATTGCGGAAACCATGATAGCGATGATGTCATGCAGGCGGCATTACGTCTGGCTAGCCGTCAGTGCGATGCGATTATTGCCAGTGTGCCGTTTATGGATGATGACGTCCTGGCGCGTTTTCTGGCCATGCAACCTAATGCCGTCTTGTTGAACTGTATCTCACCGCTTTATCGCAACCGCTCTTTGGCGGTGGATAACCGTTATGGTGTGCGATTGGCGTTGGATCACCTCTATCAACTGGGGCACCGTCATATTGCGTTGGTGATTGGTCCTTTGATCAACAGCGAAGTGCAGTTGCGACTGGCGGCCTGTCGTGAATGGTTTGCCGAGCGTGGCTTGGCCGAACCAGCTTTGGTGGAAGGTGATTTTACCGCCGAGTCAGGGGCCAAGAGTGCCGAGCAGTTATTGACTCGAGATAACCAGCTCACTGCGCTGTTCTGTTTCAATGACCATATGGCAATTGGGGCCTTACATCATGCGCGCAAAGCCGGATTAGCGATCCCAGCTCAGCTGTCAGTCGTCGGCTTTGATAATAACGAGCTGGCTGCCTATTCCGAGCCAGGCTTAACCACGGTGGCTCAACCATTGGAGTCGTTGGGGGAGAAGGCTTTGATTCTTGCCCAGCAGCTGATCGCTGGCGAGGAGAGTGGAGACCAGCCGCTGTTGTTGCCAGAGCTCGTCATTCGACACTCGACGGCGACACCCGCCTGATGAACAGGGCCGCATGACGCGGCCCTGAGTTTTTAATGCAGCGAGCTGCATCCTGGTCAATAAAGAAGATGATGTGGAGGTGAATGTGATTGCGTTGATTCAGCGCGTGACACAGGCAAGTGTTGTGGTTTCCGGTGAAGAGGTCGGTGCCATTGGCCCTGGTTTGCTGGTGTTGCTGGGCGTGCAACGTGGTGATGATGAAACCAAAGCCGATAAGCTGTTGCATAAGGTATCTCACTACCGGGTTTTTTCTGACTCGGAAGGCAAAATGAATCTTGATGTGCAGCAATCTGGCGGCAGTGTTCTGGTCGTTTCCCAATTCACGCTCGCCGCCGAGACGGCGAAGGGACTCAGACCTGGTTTCTCGAATGGCGCGGCGCCTGAACAGGCCGAACGGCTCTATGAGTATTTTGTTGCGCGTTGTCGTAACACCGGCTTGGCTACCGCGACGGGGCGTTTTGCTGCCGATATGCAGGTTAGCCTGATCAATGATGGTCCGGTCACCTTCTGGCTTGAAGTTTGATGGTTGAAGTGCGCGGTCATGTCGCCATCATGGGGCTGGTGTTTATCCCTGTTGTCACTGTTTGCTTGTGCGCGCCACTATCTGCTCATCACGCCAGAGGAGCTCGATAATCTGTTGCCGCAACAACCGTCGCGCGCTGGATTGCGGGTCCTGTCGCTGCAGGATATGCCGCGTGGAAGTGCACGCTATCTGATGTGCAGTCGCGCCGTACCGCTAGAGTGACTGGCGCGTTTCAATGCGGCACTTCAGCACTGAGCATTAATCGGCGCCAACTCAAGATTGTGGCTCAGGGCGTAGGGATCCTAAACGCCCCTGTGGCGGATAAGGTACCTCACCGGCCGAGCGATCAGGACAACCCTTGGGCAGTGCAACACTCAGCTGTGGGTTGTCGCTGCGACCCTGAATGCTGATTTGCAGATCGGCACAGCGTTTCCGGTTCAGCACATCCAGTGTGAGCTGCCAACTGGCATCGCTGAGTGCCATGCTACCTGACGGCGCCAGCAGGTGACTGATGGTTGCAATGCCGCCACTGACCTGCGCTTGTCCTTTGTCCAATTGCAAGGCCAGCATCAACTGATTGATGCCTGTCCCTGCGCCGAGCAGTGTCGGCTTCAGTGCCTCAAAAGAGGTCGCGGCCGGTAAGCGGTTACTTAAACCATCGAGATAGCTATCAAATTGCAGCTGATCGATGAATAGATCCTTGCCTTGTAGCGCTATGGTGCCTTGCAGCGTGGTTAACCAGTTGGAGGCTTGATCTCCTGTGGCCTGCAATTCGGCGTTGAAATCGAGTAGTCCACTCACTTCATACTGGGGGTGCCAAAAGCGGTAGAGACTCGCCAGGGGAAAGTTTCTCGCGCGTAAGGTCAGGGCATGTGGCGTCTTGCCATCCCTGGACCAGAGGCCTTCTGCTTGCAGTTCACCGTTATCCAGTGGGGCACGCAGTGCTTTCAGGCGCCATTGTGCCGCTGTCAGCTCACCTTGTAGCTCGCCACGGCGACTGATCAGGGGACCATAAGCCAGTTCTCCCCAACTGAATTCGCCACGTGACTTGTCACTCAATGTGCCGATGCTGGTGCGCGAAATATCCAGATCCGTGAGGAAGATATCTGCTCCCTTCAGCGAAAGCGGCAGCTGATCATCGTAGGAAAGGAGGGAGAGACGTTTTCCATCCAAACGATGCAGTTGCAGACGTTGTACGGGAAGCGGGACATCACGTTGGCGCCAATCGGCTGGCAGCTCCGCCTGCCAGTCGGCAAGGGTGACGCTATCCAGATCCAGGGTTTGCTCGGCGGGTAGGAAGGCCCCGCTAAGCTGCAGTGAGCCCTCCCATAAACTGGCTTGCAGCGCTCCTTGCCACCGATCCGGCTGGAGCGTGAGCTCACCCTGAATCGCGGTGATGGGAAAGTCCGCCAGCGCCAATTCGCCCAGTGAACCGTTAACGCTACCCTGCCATCCGGAGCCTCGATGCCATGTCAGGTGCGGGAGCTTGAGGTTCAAATTGTTCAGTGTCAGCCGGTGATCCGGTTGGCTCAGTGTCAGATTACGGAAATCGCCATCGCGGATCTCCAATTGTTGTACCGGCAGTATGGGTTGCAGGGTCGAGGTCAGGCGCATGCCTTGCAGTAAGGGTTGGGTCAGCCGCAGCAGGCCGGTCTTCGGTTGCCAGCGCAATGCGGTGGTCAGGCGGCCATCCAGCAATTGAGCCTGCAAGTGGCTGGCTTTCCAGCCGTCATCGGTCTGTTCTCCGTCCACTTCCAGATTGGCCATTTCCAACCCCTGCCAGTTCAGCCGTTTTGCCTGGCCTGTTATGGTCAGGGGGGCGGTCGTGCTCCATGTGCCCTGTTGTAATGGTTGCCATTGACTGATCTGCAAGCTGGCGTTGCCCAGTTCGAACGTCGGGCTGAGGATAGTGAGCCGCTCGGCATTGAGATCGCGGATCCGCAACGCCTGTAGTGGTAAACCAGGCCAGCGTTGCCCAGGCGCCAGTTGCAAGCGGGCGCCGATCACATCAAGGTGAGCCAGTTCAATACGCCGTGTCCACCAGGTGCCGTTCGCTACCTCGATATAGAGTTTATCGGCGCTGAAACTGTCGCCGAGCTTGATCTGTTCAAGCAACATGACATTCGGGTAGAAGGGGTTGAACTCGATGCGGCCAATGGTCAAGGGTTGCCCGGTCTGCTGTTCAATCCACTGACTGAGCGGTGCTTTGAGATACTCCGCCTTGAATAGTCCCAGAGCGATCCAGACTACGACCACCAGAGCCAGCACAGTGTAGAAGAAGAGTCTAAACGCAAGACGCATGATGGTTCATTCCCCCAGTAAACCTGTTTGCCATCATAGGCGTTTGTGGTCGTGATGCGAAGTCAGGGCGGTGACGTCACGCTTGCGCATAAGCATGTTGCAAGCCGATCCAGCGTCGAATCAGTGGCTCAACACAACCCGGATGGTGTTGATATATCTGCTGCGCCAATTGTTGAACTTGCGGGATCAGTCCCTGGTCCCGCACCAGATCGGCAATGCGCAGATTGGCGATGCCGGTTTGGCGCGTGCCGAGCAATTCACCCGGCCCGCGAAGTTCCAGATCTTTTTGTGCGATGACAAAGCCGTCATTGCTGTCGCGCAACACAGCCAAACGCTGTTGGGCAGTGCGAGACAACGGGGCGTGATAGAGCAAGACGCAGTGTGAGGCGATGGCGCCACGACCGACTCGGCCACGTAACTGATGTAGCTGGGCGAGACCGAGCCGTTCCGGATTCTCAATGATCATCAAGCTCGCATTCGGCACATCTACACCCACTTCAATGACGGTGGTGGCCACTAACAATTGCAGTACCCCGGCCTTGAATTCGGCCATCACCCGCTGCTTTTCCAGCGGTTTCATTCGGCCGTGAACCAGACCGATATGCAGGCCGGGTAACGCTTGTTGCAATTCCAGCGCGGTATTTTCTGCCGCCTGGCACTCCAGCAGTTCGGATTCTTCTATCAGAGTGCAGACCCAATAGGCCTGGCGCCCTTCCTGACAGGCAAGGCGTACCCGCTCTATGACCTCATGCCGTCGGCTATCCGGCAGTGCCACCGTGGTGATGGGGCTGCGACCAGGGGGGAGTTCGTCGATGATGGAGGTGTCCAGATCGGCATAAGCCGTCATGGCCAGGGTACGCGGGATCGGGGTGGCGGTCATGATCAGTTGATGAGGATAGAGGCCGGCTTGAGCACCTTTCTCGCGCAGCGCCAGCCGCTGATGGACGCCAAAGCGATGTTGCTCATCGATGATTACCAGCACCAGATGCTGGAACTGCACCTGTTCTTGAAACATGGCATGGGTGCCGACAACCATCTGCACGGCGCCAGAGGCGACCGCCTGCATCTGTTGTTCCCGCGCCTTGCCTTTTTGCTTGCCAGCCAGCCAGCCCACCCGGATGCCGAGCGGCTCAAGCCAGCGGGCAAAATTCACCGCATGTTGCTCGGCCAGTAACTCAGTCGGTGCCATCAGGGCGACTTGACCTCCATGGCCCATCGCCTGCAGCGCCGCGAGGGCGGCGACCAGCGTCTTGCCAGAGCCGACATCGCCTTGGACCAGCCGCATCATCGGATGGGGTTGTGCTAAGTCGCGGCTGATTTCGGCCACGACCCGGCGCTGAGCCGAGGTCGGGGTAAAGGGCAACGCGGCAAGCAATTGCTCCACCAGGGCTGGGTGTGGCGGTAACGGGCAGGCCGGGTGTTGCTGGCTTTGCTGGCGCAATTGCAATACCGAGAGGTTATGCGCTAACAGCTCTTCCAGGATCAGGCGCTGTTGTGCCGGGTGTTGACCAAACTCGAGTTGACTGAGCGCCAGCTCGGGCGGTGGTCGGTGCAATAGCTGCAGGGCCGCTGCCAGCGATAGCTGTCGCGGATAGGCACCATCTGGCAACAGTTCGCGGATACCGTGTTCGGCGAGCAGGGCCAGCGCCTGGTCCGTCAGGCTACGCAGGCTTTGCTGGCGTAACCCCTCAGTGGCCGGATAGACGGCAGTCAAGGCCTCATCCAGGATCACGTCGCCGGCGCCGTCCAGCATTTTGTACTCGGGATGCACAATCTCAGGGCCATAGTTACCGGCGCGGATCTCGCCATAGCAGCGCATCCGTCGGCCGTTGCTCATCGCGGCTTTCTGGCCGGCGGTGAAGTTGAAAAAGCGCAGCGTCAGGGTGCCATTACCATCGCTGATGCGACAAACCAGCATGCGACGGCGCGCAGGAACAATCTGGCAATCCTGGATCACGCCTTCAACATTACAGTGCATGCCGGGAAGCAAATCGGCGATAGGACACAGGTGGGTGCGATCTTCATAGCGCAGCGGCAAATGAAACAACAGATCCTGAACCGTCTCGATGCCGAGATGGCGCAACTTGTCTGCCAGTTTATTACCGACGCCCTTCAGGCCGGTGACCGGAATAGATGCCAGCTCCATGTGCCCTACCACAAAGTACTGTAAATATGATCATACCATAACAGAACCGGCCGCCAAACGGCAGCCGGTCTGTCGCACTCGACAGGTCAGATAAGCTGTTTCAGCAGCAGATGGGCCTTGAACCGTTGCAGGCGTAATAACAGGCGCCGCACTTCGTCCGGATAGTCGGATATCTGTTCGAGCTGGCTAAAGTGCTGTAAGCGTTGGCAGTGGGTCAGAATGTTTTCCCGTTCGCTGGCGAAGCGGCTTTGCAGCAGGCGTTGCTCATCGCGGATCAGCAGGCCGTTTTCCAGATCCAGCGCCCAGGCGCGCGGGTTCAGGTTGCTGCCGGTGATCATGGCTAACGTGTCATCCACGAAGATGCCTTTGAGGTGATACGAGTTTTGCTCGTGCTTCCATAGCATCAGATTCAATTGGCCACTGTCGATATAACGCTGGTACTTCTGCGCGAAACGACGCAGGTTGACCTCATACAGATAGGGCAGGCCACCGACCGTGTTGAACGGTTCCCCTGGCGGAATGAAGAAATCGTTGGCGGTTTTATCACCGATGACCAGCGTCAGGCGGACGCCGCGGCGTAACAGTTTGGCCAGATCGCGGGCAACGTCCTTGGGCGGATTGAAATAGGGTGTGCAGATGAAGACGTCTCGCTCGGCTCCCCGCAGCAGGTTGCGAATCGCGCGGTTGAGGCGGTTGCGGCGCTTGCCGAGACCGACCAGTGGGGTCACGCCAATCTCACCGTCACCCGGCTGCTGATTGGGCACCTCGTAGCTGGCTTGCTCGAGTGAGACTTTCAGACGTCGCAGCGCCGGTCTGAGCGCTTTGATCGTCGGCACGGGGGCCTGATCCAGCCGTTGCACTGCGTCGGCGCGGCCAAAATAGCGGACGATGAACTGTGCCCAGCTGCGGGCCAGCTCGGCATCTTCCAGCTCATGGTAGCGGTCGAAACGGTAACGCCCCTGCTGGTGCAGGTAGATATTGTTCAGGCTGGCGCCGGAATAGAGCAGGGTATCGTCAAATAAAAAGCCTTTGAGGTGCAACACGCCGAGCCATTCGCGACGTTTTACCGGGACACCATAGATCTGCACGGCATCAGGCTGCTCGGCGGCCAGGGCCTGATACAACAGGTGGTTTCCGGACTGTTTACCCTTGCCGATCAATCCGCGCTGGGCGCGGTGGAAATCGACGAAGACTTTGATATCCAGTTCTGGGCGTGCCGCCTTGGCGGCGTACAAAGCATGCAGGATCTCGCGTCCTGCCTCATCGTCCTGCAGGTACAGGGCGACCAGATAGATGCGCCGCTGAGCGGTCGCGATCAATTGCAGAATGCGCTGTTTGAACTCGGCGGCCGAATGCAGAATGCGCAGCCGATCGGCTGCGATGGCCAGTTGGGGCATTTTCTCGAGTTGGTATCGATAGTGTGCCGGAGTAAACATACCCAATCTCTCACGTAAGACGCCATGTGGCGCAGCATGACCGGTAACGTCGGACCGGGCATTCTACCAATTTGCTGGCGGAGTGCCACTTTTGTGCCGTCGGGCGGTCGAGTTTGCGGCATAGGGTGACAAAAAACGGGCCGCTGAATTGCGGCCCGCTTCACTCATCTGTCATCGCCGGTTCGGGTTAGATCGGCGCTGTGGCCTGCAGCAACCAACCGATCTCATGGTCGCTGAGGTGGGCTTTGACCGCCTCGCGTACTTCGGCGTGGTAGCTGTTGATCCAGACGATTTCGTCTTCGGACAACAGCGCGCGGTCGATCAGGCGCACATCAAACGGCACCAGCGTCAGGCGGCGGAAACGGTACATCGGGATCTCGCTGGGCTCTTCGCTCGGTTCGACGACGACCAGATTCTCGCAGCGGATACCAAACGCGCCTTCACGGTAGTAGCCAGGTTCGTTGGAGATGACCATGCCGGGCTCCAGCGGTACTAATGACCCCTTGCTGGCAATGCGTTGCGGCCCTTCGTGGACACTGAGGAAGTGACCGACACCATGGCCGGTGCCATGGTCGAAGTTGTAGCCGGCTTGCCACAGTGGCAGGCGCGCCAACACATCGAGCTGGATACCGGAAGTGCCCTTCGGGAAGCGCACGCGATCGATGGCGATGTGCCCTTTCAGGACGCGGGTAAACTGGCGTTTGACCTCATCATCGACCTCACCGACCTTGACGGTACGGGTGATATCTGTGGTGCCCTCCAGGTACTGGCCACCGGAATCGATCAGGTAGATCCCATCCTGGCCAAAGGTCCGCGGTGTGCCGTTGGTATGGTGATAGTGACACATGGCGGCATTCGGCCCGAGAGCCGAAATGGTATCGAAACTCGGCTCGACGAAGTGTTCCTGTTCTTCGCGGAAGCGTAACAACTGGTCGGCGAGGGTGCCTTCATCACCGTCACTGTGCTTCTCAACCTGACGATCCAGCCAGGCGAGGAAACGGCACATGGCGACGGCATCTTTTTGGTGGGCGAGGCGCATGCCTTCAAGCTCCACCGCATTCTTGCACGCCTTGGGTAAGGTGCAGGGATCCTGACCTTGCACCAGGGTGGCGCCACCGGATTTCAAGCGCAGCAGGGTCCAGGCGTTGCTGGTATCGCCGTCGACCAGGATCTTCAGCTTGTCCTCGCCGATGCGATGCAAGACGTCGCCGAGTTTTTCCAGCGGGTAGACGGAGACATCGTTACCGACATGCTGACTGAACGCGTTGCAGTCAAGTTTGTCGGTATCGACAAAGAAGTCGACGCTGACGTTGCTATAGATGACGGCATAGCAGAGCACAACCGGGAAGCAGGGAATGTCGCGGCCACGGATATTCAACAACCAGTTGATGGACTCCGACTGGCTGAGCAGGGCGGCATCGAGCCCTTGCTGCCGCAGGCGGGCGGCAATGGCTTCGCGCTTGGCTTCGCTGCTTTGGCCGGTATAGGCGATGTCATACATCATCACCTCGGCCTTGCTCGGAGCCGGCCGATCCTGCCACAACAGGTCGATGGGGTTCTCTTCCAGGCAAACCAGCTCGATCTCTTTTTGTGCCAGCATGGCTTTGATCTTCTGGTAGGCGCTGTAACTGTGCAGACGGGGGTCGATGGCCACACGTTGATGGCGGTCCAGCTGTGCCGTCAGCCACTCCAGGTGTGGCTGGTCGATCAGGTGCAGGTACTGGAACAGCGATTCCGGAGCCTGTTGGCGTGCCTGCAGGGTGTAGCGTCCATCAATGAACAGCGCGGCCTGCGCGCTGAGCAACACGGCGACACCGGCAGAGCCGGTGAACCCGGTGGCCCAGGCCAGACGTTCGGCTTCCGCCGGCAGGTATTCGCCCAGATGATCGTCGTCATGGGGGATGATCAATGCGTCCAGATTCTGCTCGGCCATCCAGGCGCGCAGGGACTGGATTCGGTGCGCAATGAGTTCGTGGTTCGTCATAAAAGAGACCCGGTTATTGCTGATTAATTACTCTGCTCAGAGTGGCAGGAGGGCGAGAATAACACAAAGCGAATGACAGAGTCGTCATCGACGCCAGGGGGGACGGATAAAAAAGTGCGCCGCGGGGGATATTAAAGACTCATCGGAATCTTTATTTGTTATATAAAACGTGAGGGGCTGGGAATAAATTATATTCGCAGGCTGAGGTTTGGTCTGGAATAGTGCTCATATCTGAGTTTATTTATTTGTTTTATGCTACTTAAGAATATAAAAATAATATTTGCGCTGCGTTTTGTTTTTTTAACTTGTTGATTTTTATGAATTAAGCTTCGATGCTGGCTTTGCGAATATATGGCTTCATTATGTGGAAATAATTTCTGGATAGCTCGGTAAATAAAGGGTTAATCGAATTGATTCACTATTTCCTGGCGCGAATTTGCTGCAGCAGCAGGGCGGAAATAATCAGCAGCAGGCCGATCGGTGTCGCGGCGGCAATCGGCTCGCCGACCAACCAGCGCAGCAACAGCAATGACAGAAATGGCGAGAGAAACACCAGATTGCTGATGCGGGCGGCATGCAGTGTCAGACGCAGTGCGTGTAACCAGCAGACGAAGGCAATGCCCATCTCGAACAGGCCGACATAGATGGCCCCGGCCCAACCTTGCCAGGCCAGCAGTCGAAAATCGGCCAACAGCGCGCAGGCGGCGGCGATCAGCGGCAAACTGCAGACAAAGGTCAGGAACAGGCTGAGCACGGGATCGTCCTGTTGGCGGGCATTCAGCAGCCAGTAGCCGGCCCAGATCAGCGTCGAGGCCAGCGCCAGCAGCACGCCGAGCGGGGAGTCGAACTGTAACGACAACAGCTGGCCGCGCGTGGCAATCGTCAACGCGCCAAGGTAGGCCAGGACGATGGCGAGCAGATCCCGCCGCCGCAGACGCTGGCCGAGAAACGGCACCGCCAGCAACGACAGGGCAATGGCCCAGGTGTAGTTGATCGCCTGAGCCTGTTGCGCCGGTAGCCGCGCATAGGCTTCGAACAGTAACAGGTAGTAGAGCGCCGGATTCATGCTGCCGAGCAACACAAAGTGCCCGGGGCGGGTGCGCAGGCTATGCCAGGCGGCAACCAGCTGCCCACGCCAGGCCAGCAGGCCCCCGAGCAGGAGGACTGAGGTACTGGCGGCGACCAGCAGCAGCTGGGCGGGGGCAAAATAGCGTAACGAGAGCTTGAACGCAGTGGCGACCGTGGACCAGAGCAGCACCGTCAGCAGGGCATAGCCCCAAGCCTGGCGTTCGTTGTGGCGGTGGCTCATTCGACAGGCGTTACCCGGTAGTAACGGCCGCTGGCATCCATGTAGAGCCCGTCACTGCTCTCGGTCAGGATCAGTCGGGGCGTCACTTGTTGAGTCCGGCGGTGCAGAATGACCAGCAACAGCGTGAAGAAGCCGACCAGGATCGCCATGACCGAGATGGTGCGCAGCAGCCAGCTGCTATAGAAACTGCCGATGACGCCGGCGCTGAGCAGGGCGCCCAGCAGCAGGCTGCTGGCCCGGGTCAGCGGCACCAGATAGCGCTGCTGCCAGCCTTCCAGCCGGATCAGTGACGGCAGCAGACAATGGGTATAGACCAGGGTCCAGATGATGGAGACGCTGGTAATTTGCCAATAATAACTGCTGTAGATATTTACCCAGACCAGCACCAGCAACATCAGACCGCTGACCAGGCCAAACACCACGCCGCCCCAGGCCATCCACGGGTGGGGTACCTCGTGGCGGCAGGTCAGACAGGTGACCGCGTTAAGCCCAACGGCAAAGCCAATCAGCGCCGTCAACAGCGCCCGAACTTCGGCCCAGCCGAGTTCGCCGGTGATCAGCACATAGATGGCCAGTGCGGCGACCAGCGTCAGCAACGCAATCAGACCAGAGGTGAAGTAACGACGGATTTGCAGCATGGCAACCTCATGACGGCAGTCAGGCAATAAAATGACAAGGGCCCGGAAACGGGCCCTCATGATACGCCAGATGGCGTCGCGGATCATGCTTGCTGGCTGTCCGGTTCGGTTTCCAGTGGCAAACGAATCTGGAAGTGCGCCCCTTTGCCTGGTTCGCTGTCACAACTGATGCGTCCTTTCATCAACTGTGCCACCAGGTTGTAGACGATATGGGTTCCAAGACCGCTGCCGCCCTGGCCGCGTTTCGAGGTGACGAACGGGTCAAAGATGCGCGGCAGAATCACAGGATCGATGCCGCGGCCATTATCGGTGTAGTCGATCACCAACTCGTTACCCTGGGTCACGATGCTGATCTCGATCTTTTTCGGCAGATCCCAATCTTCAAAGCCATGCCGAATCGAGTTCAGGATCAGATTGGAGTAAATCTGGGCAAAGGAGCCGGGATAGGAGTAGATCGCCAGCTGCGGATCGCAATGCACTTCGACCTCGGTCTGGCTTTTCTTCAGTTTATGGCCCAGCGATACCACCACCTGATGCAGGTTTTCGGCGACATTGAACTTGTAATGCGCCTGTGAGGACTGGTCGACCGCCACCTGTTTGAAGCTGGAGATCAGATCCGAGGCGCGGCGCAGGTTGTTTTGCAGCAGCAGCGCCGACTCATCCAGCGTATGAATCAGATCGGTCAGGTAGGTACGTGACAGCTGTTTCTCGTCAATCTTGGTCTTGAAGTCGCGGATCCGTTCCTGCAGGAACGATGCGGCGGTGACACTGATGCCGACCGGGGTATTGATTTCGTGCGCGACCCCGGCGACCAGGGAACCCAGCGAGGCCATTTTTTCGGACTCAACCAGGTTCTGCTGCGCCATCTTCAGGTTGTCATACGCCTTGGCCAGCTGCTCATTGCTCTCCTTGAGGCTGCGGGTGCGCCGTTCAACCTTGGCTTCGAGCTCTTCGTTGAGGCGAATGATCTCGCGCTCAACGCGTTTGAGCGGCGTGATGTCATACCCAAAAGCGATGCGGTATTTCAGATCGGCGCCTTCATAAAACGGCACAAAGCTCCACTGCAGGATCAGCTCTTCGCCTTGCTGATCCTGGGTCGTCACTTCGCGTTGCTCCAGCATATTGCCCTGCACCAGTTCGCTAGCCAGCTGTTCGCGCTCCTGGAGCGAGACAAAACGTTCGAGCCATGGCAGGCCGATCATTTCCTGTTGCACATAGCCGGTCAGCAGCACGGCGGCCGGGTTGACGGTGACGATACGCAGGTCGGTATCCAGACAGCAGATCACCAGATTCGACGAATTGATCAGGGTGGTGGAGAAATCGCGCTCCTGTTGCAGCTTTTCGGTCATCTGCTGGCGGGTCGCAAACTCCTCGGCGAGCGTAATGCGCATACGGTTGATGCTCGCCGCCAGCAGGTCGAGTTCGTCCGCCTCATTCGGCTTGCGGTGCTCCAGCAGCAGCTCGTCATCGAGGTGGCCGAGCGAGAAGTTTTCGGTATAGGTCGCGATGCGATTGAGGTGGCGAATCACCTTGTAGTAGATGATCAGCAGGATACAAAACGAGACGACCAGCGTCTTGATGGTCTGGGAGACGAGGATGATGATCGATTTTTCCATCAGCCGGTGATAGATCATCTCCAGCGAGGAGGCGACAAACAGTTTGCCAACCTTCTCGCCTTGATAGACCAGATCAAACTCGCGCGAGATATCGTAACTCGGCAACTCCTTGCCCAGCGACTGCAGGCGCACCTCGTTATCGCCCATTGCCTCTTTGACCTCGACAAACTGCATCGACGGCAGATTCATGATGCCTTCGAGCTGCACCTGAATTTGCTCTTCGTCGAGGTTCCACAGGCTGGAGGCGATGGGTTGCAGAAACGACGCCTCAATCTGATTCAGGCTGCTTTCAACCATCCCGCGATCCTGGCGGTAATCCCAGAACAGTTGCAGTGCGGTGATCAGCAGGGCCAGCAGCGTACTGCAGGCCAGAATGTAGGAGAGCAGCCGGTAGGAGAGACTGTGACGGATGTTCGCCTTGAAGACCTTATTCAACGCAATCGGAGACATGGGATTCCTGTCGGTTGGCGAAAAAGACGGACTTACTGATGAGTTTATCCTCCCGGTGGGGAGCGACAAGCGTTTCGGGCTTGATAATTACCCTTCATGCCTACATCTTAAGGCATTATCCGTATTTATCCGTGAGTTACCCCACGAGGTCGAGGAGTTGTTGCCAATGCCCAATCCGCTGTTGTCGATGGAAGGACTGCCGCCGTTCAGTCAGATCAAACCCGAGCATGTCCGCCCCGCCATCGAGCAGGCGATCGCCGATTGTAAACAGCGCATCGCTGACGTGCTGAAACTGCAGGAACCCTATACCTGGGATAATCTGGTGGCGCCACTGGAAGAGGTGGACGATCGCCTGTCGCGCATCTGGTCGCCGGTGTCCCACATGAATTCGGTGGTGAACTCGGCCGAGCTGCGGGAAGCCCACGATGGCTGCTTGCCGCTGCTGTCGGAATATCAGACCTTCGTCGGTCAGCATGCCGAGCTGTATCAGGCGTTTCGCCAACTGGCCGAAAGTGACGAGTTTTCCCGCTTGAGCGGACCGCAGCGCAAGCAGATCGAGAACACGCTGCGCGATTTCCGTCTGTCCGGGATCGCGTTGCCGGCCGAGCAGCAGAAGCGTTATGGCGAGATCGTCGCCCGCCTCTCCGAGTTGGCATCCATGTTCAGTAATCAGGTGATGGACGCCACCCTCGGCTGGCACAAGCTCGTCACCGACGAGGGCGAGCTGGCAGGATTACCGGAGTCGGCGAAGGCGGCGGCGCGGCAGCTGGCGCAGAGCCGTGAGCTGGAGGGCTGGTTGTTTACACTGGATATCCCCTCTTACTTGCCGGTCCTGATGTATGCCGATAGCCGGGCGCTGCGTGAAGAGCTATATACCGCATATGTTACTCGCGCCTCGGAAGTCGGTCCCAATGCCGGCCAGTGGGACAATGGTCCGCTGATGGCAGAGACGCTGGCACTGCGTCATGAGCTGGCGCAGCTGCTGGGCTTTGCCAGCTATGCCGATTATTCACTGGCGACCAAGATGGCGGAGACACCGCAGCAGGTGCTCGGCTTCCTCGAAGATCTGGCCAAGCGTTCCCGGCCGCAGGCCGAGCGCGATCTGGCCGAAGTGCGTGAGTTCGCACGCAGCGAATGCGGTGCCGAGGATCTGCAAGCCTGGGATCTGACCTATTACGCCGAGAAGCTGAAGCAGCACCGCTATGCGATTTCCGATGAGGCGTTGCGCCCCTACTTCCCGGCACCGCGCGTGTTGCAAGGCCTGTTCGAGACGGTGCGCCGCCTGTTCGGCTTGCGTATCCAGCAGCGTCTGGCCGTCGAAACCTGGCATCCGGACGTGCGTTTCTACGACATCTATGATGCGGACGGTGAGTTGCGTGGCAGTTTCTACCTCGATCTGTATGCCCGTCCGCACAAGCGCGGCGGTGCCTGGATGGATGATTGTCTGGGGCGTCGCTTCCGCCAGGATGGCGAACTGCAACGGCCGGTTGCCTACCTGACTTGCAACTTCAATGGCCCGGTCGGTGACAAGCCGGCGCTGTTTACCCACGACGAGGTGGTCACGCTGTTCCACGAATTTGGCCATGGCCTGCATCATATGCTGACGCAGATCGATGTGGCCGGCGTGGCCGGGATCCACGGTGTGCCTTGGGATGCCGTCGAGCTGCCGAGCCAGTTCATGGAGAACTGGTGCTGGGAGCCGGAGGCGCTGGCATTCCTCTCCGGTCACGTCGAAACCGGTGAGCCGCTGCCGAAGGCCGAACTGGAACGTCTGCTGGCGGCGAAGAACTACCAGTCGGCGATGCAGATGTTGCGGCAGCTGGAGTTCTCGCTGTTTGATTTCCGCTTGCACCATGGTTATCAGCCGGAGCAGGGAGCCCGGGTACAGCAGGTACTGGATGCGGTGCGTGCCGAGATCTCGGTCTTTCCGCCACCGGCCTTCAATCGCTTCCAGCACAGCTTCTCCCACATCTTTGCCGGAGGCTATGCCGCCGGGTACTACAGCTACAAGTGGGCCGAGGTGCTCTCTGCCGATGCGTTCTCGCGCTTCGAAGAGGAGGGGATCTTCAATCCCCAGACCGGCGCGGATTTCCTGCATCAGGTACTGGAGAAGGGCGGCTCGCGTTCGCCGATGGAGCTGTTCCGGGCGTTCCGTGGCCGTGAACCGAGCATCGATGCGCTGTTGCGACACAGCGGCATTACCGGATAAGGCGACGCTCACTACCAACCCGGCGCAAGCCGGGTTTTTTACATGTGGTCGCCGGGATTGTTGCCGAGGATGCAGCACTCCATGGCGCAAAGCGGGCGTTATCACGCCGCTGTGCCGGGGGTAATATGTTGCCATGACCGGTTTTCCCGCCGACTTTATTGACCAGCCAAGGATGTTACTCATGAAGATTGCTGAACTTGTGACCCGTCGTTATACCTGCAAGGCCTATGATCCACAGCGACCACTGACCGCAGATGAGCTGCAGCAGCTGCAAGCCATCCTGCGTTTTAGTCCTTCGTCGGTGAATTCACAGCCGTGGCACTTCTTTTTTGTCACCAGCGAAGAGGGCAAGCAGCGCCTGTTACCGGCCCTGACCGAGCATAATGTGCAGAAGGTCCTGACGGCGCCCTTGACGGTGGTGATCGCTACCCGCCGTGAGCTGGATGATGCCCACCTGCAGGCTCTGCTGGCCCAGGAAGAGCAAGATGGGCGGTTCGGTGGCAATGCCGAGGCCCAGAAAGGAGCCGATACCGCGCGCCGCTATTATGTCGGCCTGAACAGCACCTCGGCGCAGAAGCAGCAAGAGTGGATGGCACGGCAAGCCTATATCGCGCTGGGCTTTTTATTGATGGGGGCGGCGGCCCTGGATCTGGATGCCACGCCAATCGAAGGGTTTTTCCCGGAGAAGATGGATGCGGCGCTCGGACTCGAGGCGCTGGGACTCAAGAGTGTGGTGGTGGCGAGCGTGGGCCATCACAGTGTCGACGATTTTAATGCCGCCTTGCCAAAGTCTCGCCTGCCGTTGTCACAGGTGCTGACGCAGTTGTAATCGCCTGGAGGCCGGTTCACACCGGCCTTCGTCTTACCTAGAGCCCGCTGCCTGCGGGCTGCTCTCCTGCTGAAAACACCACTCCTCACCTGCAATTCATCGCTCGCTTGGCGTAGTATCTGGCGCATTGCTCCGTTTCAACGGCCTGAACCGGTATTTTATAAGGAAGTCACATGCCCGACACTGCGACCCCGTCCCTGCCTACCGTCGACGATGTTCGGCGCGCGGCGCAACGCATCGCGCCCTGGATTGTTAAAACCCCGTTTGTCTTTTCCCAGACGCTGTCACAGAAGCTGGGGGCTCCGGTCTGGCTGAAGTTCGAGAACCTGCAATTTACCGCCTCATTCAAGGAGCGTGGTGCGCTGAACAAGCTGCTGACGCTGACGGCAGAAGAGCGGGCGCGAGGGGTCATTGCCGCGTCGGCCGGTAACCATGCGCAAGGGGTGGCGTACCATGCGACACAAAATGGCATCACGGCGACGATCGTCATGCCGCGCTCGACGCCGAATACCAAGGTGGAGCGGGTGCGGGAGCACGGCGCCCGCGTCGTACTGTTCGGTGCCGATTTTGCCGAGGCGGCGGCCGAGATGCGGCGTCTGGCTGTCGCAGAGGGGCTGACAATCGTCCACCCGTTTGATGATGCCGCCGTGATTGCCGGTCAGGGCACGCTGGCGCTGGAGATGCTGGAGGCTGAACCGACGCTCGATACGCTCGTCGTGCCGATTGGCGGTGGCGGCTTGATCGCCGGTTGTGCGTTGGCGGCCAAGGCGCAGCGTCCCGATCTGCGCCTGATTGGGGTGCAATCGGCGCTCTATCCCGGCATGGCGCGGGTGACGGGCCATGACCTCGACCCGGTTCAACCCGGTGCGACGGTGGCCGAAGGGATCGCCGTACTGGAGCCCGGCCAGCTGACGCGACGCCTGGTCAGCAAGCTGGTCGACGAGATTGTCGTCGTCGATGAGGCGGCCATTGAACAGGCGATTGCCCTGCTGCTTGGCGTGGAGAAGACCTTGTGCGAAGGGGCCGGTGCGGCCGGGATCGCCGCGATGCTGGCGTGCCCGGAACGGTTTGCCGGCCGGCGGGTAGGCGTGGTGCTCTCCGGGGGCAACATCGACACCCGGGTGCTGGTGGCGGTGTTGCAACGCCACCTGACGCGCACCGGACG
The DNA here is from genome assembly GCA_945957385.1 of uncultured Aeromonadaceae bacterium. GTDB lineage: Bacteria > Pseudomonadota > Gammaproteobacteria > Enterobacterales > Aeromonadaceae > Pseudaeromonas. Next base: position 20,831 of record CAMFKP010000029.1, read on the forward strand.
CATGGTGCGGATCCGCGCCGAATTACCGGATCGCCCCGGTTCGCTGGCGCAGCTGACGGCCATCATCGCCGACAACGGTGGCAACATTTACGAGTTGCGGCATGAGCGGTTTGCCGCGGCCAGCCTGGCCAAAGAGAGTGCCGTCACCATCGATGTCGAACTGCGGGATGCCGCCGATCTGGAGCCGATGATGCAGCGCCTGCAAGCCTGCGGCTTCAAGGCGCGGCGCGATCAGTTCTAGTCACCTGTGGCTCGCCCGACGGCGGACCGTTGCGGACGGCCGCAGGGGGTAGCGCTTTTTGCCATTGTTGTCCGTTTTTGGCTAGTCAGCCGTACCGCCCCCCTTTAGGCTGGCGTCCTGTTATTCCCTGTTGGAGGCGGAGTATGAGCTTGGCCATGACCCCGGCACAGTGCCGTGCCGCGCGTTTGGCACGCGATGCGCGTTTTGACGGCCGTTTTTTTACCGGCGTGCTGACCACCGGCATCTATTGCCGCCCGGTTTGCCCGGCACGTGCGCCGCTGGAGCACAATGTGCGTTATTTCTCCTCCGCCGCGGCCGCCGAACAGGCCGGGTTGCGCCCCTGCCTGCGTTGTCGTCCCGAGCTGGCGCCGGCTGAACGCCAGGTTCTGCCACCGCTGCTGCAACGCGCGCTGCAGGCGATGGAGCGCGGTGAGCTGGTGGACAGCTCGCTGGAGGCACTGGCACAGCGCTGTGGCGGCACGGCGCGCACCCTGCGCCGGCAGAGCGAGCACTACCTCGGGCTGGCGCCCCTGCAGCTGGAGCAGACCCGGCGCCTGTTGCTGGCCAAGCAGCTGTTGACCGACAGCGCACTGAGTGTCACCGAGATTGCCTATGCCGCCGGCTACGGCAGCCTGCGCCGCTTTAATGATGTCTGGTTAGCCGCCTATGGCACGCCGCCCTCACGGTTGCGCCGGCAGGCGTTGCGCACGCCGTCCGGTACGCTGTGCCTGGCGCTGAGCTACCGGCCGCCGTATGACTTTGCCGCCATGCTGGCATTTTTCCGGTTGCGAGCGATCGCCGGGCTGGAGGAGGTGACTGCCGAGTCCTACCGTCGCTACCTTGATGGAAACCTTGGCCGTGATGGCGCCTGGCTGGAGGTGCGCGCCGGAACCGGTGCCAGCCTGCAGTTGACGCTGCACGGCGTGGCGCTGCGCCAGTTGCCGGCGCTGCTCTACCGGGTGCGGCGCATGTGGGATCTGGATGCCGATCCCCAACCGATCCAGGCGCAGCTCACGGCGTCGCCGGTGCTGGCACCTTATATTCTGGCGGCACCGGGGTTGCGGCTTCCCAGCGGCTGGGATCACTACGAAGTGCTGTTGCGCGCCATCATTGGCCAGCAGATTTCGGTCAAGGGCGCGGTGACCCTGCTGGGGCGCCTGGTCGCCCGGCGCCGCGAATGTTTTGGTTCGCTGGCGCTGCCCGATGCCGCCGAATTGCTGAGCATGCCACTGGATGGACTGGGGCTGACCGGTGCGCGCATCCGCACCTTGCAGGCGTTGGCCACGGCCCTGCAGCAGGGGCTGGTGCTGGCCGAGGCCAGTGATGCGCAGCTGTTGGCGTTACCCGGCATCGGGCCCTGGACATTGGCCTATTGGCGGTTGCGCTGTGGTGACGATCCGGATGCGTTTCCGGCCGGCGATTTGGTGCTGCAAAAAGCGCTGCTGCCGGAGACCCGGCTCAGTGCGGCCGCACTGACCGCCTACGCCGAAGCCTGGCGCCCGTGGCGCGCCTACGCCGCCAGTTGGCTGTGGCAGGCGGCCGCCAGCGGACGGCTGTTCGATTTCAATCACGAGGTGACAGCATGATGCGGTATGCCGATTTACTCACGGCGTGGGGAGCGCTGCGGCTGGTGGAGAAGGACGGTGCTCTGGTGCAGGTCGACTTCCAGAGTGGACGGCGACCGCTGGTGGCCGCAGCGCAGTGGCAATGGGATCCGCAGGCGCTGGCCCCCTATCTGGCGGAGTTTGCCGCCTATTTTGCCGGGCAACTGCGCCAGTTCTCGCTGCCGTGCGCGCCGCAGGGCACCCCGTTCCAGCAACGGATCTGGCAACGGCTGCGGCAGATCGGTTATGGCGAGGTGATCAGCTATGGCGAGCTGGCCAGCGAGCTGGGTCAGCCTGGGGCCAGCCGCGCCATCGGTGGCGCCGTCGGGCGCAACCCGCTGTCGGTGATCATCCCATGCCATCGCGTGGTCGGTCATGACGGCCGCCTGACCGGGTATGCTGGCGGCCTGGATCTCAAGGTGGCGCTGTTGACGCACGAAGGTTGCCACGTCGCCGCCGGTGGCCGGGTACGAGCGGCGGTCAGCGGCGGACGCTAACCACGCTCTGTGGGGCGGCCGCGCTCGGGCTCAGTCGTCGGCTGCGGCAGGCGCGGCGCGTTGCACGGAACGCACCACCCGCGCCGGATTGCCGACCGCCACCGAGTCGGCGGGAATATCGCGGGTGACCACGGCGCCGGCCCCGATGATGCTGCGGGCGCCAATGCTGACGCCCGGACAGATGATGGCGCCACCGCCGATCCAGACATCGTCGCCGATCACCACCGGTTTGCCATACACCGACCAGTCGCGGCGCAGCAGCGGATCCTCGTCGTGGGTCGCGGTATAGATCTGCACATTCGGCGCTATCATGACGTTGTCCCCGATCAGGATCGGCCCGACATCCAGCATGGTGACGTTGAAATTGATGTAGCTGTGGCGACCAATCTCGATGTTGGCGCCAAACTCGCAGCAAAAGGGCGTCGAGACCAGGCTCTGCTCGCCCAAGCGGCCGAACAGCTGACCCGCCAGCTCGGCGTGGCGGGCGTCACCGGCCTGGTGCTGGTTCAGGGCGCGCAATAACGTCTGGCCACGATCGCGCAACGCGATGATCTCGGCATCCCGGCCATCAAACGCCTCGCCGCGGCGCATCTTTTCCCGTTCACTCATAGCATTACCTCCGCAGAATCAGCTTGTCAGCATGCCGCTGGCGCCGGAGCACGCCAAGTGGCACACCGAGGCTTTGCGAAGCGGATCTCGATTGCATATGACTCCCTTTGTGGGCATGCTGCACCAGGCGCAGCGGCGTTGCCTGCCCGGTGGTGGCCTGGGGCCGTGGGTATTGACGCGACCTGCACGCGTTTATCGTTGGACGGTCGACGAGGGTTTGCGTGCGGGGAAATAGCCAGACAGGGGAATGGCAGGGATGGCGATAAGGGTCACGCTTGGAATCGGCCGCGATCATCTACTTGGTGGCGAACATTACGGCGTATTAATTTAAGGAATGAAGCGTGTCTATTTATATAACAGCGTTGTTATGGATATTATTTTGTATATCCGGCACCGTTAATGCGGCGGAAAAACAGCCGGCGCTAGAACGAGCGTATGCGGCTTATGATTTGGATGCTGTCAGAAATACTGCAAAATTTATGGCTAAAAAAGCGGTTGAACTTAATCTCGGTGAGCCCATAAGCCCCATGACGTTTACTAATTTTGGGGCGGGCTCTATTTATTATGCGTCATATGACCTGCCCGTTGTGCGATTATTCGATGTTGCGGGTGATAAATATCTCGGTGGCTGGGATTTGGGCGTCAAGAATGATATAGCCTGGGAAACCAAGCTGGATGAGCGGTTTAATCGGCAACAGATGGAGCCTCGTTATGAGTATGCAGCGGGGGGCGATGGGGCTGGTTGTCTATTAAAACACCCGCTTCGCTATACGGATTTGGATAACGACGGTCAGCCAGAACTGTTTATTCTATTTGGTGCTGGCGGTCCCTCCAGTCTGGCTATCTTCTCCACCAAAATGAAAAAAGTCATATTTTCCTCACTGCTGGAATATGATAACGGTCGGATGCCTGATGAGGTGGATGAGGAGATATATCATTTGTCGGAAGCTAAAAATCCAGATGTTCCGCAATATATTTCCAGTCTGGATGACCGCTATAATAGTTTTGATATCGGCTATCGCTCTTTCGGTAAACTCTTTTTTGGCGATATTAATGACGATGGCAAACAAGATGTCATTCTATGGCGTAAATATTTTGAATCCCTGACGATTGGTGATGCCAAAAAAGGCTTTGCCAAAAAAGATGAATTATTTGTTCATTATGCGTTAGTGAATGGGGAATATAAAAAACAACCGACGGCGGCGAATATTATCCAGCGTTGGCTGGCGGCCAAGCAGTTGAGCTGGCAGCAGGGCTTCCCCAGCCGCAGTGAATGCCCGGGCCAGCAGGGCCAGCTGATCCCCGAATTGCATGATTCCTTGCTCAATGATCCAGATGTATTGCACTGACGGCGCGTCATTCAGCGGATGGACTGAGGTCATCTATTCGGTGTTCATGATTTTAATTAGAGGTGGCAATTGGGTAAATTAATCGGAATTGCAATTGTGGTGCCCCTGTTGTTATTTGGACGAGTGAGCGCTGAAGAGTTGTCGATTAAAGTCGGAGGGAGAGCTTGGGATGTCGGCGCTATAAAAAATGTAAGATCATTTTTAATTGAAAATGCGGAAGTCTTACATCTAAAAGATATGGGCGCGACAAAATCATTTATTGTGTTAAATGGAAAATATTTTCTTCTGTATGACAATCACACTATACGTGGTGTTGATTATTCTAATAAAAAATTTTTGGGACAGTGGGCTTTGGATGGCAATTCTATGATTGACTATGAATCGCTTATGAATAATAGCCTGGAAGAACAAGAGAACGCCGGCGTGTTTAATGATTCCGTTGAATATAATGGCTGTTTATCGCAATATCCTATGTTGGCTGCAGATGTTAATCATGACGGCGATGATGAGATATTAATATTAAATGAATCAGCTTACGCACTAGATTTGAATGTGTTTTCTCAGAAGAAAAAAAAGATTGTGTTCGCATCTAATGTGTACGTTGATATGGCCTTTGTGCCAGATGAAGACATGAAAGAGGAGCGGGGGTTAGCTGACAAGCCACAAGATCCACAATATCTATATTTGGTTGATGGCTATACGAATGCTTACAATGATGGCTATCGCTCTTTCGGTAAACTCTTTTTTGGCGATATTAATGGCGATGGCAAACAAGATATCATTCTATGGCGTAAATATTTTGAATCCCTCACGATTGGTGATGCCAAAAAAGGCTTTGCCAAAAAAGATGAATTATTTGTTCATTATGCGTTAGTGAATGGGGAATATAAAAAACAACCGACGGCGGCGAATATTATCCAGCGTTGGCTGGCGGCCAAGCAGTTGAGCTGGCAGCAGGGCTTCCCCAGCCGCAGTGAATGCCCGGGCCAGCAGGGCCAGCTGATCCCCGAGTTGCATGATCCCCTGCTCAACGACCCGGATGTGTTGCACTGACGGTTGGACTTGCCCCGCTTTAGTGGACGCGCCGCACTCACCGACAGTGTCTGGATGAGCTTTCGCCAGCCGACCGCTACCCGCCGCCATCCCCTGCCGCATCGTGCGGATGTGGCCTTGTTTGCGGTCTTATGGACTGGCCGGGAGCCGTTGTGCGTCCGCACCCTGGCGGCGTAAGGCGCCCGAGCGCTGACTAAGCGGTCGTCATCTGTCTGTCATATGTGGCGGCTAGGGTCGAGCGATCTTATTCCGAACGACCGAACCTGCATATGCTTCCTCCGCTTCGTGCCCTTGTGATGTTTGAAGCCGTGGCCAGGTTGGGGGCCATTGGTGCCGCCGCGCGCGAACTGGATGTCTCGCAGGCTGCCGTAAGCCAGCAACTCAAGACATTGGAAACCTTCCTCGGCAGCCAGTTGTTTGATCGCAGCCAGCGCGGGGTGACATTAACGCCGTCTGCCCAACACTACCTGCCGGTAGTGCGCGGTGTGCTGCAGCACCTCATTGCGCAAACCCAGATCTTGTTTGGCGAACAGCAGGATGCGGTGTTGCGGCTGAAAGTGAACCACTCGATTGCTTATAACTGGTTGATGCCGCGACTGGCGGACTTCACCAACCGTTATCCCTTTATCCGCCTCGATATGACGCTGGTGGATTGGCCCTCTCCGGTGCCGTGTCTGGATGCCGATGTCGAGATTACCAACGGCTTTCATGCCAGCGAACATACTCGCGCCGAGCGGCTGTTTCAGGAGTACTGGATCCTGGTCTGCAGCCCGGATTTTCGTCAGCGCCATGCCGCTGCGCTGGCGGAGCGCTCGCTCGGTGCGTTACCGGCGATTCAGGTCAAAGGCTACGAAGAGACCTGGTTGCAGTGGCTGAGCTATCAGCATCTGGTACCGGTTTATCCCCAGGTGCAGCTGGAGATCTCCACCTCGCTACATGCGCTGGAGGCAGCCAGACAGGGGATCGGGCTGTTGCTGGTGCGTTCGCTGCATGCGGAGGCCTACCTGACCAGTGGTGACTTGGTCGCGGCCTTGCCCGGGAGCATGCCGGCAGAGTCGGCACACTATCTGATCACCACCCCGCAGCGTTCACCTAAGGTGAACTTTTTTTGTGACTGGCTGCATCACCTGTTGCCGGATCGTTAATCGTGGTGGCAGGTCATCACTTTTTCTTATGGCGGTGCCACCGAAATCCGATGGCCCGTCGCATCGTATTGTCATCACCGCTTTCTAGGATGGGGCATTGATTTGCACATGGAGAACGGTGCATGACACCCACTTCTGTTCGTCGCTGCCGGTGTTGGTCCGCCCTGACACCCTACAGCATGATGCTGCCGTTGCTGGTGCCACTGTTTCTGTTCTGGCTGATCCCGTTCGGCTGGAGCATCTATATCAGCTTCACTGACTGGGACTACATCACGCCGACCTTTAACTATGTCGGGCTGGATAACTATCAGGAGTTGTTTGGCCGGGACGACTTTTGGCAGGCGGTAGGCAACACCGGGCTGTTTGCGCTGGGCGTGGTCATCCCGACCGTGGCGCTGGGGCTGCTGTTCGCCCTGCTGCTGCACAAACAGTTCAGTGGCAGTCACCTCTACCGTGCGCTGATTTTCTCGCCGTGGATCACGCCAACCATAGCTGTGTCGATTGTCTGGTCCTGGGTGTTTGACACCAAAAATGGCTTGCTGAACCAATTGCTGGCCGGCGTCGGCATGAGCCAGCCGATCCCCTGGCTGGAGCAGGGGCACACCGCCATGGTGGCGGTGATGGTGGTCACGATCTGGCAGGCTCTCGGCTGGACCATGCTGTTCTATATCAGCGCACTAAACCGCATTCCTGCTGCCCTGTATGAAGCCAGCGCGATTGATGGCTGCTCGGCCTGGACGCGGCTGTGGAAGATCACGCTGCCGCTGATTTCACCCACCACCTTCTTCCTGGTGATCGTCAACCTGATTACCGCCATCGAAAGTTTTGATCAGTTCCAGATCCTGACCCAGGGCGGGCCGGGTGGCACGACCCGTACCTTGCTCTACCTGTTCTACCAGGAGGCGTTCGAGCAGTACCAGATGGGGCCGGCGGCGGCGATGTCGCTGGTGATCTTCGTTCTCACTGCAGGGCTGACCCTGCTCAATACCCTGCTCGGCAAGCGCTGGGTCTATTACTGAGGGAGGCCGGTATGAACAGTGAAACCCTGATAACGCGTCGTCGTCCGCTGGTGTTACCCGTCACGGAATCGCCGGGCGTATTGATTCGTCGTCTGTGGACGCTCTTGGCCCGGATGGATCGCCGCTGGCTGGTCAAACACCTGCTGCTCAGTGTGGTCGGTCTGCTGATGGTGTTTCCGTTTGTGTGGATGATCTCCGGCGCGCTGAAGAGCAATGCCGAGATCTTTGCCAGCCCGCTGGCGCTGATCCCGCAGCATCTGCACTGGCAGACCTTTGTCGAGACGCTGCACAGTGCGCCGTTCGCCCGCTATATCGTCAACAGTGCCTGGGTGGCGCTGGCCACCACGCTCCTGGTGCTTGCCAACTCGGCGCTGTTTGCCTACTGCATGACCCAGTTGCAGTTCCGTGGACGAACGCTCTGCTATCTGCTGGTGATGGCCAGCTATATGCTGCCGGGCGCGGTGACCTATATCCCGGCCTACATCATTCTGGCCAAGTTGCAGCTGCTCAATAGCCATAGCGGGTTGATCCTATCCAATGCGGTGAGCGTGTTTGGCGTGTTCTATCTGCGGCAGGTGTTCAGCCGTATCCATCCCTCGCTGATCGAGGCGGCGCGTATCGACGGCGCCAGCGAGGTGAAAATTCTTACGGCCATCCTGTTGCCACAGTGCAAGCCGGCGCTGGCGACCCTGTTTCTGATCACCTTTATCACCAACTACAACAGCTACATGTGGCCGAGTCTGGTCCTGACCGACGCCGATCTCAGCCTGATTGCCACCGGCATCCGCCAGTACTTTATCGCGCAAGGCCACTACGGGCTCAACTGGTCGCACATCATGGCGGCCTGCACCCTGGCGGTCCTGCCGTTGCTCCTGCTCTTTGTTCTCTGTCAACACACCATCCTGTCAAGCATTGCCGGCAACGGCGTCAAGGAATAACTGGAGAGAGTCATGAAACAACGTAATGCCTTACACCTGGCCTGTCTGATGGGCTTGTTCACCATGGCGGTACAAGCCGAGGCGAAAACCGATGTGGTGCTGTGGTATGCCGGCGGTGCCAAGCCGCAGCAGATGATGCAAACCCTGATCGACGAGTTCAACAACAGTCAAAACGACTATGAGGTGAAGGCCAGCCTGCAGGCGAGTTACAGCGAAACCTTCCAGAAACTGCAGGCGGCGATGGCCTCGAAAACGGCTCCGGCCGTCGTGCTGCTGACCGGGGAACAGGCGACTGGCATGGCCAACCGCCAGCTGTTGCGTGACCTGCGCCCGTATATGGATGCCAATTTCAACTTCGCCGATTTTGTGCCGACCTTCCGTGCCGCGGTCACCGCCGCCGACCAGAGTGTGTATGGCTTGCCGGCGTATGGCACTACCCAGGTGTTTTACTACAACAAGCAGGTGTTGGCCGAACACGGCTTCAGCGAAAAGGATCTGGCAACCTGGCAGGGAGTGGCCAAGGTGGCGGCCAAGGTGACGCAGAAGGATGCCAGCGGCAATATCATCTTCTACGGCTGGGAGCCGATGTGGGGCAAGGACAACCTGATCGATGCCGCCTTGTCGAACGGCGGCAAGATTTTAAGTGCCGATGGCAAGAAGGTGGCGTTTGATAGTCCGGAATGGGTTGCGGTGTGGGACGGGTTTCGCCAATGGATCCATGCTGATCAAACCATGCGCATTCATCACGGTGGTCAGGGCTGGGAATACTGGTACAAGACCATCGATGATGTGATGAAGGATCGTGCTCTGGGTTACACCGGCTCGTCCGGCGACCAGGGCGATCTGGACTTCACCAAGCTGGCGGCAACCACCCAGCCGGGTTGGGGTAGCCATCCGGCGGCTCCGATTGCCAGTGCCCAGGTGCTGGTGCTGCCCAAGGAGACCGAGGATGAGGCTGCCAAGGGGGCGTTTGCGTTCCTGAACTACTATACCCAGGCCAAGAATACCGCTCGTTGGTCGATGAAGACCGGTTATATCCCGGTACGCCAGAGCGCGTCGAGCGATCCGGACTATCAGGCCTATACCGCCAAGAACCCGCAGGCGCTGATCCCGCTCAAGCAGGCGGTCACTGCCAGCCCGAACTTTATCGACCCCACCAACGGCAAGATCCTCGATGCACTCACCATTGCCGCTGATCAGGTCGAGATCCAGAACGTACCGGCCGAGAAGGCATTGAAGGAAGCGGCTAAGAAGGCGCAGCGTGCGCTGGATCGGGTGAAGGGGTAAACCGTGGCGGCTGACTCGAACCACGCGCTGGCCTCCGGACCAGAGCGGTTGCCGGCAACCCTGCCGTCGGGCGAGGCGACGCGGGTGGATCTCGCTTTCGCGGGTGAGTTGACCTATGGTCGGCAGATACACAGTGTGGTGCTGCCGGCCGGGGTGACCAGCCTGACGCTGGCTGGTCAGACCCGGCAACAGGGGCTGCTGTATGTCCAGTTGCAGGACAGTCACGGTCAACTGCGTGCGGCGCTGGTGCTTCAAAAGGGGCACAAGCAGGTGTCGTTGTCAGCCGCACCGTCCTGTGATGCGGGGGCATCGTCTGTCGTGCCGTCGGACATAGTGCCGGCCGGCACCTGGCAACTGGCGGTATGCCACCTGGAAGGGGAGAGGCGTTCTCCCCATCCGCAAGCCTATACGCTGACCCTGCATGGCTGGTCGAGCCCGCGCGCCGTGATGCCTGTCGTTACAGAGACCGAAATGCCAGTCGTCACCGCTATTGCCGCACCGGCTGGTCGCGGGCCGGCCTGGTATTGTGGCGATTTGCATGCCCATACCCGGTTCTCCGACGGCCATAACACCCTGGAACAGGCGATGGCGATCGCCGCTGACCAGCAACTCGATTTTCTGTTTCTGACCGAACATAACCTCTGTCATCCGCACCTGCCGGTGTCAGATCGCACCCTGATCCTGCCTGGCATCGAAATCACCACTTCGCTTGGTCACTTCAATGTGCACGGGCCGGTGCGGCCGCTGCAGCTGATTGACCGCGACTTATCCAGTGCAGCCCTGATCGCCCAGGGGCTGGACGAGGTGGCAGGAGCCAATAGCCATATCACGATTAACCATCCGATGATGAAGCCTTGGCATTGGCACTATGACGCGCTGGATATGCGCCGTGTGCATGCGCTAGAGGTCTGTTGTGATCCGACGTGGGCCACTTCCCCTGCGGCCACCGAGGCGGCGCTGGCCGTGCTCAACCAGGCATGGCAACTCGGGCTGCGTCTCACGGCCGTGGGGGGCAGCGATTGTCATCTGACCCCGGACGAGCGCAACCCACAGGCCAGCGCGCCTTCGCTGTATGGCGATCCGGCCACCTGGGTGTTTGCGCAAGATCTGACGCAAAGCGCGATTTTGGCCGGGCTGCGCGCTGGACATGTTTATCTAGCGCGCCACAGCGCACTGATCTTTGACCTGCAGCCGGTGTCATTCCCGTTGGCGATGGCGATTCTGCCCGGTATGGATGTGGGAGCACAGCGGGTGGCGCTGACCATTCACACCGCTGCACCAGTGCATGACTGGCAGCTACAGCTCATTGCAGATGGCGACTGTATTGCCACGTTGCCGCTTGGCGCTCAGCCGCAAACCCTGATGCTCGATTTGACCCGTTACAGCTGGCTGCGTTGCGACATTCGCGATAGCGAAGGGGCATTTGCCGGGTTGATTAATCCGCTCTACAACGGCGCCCATCCACGTTTTCGTCAGCCAGCGCCTGCGCTGAGTTGGGAAGAATTGCGGTCTGCAAGCCGGATGACCTCGGCCGTTGCGGCCTATGACAAGAGTTACGATGTATGACGATTCAAGGCTTACTGTTTGATAAAGATGGAACCCTGATCAGCTTTACCCCGCTGTGGCCGGCGATTGCCCGCGACTGCGCCTGCCAGCTAGTGGCCAGTGGTAATGTGGAGTGCGATGTGACGGTCGACCGCCTGTTGGCGGCGATCGGGGTGCAGGGCGAGAGCATAGATCCACAAGGGATTCTGGCGGTCGAGCCGGTGAGTGCCACCGCCGCCGCCTGGTATGCCCTGCTGCAACCGGCTATCCCGGCTGCGGCTTTCGCGCAGCAAGTCAGCCAGATGATGCAGCGGAGCCTGTATGCCCATCCGCAGTGGTTAGCGGCGATAGCCGATGTGCCGGCGCAGTTACGCCTGTGGCGGGCACAGGGCTACCGGCTCGGGGTGGCCACCGCCGATAATCAGGACTCCACCCGGTTTTGTTTGGCCCATACCGGCCTGCTTGAGTTGTTCGATTTTATCGGCACCTCGGATGGTGAGTTGGCCGCCAAGCCAGATCCTGCGCTGCTGCATGCGTTTTGCAACGAGACAGGCCTGCGGCCGCAGCAGGTGATCATGTTCGGGGACACCCCCTCGGACATGGCGTTCGGGCGCAATGCCGGTGCGTTCAGCGTCGGCGTATTGAGCGGGACGGCTACCTCAGCCGAGCTGGCACCTCTGGCCCACGGCATAGTGCCATCGGTGGCCGATTTTGATCCGGCTCGCTTGCCGTGGTCGTTGCAAACGGAAGGGGCGTATCAACATGGCTGAAGTGGTATTCGAGCAAGTCGGCAAGGTGTATGGCAATGGATTTCAGGCGGTGCAGGGGCTGGATCTGACCATCCATGATGGCGAGTTTATGGTGCTGGTCGGCCCCTCCGGTTGTGCTAAGTCGACCATACTGCGCATGATCGCCGGCCTGGAGTCGATCACCGGTGGCGACATCCATATCGGCGCGGCTCGGGTCAATGATCTGCCGCCCAAGGATCGCGGTATTGCCATGGTGTTTCAGAACTATGCGCTCTATCCGCACATGAATGCCTACGACAACATGGCGTTTGGCTTGAAGCAGCAAAAGCTACCCGCTGCCGAGATAGACCAGCGTATCCAGCAAGCGGCAACCTTGCTGAAGATCGGCCATTTGCTCAAGCACAAGCCAGGGCAGATGTCAGGCGGCGAGTGCCAGCGCGTCGCCCTCGGGCGCGCCATGGTGCGCCAACCGGCGGTGTTTTTGTTTGATGAGCCGCTCTCCAATCTGGATGCCAAGTTGCGTGTCTCGACCCGCGTCGGCATCGCCCAGTTGCACCAGAGCCTGAAAACCAGCCAGCAACCGGCGACCATGATCTATGTCACCCACGATCAGGTTGAAGCCATGACCCTTGGCGATCGCATCTGCGTGCTCAATCAAGGGCAGATCATGCAGGTCGACACGCCGATGAATCTCTACTTGCATCCGGCCAACAAATTTGTGGCAGGGTTTATCGGCTCGCCGGCGATGAACTTCCTGCCGGCACGGGTATGCGCCTCTGACCAGGGGCTGGCTCTGGATCTGGGCCTTAACCAACCGCTGCCGCTGCCGCCTGCCAAGGCGGAGCGACTGCATGGTTATCTCAATCAACAGGTCTGGTTTGGTATTCGCCCGGAGCATATTCGCTACCGCAGTGCTCCGCCGCGCGATAAAGCGACCCTGCGGGCCGATATTCAGTTGATTGAGGCCATGGGTAACGAAATGTATCTGCATTTCTTGAGCGGCGAGTGGCCGCTATTATCCCGTACCGCCTATGAGGATTGCGCGGCATTACAAGCCGGCGACAGTGTTCATTTTGAATTGGATGTAGCGCAGGCACATCTATTTGATGTGCATACCGAAGTTGCGATTTAACGGTGCACGGCAGGCTCATTAACCAAAAAAACGGGCCTGCAGTGGCAGGCCCGTTGCGTCAGGGGCGGTGATCAGGCGTCGCTGCCACTGTCCGGCGTGTCGCCGTGATCCAGCGCTTCGGCCACCGCTTCGCGCACTTCATGCTCCAGCTCCTCGGCGCTTTCGCTCTGGGTAGCGGCATCCAGCGGAGTGGCCAGCGTGGCAACCAGAGAACGGGTCGCCTCGATGGCATCCTTGAGCCGGACATCGATCCGTTGTCCCAGTTCGAAGCGCACCTCCTTGTCGAGGTAGACCTTGCCATCGTCCCAGCTGCACTCGAGGCGCTTTTTGTCGCTGAAGATCTGGCCGGCCGGGACGAACGCCACGGCGCCATTTTCCTGCAGACGCACCTTGATGCCACCACGGACCACGTCGATGATCTCGGCGCTGAAGGTCTGCTCGCTGCCGACGGCCGGCAACAGGAAGCGCACATACAGCCAGTCCGCGATATCGCGTTCGGCAAAGCGGTTCAGGCGGCGTGCTTCGCTCAGCAGTTGGGTCAGCGCGGCATCCGGCTCCGCCGGGCAGGCGGCGCCTTGCAGCAGTGCCTTGATGATGCGGTGGTTGACCATGTCGCCGTATTTGCGGATCGGTGACGTCCAGGTGGCATACGCCGGCAGGCCGAGCCCGAAGTGGGGGCCTGGCTGGCTGGCCATCACCGAGTAGGTCTGGTAGCGGCGCAGGCGGCAGTCGAGGAACGGCGACGGCAGGGTTTCCAGCCAGCGGCGCAGCTCGCAGAAGCCTTCCAGGGTGCCGAGGCGTTCGGCCGCCACCGGCGCCTGGTGGGCCGCCAGCAATTCGGCCGCGCCGGCAATTTTCTCTGCATCGAAGCCCGGGTGGACGTTGAAGATGCCATAGCCCGGCGTGCGGGCGAGGAACAGGCCGGCACAGATGTTGGCGGCGATCATCGCCTCTTCCACCATGCGGTTGGCGATGCGGCGCGGTTCGACGTGAATGGCGACAACCGCACCGGCTTCGTTCAGTTCGAACGCGTAGTCCGGACGGTCGCTAAACAGCAATGCATGCTCGCCACGCCATTGCTGACGGGCGGCGGTCAACGCCTGCAGGCCTTGCAGCTGCTGGCGGATCGCATCGTTCGGTGTAAAGCCGTCGGCGCTGCCATGTTCCAGCAGATCCGAGACCTGATCGTAGATCAAGCGGCCCTGGGAACAGATGGTGGCGGCAAAGAAGCGGAAATCGTCGGCGATGGCGCCATCGTGGCCGATCTTCATCTCGCAGCACAGCGCCTGGCGCGGTTCGCCTTCCTTCAGTGAGCAGAGCTCGTCACTGAGGGTGCGTGGGATCATCGGGATGTTGCGGCCCGGCAGGTAGACGGTGAAGGCGCGTTTGGCGGCTTCGGCGTCGATCGGGCTGCCCGGTGCCACATAGGCGGTGGGGTCGGCGATGGCGACCGTCAGGCGCCAGCCATCGGCCTCGGTCACCACATACAGCGCATCGTCCATGTCTTTGGTCGAGGCACCGTCAATGGTCACGAACGGCAACGCGGTCAGATCTTCGCGCGGCAACGGTTCGTCGAGCTGCTGCCAGCTCTCGGCATCGGCCGGTGCGCTGCGCGGCAGATCGTGGCGGCGCAAGACGACCCACCATGGGGCTTCCGGATCGTCGCCGGCGGTGATGCGTTCGCTGATTTCGGCAAAGTGGCCGTTATCGGTCAGACCGTGGCGCTTGAGGTGGGCGATGACCCAGTCGCCTTCGGCAAACTGTTTCTCGTCCAGCCCCTTGATCGGGCGCGCCTTGATCACTTCCTTGAGGACAGGGTGATCCGGTACCACGTTCAGGCGATCCTTGATCAGCTTGATGCGGCCGACGAAACGGCTGAGGAACGGCGTGATCAGGGTTTCCGGTTCGGCCTGCTCTTTCTCGTTCTCGGTGCGGATAATCGCCGTGATGCGATCACCATGCATCACCTTCTTCATCTGCTGTGGCGGAATGAAATAACTCTCACGGTTGTCGGTTTCGAGGAAACCAAAGCCGCGATCGGAGCCGCGGACGACCCCCTCTTTCTTCGGGAGGTTCTCCCTCAGCTGCTGTTTGAGCTGCGCCAGCAGCGGATTGTCATGAAACATACTGATTAGGTGTCCTGTCGTTGAATCGGCCCGACTATACGGATTCGGGCCACTAAAACCAAGGGTATTTCCGGTTAATCTGTGGGCATGGTCGGCTTCGATTCAGCCTGCGTTGGGTCGAGGCGGCTGGCAGCATAGGCGGCCAGCGGGCGTCGTCCCGGTTTCAGCGCGCTTTGCTCCTGGGCTGGCCAGCCGAGCCAGTGGCGCGGGATCAGGTAGCCCGGCAACCGTGGCCGCAGCCAGGTGGCCAGTTGCGGCAACTCGGCTTCGCTCAGCGTGCTATCGACGATGGCGACCGGCTGTTGGCCCCACTCGGCGTCGTCGCGTGGCACGACGATGACCTGGCGCACGGCCGGATGCTGGGCCAGCTGCTGTTCGATCTGTTCGGGCTGGATATTTTCGCCGCCGCAGATGAAGCGGTTATCGCGTCGCCCCAACACCTCAAGACGGCCATCCGGCAAGTAGCGCCCCAGATCGCCGGTGGCAAACCAGCCATCGGCGGTGAGGGGCAGCGTCAGGGTGCCGCCGGCGGCGTAATAGCCGGCGAACAGCGTCGCGCCGCGTACCTGGATCTCGCCATGTTCCAGGCGCAGCGCGCGCCCCGGCAGCGGTGTGCCGACACCGGCATCGCCGGTCGACGCGGGGGCGGTACATACCTGGGAGGCCATCTCGCTGAGGCCGTAGCTGACCCAGGGTGTCAATCCTTGGGCCTGGCAGGCGCTGACCAGCGCAGCCGGGATCGGCGCACCGCCGAGCAGCAGGTGGCGCAGCCGGGTCTCGGCCAGAGCAAATTCCGGTTGCTGCAGCAGTCGCCACAGCTGGGTGGGCACCAGTGAGAGGTGGCTGACGGCGTGCCCCCGTAAGCACTCACTTAGCGACTCGCCGGCCGCCGGCAACACCAGGCGAGCGCCGGCCAGCAGGCAACGCACGACAATCGCAAAGCCGCCGACATGAAACAGAGGCAGCGACAACAGCCAGCCATCCTCCTCGCCGAGTGGCAGCCGCTGCGCACTGCCGCGGGCGCTGGCAACGTGGGCGCCGAGACGGTGGGCGACCGCCTTCGGCTCGCCCAGGCTGCCGGAGGTCAGCGTCAGGTTGGCCAGCCGCATGCCGTCCAGCCACAGCGTGGTCAACGTGCCTGGGGGCGGGCGGTGCGGCGTCCAGGCGTCGCTGAACGTCAGTCGCGCTACCTCGGCCAGCGTCAGGGTGCCGCTGTCATCCCACAGCGCGCGGGCACCGAGACGGCGCGCCAGGGCGTCACACTGTTGTGGCGGCAGCCGTGGATTCAGCGGGCAGATCAACACTCCCGCCCGCAGGCAGGCCCAGATCAGCCGCAGCAGGGGCAGGCCGTTGCCAGCCCGTGCCAGCAGCAGATCGCCGGCATGCAGCCCCTGGGCCTGCAGTTGCTGGCGGGTGCTTTCCACCGCGGCATCGAAATCGGCAAAGGTGAGTGAGTCTTCACCGCAGCTGTACGCCGTCGCGTCAGGGCGACGGCGTGCTTGTTCACGTAGCGGGCAGGGGAGCTGGGTCGGCGCCGTCATCGCCGTCATTGCAACTTAGTCATGTCAGCTTTGCCAAATCAGCTCAAGCTGGCGGGTGTCGACATGCAGATCGTCACCCTGCAGCAGGTTGGTGGTGAAATAGCGCAGCGTATCCAGACCGGGAGCCTGCTCCGGAGCCCACTCGCTGGCCAGCTGGGCCAGTTGCCGGTTGCCGAGCTGGGATTCGTAGCAGGAGGAGATGATCACCTTGAGCCCCAGGCTGTGGGCCTTGTCGACCAGCGCCTTGCAGCGTGCCAGCGAGCCGATCAACGTCGGCTTGATCACCAGCGCCTTCAGCTGCGGGAACGGCTCCCACTCCGGCTGGCGGCTCAGCAGCTCGTCCAGTGCCACCGGCACACCGGTGTGGCTGGCGACGGCGCGGATATCTTCCAGGCGGGCGCAGGGATCCTCGATGTATTCGATATTCCCCGGGGTCAGGTGGCGCATGAAGGTCCAGGCTTCCTCCCGCGTCCAGCCGCAGTTGGCATCCAGCACCAGCTTGACCTTGGGAGCAAGCCGGCACAGTTCGCGGATCATCGCCACCTCGTCACGCATCGGGTAACGCGCCACCTTGAGCTTGGCCTTCGCCGGATAGTCATACAGCCAGTCACGCCAGCACCAGATCACCTCATCCGGGGTGCCGAGCAGCAGGATATACGGCGAATGGGGGGCCTTGAGTTTTTCCGGCCACTGCCGGCGGGCACAGTCGAAGCCAAATTGTACCGAAGGCAGCTGGGGTTCGAGGTGTCGCCCCTGCTTCATGCTTTTCAGGCACAAAAGCGCCTCGGCCTGGGCCTCATCCAGTGTCTCCTGGGAGAAGCCGGGCAGCGGTGCTATCTCGCCCCAGCGCCCCTCCCAGTTCAGCAGCAGCCCATCGCGGCTGGTCAGTTGCTGATCGTGAAAACGGATCGGTTGGCTCAGCGGCAGCGCGTAACGGTACAGTTTGACGTTCATGGGCACCGGGCCATCAGGGATTACGGGTAAATTTCGAGAAGTCGGGCTGTCGTTTTTCGTTGAAGGCATTTCGTCCCTCCTGACCCTCATCGGTCATATAGAACAGCATAGTCGCATTGCCTGCCAACTCCTGCAGACCGGCCTGACCGTCGCAGTCGGCATTCAGCGCCGCCTTCAGGCAGCGCAGTGCCATCGGACTGTTTTGCAGGATCTCGCGGCACCAGCGTACCGTCTCGCGCTCCAGCTCGGCCAGCGGCACTACCGTGTTCACCAGCCCCATCTCCAGTGCTTCGGCCGCATCGTACTGGCGGCAGAGGAACCAAATCTCGCGGGCTTTTTTCTGGCCGACGATGCGGGCCATGTAGGAGGCGCCCCAGCCGCCGTCGAAGGAGCCGACCTTGGGTCCGGTCTGGCCGAAACGGGCATTTTCCGCGGCGATCGTCAGGTCACACATCATATGCAGCACATGGCCGCCGCCGATGGCATAACCGGCCACCATGGCGATCACCGGCTTCGGACAGGTGCGGATCTGCCGCTGGAAGTCGAGCACATTCAGGTGGTGGGTGCCTTCGTCATCGCGGTAGCCACCGTAATCACCGCGCACCTTCTGGTCGCCACCGGAGCAGAAGGCCAGATCGCCTTCCCCGGTCAGAATGATCACGCCGATGCCGGCATCGAAGCGGGCATCCTGCAGTGCCAGCATCATCTCCTGCACCGTCAACGGCCGAAATGCATTGCGCACCTGCGGACGGTTGATGGTGATCTTGGCGATGCCATCGTCGGACTTGTGGTAGCGGATATCCTGAAACTCACCGCTGCAGTCGTGCCATTGCACCGGGGCGTACCAGAGTTCCTGCTGTTGCGGGGTTGGGGGAATCATAAAACGGGCTCCTCACTCTCGGGGAAATTCAAATCAGGCCAATTGAAATCGGGGCAATGCGGGCTTAGCCAGCGTCGCAGTGCCGCCGCCACAAGCTCTGGACGTGCCAGATGCAGGTTGTGGCCGGCGTCAGGGATTCGGATGCCCTCCACGGCCGGACAGCGCTGCAGCAGGCTGTCGGCCAGGGTGGCGAATTTGTGGTCCGCGGCGCCATACAGATAGAGCACCGGCAACGAGGCATGTTGCAGCCACGGCGTCAGATCCGGTTGTCGCGCCAACGAGCTGGCCGCCAGCATGTGCGCCAGCGGGCGCGGGGCGTGCTGGCTGCGCAGTGCGATCAGCTCATGGCGCTGACCGGCACTCAAGTCGGCGAACACCGGCTGCTGGTACCAGTCGCCGAGCACCTGGCGCAGCGGTTCGCCGCGCAGCCGGCGCACCCAGTAGGCGTCGTTGCGTGCCCGTTGCTGGCGCTCGGCCGCGGTGGCAAGACCAGGATTGGCGCTCTCGAGGATCAGCCCAGCCAGTTTGCCGCTGGCCTGGGCGCTGGCGGCATAGTGCAGCGCCAGGCGGCCGCCCAGCGAGTAGCCATACAGCACGACTCGGCGCAGCCCCAGTCGGTTCAGTTCGCCATCCAGCCAGTCGTCGAGGTGGTGCCAGGGCAGGGCCGCCGGGGCATCGGCCCCATGGCCGGGCAGCGTCAGACAGTGGCAGCGCGGCCGCCAGGCGGCCGGCAACCGATCGAGCAGCGCCAGCCATTCAGTCGGGGTGCCGAGAAAGCCGTGCAGGAAGACCAGCGCGGTGTCGTTACTGTCCGGCGCAGAGTGCCCCAGCGGCGCCAGCATCATCCGGCCTCAGCGCCGCGGCACTGACGTGCCAGCTCGGCGAGTTGTTCGGCGCTGTGGCCGGCCGGCACCCGGCATTCGATCAGGGTGCTGCGTCGGGCGGCACAGGCCGCCCGGTAGGCGTGTTCAAAGTCATCCAGCGTGCCTGGCGCGGCATAGTCCAGTGCAAATTGGGCGGCCGCATGCGCAAAATCCAGGCCGTGATTCAGTCGGAAGCAGGCATCGTGTTGCGGCAGGGTCGCCGCCCCCGGCAGCAACGCGAAGATACCGCCACCGTCATTATTCAGCACGACGACAATCAGCGGATGCTCGGGCGTGCGCAGCAGCGCCAGGCTGTTCAGATCGTGCAGTGCCGAGGTGTCGCCGAGCAGCAGCGTCGTCACGTCACCCTGGGGGCGGGCCCGGGCGATGCCGGCGGCGGTGGCGATCAGGCCATCGATCCCCGAAGCACCGCGCTGGCTGTGCAGCTGGCCGGGGAGCGGTTCGGCTGGCCGTACTGGGGCCAACATCTGCCACAGGCGGGGTGGCAGACTGTTCCCCAGCAGCAAGGCGCCTTGCCAGAGGCTGGCCAGACGGTGAGTGATGCCTAACTCGCCCCAGCTGTTAACCAAGGTGTCCAGAATGGCCGGCAGGCCGGCGCGCTGCGTACCCTGTTGCAACCACGGCGCCTGGTCTGCGCTGCGCTGTTGCAGCAGGCGACAGGCGGCGGCGATCGGCGCCACCAGCCGGCAATCGACCCGGTAATCGGCGCTCAGACGTTGATCGTGCGCGGCCAGTTGCCAGTTCTGCTGCCAGGCGTGCTCGGCGATGAAGTGCGCCAGCCGTTTCGACAGCAGCCGGCCTCCGACTTGCAGCAGAACCTCACTGTCGGCCAGTGCCGCGCGGAACGCGGCGTTGTGCAGCGCCAGATCGGCATGGCTGAGCGCCCGGGGATGCTGCAGCAGCTGCGACTGGGCATCGGCCAGCAGCGGCCAGCCGAGGTGCTGCGCCAGAGCGGCCACGGCGTGGGCATCCTTGGCGTCATCAATCTGGCCGGCGACGATCACGCCGCGCCGCTGTGCCAGCTCCGACCATGTTGCGGGCACGTCGGGCATCAGCGTCGGCGCGACGATGCGGGTCAGTGGTTGCTCACTGGCGCGCCAGCTGGCGAGCTCGGTCGGCCAGTCGGCGGCCAGCGCCGTTCCTTCACCAGGGTAGAAGGGTTCGGCAAACGGACAGTTGAGGTGCGCCGGCCCCGGAGTCTGCTGCAGGCAGTGCCACATCTGGTCCAGGCTGCCGAGCACGAAGCGCGGCGAGATAGTGGCGCTCGGGGCGGGCAGATTCTGCGTAAACAGCGGGTAGCCGGCGAAGATCCCGGGCTGGGTAATGGTCTGGTTGGCACCACAGTCGATCAGTTCAGGAGGCCGGTCGGCGCTGAGCACGATCAGCGGTATGCCGCTGAGGCGGGCTTCGATCACCGCAGGATAGAGGTTGGCGACCGCAGTGCCCGAGGTGGTGACCACCGCCACTGGACGACGGCTCTGCCGGGCCAGCCCCAGCGCCAGAAAGCCGAGGCCACGTTCGTCAAAATGGGCATGACAGCGCACGCGCCCCTGTTCGCTGGCTGCCAGCGTCAGCGGCGCGCTGCGCGAGCCGGGCGCAAAGCAGAGGTCACGCAGGCCGAGGCGCCACAACTCTTCGATCATCAGCCGGGCCCAGCCGAGGGCCAGATTATCCCCGGCGCGGATCATGCGTCCCCCGGCTGCAAGACGCCGAGCAGGGTTGCCAGTTTGTCATCCAGCTCCTGCCACTCGGCAGCCGGTTCCGAGCCTTCGACGATGCCGGCGCCGGCGTACAGCCGCACGGCATCCGGCGTCAGCAGCGCGCAGCGGATCGCCACCGCAAACTCGGCGACGTCATCGCTGATCAGGCCACAGGCGCCGGCGTACCAGCCGCGGCTGAAGGATTCGTGTTCCCGCAGGAAGGCCAGTGCCTTGCGGCGTGGTGTACCGCCGACGGCCGGCGTCGGGTGCAGCGCGGCCAGCAGATCGGCATCGCTGACATCGGCCTTCAGTTCGGCGTCGATATCACGGCGCAGGTGTTGCAACCGGCGCAGGCGCAGGATGCGCGGCGCCGACAGATCGGCGCGTGCGGCCAGCCCTTCCAGCCGTTGCAGGATATCGGCGTGCACCAGCCGGTTCTCGAGGCGGTTCTTGTTGTCGGCCAGCAGCTGGGCCGCCAGCTGATCGTCGCGGTCGGCATTGCCACTGCGCACTATGGTGCCGGCCAGCGCCTCGCTCTCCAGATGACGCTCGGCCCGACGGTACAACCGCTCCGGCGAACAGGCGATCAGGCAGTGGCCCGGCTCGAATTCGAACGCAAAGTGAAAACAGTTCGGCGTCACCGGCTGCAGTGCGGCCAGCAGATCGAACGGATTGGGCGCCGCCGTGGTGGCAAACCGGCTTTCGCGCGCCAATACCACCTTGGGTTGCACCGCCAGATGGTCCGGCGCGGTCAGCGTCGTCACCAGATCGTGCCAGCGGCTGATGTCCGGTGTCTCGGTGCGCGTGCCATGCAGCACGGCGGGGGGCAGCAACCGCGCCTCGGGCTGCACTTGACGCAGCGCCGCGCAGGCGGCGGCGAGCTCGGCCGCGTGCTGCGCCGGATCGGCATCAAACCAGAGGTTGATCACCAGCTCGATCTGGTTGCCGAGGCGGATCAGCTCGATGCGTGGCAGCACGAAACGGCAGTGGCCAAAGCTGTGCCAGTGCGGAGCCAGCGGCGCGGCCGGGTCGAAGGCGAGGCCGCCATAATAACGCGGCCAGCTGCCGGCGCCGGGTTTCGGCTGGCCGTGTAGCGCCGCCAGCGCCGTGGCGTCGGTCAGCTCGCGCAGACAGCCGAGCGTGGCGAACTCGCGGTCGCGTTCGCGGGCATGCCAGTAGAGGCGTGGTCCCAGCGTCTGCGCCTTGAGCCAGCCGAGAAAAGAGGTGACATCTGTGGCTTCGCGCAGGCGCAGGAAACCGCAGCGTTGGTCGGCCGGGAGGGCCGTCAGGCGTTCTATCAGTTTTGAATGTGCCAGCATGGCGTGCGTGTCGGTCGTTAGGGCCATCCGGGGCCAACTGCAAATCGGGACCTGTTCCGGTATAGTACGCCTCATGCAAGAGGCCCCGTACAGGCCGGTCCGGCCCAGTATAGGGGCAGGTCGGCAGGGGGTAAACAGATTCGCAAGGATGACCCTGCTGATGCCCGATTCGTCGTTCTCCCACTGGTGGCTGGCCGCGCGCCCGCGCACCCTGCCGCTGGCCTGCTCCTCGGTGCTGCTCGGCAGCGGGTTGGCCGCCAGTGCCGGCCAGTTTCGCTGGAGCCTGTTTGGCCTCTGTCTGCTGACGGCCACCCTGCTGCAGATCCTCTCCAATCTGGCCAACGATTATGGCGATGCCGTCTCCGGTGCCGACAACGCCGACCGCGTCGGGCCGACCCGCGCCGTGGTCTCCGGCCTGATCTCGGCACGGCAGATGCTGGTGGGGATGGCGCTGACGGCGCTGGCCGCGGTCGCCAGCGGTCTGACACTGCTGTGGCAGGCGTTTGCCGCCGATTGGGCCGGCATCCTGACGTTCATCGGTTTCGGCGCGCTGGCGCTGCTGGCGGCGGTGACCTACACCGTCGGCCGGCGTCCGTACGGTTATCTGGGGCTCGGCGATCTGTCGGTGTTTATCTTCTTTGGGCTGCTCGGCGTCATGGGCTCCAATTACCTCTACACCCATCAGTTGAGCGCGGCGCTGCTGTTGCCGGCCGCCAGTTGCGGCCTGCTGGCGACCGCGGTGCTGAACATCAACAACCTGCGGGATCGGCTGACCGATGCCGCCGCCGGCAAGCGCACCCTGGTGGTGCGCCTCGGGGCGCGGCGCTCGCGGACCTACCACTGGTTGCTGGTGGGCGGCGCCCTGCTGCTGAATGCCGGCTTCATCCTCTGGCAGCAGACCGGGCCCTGGAGCTGGCTCTACCTGCCGGGCTGCGTGCCGCTGTTGCAGGCGGCATGGATGGTGCAGCGCAGCGATGAGCCGGCATTGCTCAATGCCATGCTCAAGCGCACCGCCCTCGGCAGCCTGATCTGCAACTTGCTGCTGGCGCTCGGCTTCGCGTTGGGCTGACGCCATGCGCCTGCGCGTCGCCAGCTTCAATCTCGGTCTGGGTCTGGCCACGCCTCAGGCGCTGTCCCAGCGTCTGGCCCGGCGCGAGGATCCGCTACTCGGACGGCTGAGTGCGCTGCTGCAGGCGCTGCAGGCTGATATCCTGCTGCTCAACGAATTTGATAATGACGGCGAAGGGCGCGATCTCGGCGCCGTCGATCGCTTTTGCCGCGACTGGCTCGCGAGCCCAGGGCCGGATGGTTTGGCCATCGACTATCCCTATCGCTGGTCCATTCCCACCAATACCGGCTTGCTGGCCGCCTGCGATCTGGATGGTGACGGCCGCCTGACGCTGCCCGGTGATGGTTTGGGCTTTGGCCACTTTCCCGGCCAGTATGCGATGTTGCTGCTATCGCGCTGGCCGCTGGATAGCGCCGCCCGCCGCACGTTCCGCCAGCTGCGCTGGGCGACGCTGCCAGCCGCCTGTCTGCCGGATCGTGAGCCCGGCTCGGGGCGCGGTGACTACTACAGTGCCGCGGCGTTGGCCGAATTGCGCCTGTCGTCGAAAAACCATGTCGATGTCGCTGTCTGTCTGCCCGATGGCCGCCCCCTGCACCTGTTGCTGAGCCACCCGACGCCGCCGGTGTTTGATGGCCCAGAGCGGCGCAACCGCTGCCGCAACCATGACGAGATCCGCCTGTGGTGTGACTATCTGGATGGCGCCGAGTGGCTGCAGGATGATGACGGCCGCCGGGGCGGCATGGCTCCCGATGCGCGCTTTGTGCTGCTCGGCGATCTGAATGCCGACCCCCATGGTGGCGACGGGGACCGGCGCGCGATCCGTCGCCTGCTGGCCCATCCCCGGTTGCACGCCGGCGTGGCGACGGGGGCGTTGCGGCCGCGTTCACCCGGGGCGCTGGCGTATGCCAGTGGCGCCTATGGCCGTCGCGTCCGGCAGTTCCATGGCGGGCGCCAGCGCGGGATCCCGAACCCGGCGAATGCGGCGTATTGGACCCACCTGCGCGGGTTGCGGCTGGATTATGTATTGCCATCGGCCAATCTGACGGTGCTCGACAGCGGCGTGTGGTGGCCGGCGCCCGGTGAGCCCGGGCGGCACTGGCTGGCCGATCCGCAGGCCGATGCGGTCCGCCCCAGTGACGGTGATCGTGCCACCTGGTGTTCCGACCACAGGCCGGTATGGGTCGATCTGCAGCTGTAGCACGCCGCTATCCGGCGCGACAACCTGGCGGCGCCGCGCTAGCCTCTGAGCAGCGGCAGAAACAGGAGATGTGATGATCATCAGTGCCAGTCGGCGCAGCGATATCCCGGCGTTTTACAGCCGCTGGTTCATGAATCGCATCGAAGCGGGATTTGTGCTGGTGGCCAATCCGTTCAATAGCCGCCAGATCCGCCGCATCCGGCTGCGCCCGGATGCCGTCGAGGCCATCGTCTTCTGGACGCGCCATGCCGCGCCGCTGTTGCCGGCGTTGCCGCGGCTTGAGGCGCTGGGCTATCGCAGCCTGTTTCACGTCACGCTGACGGGCTATCCGTCACGGCTGGAGCCCCATCTGCCGCCGCTGGAGCAGGCGCTGGCCAGTTTTCTGGCCCTCAGCCGGCTGCTGGGCCCGGAGCGCGTCATCTGGCGTTATGACCCTATCCTGCTGTGCAACTGGCTGCCGGTGGCCGAACACCAGCGCCGTTTCAGCCAGTTGGCGGCGGCGCTCGCCGGCCACACCCGGCAGGTGGTGATCAGCTTTGCCGATCTGTATGGCAAGAGCGTACGCCAGCTCGATCGGGTGCCCGGCCTGCAGTATCAGGATCTGCTGGCGCAGCCCGAGCCGCTGGCCGAGTTGCTCAGTGCGCTGCAGCGCACCGCGGCCCATTATGACCTGCAGCTGAGCAGTTGCGCCGAAGCAGTCGATCTGTCGCGCTGGCAGATCGCGCCGGGTCGCTGCATCGATGTCGCGTTGCTGAACCGACTGTTCGGCCTGGATTTGCCGCAGCGCAAGGATCCGGGACAGCGTGCCGCCTGCGGCTGTGCGCCGAGCGTGGATATCGGCCAGTACGACAGCTGTCCCCACGGCTGTGCCTATTGTTACGCCAATCGCAGCCAGGCGCTGGCGGCCCGCAACCGCGCCCGCCACGATCCGGCCAGTCCGCTGCTGCTCGGTGACGCCAGCCAGCTGGATCCGCAGTGGCTGCGCCCCGAACCGGCGTAAGCCGCCAGGCCAGCACCGATGCGGATCTTGCTCGCCACCGGGATGCGCAGCCATCCATCATTTGATGCGGCGTTGGTGCGGTGTATTTTGTTATTAACGCTATTAACGCTATTAACGCTATTAACGCTATTAACGCTATTAACGCTATTAACGCCATTAAAATAATCAAAGCAATTAACGTAATTAACGTGGTTTGTTTTTTTCGTTAGATTGACGTTAACGTCATAATTAACCGTCTTGAATATTCACGCCACTTAACTGCATGATAAATAATTATTTTATTTGACATCGCATGGCGCCGTTTAATTATTTAATGGATTAATGGATTAATGGATTAATGGATTAATGGATTAATGGATTAATGGATTAAT
>CAMFKP010000030.1 GCA_945957385.1 uncultured Aeromonadaceae bacterium
CTACACTCGACTAGTCGTCGGCAGCGTCAGATGTGTATAAGAGACAGGCATCACGCACATCATCCAATGCTTCCTGGGTGGGTTTTTCAAGCCGGAACTCGATGGTAATGGTGGCTGAACCATCTGTGGTCTGGGTATAGATGTGTTTGACGCCTTGCACTGACGCTACCGAGTTTTCGATCTTGCGCGCGATCTCGGTCTCCATCTGTGACGGCGCCGCGCCCGGCAGCGAGGCGCTGACCACCACCATCGGCAGATCGATATCCGGCATATTCTGGATACCCATCTGGTGAAATCCCATCAGGCCGATCAGCGTCAGCAGCAAGAAACCCAGGACGCTGGGGATGGGGTTGCGGATCGACCAGGCCGATACGTTAAGACGGGCCATGTTTATTCTCCCGTACTGGCGGCGGCAGCGGTGCCGAGTGTGCTGACGCGCACGCGGTCACCATCGTTAAGAAAACCGACGCCCGTGTCGACGACGCGGGTTTCGCTCGCCAACGGGCTCAGGATGGCGATGTCGTCACCCTGTCGCGTGCCCGTTACCACTTTGAGTTGCGTCAGGCGGTTGTCGCCGGCCAGCAGAAACAGGTAGTGAAAGCCGTCGCGCAGCAGCACGGCACGTTGTGGCACTGTGACTACATCCACCATTCCCAACTCGATGTCACCGTGGGCAAACATGCCGGCTCGGGCCGCGCTCGCGTTGATCAAATCGACATAGACCAGCCCGGTCCGGCTGTTGGCATCCAGCGTTGGGGCGACGCGGCGCACCTGGCCATTGAAGTGCTGTTGGGCGGTGGTGGTGATCTTCACCGGCATACCAGCTTGGATCTGCGCCAGTTCAGCGGCAGGGAGCTCGGCGCGCCATTCGAGGCGATCACCGCGATTAAGGCGAAACAGTTCGTCTCCGGTCTGTACCACGGCGCCGAGTGTGGCCAACCGGCTGGTGATGGTGCCGTCATCGGGCGCGGTGATCTGGGTTTGAGCCAGGCGTAACCGGGCATTCTGCAGTGCGGCCTGCAGACCGGCGACACGGGCTCTGGCGGCTTTTTCGGCAACCAGGTAGGCGGTAGCTTGCTGCTCACTCAAGGTGCCTTTGCCCTGCACGCGGCGCGCGCGTTCGGCATTGGCGGTGGCTTCCTGCAGGGTGGCGTTCGCCTCTTCCAGATTGGCCGCGGTCTGGGCAAGCTCGGCACGCACTGTCTCATCTTGCAACCGGGCTAACGTTTGCCCCTTATGCACGTGCTCACCGATTTCGACTTCAAGGGTCGTCAGACGCAGGCCGCCGATTTCAGCCCCGACGATGGCCTCCTGCCACGCCGTGATGCTGCCGTTGGCGCTGATGGTGTGCGGCCAGCGCTGGTGGCGGGGTGTCGCTACGCTAACCGTCAGGGCTGCAGACTGGGTGGCTTGGGGTTTGTTCTCTGCGGATGGCGTGTGCAACCAGAGGCCGATTCCGGCCACTGATAACACCAGAACGCCCGTCCACAATAGACGAGGGTGGCGACGCAACAAGACAGCAAGCTTCATGGGGTGTTCTCTGATGGTTGTTTGTTGTTATCAGTCAAGGTGTCTCGGCATCAGTAGGCCCAATTGCAAACTGTGCCGGCACATCCTGACGGTATCTCAGGGTGACCTGTGGTGTCGATCTTATGCGAGTGCCGAACGCAGGAAGTCACGGTCAGGCAACATTATGCCGGGTATCGGATTAGTGACGGATTAACAAACGGGGTTGAACTGGAAGCACGATGCAACTTGGATCTTTTTGAATCTTTAGCAAAAAAACGCATAAGGATGACGAATTATGTTGGTTCGCTTCACCGCAGTGGCCGGCTAGCCTGATGTTGTCCGGCATTAAGCGCCGATATACAGAATAAATTATCGTGAAGAGGTGGATATGAAGTTGACTCGTTTGGTGGTGTTGGGTGCCTTGTCGCTGTCCCTGTCAGGTGTTGCCACGGCGGCCAGTCTGGCCGAGATCAAAAGTGCCGGCGCGATTCGCATTGGTACCGAAGGCACCTATGCGCCGTTCACCTATCACGAAGCCAGTGGGGATCTGGTGGGCTTCGATGTCGAGATTGGCCGTGCCATCGCGGCCAAGTTAGGCGTCAAGGCGGATTTTATCGAAGGGAAGTGGGATGGACTGATCGCCGGCATTGATGCCAATCGTTATGACCTGGTGATCAATCAGGTGTCCATTACGCCGGAGCGCCAGGCCAAGTATGACTTCTCCGCTCCTTATATTGTCTCCAAGGCCGTCGTGCTGGTACGTAACGATGACGACAGCATCAAGGGCTTTGCCGATCTTAAAGGCAAGAAGTCGGCCCAGTCACTGACCAGTAACTTTGGCAAGCTGGCGGCCAGCAATGGTGCCGAGTTGGTCGCGACCGATGGTTTTAATCAGTCTGTCGAGCTGGTGTTGTCACGCCGCGCCGATGCCACCATCAATGACAGCCTCTCGTATCTGGATTTCAAGAAACACAAGCCGGATGCGCCGCTGAAGATCGCCGCCACACAAGAGAGCGCCGACAGCGCGGGCGTGCTGCTGGCCAAGGGCCAACCTGAACTGCTGGCGGCCGTCAACCAGGCGCTGACCGACATCAAGGCCGATGGTACCTACCTGAAGATTGCTGACAAATACTTCGGCGCCGACGTGTCGAAATAACCTAACCGGATGCAAGGAGCCCTGCCGTGCCTGCCTGGTTACAGTTGATGCTTGATTCTTTCTGGCCCCTCCTTAAGGCGGGGCTACTTTTTACCGTGCCACTGACACTGATCACGTTTGTTCTGGGGATCTCTTTGGGGTTTATCACCGCGTTGACGCGGTTGTATGCCCCCTGGCCGCTGGTGTTGATCGCCCGTTTTTATGTCTGGTTGATCCGTGGCACGCCCTTGTTGGTGCAGCTGTTTCTGATCTTCTACGGTCTGCCCAGTGTCGGTATTACGCTGGATGCGTTCACCGCCGCCGTGATTGGTTTTACGCTCAATGTCGGTGCCTACAGTTCAGAAATCATCCGCGCGACCCTGGCCGCCGTCCCGCGCGGACAATGGGAAGCCGCTTATTCGATCGGGATGGGATGGGCACAGGCGATGCGTCGCGTGGTGTTGCCGCAAGCCGGACGCATTGCTGTCCCGCCGCTGTCAAATACCTTTATCTCGCTGGTGAAGGACACCTCGCTGGCGGCGGCGGTCACGGTGCCGGAACTGTTTCAGTCGGCGCAACGTATTGCCGCGGCGACCTATGAACCGTTGACGCTGTATGTCGAGGCGGCGCTGATTTACCTGATATTCAGCTCGGTCTTGTCGGCGCTGCAAACCCGACTGGAAGCTAGACTGGGATCTCCATCCACGACAGGAGAGCGGACATGATTCGTCTAACGGCCATCGAGAAGGCCTTTTCCGGGCAGACGGTGCTCTCCGGCATCGATTTGCAACTACAGGAAGGCAGTGTCACGGCGTTGATTGGCCCATCCGGCAGTGGCAAGAGCACCTTGCTGCGCTGCGTCAATCTGCTGGAGCAACCCCAGGGTGGCGAGTTGCAGATTGGCAATGCCCAGATCGACTTTCACGTTCATCCGCATCCGTCACGACGCCAGGTACAGGCAATCCGCCAGCAGACCGGCATGGTGTTCCAGAGCTTCCAGCTGTTTCCACACCTGAGTGTGCTGGAAAACGTCATGGAAGGCCTGGTGACTGTGCTCGGGTGGAGCAAGGCGGCTGCGCGGGAGCGCGCCGAGGCATTGCTGGTCAAGGTGGGGATGGGCCACAAGGCCGATGCCATGCCGGCGACGCTCTCCGGCGGTCAGCAGCAACGGGTGGCGATTGCCCGCGCGCTGGCACCGTCGCCGCGGGTGCTGTTGTGTGACGAACCGACATCGGCTCTGGATCCGGAGCTGGCTCAGGAAGTGGTGGCGGTACTGCGCCAACTGGCAGCAGAAGGGACCACCATGTTGATGGCGACCCATGATCTGCGTCTGGCGGCCAACATTGCCCAGCAGGTGGTGTTCCTTGAGGCGGGACGCATCGTCGAGCAAGGGCCAGCCCAGCAGATCTTTACCGCGCCGCAGCAGGAGCGTACACGGCGCTTCATCACCACGCTGACCGATGGCTTGCCGGAGAACTGGGAGATTTAACTCCTCTCGCTGCGGCCTGAATGACCGCCGCCTAGCCGGCGGTCATTTTTTTTAACTGCTTGCGCGCGCAGTCACACTGACCACCACGCAGCGCCGGGCACTTCTTGCAGGGCGGGGTATACCAGGGACGTAGCAGCAGAGCCTCCATGGCGGCTTTGTCGAGGCGGGCGAGTTTTTTCTTGCCGAGTTTGGGCTTCTTCTGGTCAGACATGGTCGTCCCCATTGCAGCCGGGAGCGGCTATTGCAGATTTAACCGTGTCGGTGGCCGCGCTGCCAATCCAATTTGTCGATGGTGTTGATGGACAAACTCGCGCTGCGCCTGACGGCCAGAACGCCTTGGTGCTGGGCCTGGCGCATCAGGCGATATGGCGCCGAAACAGGTACAGTGCGGCCGCGAGATTGCACAGCGCGAACAGCAACAAGGGCCACAGGAACGGCCAGCAGGCAGCGAAACCGAATCCCTTGAGGAAGATGCCCTTGAGGATCAGGATGAAGTAGGTCAACGGGTTGATCCAGGCCAGCGCCTGGAACGGCAGCGGCATGTTCTCAATCGGCGAGACATAACCCGAGACAATCACCGCCGGCACCATGAAGCAGAAGACACCGAGGAAGGCCTGCTGCTGGTTGGCGCACAACGACGAGATAAACAAGCCGACACCGGAGAGCGCCAGGCCATAGGCCAGCAGCCCCAACCCGAGCATCGGCAACGAGCCGGTGAACGGTACGCCGTACAAAACTCGCGCCGCCAGGGCGATAAAGCTGCCTTGCATGAAGGCGACCAGCATGCCGGGGATCGCCTTGCCGACCATGATATACAGCGGGGTCAACGGCGAGACCAACAGTTGATCGAAGGTGCCTTCTTCGCGCTCCCGGGCGACCGACAGTGCCGTGACAATTAGGCAGCCGATGGTGGTGATGATCGCCACCAGGCTCGGCAGTATGTGCCACTTGAACTCCAGATTTGGGTTGTACAACTGGCGTACCAGCAGCTTGCCGGGCGGGGCGCCCCACAGATCCTCCTGATACTGCATGATGATCTGGTTGATATAGCCGCTGGCGATCTGGCCGCTGTTGGAACGGCGGCCGTCGACCAATACCTGGACCCGGGGCGACTGGCGGGCCAGCAGTGTCTGCGCAAAATCGCCGGGAATATGTACCGCGACCAGCGCCTGCTGCTGTTCCAGTGCCTGTTGCAATGCCGGCATGCCCTGCACCACGACGATGTGGGTAAAGGCGGCCGCCTGGCTTAAACGCTGCACCAGCTCATGGCTCTGGGCCGACTGATCCTCGTCATACAGCGCCAGTGAACTGTTGCGGACCTCCAGCGTCGCGGCAAACGGAAACAGTGCCGTCTGCAGGATCACCGGCATGATCAGCAGCAGGCGCCCCTGCTTGTTATTCAGCAGCGCTTGCAGCTCTTTGCGGATCAGGAACAACAGTCGTTGCAGCATCATGACTCCAGAGTGCGGCGTGTCTTGCGCGCCGTCAGCAGCAACCAAAATAGCGCCAGTGCCAGCAGACAGAGCAGGTTGGGCCACAGCACGCTATACACGGTACCGGCTTGAAACAGGGTTTGCAGCGTACTGGCATAGTAGCGTGCCGGGATCAGGTGGGTGATCCACTGCAACAGGGTTGGCATGCTCGAGATCTCGAACACAAACCCCGACAACATCATCGCCGGCAAAAAAGCCCCGGTCAGTGCGGCCTGGGCGGCATTGAACTGGTTGCGAAACAGGGTGGACAGAAACAGCCCCATGCCGAGGGCGCAGCCTAAGAACAGCGATGAGCTGACAAACAGCGCCAGCAGCGAGCCGCGAAAAGGCACGCCCATGATGTAGACCGCCACCAGCAGGCAGATCCAGCAGGCCAGCATGCCCAGCAGGTAATAGGGCAGGATCTTCGATAACAACAGCTCGGCCCGGGTCACAGGGGTGGCGAGCAGCGCCTCCATGGTGCCACGTTCCCATTCGCGAGCGACCACCAGCGAGGTCAGCAGAGCACCGATGATCGTCATCACAACGGCAATCGAGCCGGGCACCAGAAAGTTGCGGCTGACATTGGCCGGGTTATACCAGGTGCGGCTTAGCACCTCGATCTGCAGTGGCTGGGGTTGTGCCTGTTCGCGCCGTTGCTGCTGCAGCCAGTTTTGCCACAGGCTCTGCACATAGTTGGCCATGAACTGGGCGGTGTTGGGTTCGGCACCGTCCACCAGCAGTTGCAGTGGTGCGACCTGCTGCTGTCGCAGCCACTTCGCCGAAAAATCCGCCGGGATAATCAAGATGGCGCGGATCCGCCCCTGCGCCAGCGCTTGCATCAGTTCGCCCCGGGAGGCACCGTTGTGTACCTCGAACAGCGGGTTGGCGCTGAGGGTCTGGGCCAGCGTGCTGGCTGCGGCACCGCTGTCTTCACGCAGTAACCCGAGCCGCAGGTGGTTGGCGTCCAGGTTGACGGCATAGCCGAGCACGAACAACAGCATCACCGGCATGATGAATGCCACCAGTATGCTGCTTGGGTCACGCAGGATCTGGTAACTCTCCTTGCGGCACAGTGCCCACAGTCGACGCGGATGAATTACGGACATGGTTCTGCCTCCTCGACCAGGCGAATAAAGGCCTGCTCCATGCTGGGCGCCGGGCAGTCGGCGCTGGCGATGCGAGCCTTGAGCTCATCTGGCGTACCCAGTGCCAACAGGCGGCCGCGGTAGATGAACGCAATGCGATCACAATACTCGGCTTCGTCCATGAAGTGGGTGGTGACCATGATGGTGACACCTTTATCCGCCAGGCCGTTGATATGGCTCCAGAATTCGCGGCGCGTTACCGGATCGACGCCGGAGGTGGGTTCATCCAGGAACAGCACCGGCGGTTCGTGCATCACGGCACAGGCCAGCGCCAGTCGCTGTTTGAAACCCAGTGGCAGCGTGTCGGCCAGTACCGGCAGGTAGGGGGCGAGAGCAAAGGCCTCGACCATCTGCGCGATCTTGTGTGCCTGGCGTTGGCTACGCAGGCCGTAGATCCCGGAGAAAAAAGCCAGATTCTGCGCCACCGTCAACTGACCGTAGAGCGCAAATTTTTGCGCCATGTAACCCAGTTGCTGGCGTGCCTGGGAGGGGCTCTTGTCCAGCGGATAGCCCATGACATGGGCCTGGCCATGGCTGGCCTTGAGCAGGCCGCACTCCATCTTGAAGGTGGTCGACTTGCCTGCACCATTCGGCCCCAGCAGGCCGAAAATTTCACCCCGTTGCACCTCGAAGCTGACCCGGTCAGTGGCGAGAAAGCTGCCGAAGCGCTTGGTCAGCTCGTGCGCCGTGATCACCGGACCTTGACCCAGTACCTGATGCTGATCGGCGGTGAGATCGGCCAGCGCCGAATCGCCGCCGGGCCCGCCGCCGAGCAGGCTGATGAACGCATCCTCCAGCCGCGGCTCGGCGGACAGGTAATGGCAATGGAGACCGGCGTTGAGTTCGGCCGGTGGCGGACAGCAGGCCGTGTCCGTCAGGACCAGACGCAGCATCTGGCCTTGGATCACGCCATCGATCACTTCGGGACGCCGCAGCAACTGGCGCAGCAGCGGACGTCGCGGCACCGTGAAACCGGCCAGATACCAGCAGCGACCCTGTAGCGGCGCCTTGAGTTCCGCCGGGGTGCCGCTGGCCAGCAGCCGCCCCTGATTGAGCAGCAGCACGCTGTCGCACAGCTCGGCTTCGTCCAGATAGGCGGTGCTCCAGACCACCGTCATGCCCTGGGCCGCCAGCTCACGCACCATCTTCCATAATTCGCGGCGCGAAAGGGGATCGACACCGACCCCGGGCTCATCCAGTAGCAGGATGCGCGGCTGGCCCAGCAGGGTACAGGCCAACCCCAGTTTCTGCTTCATGCCACCGGAGAGTTGACCGGCGTAGCGGTCGGTGAAGCGTCCCAGATCGGTAAATGCCAACAGGCGCGCCATGCGCTGTTCGCGCTCGGTACCGATGATCTGGCGCAGATCGGCATACAGCTGCAGGTTCTCGGCCACGGTGAGATCTTCATACAGACCAAATTTCTGTGGCATGTAGCCGATCCACTCATGCAAGCGCGGATCGGCCTGGGCGGGATCGAGGCCGCCGACCGTCAGCGTGCCCAGTGTCGGGTGCAACAGTCCGGCCAGCAAGCGGAGCAACGTGGTTTTACCGGCGCCATCGGGGCCGACCAAACCGGTGATGCTACCAGGCGCGACCCGGAAGCTCAGCCGATCCAGGGCCGGTGCTGCAGCGTCAGCGAACTGCTTGACCAGTTCGCTGACGCAGATGGCGGCCGGAGGCGGGGTCATGGTGCCAACCGTATGGTAACAGGCATGCCTTGACGCAGGGTGTCGTCGGCATCGTCGATATGGATCCGCAGTCGATAAACCAGGGCGGTGCGCAGATCCGTGGTTTCGACACTCTTCGGCGTGAATTCGGCGCTGGGCGAGACGAAGCCTACCGTACCGGCATAGGGTTGCTGTGGCCGGCTATCGCTCCACACCTGCACCCGGGTGCCAGTGGCAAAGCGTCCGAGCTCCGGCTCCGGCACATAGGCGCGGATCCACACCGGGCGGGTCAGCGACAGCGTGAAGACCGGGGTGCCGGCTTGCACCATTTCCCCCACTTCAACGGCGCGCGTCAGCAGCACGCCGTCACTGGGGGCGAGCAGGCGGGCATCGTCGAGTGCCAGCTGGGCGGCGGCCTGGCTGGCGTTGGCCTGGCGCAGCTTGGCGGCGGCCTCCGCCACCTCTTGTGTCTGATACCCGGCCTGCAACTTCTGCAGGTTGGCTTGCGCGACGGCCAGTTGGGCGCTGGCTTGATCGTGGCGCGCGCGGGCGGCGTCCAGATCGCTTTGTGTGGTGGCGCCGCGCGGGGTCAGGTTTTGCAGCCGCGTCAGCTGGCGTTGCGCTTCGGTCAGCGCGGCCCGTGCGGCGCTGACATTGGCACTGGCCTGGGCCTGATCCTCATGCCGGTAGCCCTGTTGCAGCAATTGCAGCCGGGCGTCGGCGGCGGCCACGGCCGCATCGGCGCTGTGCAGCGCTGTCAGCAGCGGTGCGCTATCCAGTTCGGCCAACAGCTCGCCGCGGTGGATGATGGCGCCTTCGTCGACATGCAGCTGGCGGATGCGGCCGCCAACGCGAAATGACAGCGTGGCTTCGCGAATGTCGACATTACCGTACAGCGTGCTGTGGTCGGGATGTGCGCCGCTCAAACGATAGGTCAGGTACAGTGCGCTGGCGGCCAGCAGGGCGCCGATCGCCAACGGGAGCAGCAGGGTACGCTTCATGACAACACTCCTTGGGCCGATGGGGCGGGATGCGAGGCTGCAGGGGTGAGCCCCTGTATCGCCCAGCGCAGGCGCTGACGGGCGGTGGCGGGGTCGGCCATGCGGGCGATCAGCGGCTGGGCGGCATCTGGCAGCCAGCTGCAATCGCGTAGCGGCCCGGCCGCCAGCAACATCGGCATGCCAAGCGCCAGCATCAAAAACATCATCAGGTGACGCGGGTCATCCTGCACCAGCTCGCCGGCCCGTTGGGCATCGGCGATCAACTGCAAAATAAGCCTCGGATGGCGCCATGGCAACTTGAGGGCAAAACGGCGCGCGGCCGTCTCGCCAGCCAGGGTGTCGGCGAGCAGTTGGCTGACAAATGGCGCGTTTGCTGCCACTAAAGCGATCAGTTGCTCGAGCACGGCTTCTAATCGCTGCCGCGGGGAGTCGTGGTCGTGCGCCTGAGTCGTCTGCGACAGTGCCGCAAACAGCGGTGCGTACCACAATTCGACCAGCTCATCGAGAAACTGCTCGCGATTGCCGAAGTGGTAGACAAAGCTGCCGAGGTTGACGCCAGCGGCGGCGGCCAGCTCGCGCACCTTGAGGCCGCGCAAACCCTGCTCGCGGCAGATCAGCAGTCCCTGCTCCAGCAGACGTTGGCGGGTGGGATGGGGTTCGTTCATCGTGACGGCCTTATACGGGTGTATAAACTCAATTTATACGCTTGTATAAAAAACCGCAAGCCAGGGTGCGCGCTGCCGGGATTATTAAGTTTTACTTAAAAATAACCGAGGTGATGATAGTGCTTTTGGCGGGTAATCGTCGCTGGCCGGAGGCCCAAAAACACCACCCCGCGCGGCGGGGTGGTGGGAAGAGTCAGCGTTGGCGTCGGGTTAACGCCCCGGTTGATAGAGCTGATCGAACAGGCCGCCGTTGCTGAAGTGGCGTTTTTGCGCCTGGTCCCAGTTACCCTCCAGCTCTTTGAGGGTAAACAGTTCGGTGTGACTGAACTGGTTGGCATACTCGGCGGCGATCTGCCGATTGCGCGGTCGGTAGTGGTGTTTGGCCACCAGGCGCTGGCCTTCATCGCTGTAGAGGTACTCCAGATAGGCTTTGGCGACAGTCTCGGTACCATGGTGCTTGGCGTTTTTATCGACCACGGCCACCGGCGGTTCGGCCAGAATCGACACCTTGGGCGTGACGATTTCGAACTTGTCGGCATTGCCCGGTTCAGCCAGCACCAGATAGGCTTCGTTCTCCCAGGCCAGCAGCACATCACCGAGGCCGCGTTCCACAAAGCTGGTGGTGGCACCGCGGGCACCGGAGTCCAGCACCTTGACGCGCTGGTAGAGGGCGCTGATGTACGCCTTGGCCGCCGCTTCACCGCCCTGTTTGAAGGCGTAGCCCCATGCCGCCAGATAGTTCCAGCGCGCGCCGCCCGAGGTCTTCGGGTTCGGTGTCACGATGGCGACGTCACCTTTGATCAAGTCACCCCAGTCATGGATCTGCTTCGGGTTGCCCTTGCGTACTAAAAAGACGATGGTCGAGGTATAGGGGGCGGCATTATCCGGCAGGCGGCTGGCCCACTCCTCGGCTAACAGACCGGATTTGGCGACGGCATTGATGTCATAGCCCAGCGCCAGCGTGACGACATCGGCCTCCAGACCATCGGCGACGGCGCGCGCCTGCTTGCCGGAGCCACCGTGGGACTGGCTGATGACCACGTCATCCCCGGTCTTGGCTTTCCAGTATTTGGCAAACACGCCGTTGTAGTCCTGATACAGCTCGCGGGTCGGATCGTAGGAGACGTTGAGCAATTTGACTTCAGCGGCCTGCAACGAGGTCAGTGCGCTGGTCGTCAGCAGGGAGAGGGCAAGCAAGGCTTTCTTCATGGGATACTCCGTTATCGTGTTCAGGAGCATCTTGCCTGGCGGGGATCCCGTTCAGAACTAATAAAAACGACGTTAGTTAGCAGTTTTTTATCTAAAGCTGCTATGCCTCGCCACACTGGGCGGCGGGTTACGGCCGGTTACTACTCGGTTTAACCGATGGTTAATCTGATGTTATGCGAAAAAGTCAGGTCGGAATCATGCGAGTCATATTCGCGAACATGCAGGTATTGCTGGTGATTTATTGTGCGATATTGTCATTGTTCCGTCACAAATCTCTGGATTTTGCCTAATCGTCTAGGCATTCTTCGGTGCGGCTGATGTGCCATCCTGGACGGCACTGCTGGGTGTTTCAGTCTTTAACCGAACGTGGACGTTCCCATTATGAAAATGAATAAATTGACCGCAGCCATCCTGATCGGGATGTTGCTGGGGATTTTAAGCGGCCAACTGGTGCGCTTTTTTGCTCCCGAAACTGTGAGTTCCTTTGCTGCCAACATTACCCTGTTGACGGACCTGTTCCTGCGTCTGATCAAGATGATCATCGCGCCGCTGGTGTTCACCACGCTGACCGTCGGCATCGCCCGCATGGGGGATGGCAAGACGGTCGGACGGGTCGGCGCCAAGACGATGGGCTGGTTTTTGACGGCATCCCTGCTGTCACTGACATTGGGCCTGATCATGGTTACGCTGCTGCAACCCGGGGTGGGGCTGAACCTGCCGATCCCGGATGCCAATGCGCAAAGTGGTATTACCGCCGGCGCGATCAACCTTAAAGACTTCATCGCCCACGCCATCCCCAAGAGCGTGGTCGAGGCGATGGCCAACAACGAGATCCTGCAGATCGTCGTCTTCTCGCTGTTTTTTGGCCTCGCTGCCGCCGCGGTCGGCGAGCCGGCCCAGCCGGTGATCAAGGTGCTGGCCGCGTGTGCCGAGATCATGCTGAAGGTGACCGGCTTTGTGATGGGGGCCGCGCCGTTTGCGGTGTTCGCTGCCATCTCCGCCATGGTGGCCAAGGAGGGGTTGGGGATCCTGACGACCTACGGCACCTTCATGGCGCAGTTCTATTTGTCCCTGGGCCTGCTGTGGTGCGTATTGCTGGCGATGGGCGGCTTGTTCCTCGGGCGACGGGTACTCAAGCTGCTGGCCGCAATTCGTGAACCGGCTCTGCTGGCGTTCTCGACTGCCAGCTCCGAGGCGGCTTATCCAAAGACGCTGCAACGCCTCGAACAGTTTGGCTGTTCCAAGCGCATTGCCAGCTTCGTGATGCCGATGGGCTATTCGTTTAACCTCGACGGCTCCATGATGTACTGCACCTTCGCCACCCTGTTCATTGCCCAGGCCTATGGCATCGAGCTGTCGTTTGGCCAGCAGATCACCATGTTGCTGTTGCTGATGGTGACCTCCAAAGGGATGGCGGGTGTACCGCGGGCCTCACTCGTGGTGATCGCGGCGACCCTGACCCAGTTCCACATCCCGGAAGCCGGCATTTTGCTGCTGCTGGGGGTGGACCATTTCCTCGATATGGGGCGTTCAGCGACCAACGTATTGGGTAATGCGATTGCCTCCTGCGTGGTCTCGCGCAGTGAAGGCGCGCTGGACGAGGCGATGGACGACGAAGCCTGGGCCAGACAGCAGGCCGCACAGGTTGCCGCACCGGTGGCGTTACACCCCGCCGAAGCCAGCGAAAGCTAACGGCTGGGCATAGCGCTCCCTTCAAGGCCTGACCCCGTGTCAGGCCTTTTTGTTGTTATGCGCGCCGGACAGAGCCGGGAGTGAATAAAGCCATGGTGTAGATTGTGACTCGCGCTCATTTGGCGCTACTCTGGCATGCCACCTATCGGCATTCATGCTGGAGTTCACTATGAAACCGCTTCTTGTCGTCTCGCTCTGTCTGGGCACTGCTCTGGGTGTTTCTTCTTTTTCGGTGCAGGCAGAAAATCGCCAACCTGATCCCTCCTGGCGTCTGAACAAGGTCATCATTGTCAGTCGGCACGGGGTGCGTCCCCCCACCAAGATGACGCGACAGATGAGCGAGATCACGGCGCAAACCTGGCCCACCTGGTCGGCGCCACTGGGCCATTTAACGCCGACTGGGGCCAAGTTGGTCACCCTGCTCGGCGGCTATTATCGTGAACATCTGCAGCAGGCCGGGCTGTTTACGTCTGCTTGTCCGGCCGAAGGCACACTGCTGAGCTGGGCCGATACCGATCAGCGCACCCGGATGACAGGCCAGGCCTGGCTGGATGGGTTCGCCCCCAATTGTGGCCTCAAGATCCAGTCCCAATCTGATAGCCACAAGCTGGATCCGCTATTCCATCCATTGGAGGCGGGCGTCTGTCGCGCCGACAAGCAACAGGCGCTGGCAGCCGCGCAAAAAGCGGCAGGAGGGGATGTCGCGGCGCTGTCGGTCACGTATCAACCGGCATTGCAACAACTGGAGCAGGTGCTGGATTTTGCCAACTCACCTTATTGCAAGCAGCACGGTGCGTCAGGCTGCTCGCTGATGGCCGCGTATCCGGGCAAGCTCAGCGCCAGTGCCGATGGCAGTGTCAAGTTGGAGGGCAATCTGGCGCTGGGCAGCACGCTGGGTGAGATCTTCTTGCTCGAATACGCCGACGGCATGCCGGCGCCATCTGTGGCCTGGGGCCATGCATTCACGCCGGAGCAGTGGCAAAGCCTGCTGGCCGTGCACAATACCCAGTTCCGCATTGCGCAGCAGACACCCTATATCGCGCGTTTCAAGGCGTCACCGCTGATGGCGCGCATCCAGCAGGCGCTGAAGTCCAATGACAAGGCCCGGCTTGAGTTGCTGGTCGGACACGACACCAATCTGGCGAACCTGGCCGGCCTGTTAGGCGTGCAGTGGAGTCTGCCGGGGCAACCGGATAATACCCCGCCGGCTGGTGAGCTGGTGGTGGAGCGCTGGCAGGATAGTCAGCAGCAGTACTGGGTGCGGATGCAGTTTGTCTACCAAACGCTGGATCAGCTGCACGCACAGACCCCGTTGTCACTGGCGACACCTCCTGGGGTGGTAACGCTGGCGTTGCCGGAATGTCAGGCCCAGTCGGTCAACGGTGCCTGTCCACTGACGCGTTTTATGACGATTACCCAGCAAAAACTGCAACCGGCTTGCCTGAAGCTGTGAGTGTTGGTGTTAGCCATGAAAAAGCCGTTGTCTTGTGGCCGCGGCTTTTTTTGTGCGTGGGCAGGGTCAGCCGCCGCGGGCATGACGGGCCGCCGCGGCAAACAGCGTGGCATCAGGGCGAATGCCGGTGTAGAGCACAAACTGCTCGACGGCCTGCAGCGCAAACACCTCGGCGCCGGTGATCACCACTTTGTGCTGTGCGCGGGCGTTGCGGATCAACGGGGTCAGCTCCGGCATCGCCACCACATCGAATACCACGCTGGCGCGGGCGATCAGCGGCTCGGCGAACGCCAGTTGACTGGCTTCGACGCCACCGGCCATGCCCAGCGGCGTGGCGTTGATCAGCAGATCGGCACTCAGGCCGTCACTGCTCGGTGCCCAGTCATAGCCGTATAATGCGGCCAACGTCCGACCGCTGTGCTCATTACGCGCCACCAGGGTGCCGTGTGCAAAGCCGAGCGCCTTGAGGGCGGCCGCCACCGCCTTGGCCATGCCGCCGCTGCCTTGCAGAATGAAGGGGCGCGCCGGATCGACCCGATACTGTTGCAGCAACTGGTAGATGGCGAGGTAATCGGTGTTATAGGCCTTGAGGTGGCCATCTGTGTTCACCACGGTATTCACCGAGTCGATGGCGCGCGCCGAGGCATCGAGTTCATCGACCAGGGGGATCACCGCCTCCTTGAATGGCATCGAGATCGCGCAGCCACGGATACGTAACGCACGCACCCCGGCGATGGCGCCGACGATGTCATCAGTGGCAAACGCCTTGTACAGGTAGTCGAGGTTCAGGGCGTCATACAGAAAGTTGTGAAAGCGGGTACCGAAATTGCTGGGCCGTGCCGACAGCGACATGCAGACAACGGTGTCCTTGTTCAGAAGACGGGTCATGATGATTCCTCAGTGGGCCGGCAAGGCGTACCGGCAGCAAATGACGGCCCTAGCATGCCGACGGTAGCGCAGACAAAAAAGGGCTGGGTGCGGTTTTTTTGTTTCCGCTTTTTGCCGCAGCATGGCTTAGCCGGGCTGAAACGGAAACAGCAGTGGCACCACCAGCACGGTGACCGCCATCACCAGCAGCGTGAACGGCACGCCGAGTCGGATAAAGTCGCTGAACCGGTAGCCACCGGGCACCAGCACCAGGGTGTTGACGGGGGAGGAGACCGGCGTCATGAAGGCCGCCGAGGCGGCAATCGCCACCGTGATGGCGAACGGATGGGGTGACAGCCCCATCTGCTGGGCGATGCTGATGGCCACCGGGGCCAGCAGCAGCGCCGTGGCGGTGTTGGAGATAAACAGCCCTATGCTGGCAGCGAGCACAAACAGCACCATCAGCATCAACCGGGGTGACAGATCGCCAAACAGCTGGCTCATGCTGTCTACCAGCAACGCCAGGGCGCCACTTTTTTGCAGTGCGGTGGCAAACGGCATCATGCCGATGATCAACAGCAGCGTTGGCCACTGGATGCTGCGGTAGGCGCTCTCCATATCCACACAGCGAAACAGTCCCAACAGCAGACAGGCCAGCAGCGCGGCGATCACATTCGGCACCCAGCCGCTGATCATCAAACCGACCATCAGTGCCACGCACATCAGCGCCAGCGGCGCCTGATTTTGTGCCGGCGCCATTTCGTCCACTTCTGCCGGCAGATCGAATAACAGGAAGTCGCGTTTGTGTTGTTGCAGGTAACGGATCTGCTTCCATTCACCCGCCACCAGCAGGGTGTCGGCCAACTGCAGCGGTTCATCGAGCAGACCGTCGGTCAGCGCCTGCCCCTGACGCTGGATGCCGACCACGCTCAGCCGGTATTCACGGCGAAACGCCAGTTGCCGCAACGTCTTGCCCAGCAGCCGCGAATCGGGGATCAGCAACACCTCGGCCAGACCGACACTGCGGGCATGTTCTGAAAAGTACTGGCCACGTAGTGGCAGCGGCTGTAACCGGCACTGCTTGCAGAACGCCTGGACATCCTCTGCGGCGCCAACCAGATCCACCAGCAGCACATCGTGCGCCTCGAACTGACTCTGGGTGGTGACCCCGACCAGCTGATGGTGAAAGCCGCGACGCCGCTCTATGCCGAGCACATTGGCGCCGAAGCGGGCGCGCAGGCGCAGCTGTTCCAGCGTCGGGCCAATCAGCGACGAGCCAGGCTGGATCTGCAGCCGGCAGGCGCGATCGGCCAGCTGATAGCGGCTGATCAGCTCCTGCATGCGCCGCCGCCCTTGATGATCACGCGCTTGTGGCGGCACACCGCTGAGCAGCCGATTGCCCAGCAGGCGCATGTAGCCGATACCCAGCAGCAGGATCAACAGCCCCAGTGGCGTAATATCGAAAAAATTCAGCCCCGCCAGCCCCTGACGCTCCAGCTCGCTGCTGATCACCAGGTTCGGCGGTGTGGCCACCAGCGTCAGCATGCCACTGATCAGGCCCGCCATGCTCAAAGGCATCATGATGCGCGACGGTGGTACGCCCACCCGACTGGCCAGGCTCAAGGCCACAGGAATGAAGATCGCTACCACACCGGTAGAGCTCATCACCGAGCCCAAGGCCGCCACCGACACCATCAGCAGGCTGACGAGCCGCAATTCGCTGTCGCCGGAGAGGCGCAGCAGCCAATCGCCGACCCGGTAGGCGACGCCGGTGCGGATCAAGCCTTCACCGACCACGAACATCAAGGCGATCAGGATGACGTTGGCATCGGCAAAGCCCGCCAGCGCCTCCGGTAGCGTCAGCATGCCGCTGACAACAAAGGCGACCAGCAGCAACAGCGCGGTGACATCAATGCGGATACGGTTGCTGGCAAACAGCACTATGGCCACCAGCAGCAGGACAACGACCTGCAAGATAGCGATGTTCATGACCGGCCTCCTGATGATGGCAACGTATCCGCGCAGGGATATCTTAATCGAAAACCATTGTAAATCGATGATTTATAATCTTTTTATCATCGTTTTACACACTGGGCGGCGCACGGCTTGCCGCCGGAGGTGTGTGCCGGCCTGCGGTATCGGTCGTGACGGCCGGCCTGAATCGGCGTAAGGTCGTGCTCCGGTCTGTACCGGACCGATCCTGGTTGGCAGCAAGGAGGCTGTCGGTGATGAGTGCATATCTGGAACGTCTGCTGGGCCCGCGGGGCATTACCTTTTTTTTGCTGACCCTGCCGTCACTGTGCTGGGCCGGCAACTTCATTGTCG
Source organism: uncultured Aeromonadaceae bacterium (assembly GCA_945957385.1). Lineage (GTDB taxonomy): Bacteria > Pseudomonadota > Gammaproteobacteria > Enterobacterales > Aeromonadaceae > Pseudaeromonas. The sequence continues at coordinate 17,633 of CAMFKP010000030.1, forward strand.
CGCGAGCGTTGCGCGGCGCCATCGGGCCGCTGACGCTCTCGTTCAGCCGCTGGCTGATCGCCTTGTTGGTGTTATTGCCATTTTCCTGGCCGGCCCTGCGGCGCCAGCTGCCGTTACTGTGCCAGCAGTGGCGGCTGTTGCTGCTGACCTCGCTGACCGGGATCGCCGGATTTAACTCCCTGGTTTATCTCGGGCTGCAGAGTACGCCGGCGACGAACGGCCTGCTGCTGAACTCGACGATCCCGGTGTTTATCTGCCTGCTGGGCTCCCTCAGTGGCGTATTGCAGTTGCGGGCCGCGCAATGGGGCGGACTGGTGCTGTCGCTTTGCGGTGTCGTGCTGATCATCAGCCACGGCCAGTGGCAACGCCTGGCCAACCTGAGCTTCTCCAGCGGCGATCTGCTGGTGCTGCTGGCGATGCTGTGCTGGGCCATCTATACGATGGCGCTCAGACAGCTGTCGCCGCAGCTGGATCGGCTGGCGCTGATGACGGCGCAGATTGGCCTGGGATTGTTATGGCTGCTCCCGGCCTGGCTGTGGGAGCAGGGCTCGGCCGCGCCGATCCAGTGGCAGTGGCCCGTGGTGCTGGGGTTGGGCTATGTCGGCCTGGTACCGTCGGTGCTGGCCTACTTGCTGTATGGCGCCTGTGTCAACCGGCTGGGGCCGGCACGGGCCGGGTTGTCGGTGCATCTGATCCCGGTGTTCGGCGTGCTGTTGGCCGTGGCGCTGCTCGGTGAGCAGCTACAGTGGTTTCACCCGCTGGGCATGGTGCTGATCGGCCTTGGCCTGTTGTGTCGCTGAGCGGCGCCAGCCGGTGCCCCAGGCGCCGCCGGCGTATTACTGGCCATATTGCCGGCGCTGGCGCTCGAACGGCGTGTCCGGAAACTGGCGCGCTATGCCGAAGAAACTCTCCTTGCGCGCATGGAAGGCATCCACCAGATCCGGATCGAAGGCGTAGCCACACTGCGCGATGATCGCGTCCACCGCCTGCTGATGGGCCGCCTCGAGTGACATGTCGCTGCGGGCGGTCAGCCGGTCATACGCCACCGCCAGCGCCAGAATACGGGCCGCCAGCGGAATATCATCGCCGCTGAGGCCTTGCGGGTAGCCGCTGCCATCCCAGCGCTCCTGATAGCTCAAGGTAATCTGCTTGGCCAGCGTCAGGATCGGCAAGCTGGCGTCGAGCTGGGATTCCGCCTCCTGCAGCGCATCAAACCCCAGTTGCGGGTGCTGGCGGTAGATCGCCTCTTCGGCCGGACTCAGCTGGCCGAGCTTAAGCAGGATCCGATCCGGAATGCCGATCTTGCCAATGTCATGCAGCGCGGCCGTTCGGTACAGGGCGTCGACAAAGGCATCATCAATCTGGGCGGCGAAACGGGGCTGGCTGCGTGCCTCTTCTGCCAGCAGGCGCACCCAGTGGCGAATGCGCCGCAGGTGGGCCGGACTTTCGGCCTGGCGCATGCGACCAAGGTTGGCCATCGCCTGCAGGGCGACATCCTGCACCAGTGCGATCTGCCGGGTCCGCGCCTCGACCTGGGACTCCAGCCGGGCATTCTCCTCTGCCAGGCGGACACGCTGTTCCGCCAGCTCGAGGTGGGTTTTGACCCGCGCCAACAGGATCGGCGGACTGACCGGTTTGCTCAGATAGTCGACAGCACCCAGTGCCAGGCCGGTGTATTCGTCTTCCATGTCGCCCTTGGCGGTGAGGAAGATCACCGGAATGTCCCGCCGCGCCGGCAGCTGTTTGAGCCGGCGGCACACCTCATAGCCATCCGGCTGCGGCATCATCACATCCAGCAATATCAGATCCGGCGGGCTGTCCGATGCGACGATCTGCAACGCGCGCTCGCCGTTGTTAGCGAGTTTCACCCGGTAGTGATCTTTGAGTAACTTGCTGACCAGATTGAGGTTATCGGCCACGTCGTCGACGACGAGCACGGTCGGACGCGACGGCGTCGGGGAAGTGAGATCAGACAGAACGGATTCGGACATACGTTGACTCGCAGCGGTTAATGCCGGCGGCGCAATCCGGCGGCGGATAGCAGACAGCCTACGCTCATTTGTGCCGCGCGCGAAAGCCTGGTCTACCAGCAGCTTGCGGTTTTTTGAGCTCGCCAGCAGCCAGGTCAGTCGGCGTGCTCTGCCTCTGTCTGCTAGATGCGCTCGGATACGGCCAAAGGCGACGTGACCCAGGTAAGAAATAATAGCGTTGTGCGATAACGCATTAATAAATGATTGGGCGGTTATTCATTCATTTATTTATTAATTATGTTTGGCGTGGAATTTAATTATTGCCGGAGGAAATTTTATTTTCACCTGCCAGGGTTCGTTAAAACGGATATAGGTTATCGGGAAAACAGTGTCACGCCAAAATGAAACCGGTTCACTTTCGTGTGATTAACAGCACTCAGGGTGTCAAGCAAGCAAATCATGCCTTTAACTTGCATTTAATGTGCATATCCGGATAATGGTGTTATTGAAAAAACACCATATAAATCACTGGTGTGCCCTGTCATTATTGCCGGTTAGATAATTTGTTATACCCGTCTTGTAGAGGGTTAATATTATTTGATTCGGCGTTTATTGCAGGGGGTGTTTATTATTAATCGGATGCTGTTTTTTCACGATTAATTATTTTTTATATTCCGAAGGCTCACTCTACAGCGTATTGAGAATAAAATGAAAAGATGGATAGCGATATTGCTGGCCTTGACGACGGTGTCTGTTGCGTCGAGCGCCGCAGCCACAACGTTGAAACTGCCATACCTGCCAAACCAGGAACAAAATTACGAATTAGGACTGCTTAAACTGGCGCTCTCCTATGGTGATGAGCCTTATCAGTTCAGCTTTGCTGCCGAGGAGCAAAATGACGAGACGCGGATCGCCGAGATCGCGCGCGGCGGTCTGGATCTGTTCTGGGCGGCGACCAACAGCGATCTGGAGCAACGCCTGTTGCCGGTGCGCATTCCGCTCTACAAGGGGTTGCTCGGCCACCGCCTGCTGGTGATCCGTCAACAGGATGCGGCGCGATTTGCCAACGTTCGCACGCTGGCCGATCTGGCCCAGCTCAAAGCCGGGCAGGGGCGCTTCTGGAGCGACACGCGGATCCTCAAAACGGCAGGGCTCAACGTGGTGACGGCCGTCAAGGCCGCCAGCCTCTATCCGATGCTCGATGGCGGGCGCTTTGATTACTATCCGCGCGGTGCCAGCGAGGCGTGGCGTGAGATCGACGAGCAGCGGGCGCTGCCGCTGATGGTCGAACCCCATCTGCTGCTGATCTACAAGATGCCGCTTTACTTCTTCGTCAGTCAGCAGAATCCGCAGCTGGCGCAACGCATCGAGCAGGGGCTGGAGCGCGCCATCGCCGACGGTAGCTTCGACCGCTACTTCTATGGCCATCCCGAGATCAAGGCGCTGCTGGCTCGGTCGAACATGAAACAGCGCACCGCGCTCTATCTGGAAAACCCCGATCTGCCGTCGGCGACGCCGTTACAACGCCCCGAACTCTGGTTTGATTACACCCGTGAGGAAACTGAATGATGCCAAGAACTCTCAATAGCAAGATCGTCTGTCTGCTGCTGGTGGCCGGCCTGCTGGGCACCCTGATTGGGCTTGGCGCCGGCCGCTGGGTCCTGACGCGCCATCTGCAGGCAGAATTTTCGGCCCAGACTGCGGCGCTGGGCGAGCTGGCCCAGGTTGCGCTGGATGAGCCGGTGTTTACCTATGACTATGAACAGAGCAAGAAGCTGGCCGAGTCGCTGATCGGCCAGCCGCAAATTGCCAGCATCCGTATCACCGACCACCGTGGCAAGCTGCTGGCCGAGGCACAGCGCCCGGCCAGCGGCGAGACGTTGGCGGTCGAGGCGCAGATCCGGCATGCCGGCGAGGTGACCGGCAACCTGGCCATCCGCTATGACACAGGTCCGATGGCCGCCAACCTGGATGCCTTGATGCAGGTGCTGATCGGCCTGATCGTGCTGCTGCTGGCCGGGATCTCGCTGCTGATTTTTATTACGATGAAACGCATCGTGGTCACGCCGCTCAATGCCGTGACGCGGCTGCTGGAGCAGATGGCGTCGGGGCGTGGCGATCTGACCCAACGTCTGCCCTCCGGGCGCACAGACGAGCTGGGACGGCTGGCCAAGGCGTTTAATGCGGTAATGGTGACGCTCGCCGAACTGGTTGCCGATCTGACGCAGATCGGGCGTCAGGTTAATGCCTCTACCGATACGCTGGAGCAGGTGGCAGCCGAAACCCACGACCATATCGCCCAGCAGCAGCAGGAGATCGAGCAGGTCGCCACCGCACTGCACGAGATGTCGATGACCGCCAGCGAAGTGGCGCAACACGCCGAGACCACCGCCGAGGCGACCCACGAGGCGAATCACTACGCCAGCGAAGGCTATGCCCGGGTGCAGGAGAACTTCTCGTTGATCGCCGCGTTGCGCACCGATATGGATGGCTCCGCCAGCCAGTTGCAGACGCTGCGCGAGACCTCGGCCGAGATCGGTAACATCGTCGTGGTGATCCAGAGCATTGCCGAGCAGACCAACTTGCTGGCGCTCAATGCCGCAATCGAAGCGGCGCGGGCCGGGGAACAGGGGCGCGGTTTTGCCGTCGTGGCCGACGAGGTGCGGGCGCTGGCCAGCAAGACCCAGCAGAGCACCAAGGAGATCGAGGTGATCATCCACCAGCTGCAGCAGGCGTCCGATGTGGCCTATGGCGGTATGCAGAAGAATCAGCAGGCGGTGCAGCGTGCCAACGACATCGCCGCGTCATTGCAGGAGGTGTTGCAGGGCATTGAAGCGCGCATCGGCAGCGTCAACGCGATGAACGCCCAGGTCGCCACCGCCGCCCACGAGCAGAGCTCGGTGGCGTCCGAGATCAGCCGCAATGTGGAGTCGGTCAAGGCGCTGTCATTACGCTTGGGCGAGTTGGGACAGGGGGTGACCGAGCAGGCGCAAGAGGTGCGCGGGCAAAATCAAACCCTCAACGGCCAGTTGGCCCAATTCACCATCTAGTCAGCCTGCGCTGGCTGACGACACAGGCGCCTACGGGCGCCTGTGTTATTTGGGCTAGGGCTCAGCGCAGGGGTTTGAGCGTTCGCGGAACCGGTCGCGGTGCTGACGGCCAGATCCAGCCACGGGATGTCGATGGTAGCGCGAGCTGACTGAACTGCTGTTGCCATTGCTGCAACAGCATGGCGATGCCGTGATAGCCCAGGCTGGCCACCTCGCGGCCCTGGCGGCTCATCGTCAGCTCCAGTTGTGGCAGTGTGCCACACGGCGCCGGGGGCGGCATGCCGCGTTGCCGCGCGCACAGCGCCTGATCGCTCAGCAGCAGATCGGCCCCCAGCGGCAGCGTGGCGGCCAGATGGCGGCTATCGCCAATCAGCAGGTGGTCGCAGCCGAGTTGGTGGCGGGTTTGCGGGCACAGCAAGCCGCTGTGTGCGGACGGGGTGTCGGCAAGCAAGGCGCACTCCAGGCGTAACCCGACCTGACGCAGCAGCGGCAGATAAGCCAACAGCCGATCGGCACTCAGCGCCAGGGCCAACCGCACGCCCGACAGTGTGCTGCTGTGAAGCAGGGTGTCACATAACTGGCGGCGCTGCAGGCGTTGGCTGGCGCTGGGCAGCCGGCCGCTTAAACGGGTCAGCAGCTGTTGCAGGCGATCGCACTGCGCCAGATCATGCAGACCGTTGAAACGGTAATCGGGGATCCCGGTGTGGGCGTGCAGCCAGTCGGCGACCGGCTGCAGGCTGGCGCCGATCACCAGCGTCGCCCGACTGTGTACCAGCTCGTACCATTGGCTAAGCGGCAGCCGTTGCCCGGGCGCCAGCAGCAGCGGGGTGAGGCCGAACTCCCGCAACCAGGCTAGCAGGGCGCGCTGATCGGCGTTGCCCAACAGCGGCGAGGCCAGCACGGTGATCTGCACCGGATCTCGGTGACAAACCGCCTCTGGCAGCGCCTGCTGCAACAACCACAGCAGCGTCTGGGCATAGCCCGACTCCACTCCGCCGCCGTCTGGCGGCAGATCGGGCGCCATGGCAGCGGCCTGGGTGGAGAGCGCCAGTCGGACGCCGGCCTGATGGCGCGCCGCGGGATCGTCCGCGGCGAGGTAGATGAGGTGGCTGGGCATGGGCGGTTCTCCTTGGATTCGGGGCCTGCTCTGGTGTTCGTGCCGGTTACTCTGGCTGGCCTGTGCCATCCGCCAGCAGGCTCTCCAGGCTGCGGCGCCCCTTGCCGCGAAACATCTTGTAGTTCAGCCGATATTTGGTCATGCGCAGTCCCAGCAGACGGCGTGTCATGCCCAGCTGGCTGGCGGCGGCACTGACGTTGCCGTGGTGTTGAATCAGTGCCTCGATGATCAGCTGGTATTCGATTTGTGCGATCGTCGCATCGATGCGGCTCGGCTCGTTGTCGGTCGGTGCACCACCATTGGCGGTGTGCAGTGCGGCGGGCAGCTGGGCGAGGTGGATCTGGCCATCGTCGGCGAGCAATACGGCGCGCTCCATCATGTTCTCCAGCTCGCGCACGTTGCCCGGCCAGCCATATTGCTGCAGCCGGTTCAGCGCCCGGGTGCTCAGTTGCGGCGTGGCGATGCCCTGCTCATGGGCGAAGCGGCTGATGAAGTGCTCGGCCAGCAGCAGGATGTCGCCCCGGCGCTCACGCAGCGGCGGTATGGTGATCGGGAAGACATTCAGCCGATAGAACAGATCCTCGCGAAACTGGCCCTGGGCCACCATCTGCGCCAGGGGCCGGTTGGTGGCGGCGAGGATGCGCACATCGATGTGCCGGGTCTGGTTGCTGCCGAGGCGTTCGAAACTGCGCTCCTGCAGCACGCGTAACAACTTGGCCTGCATCGGTAACGACAGTTCACCGACTTCATCCAGGAAGATGGTACCGCCATCCGCCTCCTCGAAGCGGCCGGCACGGCGCGCCGTGGCGCCGGTGAAGGCGCCTTTCTCGTGGCCGAACAGTTCGCTCTCGATGACGCTCTCCGGCAGTGATGCGCAGTTGAATTTAACGAACGGCCCGCTGTGCTGCGGGCTGTGCTGGTGAATGGCACTGGCGACGCGCTCCTTGCCGACACCGCTCTCGCCGAGGATCAGCACTGTGGTGCGGGTGCGACTGACCTTGTCGATCAGCCGGTACACCTCATCCATTGCCGGGGAGTGGCCAATGATGTTGCCCGGTTTGAACGTCTGTTTGAGCGCATCGCGCAAGCGGCGGTTTTCGTCGATCAGCGCGCGCTTGTGCACGCTCTCGAGCAGGTGCAGCTCCACCGAGTGCGCCAGCAGGGCCGCCAGGATCGACAGCAGCTCCACATCCAGTGCCAGCAGGCCGGCATCGGCGTAGTGGCGCTCTATGCTCAGGCTGCCCATCACCTTGCTCCCGCGGGCGATCGGTACACATAAAAAAGCGTTCTGGCTGGTGTCGGTGCTGTGTTGACTGCCAGTGCGGTTCAAAAAGTCCGGCTCATCGGCGATGGAGGGCACCACCAGCGGTTGACCGCTGGCGACTACGCGGCCTGTGATGCCTTCGCCGAGCCGGTAGACGCCGCGGGCGATCTGCTCGCGGCTCAGACCTATGCCCTCATAGATGAAGATGCGCCCGGTCTGGGGATCGAGCAGCGTTACCATGCCGCAGCGGATCTGCATATGCAGCGCCAGCAGTTGCAGTGCCTCGTGCAACAGGCTCTGCAGCGGCTGGCCCTGGCTCATGGCGCGACACAGATCGGAAAGCAACGGCAGCAGGGAACTGCGGCATTCACCGAACAGACAGGGGAGTTCGGGTTTGTCTGTTTTGCTACAGGGTTCGGCATTTGTTGGCTGCCGGACAGGCACTCTGGTTGGCATCATCGACTCCCTCCGTGAGGCGCAGCGGTGGCTGCGCTGTGTGGCGCTCTATATAGCGCTGGGTAGCATGCGGCTGGGTGTTGTGGTGCTGTGTTGCGCTGGGACCGCCCCACCCGGCGTTAGCGAGGGGATTGCAAGAATGGCGCCATCTATTTCGCTATAGCACGTTCGCTATAGCACGCTGCCGGCCAGCAACACGCTTCGACACACGTCGACGCCGATCCCGGGTTGGGAGCCGCAGCGGTCAGGCGGTGACAGCGGCAAGCAAGGCGGTCAGTGGCTAAAAAGTTCCCGCCGGTACAGTTCTGCGGTGCACTTTGCGCTGTCCGGTACAGTTTATGTGCCCGGACTGGCGGCCATGGGATCCGCCGTTGTCTGGCGATCTTGATCGCCTGTGCGACCAGCCAAATCCAAAAACAGATTAATTTCAGTTGGTTAGTGACGTGTCGCACGCAAAGGCGCCGTGGATTAACGCTCTATTTTAAATTTTATATAGCGCCGGCTGAATATGGCACGACCATTGCGTTGTTAATAACAGGCAAACATTGCCTTGCACGCTGAAACATATTTTCTGCTGTTCACTGTTTCTTCGGTTATTACATTGGCAAATGGAAAGGAGCTCCACCATGACACGTAAACTCGCTATTTATGGCAAGGGCGGCATCGGTAAATCCACGACGACACAAAATACGGCTGCGGCACTGGCCTATTTTCATCATCAGAAAGTTTTTATTCACGGCTGTGATCCCAAGGCTGACTCCACCCGCCTTATTCTCGGCGGCAAACCGCAAGAAACCCTGATGGATGTCTTGCGCGATAAAGGTGCCGAGAAAATCACTAATGAAATGGTGGTGAAAACCGGGTTTAAAGATATTCGTTGTGTTGAATCCGGTGGCCCTGAACCAGGGGTCGGCTGCGCCGGTCGTGGTGTGATTACCGCTATCGATTTGATGGAAACCAATGGTGCCTACACCGAGGAGCTGGATTTTATTTTCTTTGATGTGTTGGGCGACGTGGTATGTGGCGGATTTGCGATGCCGATCCGCGATGGTAAGGCGCAGGAAGTCTATATCGTCGCCTCCGGTGAAATGATGGCGATTTATGCCGCCAATAATATCTGTAAAGGGCTGGTTAAATATGCCAAACAGAGTGGGGTCCGCCTTGGCGGTATTATTTGCAACAGCCGCAAGGTGGATGGTGAAAAAGAGTTCCTCGAGGAATTTACCGCGGCCATTGGTACCAAGATGATTCACTTTGTCCCGCGTGACAATATCGTGCAAAAAGCCGAATTCAATAAAAAGACCGTCACCGAATTCGATCCGCAAGCCGATCAGGCCAAGGAATACAGTGAGCTGGGAAGAAAAATCCTGGAAAACAAGGACTTTGTGATTCCCAGTCCGCTGACGATGGATCAGCTCGAATCCATGGTTGTCAAATATGGGCTGATGGACTGACGCCAGATCTGGGCGCAATGCGTGTTGGCTTCGGCGGGGCATGTTAGCCCGCCGCTGCCGGCGCATTCATTCAGTACCAGCTATCTATTCGGATATATCCGGTCGGGAAATCTATACCCGCGGAGAATACGCCGGTAAATTAACGAGGGCCTCATCATGCCTTACCATGAGTTTGATTGCAGCAAGTGCATTCCGGAGCGTAAACAGCACGCCGTGCTTAAAGGTCCGGGAGAAACGATTACGGACGCGTTGCCGCAAGGTTATTTAAATACCATTCCAGGCACTATTTCCGAACGCGGGTGTGCCTATTGTGGTGCCAAGCATGTTATCGGTACCCCGATGAAGGATGTGATTCATATCAGTCATGGCCCTGTCGGTTGTACCTATGATACCTGGCAAACCAAACGTTATATTAGTGACAACGACAACTTTCAGCTTAAATATACGTTCGCCACGGACATGAAAGAAAAACATATTGTATTTGGTGCCGAGAAGTTGCTGAAGAATAATATTGTTGAGGCGTTTAAAGCCCATCCTGAAATCAAACGGATGACGATATATCAAACCTGCGCCTCGGCACTGATCGGCGACGATATTGAGGCCATTGCCCAGGAAGTCATGGATGAAATGCCGGAGGTGGATATATTTGTCTGTAATTCGCCCGGATTTCGCGGCCCGAGCCAATCCGGTGGTCACCACACGATTAATATTGCCTGGGTAAAAAATAAAGTCGGCACTGTCGAGCCGGAAATAACCAGTGATTACGTCATCAATTATGTCGGTGAATATAATATTCAAGGCGACCAGGAGGTGATGCAGGATTATTTCAAGCGTATGGGGGTGCAAATACTTTCCACCTTTACCGGCAACGGCTCCTATGACGATCTGCGCGCCATGCACCGCGCCCAGCTCAACGTGCTGGAGTGTGCCCGTTCGGCAGAGTACATCTGCAACGAGCTGCGGGTGCGCTATGGCATACCGCGTCTGGACATCGACGGCTTCGGTTTCGAACCGCTGTCGTCGTCGCTGCGCAAGATAGCGCTGTTCTTTGGTATCGAGGAGCGGGCCCAGGCCATCATCGACGAGGAGACGGCACGCTGGAAGCCGGAGCTGGACTGGTACAAGGCACGCTTGCAGGGCAAGAAGGTCTGCCTGTGGCCTGGCGGCTCCAAGCTGTGGCACTGGGCGAATGTCATCCATGAGGAGATGGGGGTGCAGGTGGTGTCGCTGTACACCAAATTCGGCCACCAGGGTGACATGGAGAAGGGCATAGCGCGTTGCGAAGAGGGGGTGCTGGCGATTGACGATCCCAACGAGCTTGAAGGGCTCGAGGCGATGTACAAGCTCAAGCCGGACATCATCTTCACCGGCAAGCGCCCCGGCGAGGTGGCCAAGAAGATCCGCGTGCCGTACCTCAACGCCCACGCCTATCACAATGGCCCGTGGAAAGGGTATGAAGGCTGGGTGCGGTTTGCCCGCGACATCTACAACGCCATCTACTCACCGATCCATCAGCTGGCACTGATCGACATCAGCCAGGACGATATCCCCACGGATCTGGGTTTCCGGACGGCACGCATGCTCTCCGATGCCACGCTCAGCGACGCGGTGCGTAACGATCCGACGCTGCGTCAGTACAGCGGCGAATTTGACAGCCTGGCCAAGCTGAAAACCCGGGTCTATCCACATTTTCCTCGCCAGGCGGCACCGATGCCGGTGCCGGAACTGGCCGAGCAGGGAGGCTGATATGGAACAGCAACCGCCGCTACAGCAACAAATAGAGCAGATGATCGATTACATCATGAAGAAGTGCCTGTGGCAGTTTCACTCCCGCTCCTGGGATCGGGAGCGGCAGAACGCCCAGATCCTCGGCACCACCACGGCTTTGCTGTGTGACGAGCCGGTGGAGTTGAGCACGCCGGAGCAGCGCTGCTACTGGGCCGATGCGGTCTGTCTGGCAGAGGCTTACCGCGAACGTTTTGCCTGGCTGGCGACCATGAGCCACCACGAGATCCGCGCGCTGATGCAGGGTGTGCACCAGCGACTGGATTTTCTGACCATCAGCGGCTCGCTTAATGCCGAGCTGACCGACCGGCACTACTAGGGAGTAACGAGCATGAGTTGCGAAATGATGGAAAAAAGCCGTGCCGGGGTGATCAATCCGATCTTCACCTGCCAGCCGGCCGGTGCGCAGTTTGCCAGCATCGGCATCGAGGATTGCATCGGTATCGTGCATGGCGGCCAGGGCTGCGTGATGTTCGTGCGCCTGCTGATCTCCCAGCATCTCAAGGAGAGCTTCGAGATCGCCTCGTCGTCGGTGCATGAGGACGGCGCCGTGTTTGGCGCGCTGGATCGGGTCGAGACGGCGGTGGACGTGCTGTTGATGCGTTATCCCCACGTCAAGGTTGTGCCGATTATCACCACCTGTTCCACCGAGGTGATCGGCGATGACATCGACGGCCTGATCACCAAGCTCAACAACGGGCTGCTCAAGGAGAAATATGCCGGGCGCGAGGTGCACCTGATCCCGGTGCATACGCCGAGCTTTGTCGGCAGCATGATCCATGGTTATGACAATGCGGTACGCGATTTCGTTAAGTACTTCGCTACCCGCGGTGAACCGAACGGCAAGCTGAACCTGCTGACCGGCTGGGTCAATCCCGGCGATGTGACGGCGCTGAAGCATCTGGTGGCCGAGATGGGCATCGACGCCACCGTGCTGTTCGAGATCGAGGCGTTTGATTCGCCGTTGATGCCGGAGGGAAATCACACCTCCCACGGCAGCACCACCATCGCCGATCTGCAGGGCACCGCCAACGCCATCGGCACGCTGGCGCTCAACCGCTACGAGGGGGCCAAGACGGCCAAGTACCTGCAGGAACAGTTTGCGCTGCCGACCATCATAGGGCCGACGCCGATTGGCATCCGCAATACCGATATCTTCTTGAAGCATCTGCAGACCCTGACCGGCAAGCCGATCCCGCCGTCGCTGGTGCGCGAGCGCGGCGTGGCGCTGGATGCGCTGACCGATCTGGTACACATGTTCCTGGCCGACAAGCGTGTGGCCATCTATGGCAATCCGGATCTGGTACTTGGCCTTGCGGAGTTTTGCATCGATCTGGAGATGAAGCCCAAGCTGTTGCTGCTCGGGGATGACAACCCTTTCTACGAGGAGGACCCCCGAGTCCAGGCGCTGCGCGCTAATGTCGACTGGGACATGGAGATCGTCACCAACGCCGACCTGTGGGAGCTGGAGAATCGCGTCGCCAACGAGGGGCTGGAGCTGGATCTGATCCTCGGCCACTCCAAGGGACGCTTCACTGCCATCGACCAGAACATTCCTATGGTGCGGGTCGGTTTCCCGACCTATGACCGGGCCGGTCTCTATCGCCATCCGGTGGTGGGGTATGCCGGTGCCATCTGGCTGGCGGAGCAGATGGCCAACACCCTGTTCACCGACATGGAATACAAGAAGAACAAGGAGTGGATCCTGAACGTCTGGTAAGGCGTCACAGCGGGGCGGGCCCAGGCCCGCCCTGATAACCCATCAAGGAGGTCCCATGACCAAGCTGTTGTTTGAACAAGCCAAGCAGCGTTATCTGCGCAACTTAAGTGATGCCGATGGTTATCACGCCCGGGCCTGTCAATTCGCCCATGAAGGACAGCCGGCGAGCCTGGTGTTCAATGTGGCGTCCATCGCCATCGAGTGTTATCTGATTGCACTGTGCGCCTACCACGATGCGATGCCGTTCAACCATAACTACGGCAGCCTGATGAATTGTGCTGAGGAGGTAGACAGCACGTTTCCGGCGTCGCTGAACAAGCGTATCCGCTCTCTGGATAGCATCTTCGGTATCTGCTCGCTCGATCACTATCATCACGGCACGCCGCTGGCCGCCGATGCCGAACAGGCGCTGGCGATCTGCGGTGATCTGGTGAGCCATTTTTCTGCCCAGGGGCTGCTATTGACCCTGGCCGATCCCTTCTGACCCTCAGGTAATGCCCATGACTGAACACAACCAGCAGATCCTGCCGCCGTTGGCATCGGGTCACCCCCATGGCGCCATGCGCCGCGAGGATCGGGAGATCACCGACCCGGCGCAGTTGCAGCAAATCCTGAGCGCGGGCCATCTGATGCACCTGGCGTTGGCCAGCGCTGACGAGCCCTTCGTGCTGCCGCTGTTTTATGCCTACGACGGCGAGGCACTCTATTTTCACAGCGCCAGGCGCGGTACCAAGATGGCACTGCTGGCGCGCAATCCGAAAGTCTGTTTCTGTATCAGCGATTACCAGGGGGTGATCGCCGACAACCTGGCCTGCAATTTCGAGGCGCGGCATCGTACCGTGATTGGCCAGGGGCTCTGCCAGCTGATCGAGGATCAGGCGCAAAAAGTGGCGGTGCTGGATCGCATCGTCGCCCGCTTCAGTGATCGCCACTTCGATTATCCGGATGCCAGTTTGACGGCGACGAGCGTGGTGCGCATCCAGATAGTGGCGATGAAAGGCAAACAGCATGGCATCGCCGCGGCGTAGCGTCTGACCAAGGAGGCAGGAATGAAGGTAGCCGTCTGTATCGACGCGGCCGGGCAGGTGCAAGCGCTCGCAGGTCAGGGTCAGATAGGGCTGTATCACTATGTTGACGCCGAACGGGAGTGGCAGCGGGTGGCGTTGCTGCCGTTTGATTTTGCGACCTCATCCAGCCTGGAGGCCATGCGTCCGCCGCTGATGCGCTTGCTTGCGCAGCTGCAGGAGGCCGGTTGTCGTGATCTGGTGGTACGCCAGATGCACGGCTTTGTGCGCGCCATCATCGATGGCTGCGGTTTGATGATGTGGCGCCTCGATGGCGCCGTGCTACCGGCACTGCAGCAGATCCGGGCGGCCGCCGCGCAGCGAGCTGAACCCGTGACGCCAGCGGGCGGCGGTTGTCGCGGCCGACACAGCGCAAGCCAGGGGCACACCCTGCTGGCTCCCGAGCTGCAGGCCAGCTTGATGCCGCTGCCGACCGACGATGGTGTGCCGGGCAGCTATGTCGTCAACCTGGCGTTGAGTCTGGCGGCCAGCGGCATGAATTCGCAGCAATTGTTGTTGCCCTTTCTGCGTGAGCAGCCGTTTAGCCAGCTGCATCTGCGCTGTGAGCACCCGCCGCGCTGGCTGGAGCCGGAGCTGGCGCGGCTGGGTCTGCAGCTGCAGCGTTTGCCCGATGAGGGGACGCTGATCCATCTGCTGGTCACGCCTGGCCCTGTGCCGTAGCTGGTCGCGAGGTGATGTTTGGCGGGGCAGCCGGTGTCGTGAGCCGTGCCGGCGCGCCGGGTAAGAGTGCCGGGCAGTGAGGCCGACGGGAAGCGGCCAATCTGCTCGGCGCTTAAGGCTGCCCTGCCTTTTTTAGGTGACTGCAATGGTGGGAGTTAACGTCTGGACGCACATTGGGGGCTGGCGGCCGTTGTGAAATTATGACCATAACGGTGCAAAGTGGCGTGCCGTGGTGCACCGACTGTGCTACTGGCCGGGGTGATGGCTGGGGGCTGCCCAACCGAGCGGGCTAAGTATTACAGCGTAAGCCTATTTTTCCCTCTCCAAGCCGGCTTTTTTGACCTGATATGCGGCCGTAAGCGATGAGTGTTGGTTTTATTACCCAGACTTCACCTTCTTAATCCTGTTTCTGCACATTGGCATCTCTTTTGTAAGGATATGTACAAGCGTAGATAACGGTGCCTGACCCCTTGTCACCGCAACCGTGTCTACTTTGTCCGCTACAAGCGCGGTCATATTACGTCGAGGAGCGCAATGGGATGTTGAAAACAGGGAGCCGGAGTGCGTGGTTAGGATGGCTGGTGGTGCTGGCCTCAAGCAGTGCGTGTGCCGATGAGATCAAGGTGGCGGTGGCGGCGAATTTTCTCGCCCCGTTGCAGCAGATCGCTCAGCAGTTCTGCACCGAGACCGGACACCAGGTGCTGATCTCCTCCGGCGCCACCGGGCAGCTGTTCACCCAGATCAAGCACGGCGCGCCGTTTGCCATTTTAGTCAGTGCCGATCAGAAGACGCCGGCAAAACTGCTCGCCGAGAAGTTGGCGGTCAGCGGCAGTGCATTTACCTATGCCCGTGGCCAGCTGGTGCTCTGGTCTGCCGATGCCAAGCGGGTGGATGCCGCAGGTGAGGTGTTGCGCCAGGGACAGTTCAAGCATCTGGCCATCGCCAACCCGAAGACGGCGCCTTATGGTCAGGTGGCGGCCGAGGTGCTGGCCAAACTCGGCCTGAGTGCCAAACTGGCCGACCAACTGGTGCAGGGCGACAACATCTCCCAGACCAAGCAGTTTGTCGACAGCGGCAATGCCGAACTGGGCTTTGTGGCGCTGTCGCAGGTCTACAAGGATGGCAAGCCGGGCAAGGGCTCGCTGTGGCAGGTTCCCCTCGAGGATTACGCGCCGCTGTATCAGGATGCCGTACTGCTCAATGCCGGCGCCGAGGCTCCGGCCGCCAAGGCGCTGCTCGCCTACCTCAAGTCGCCGGCGGCCAAGACGATCATGCATCAATACGGCTATCTGGATTAAGTACCGGGGCCGCAGGGAGTGGCTTACCCCCGTTCATCTGACAGGGCATGTCGGATCATGGAGACAAGATGACGCTGTCGAATCACAAGTTGAAAACCCGCCTCGAGGTGGATACTGAATTCGGAACATTTTTAGGCGATACCCGTATCAGCCTGCTGGAGGCAATTGATAAACATGGCTCCATCTCCCGGGCCGCCAAGACGATTCCGATCTCTTACAAGACGGCCTGGGATGCCATCGATGCGATGAACAACCTCGCCGAACAACCCCTGGTGATCGGTGCGGCCGGCGGGCGCAATGGCGGGGGAACCCAGCTGACGGACTATGGTCAGCGGGTGATTGCGCTGTATCGTGCCGTTGAGGCCGAGTACCAGCAGGCGATGGATCGGCTGGCGGCGCAGATGGATCAGGCGCAAAGCGCTAATTTCAAGGCGTTCCAGCAACTGCTCAGGCGCATGTCGATGCAGACCAGTGCGCGTAATCAGTTTGCCGGCAAGATTGTCGCGATGCGCAGTGGTGAGGTGGATTTCGAGGTGCGGTTGCAGCTCGACGATGACAACGAGATCGTCTCGGTGATCACCCGCGAGTCGGCCGAGTCGATGCAGTTGCAGCTGGGAATGGAGCTGTTTGCCATCGTCAAATCCTCGTCGGTATTACTGATGACCGATCAGGGCATCAAGACCACGGCGCGCAACAAGATGCGCGGGCAAATTGCCCGTATCCACGATGGCCCGGTCAACTCCGAAATCAGCCTGCAACTGGCCGGGGGCAAGACGGTGTGTGCCGTCGTGACCCGCGACAGTGTCGAGCGTCTCGAGCTGAAAGAGGGGGCCATCGCGGTGGCGTTCTTCAAAGCCTCGTCCGTCCTGTTGTGCAAGCGCTGAACCATCACGTCGTTATCGGTGTGCCCGTTGGAGAACAATGGGCATATTTTCGATGACGCTCTGCTCCTGCGATTGAAATGATCGATTGCCCCTATCTGGCCAATCTGATGGCAAAAACGGCCATCAGGCACAACAATCAAGTCACCAGAGGCCCCCGGTTCACAATGCTGTAAACAGTCAGGGGCAGGGTAGCGAGATGAAGCGCACGGATGAGATAAGGGGTCAGCGATGAGTGATAAACCAGCAACCAGCGGGGGCAAGTGCCCGTTCATGCACGGCGCCCAGAGTAGCCAGAGCCGCAGCGTCACCGATTGGTGGCCAAAGAGCCTGAATCTGGACATTCTGCACCAGCACGACAGCAAGACCGATCCGATGGATCCCGATTTTGATTATGCCGCGGCGTTCAGAACGCTGGATTTGGCGGCGGTGAAACGAGATCTGCGCCAACTGATGACCGACAGTCAGTCGTGGTGGCCGGCGGACTGGGGCCACTATGGCGGCCTGATGGTGCGCATGGCCTGGCACAGCGCCGGGACTTACCGCACGGCCGATGGCCGCGGTGGCGGTGGCACCGGAAATCAGCGTTTTGCGCCGCTCAACAGCTGGCCGGATAACGTCAACCTCGACAAGGCGCGTCGCCTGCTGTGGCCAATCAAGAAACACTACGGCAACAAGATTAGCTGGGCGGATCTGATGATTCTGGCCGGCAATGTGGCGCTGGAGTCGATGGGCTTCAAGACCTTCGGCTTTGCCGGCGGGCGTAAAGACATCTGGCATCCGGAGAAGGATATCTACTGGGGTTCGGAGCGGGAATGGCTGGCCACCAGCGATAAGCCAGACAGCCGTTACAGCGGTGAACGCCAGTTGGAGAACCCGTTGGCGGCGGTGCAGATGGGGCTCATCTATGTCAATCCGGAAGGGCCGGATGGCAACCCGGATCCGGTGGCTTCCGGACGTGATGTGCGCGAGACCTTTGCGCGCATGGCGATGAATGATGAGGAAACCGTAGCGCTGGTGGCCGGCGGCCACACCTTCGGTAAGGCGCATGGTGCCGGTGATCCGGCGTTGGTGGGGGCGGAGCCGGAAGCGGCGGATCTCGAACAGCAGGGCCTGGGCTGGCACAACCGGCTGGGCAGTGGTGTCGGGGGCGATACCACCAGCAGCGGTATCGAGGGCGCCTGGAAGCCAAATCCCACCCAGTGGGATAACGGTTACTTCGATATGCTGTTCGGCTATGAGTGGGAGCTGACCAAGAGCCCCTCTGGTGCCAAGCAGTGGACGCCGATCAATGTCAAGCCTGAGCACCTGATCCCCGATGCCCATGATCCGGCCAAGAAATATCCGCCGATGATGACCACTGCCGATCTGTCGCTGCGCTTCGATCCTATCTATGCGCCGATTGCCCGCCGTTTCCATCAGGATCCGGCTGCGTTCGCCGATGCATTTGCTCGCGCCTGGTTCAAGCTGACTCACAGGGACATGGGACCGAAAAGCCGCTATCTGGGGGCGGATGTACCGGCTGAAGAGCTGATCTGGCAAGATCCGATCCCGGTAGCCAACTATCTGCCGACCGAGTCAGAGGTGAGTCAGCTCAAGCAGCGGATTTTGCAATCGGGCTTGTCGGTCGGGGAGCTGGTCAGCACTGCCTGGGACAGCGCGCGCACATTCCGATGCTCGGATTACCGTGGTGGCGCCAATGGCGCCCGCATTCGCCTGGCGCCACAACGGGATTGGCCTGGAAATGAACCTGAGCGCCTGAATAAGGTGCTGGCGGTGCTGGAGACGATTCAGGCCGAGTTTGGCAAACCCGTCAGCCTGGCTGATCTGATCGTGCTGGCTGGTAGTGCCGCGGTTGAACAGGCGGCGCGCGATGCCGGTGTGGCGTTGACGGTGCCCTTTATTGCCGGACGTGGTGATGCCGTTCAGGCGATGACCGATGTCGAGTCATTTGCCGTGCTCGAGCCGTTGCACGATGGCTATCGCAATTGGCAAAAGCAGCGTTATGCGGTGACGCCGGAAGAGATGCTGCTGGATCGCACGCAACTGCTGGGGTTGACGGCCAAGGAGATGACGGTGCTGGTGGGCGGTATGCGAGTGCTGGGCACGAACCATGGCGGCACCTTGCACGGTGTGTTTACCGACCGCGTCGGGGTACTGAGCAATGACTTCTTCGTCAATTTGACCGACATGGCGTCTCGCTGGCAACCCGCCGGCGACAACCTGTATCACCTCTGCGACCGTGCCAGCGGTGCGGTGAAGTGGAGCGCGACCCGAGTCGATCTGGTGTTCGGCTCCAATTCAATACTGCGCGCATACGCCGAGGTGTATGCCCAGGATGATAATCGCGAGAAATTCGTGCGTGATTTTGTCGCCGCCTGGGTCAAGGTGATGCAGGCCGATCGTTTCGATCTTTGAGACACGCGTTACGCGAACAACGCCGGCCTTGTGCCGGCGTTTTTTATCTAACGGGAGCGGCGGGTTCGCTCGGTCATTTTAATATTTCAATAACTCTTGTAATATCGAAGTATGAATCAAGATATCGCGACCAAAGTATTTGAATCCCTGGCCTCCGGTGTGCGGCTGGACGCCTATCGCCTGCTGGTTAAGGCCGGGTTGGACGGCATGGTGGCTGGCCAGCTGGCTAGTGAACTGGCCATTGCGCCCAACAACCTGTCATTTCACCTCAAGGCATTGACCCATGCCGGGCTGGTGACAGCGGAGCAGGAGGGACGCTTTCAGCGTTACCGTGCCAATCTGCCGCTGATGCTGGAGCTTATCGCCTACCTGACCGAGCAGTGCTGCGAGGGCCATCCGGAGCAGTGTGCCAGCCTGCGCGCCGATGCTGGCTGTGCTCCGGCGCTATTGCCACCGCTGTCGGGGTGCACTGCCGCCGGGTGTTGTGCTGAGACGACACAGGTCGCTGGATGTAATTTCGCTGGTGAATACAGGGCGCTTGGCGCCGATGTGACTGACAAGAGAGAGAAAATGAACAAGCCGTATCATGAACTGATCCCGGGTCGTATCTACTTCGGCGGTGCTGCCGATATCCAGCAAATGGTGGATGAGGACGGTGTTGAGGTCGTCGTCGACCTGCGTGAGGAAGCCACGGCTTGTGCCGCTACGGCCGAAGGTGTGCGATGGGTGCAGATTCCGCTGGCCGATCACGCCGAAGCGCCAGAACCGGCCCTGTTCGCGTCCGCCATTGCCGCCGTGACAGAAGCGTATCAGCAGGGCCGCAAAGTGGCATTTCACTGCGGCGCCGGGCGCGGTCGTACCGGAACCGTGGCGGCGGGTGTCCTGCTGGCGCTGGGGCTGGCCCGCGATGTCGATTCGGCGATCGCACAGGCCAAGGCAATCCGGCCGCAATTGAATGTCAAACCCTTACAGCGCGAGAGTCTCGAGCGCCTGTATCCAGCCCGACCAGGCGTTTAACTACCGTAATCCAGGGAGAAACACGATATGCAGCACAAGGATGAGGCGCAGCAGGCGGTCTCTGCTATCAGCTTTTTTGAACGCTACCTCACCGTCTGGGTAGGGCTCTGTATTGTGGCGGGGATAGCGCTGGGCCAGCTAGCGCCTGCGCTGTTCAAGGCGATTGGTAGCCTGGAAGTGGCTCGGGTCAACTTGCCGGTAGGCCTGTTGATCTGGGTGATGATCATCCCGATGTTGGTGAAGATCGATTTTACGGCGTTGCATCAAGTGCGCCAGCACCTGCGTGGCATAGGAGTAACGCTGTTTATCAACTGGTTGGTCAAGCCGTTCTCGATGGCGTTTCTCGGCTGGCTGTTTATCCGCCAACTCTTTGCCAACTGGCTGCCGGCCGATCAGATCGACAGCTACATCGCCGGCTTGATCCTGCTGGCTGCCGCGCCGTGTACCGCCATGGTGTTTGTCTGGAGTCGTCTGACGTCGGGTGACCCCTACTTTACTTTGTCCCAAGTGGCTCTGAACGATGTGATCATGGTGTTTGCGTTTGCGCCGTTGGTGGCACTGCTGCTGGGGGTCTCCAGCATCGCTGTGCCCTGGGATACGCTACTGACCTCGGTGCTGCTCTACATCGTGATCCCGGTTCTGCTGGCACAATGGTTGCGGCGGCGCTGGTTGGCCCGTGGACAGGGCTGCTTTGACCAGGCGCTGGCGCGGATCCAACCCTGGTCGATGGCGGCGCTGTTACTGACGCTGGTATTGCTGTTTGCGTTCCAGGGGGAAGCCATTTTGGCGCAACCACTGGTGATCGCGCTGTTGGCGGTGCCGATCCTGATCCAGGTGCTGTTTAACGCCGCACTGGCTTACTGGTTAAACCGTGTGGTCGGCGAGAAACACAGCGTCGCGTGCCCATCGGCGCTGATTGGCGCGTCCAACTTTTTCGAACTGGCGGTGGCGGCGGCCATCAGTCTGTTTGGTTTTCACTCCGGCGCTGCCTTGGCAACCGTGGTTGGCGTGTTGATTGAAGTCCCTGTGATGCTGCTGGTAGTACGTATCGTCAACCTCAGTCGCAATTGGTATCAGGCCGGTTGCCGCTGATGAGTGCTGACGGCTGCCCACCCTGTCTGTTACGTAGCTGGCAGGCGCACCAGCGCGAGCTCTACGGCTGGCTGTGCCTGCGGCTAGGTTCGCCGGAGCAGGCCGAGGATGCGTTGCAGGAGATATTTCTCAAGGGATTGCGGCTCGGCAGCCGTTTTTGCGAGGTGGAGCAGCCTCGTGCCTGGTGGTTCGAGGTAGCCCGTCATCATGTGGTGGATATGTGGCGTCGGCCACAGCACACGCAGCCGCTGACGGAGGAGATTGCCGTCAGTGAGCCGGACATCGACGCCGTCGATTTGCTCAGTGCCTGTTTACCTCGGGTGCTGGCCGAGCTCAGTGCCGAGGATCAGCAGATATTGCGTTGCTGCGATCTCGAGGGGCTGAGCCAGGCCG
Organism: uncultured Aeromonadaceae bacterium; assembly: GCA_945957385.1. Taxonomy (GTDB): domain Bacteria; phylum Pseudomonadota; class Gammaproteobacteria; order Enterobacterales; family Aeromonadaceae; genus Pseudaeromonas. The sequence continues at coordinate 39,293 of CAMFKP010000030.1, forward strand.
CATATGCCGCGGCCCATGGCTTGAGCCTGCCAGCGACAAAATCACGGTTGCAGCGGGCGCGGGTACGGCTGCGGCGCCAGCTGATCACCTCGTGCGGCGTTCGCTTTGACAGTGCCGGGCGCGTGTGTTGCCATACCCCGAGAACGCGCTGATTTTTTGTCGCCGAGCGGCATCTTTTCCCCACCGCTAACGTCTTCCTGATGAATGCAAAGATCAGGAGATACCATGCGCTTACCGTTTGCAAACCCGCGGCTCAATTCGCTCGTTTCCGTAGCGTTTCTAATGTTGCTGGCTGCCATCTGGCTGGTGCTCTATCTGGCAATAGCCCCACTTTCGACCGCGCTGGTCAATTTTCTGCCGCTTGCCGCCGGCGGGCCGCTGTACTTGGCGCTGGCGTTTTTCTTGTATGACGTGCCCAAGGTGCTGTTGCTGCTTTGCGCGGTGGTGTTTGTCATGGGGATGGTCAATACCTTCTTCACAGCAGAACGTACCCGGGCACTGCTGGTGCGACGCGGTGAGGGAGGGGCCAATGTACTGGCGGCGTTACTCGGGATAGTGACCCCGTTCTGTTCCTGTTCGGCGGTGCCGCTGTTTATCGGCTTCGTGCAAGCCGGTGTCCCGTTGGGCGTCACCTTTTCATTTCTGATCGCGGCGCCCATGGTCAACGAGGTGGCGCTGGCGATGCTGCTGGCGCTGTTTGGCTGGCAGACGGCATTGCTCTACCTGTCGCTGGGATTGATGGTCGCCATCCTCTCGGGCTGGGTGATCGGCCGTTTGCACATGCAGCGCTACCTGGAGCCCTGGGTCAGCCAGTTACCTCACGTTGATGCCGCTCAGGTTGCCAGTGGCATGCCGCTTAGCGACCGCCTGAGCGCAGGCGGCCAGGCGGTCAAAGCGATTGTTGGCCGGGTTTGGCCTTATGTGTTGCTGGGGATTGCGCTTGGCGCCCTGATCCACGGCTATGTCCCGACCGATTTCATGGCGGCCTTCATGGGTAAGCAAGCGTGGTGGGCGGTGCCGTTGGCCGTGCTGATGGGCGTGCCGATGTACAGCAATGCGGCCGGTATCTTGCCGGTGGTTCAGGCACTGCTGGCCAAAGGGGCCGCCCTTGGTACTGTGCTGGCCTTCATGATGGCGGTGATCGCCCTGTCGTTACCTGAGCTGGTGATTCTGCGCAAGGTACTGCGCCCACCGTTGATCGCCACATTTGTGGCTGTGGTGACGGTGGGGATACTGATGGTCGGTTTTGTGTTCAATCTGCTGTTGTAAGTGTCTGATGTTCAATCACGAGGAGCAATCTTATGAAACAGGTCAAAGTACTGGGTCCTGGCTGCAGCCGCTGTCAAACCCTGGCCCGCCTCATCGAGGAGGTGGCGGCAGAGCAGGGGGTTGCGATTTCGTTGCATAAGGTGACGGATCTGCCGCAAATCGTTGCCTATGGCGTCATGTCTACACCGGGTGTGGTCATCGACGAACAGCTGGTCCATGCCGGAGGCTTGCCCAGCCGTGAGACCATAACGGGCTGGTTCAAGCCGCAGTGACGTTGCATTGGCTGCTCTGGTTTATCGCGCTAGCAGCAAGGCCGCCACGCCACAGCCGAGCACCACTAACCAGGGCGGCAGGCGCCAGAACTGCAACGCGATAAAGGCCAGCAGCGCCAGCACCAGATCGCCGGCGGAGTGGATGCTGCTGGTCCAGACCGGATCATACAGCGCCGCCAGCAGCAGGCCGACGACACCGGCATTGACGCCGGCCAGCGCGGCACACAAGCGAGGTTGCTGGCGCAAGGCATGCCAGAACGGCAGGCTGGCGGCCAGCAGCAAAAACGCCGGCGCGAACAGGGCCAGCAGACACGCGACTCCGCTCGTGAAGCCGCCGAGCGGTTCGTTCAGCGCGGCGCCGGCGAACGCGGCAAAGGTAAACAGCGGGCCGGGCACGGCCTGGGCCGCGCCATAGCCGGCCAGAAACAGATCCCCATCCAGACGACCAGTGCTGACCAGCTCGCTTTGCAAGAGGGGTAACACTACATGCCCGCCACCAAATACCAGGGCGCCGGTGCGATAGAACAGCGCCAGCGGGGGAAATAACGACTCGGGAAATTGCTGTGCCAACCAGGGCAATGCCAGCAGCAGGATCGCAAACAGCAATAACCAGCCCAGCGCGCCACGACGACTGATTGGACAGGGGCGCTCTGTGGTGAGCTGAGTCGGGAGGGCCGGGCAAAGCCAGAGTCCGGCGATGCCGGCCAGCAGTAGCACCAGCAGCTGCAAACTGGCTGTCGGATAGAGCAGGACGGCACTGGCACACAGCGCCATCAGGGTAACGCGTGTGCGGTCTGGACAGAGCTGGCGCGCCATGCCCCAGACGGCTTGTGCGATGACTGCCACCGCCACGACCTTGAGGCCATGAAACAGCGGCTGCAGCGCCAGTTCCGGCTGTTGGCGCAATCCGAGCGCCAGCACCAGCAGCGCCAGCGCCGATGGCAGCGTGAAGCCGAGCCAGGCCGCCAGCGCCCCGGCATAGCCCGCGCGGCCTAACCCTAACGCCATGCCGACCTGGCTGCTGGCGGGCCCGGGCAGAAACTGGCACAACGCGACCAGATCGGCATAACCGGCCTCGTCCAGCCAACGGCGGCGGGTGACAAACTCGGCCCGAAAATAACCAAGGTGGGCAATGGGCCCGCCGAAGCTGGTCAGCCCCAGGCGTAAAAAAATCAAAAAGATCACCAGCGGATGGCGATCAGGGGCTGCGCCTGTCATGTCAATCTGGGCCATGGCACTCCTCTGTCAATCGAATCGGCGATGATCACTCTGGCGCATGACAAACCGATGACAACGGCCGGCCATCACTCCGTCTGTGGCCTGGCAGCAAGGATGGCGCCCAGATTGTCCTCAATCCAATCCACCAGCTGCTCGACGTGGCGTGCCACCTCCAGGCCCATCGCAGTCAGATCGTACTCGACATGGGGCGGCACCACCGGATAGGCGGTACGGCGCACCAGGCCATCCTGCTCCAGCCACTGCAGCGTCTGCGCCAGCATTTTTTCACTGACGCCACCGATCTTGCGTCGCAAGTCACTAAAACGGTGGGTGCCGGCCAGCAGCGCCACCAACACCAGCACGCCCCAACGGCTGGTCACATGTTTGAGCACCTCGCGCGATGGACATTTTTCTGAAAACACATAGCCCCGGGCCAGTAGGTCTCCCAGGCGATGCTCACCCTCAACAGGCCGATCCGTTGTCTCGCTCATTTCATACTTACCTTTTGGTGCGTACTTACAAAAAGTTTGTTAGGGCGATATGGTAATTCCGTCTACAGAAATTACCAAGGAGATTGGGATGATTGTTGTTACAGGTGCGTCCGGCCAATTGGGTCGTCTGGTAATGGAATTCCTGCTGCAGCGTGTGCCGGCCGGCCAGCTTGTCGCCGCAGTACGCAGTCCGCACAAGGTGGCCGATCTGGCCGCGCGCGGTGTGGTGGTGCGGCATGCCGACTATAGCGATCCGGCGTCATTGCGCCGCGCGTTTAGCGGCGCCAGCAAGGTGTTGCTGATCTCCGGTAATGAGATTGGCCAGCGCCTGCCGCAACACGCGGCGGTGATTGAGGCGGCCAAGGCGGTCGGCGTGCCCTGGCTGTTCTATACCAGTCTGCTGCATGCCGATGTCTCCCCGCTAGGGTTGGCAGAGGAACATCGTCAGACCGAACGGCTCATCCGTGAATCAGGGCTCAACCATGTCCTGCTGCGTAATGGCTGGTACACCGAAAACTACCTGGCCTCGATTCCGGCGGCACTGAGTCATCATGCCTTTCTCGGCAGTGCCGGTGACGGGCTTATCGCCTCGGCTGCCCGGGCTGACTATGCCGAAGCGGCCGCCGTGGCGTTGACCCAGGATCAACCCTCCGGGACTGTCTATGAGCTGGCCGGTGATGAGGCCTATACGCTGGCGCAATTGAGTGCCGCTATCGCCGAGGCTGCGGGCAAACCCGTGGTGTATCAGGATCTGCCTCAGGTCGAGTTTGCGGCTGTGCTGGAACAGGCCGGTTTGCCGCCGGAGTTTGCCCAGCTGCTGGCCGACTCCGATGTCGGTGCCAGCCGTGGCGGTTTGTTCGATGACAGCCACACCCTGAGTCAGCTGATTGGCCATGCGACCACATCGTGGCAGACCATGGTGCATGCCGCAGCGGGCTCATAACGTGCTGGCCCCGTCGGCCCCCCAGCCCCAGTGAACCTGCGCTAGCGGGTTTCGGGCTCACAGGCTGCCAGCGTATCGATGCGCTCGCCATGGCGCAGGCGCTGGCGCAGCGCCTGGATCTGGGCATCCATCGCCGCGAGGCGGGCCAGATTGGCGCGCTCGGCGGCCGAGGTGACCAAGATATGCTGGATGCCGCCATGGCGAATCACCAGCCGCTGGTCTGCCATCAGCGCCAGCAGGGGATCATGGGTGGCGATCAGCACGATTTTCTCCTGGCGGACCAGCAGCTGCAACGCACGCTGGCGATCGATGCCGGCATTCTCCACCTCGTCGATCAGCACCACGGGCGACGCACTTAAAAACGCGGTATCGGCAATCATCAAGGCGCGGGATTGACCGCCGGATAGCGCGGTCAGCGCGGTCTGGGGGGTGAACGGTTCGCCCGCCAGCAGGTTGGCGTGCTGCAAAATATCGTCGACCACCTGCTCAGGGGCGATGCCGCGGCTTTCGGCATGCAGCGCGATGAAATCGCCGACGCTGGTGTCCATCACAAAGTTCATGTTCTGGGATAACTGGGCCACCAGTTTATGCTCCAGCGAAAAGCGCAGTGCCGGATCCGGCGTCTGACCATTGATCAGGATGCGCCGGCGGGTCGGGGTATCGCCCTGGGCCATCCACTCGATGTCCGCCAGCAAGCGGCTCTTGCCGGAGCCGGTCGGACCGACGATGCTGGTGACCGAGCCGGTTGGCAACGTCAGGCAGATCGGCTCGGCGGCGCCAAATTTATTCTGGCCACCGAGCAGCGTCAGGCTGTCGAGGCGCAGGCGCGCACTGTGGGCCTGCTGCTGGCTCAGGGTGTGCAGCAGGCGCGTCAGGTTTTGCTGCAGCTGCGCGCGGCTTAAGCCGATGTCGTCAAAATGGCTCTCCGGCAGTTGGGCCAGCGCCTGGCGCAACGAGGTGGTCGCCGCGCTGGCGCTCAGACCGTAGCCGGGTAGCAGGTCGGCCAGGGGCGGGTAACGGGTCAACAGGTCGGCCAAGGGCAGATCCCACTCGGCCTCCTGCGGTGGCAGTGGCGTCATGCTTCGATCCTTATCTTCTTGATGTTGCCGGTCTGGTAATCGGCACCGATGCGAGTTTCTCCCAGGCAGTAGGAGCACAGCGCCGCCGGCATCGTAAACCGCAGACTGCCGCCATTGAGGGTGGTGGTCTCCTGCGCTGCATCCAGCAGGGTCGACAGCTCATAGGCGCCCTGGCCGGTGATGCCGTTGACGTGCAGGATGCGCGCCCTGGGGTTGACCTGTCGCACCCGAAACGCGAACACCTCGCGCTCGGCCTGCGAGACAATGTCGCCCTTGGTGATGACGACAATGTCTGCCAGTTTGAGCATGGGGCCGATTTTTTTCGGGGTGTTGATGCCCATCAGGTTGTCGATCACGCAGATCGCCAGTACGTCGCGGATATGGGGCGCACAGCGATTACACAGGCCGGCGCTCTCGGAGAGCAGCAGGTGGAACCCCTGGTCCAGCCCCCAACGCAGACAATCCTCGATGTTGCTGACAAAGTAGTGGTCCGGGCAGACGTTGCCCGACAAGCCAACGCGGACCGGCACCTGCAACGTCTGATAGGCCTTGTCATCGTCGCTGCTCAGACAGTCAAATTTGACCACGCCGAGCGCGTGGCCGGCCGCTTGCAGCACGCGGATGACATGGGTCAGAACCGATGTCTTGCCGGATGACGGTGGGCCCGAGACGGTGATCAGCTTCATAACGTGCACTCCTTGCTGCGGTTATCACAGCAAGCTGGCAAGAGGGATGCCAAGCCGCAACAGGGCGTTATTTGCAGCCATTTCAGGTAAAAAACAAACCTTATCAATGCATTACATTGAGGTGCGGACAGTGGGCACCAGGCGAGGCTGTGGGCGGGAGACGACAGAACGCACAATCGTGGTAAAAGCCACAATCGCCCCACGGCCCACCGAGCTGGCGCAGTGGCTGATTAATGCGGGCTCTGGCTACCCGGCCATAGCGCGCCAGCGGCTTGAACCTGGGGGTGAGCCTGGCGCGTGGCGGCATCAGGCACTGGGCGGCGAAAAATAAAAAAACACCGGCGCCAAATCGAAACGGCAGGTATTTTCTTGAGTGGTCAATACACGCCCGATTGCACAGATAACGCCATTTAAAATCATGGTTACTGCCGCGCCGGTAATCGCCGCGAATAACCTGCGGCGGCAGTGGATAATAAAAGCAACACGGCGAAGCACAGTGTGTTAGTGATGGGTTCAGGTAAGCATGGTTATATCTGCTAAACTCAGCGCAATGATAATTTGGGAATAATGGGAGCGGGTATGTTGCTAAAACCGGTGATCATCTCTTTGTTGGCGGTGCTGTGTCTCAGCAGCGTGGCGCAAGCGGCACCAGGCAAAGCGGCGAAGGCCGATGAACGGCCAGGTAAGCCGGCGCAGGTTAATCGTGACGACAGAAAACCCGCCGCCTGGGACGAGCAGGAATATGGCTGGTGGGAGAAAAATTGTATCGATATCAAGATTGGCAGTGTGTCGCTGAAAAACGACTGTGAGCGCATGGATGGCAAATATCGCGACCATTACAACCGCAGCATTCACAGCGGTAATAACCCGGGGCGCGGCCATAAAAAGTAGTGGCGCCCCACGCGATGAGCGCCATCGCGCCAGCACGCAATGTGATAACGCCAGCCGCGCTTGCTGGCGTTAATATTTCTGTAGTCGGTCAGCGTGATATTAAACCCAGTCCATCAGCCAGTGATGGCATATGAATGTGATTCAGTTGACTGCAAATAAAGCACTCTTCAATATATTTTATTGCCATAGCCGCACATCTGGTTGATATAGTCGATATTCAGATATTCAGATATTCAGATATTCAGATATTCAGATATTCAGATATTC
>CAMFKP010000031.1 GCA_945957385.1 uncultured Aeromonadaceae bacterium
AAGCAGATAAGCAGATAAGCAGATAAGCAGATAAGCAGATAAGCAGATAAGCAGAGGAGTCACGCTTTAAACGCCGAAAAGAACAAGGGCCGCATTGCTGCAGCCCTTGTTCAAGAATTCGAGAGTGGTGCCCAGGGTCGGACTCGAACCGACACGGTTTTACCCGGCGGATTTTGAATCCCAAAGCTACGATTACCCTGAAATAATGGCAGTCTTAACTTGTTAATTCAAGTGGGTTTTTGTCATTTGTGGTTATTTGTGTGCTCGGCTGGTTTTCGCTAAATTTCGCCCCGTTTCGCTAAATTCAGGGGCGTTTTGCCGCGTTTAAGCGGCATCGAATCGGCTATCCGTTGTCATTCCACGTTCTATTATTACCGGGCGGATCAGCCCTTGCGCCTCGGCCTTGCAATCGTTCAGAACTGAATCCATCGGGCAAGCTAGGCCGCCAAACATAGCCAGCCAGCGGCGGGGGCGCTTATGCCCCCATCGGTGCCATGCTGTGGTGGCCTTACCTCTCAATGCTGCTGAATAGATGTCTGCTGGATCGTAGAACATTGGCGGTAATCCTCTCGAAGCTGCTCGAACTCGGCCAGGTTGCTGACAAAGAAACTAACTTCACGAATCATTAGGGAATCGCTAGGTTGCCGATCTGCTGCCTCTTCCCATGTCATCCATCGCGGATCCGAGGGGGTCACTAGCTGGTAAACGTGAACCGCCAGATCTAGACGCTCGGCGCTGCCATGCTTGGCGGCTAGGCGGTCTAGTCTGCTTTTCAATGTGGCTCTGGTCATTCGTCTAGCTCCTTCAGTACTCGCTGAAATTCCGCCTCATCCTCTGGCCTGTCAGGGCGTTGTAGTGCCTCCTCCAGGTCATCCGTTAGCCTTGCCCGGTGTTGGTTGTGCGCTATCGCGTCAAGCCGTGCGCGTGCGTTCTGTGGGCGTCTCATCGTCCGCCCCCTTGTGCGCGTTCCAGCGCTTCGATCCGTTCAATCATCTCGGTGTGTTCTGCAATGGCGCATCCCTTGGCCAAACCTTCCAAAAGTGACGCGGCCACATCTGCGGGAACTCGGCCAGCCAGGGCGGCGGCGTTGATTGCTTCGGCTCGCTGGGCTGGAGTCATGGCCTTTAGTTGCTCACCTGTCAGGATCTGGACGGGCTCATGGCTTGCCTTTAGGGTTGGGACACCACGGGCCAGGATCAGCGCTGCGGCTTGCATGTCTCCCCCTTTGGCGGCATCTATCACGGTAGCCACGACATCAAGTGACGATTCACGGATTAACCGGGTTACGGGGGACACTGCCCCCCTTGGTCTGCCGCTCGGGTTGCCGGATTGCCCGGCCTTGAATTTAGCCATGATTAGACCTCAACACGCCCGGCGGCCTTCATCCCGTGTTCTGTCTGTTCTATTGCAGTGTTGATAAATGAGTCGGAAACGGTGGCTTTGAAACTCATCAGCACATCAACATCACGGGTCGCGGCGTCCATTGCTTCAGCCTTTTCAGGGTTCAGGGCTCGCCATGATCGATCGATGGTGTTTTTGTGCATGGTGGCATCAATGCCGAAAGCCTCAGCCGGGAACATGTTCAGCGCTCGGGTGAATCGCATATCGGCGGCGGCCAGCTTCTGGATCTCGGTTGGGTTCTTGCTCATCAGCATGGTGGCAAGTTGGGCGATCACTACATTGTCTGGCCCAACAATCAGATCACAACTTTTGTCACGCTCCAGGCTCTCGGCCTTGGTTACCGCTTCAGCCAGTGCCGGGTTGAATAGTGAATCAAACTCAGCCTTGGCCGCTTTCGCTGCCTTGTTCCGCAACGGCAGGCGCTCGGTATCGGTGCGCGTCCGGTCGGCGTTGATAGCAGATAGGGATTGATCCAGCTTCTTACCAATCGAATACATGCGATCGATAGTGGAGAAGGTTTTATCGGTAACGGTGCCACGGTATGCGCTAACGGCCAGGGCTTTCAGGTTTGACATGTCAGATCCTCAATGTGTTATGACTGTTACATTATAACATCCTGATACTGTATAAAAATACAGCTAAACCTGTTTTTTGCCTGTTATTATCAGTCAACGGATTAGCAATCAGACGGCAATCCATTAACTGCGCGGCTTGCTTGGTGTCGGCGGTAAAAATGACGGGAATCGGTGCGTTTTTCTGACCATTTTGGATCTGACGCTCCGCCATTGTCTGACCGTTAGGGCTCCAGGTTCTGGCGGCTTCACTTCCGAAACGGTGAATTATTTTCACCGCTCACTGCTCCCGTGTGCCGGGGTGGTCAAATTCCCCCGTTTTCCGGGGAGTTTAATTCCTGCGCTGGCTCCCGTGCGGCGGGGGTTAAAAATTGACCGGATATTTTTTCCGGTCTCCAAAACCATACGGATCTGTATAGTTTGGGGTGTCGCGCTGGCCGAGACTCAGCCATTGGCTGGGTCGTTGGATGGTGGCCTCGTCGTCAATCTCGTCGCCTATGCAACCAAGCTGACGACGAGCAACGCAAAGCCATGGCCTCGTCAATTGCTCGTCAGATACTCGTCAAAATAACACTGACGAGACCGCATCAGACTACAGACAAGAAAAAACCCGCAAAGCCTTATGCCGTGCGGGTTTAGCGTTTTTCACTCTACTCGTCGTCAATCTCGTCACATAGGCGCATCACCTGACGACGAATAGGGCGACTCGTCAACGCTCGTCAGTTACTCGTCAGAATCTCCGTCCGGTTGAATAAGTAGGATCTCGTCACCCGACACGTCAACTAAACCCTCTGCCTCCAGGGTTTTCAGGTAGCGGCTAAAGTTGCTCATGTTTGGCCTATTATCACCGACCACCATAACCTTGAACGCCTCACGGGTTGCGCCCTTACTTGCGCGATCTTTGCTCCCCGCTGCCTGTTTGACAGCCTGATAGAGCGCCTTGGTTGTTGGGCTTAACCCTCCAAACTCCGGCTCCTCTGGCTCTCTCCCTGCATCAACGACAACAAGGCTTGTCACTTCATCACCCTCGCTGTCGAATGTCACAACACGGCTTCGCAAATCATAGGCACGCTCAGGCGGCGGCTCGTCGTCCTTCATTTTGGTATTTCGTAAAATCACGCTGTTTGAGTCCTTGGCCTCACGTTTAACCAGGTATTCGGCATCCAGCGCCGCACGAAATGCAGATGATCCTCTGGCCCCGTTGTCCTCCTGCTTGCCTGTATGGTGAACAAGCAAAATGGTTGCCCCGGTTGCCGCCTTCACTTCATCGCATCCCGCAATAAACGCGCCCATGTCTGCGGCTCGGTTCTCATCACCTCCACCAAAGCAACGCGCCACGGTATCCACAACGATCAGCCGCACAGGTAAACCCGTCTCACGCTTTACCTGCTCCGCCGCGATTTTCAATTCTGCTACCTGCTCAGGAACAGCCATAAAAACGGGCATGTCTATCCGGTAGACGCTGGGGATGTCTGCGCTTCCCATGTATTGATCGGCCCATGCTCGCAATCTGCGCGGAACACCAACACCACCCTCCCCGACCACATAGAGCACAGCCCCTTGTGTCACTCTATGCCCATCCCATTCGCGGCCCGTTGCGATATGGCACGCCCAGCTCACAGCCAGGAACGACTTAAACGATCCCGACGGCCCATAGATAGCTGTCGTTCCATTAGCAGGAAGGACGCCTTTAATTAGGTATGAGGCTTGATTATCAAACCCTGAATAACCTGAAACCAAAGGGAACCGCGTCACCCTCCTAGCCTCGTTCTCCTCCTGCTCGGCTGCCTGCTCCACTTTCACCACATCAACCAAATGCCAAGGATCAGCCTCTTGGCCTAGATTTCCGGTGCAGATCTCCGCATTGGGCGCTTGTCTCATTAGCTCGGCTATCAGGCGCTTCTGCTTCTCAATGGCTAGCTTGCCAAGTATGTGAACGATGATCCTCTTGGTGCTGTCCCTGTCTGCCATCTTGTAGAGCCTCACTGGCTCATCAAGCTGGCTAGGGCTAACGTAAAGGGTCTGCATCGGCTCAGTTTCCGGGCCAATAGGGTTGGCGTCTTCTATGGCTAGATTGTGCGTCCGCTGCCATATGTCTCTAGCCTGTCCGCATCTCTGCGCATCAGCCCCGGCGTGAATGACGATTGTCCTATGGTCTTCCAGGTCTTGGAACGTGACAAATATCGGCTTTGTTTCCACTGCGGCATTCATCATTCAGCCACCTCGTAGACGCCAAAGCCAAAGCCGGACAAGGTTTTCTTTGTTGCGGCTATGCGTTGATCGGCTGCGGTAAACGCCTCGCCTGCATTGAGTTGCACAAGCGCATACAGCTTGCGGCACGTTCCATCGTTCGCAGGAATTGATCTAATCTCCAACCCAATGCCTGCCAGCCTGTCGGTCACATCCTGATTGAAGCTCGGAAGGTATGGCAATGATTCGTCTGCGGCCTCGTAAGTCTTGCGATAATCGAACTGCCCATGCTCTGCCATACGTTTCAGCGTGCGGAATTCTTTTCCGGTAAATCGCTGTTTGTTGGCTGTCAGCACATCAAGCGCGAACTGGTTTTGATTCATTAGCTGTTTATTCATGCTAATATTTCCTTGTCGTTGGGCTCGCTCTCAGTCGCCAAACAGTCGAGCAAGCCCTTTGATCTAATGCCTCTGAATTAGCGTTCAGGGGCGTTTTTTTTAGCTGTTTAAGGGCGGTTTTAACCGCCTGCTGATCAAAGCCGAGCCGTTGCTGGATTCCCGGCTGGTTGCATATCCGCCGGCTCACTTTTCCCCCTGCTGCTCCGGCAGTTGCCCACCAAGCCAAAGCCCAAACATCGGCACGTTAACAAACAAGCGCTTGCCTACCATGCGAGCACAACGGCTCAAGCCTGGGCGCTCGTCTCGCTTCCAAAACAGGCTTTTCAGCGTGCTCTTGTTAAAGTGCGGGTAATGCTCCGGCAACTCGGTGTAAGGCATCCAGTTATCAAGCTGCTGGCTCATGCGGATCAGGTCGTTCTGTTCCATGTTCTTTCCTCTCTTTGGTGTTTAGCTGCGGTCAATTGCGGTCGAGGAAATTAGAACAGATCAAAATTTTGGTGGATTTATCGTTTTTCCCTCTAAAACGAACGTCACTGTGACTTGTTCAACTCCTGTTCTCTCTTCCCACCATGCCGCCTTTTCGTTGGCAATCACGATCCCTAGTCTGTTCACCTTGGTTTCCTCCAGGTGTTCGGCTTCATTAAGCAAGTCGGACGCGTTGGGCGCATGACGAAATGCGTGTGCAGAGGCAAGACCATAGTGCAAGGCCATAGCAGGAAGAAACGGCCTCATTTGTCGATGAAAATTCCCAGATTCAATCTCAAGATTTCCTCTCAGATGCCCCTTTAGCTTCTCGGATGAAACACCAGCTCTCGGGTCATCATGAAGGTGCCGCATTAGCTTGTGCCCCTCATAAATATTCTTTAACCCTCGGTCTATGGCGTGTTCGTATTCTCGCGGCTTGAGTCGAGACAGCGGCTTTCCCGTCGGGCCTAAAATCCCGCTGAACTCTCGGGGTTTGTGTCCGTCAATCCGGTAAACCTGCCTCCAAAACAGCGCCTCCTTGAACCCCTCAGCCCTGTCTGCATCATCTGGTCTCGGGTATGCAAGCACGCCGAAAAAGCTCAAGGCTCCGGCAAAGTTGTGTCTGATTGTTACGTTCACTTTCTGGCCTCCAGGCACGCAGAAATAGCGGCACGCCACAGAATGGCTGCCTCTTGGTGGAATCCTGCTCGATATGCGATTAAAGCGGCTTGCGCTGCTTGATGGTGTGGCTTTGGTGCGGATACACTGCGGGTGTTCATGGCTGATCCCTTTTATCAGTCGTGTTCCATGCCCTCGGACTGTTCCACCAGTCGCGGGGGCTTTTCATTGGGTCACTTTGCGCCCTTGGTCTCATAGAGAGATCGCTGGAGCTCGTACAGCCATTTAACCACATGACTTCCAGGGTCTACGCTGGTTAATACATCCCTGATCGCCCATAGCTGCCAGTCTGCCTCTGAAGGCATAAGTAGGCCCTCGCCAAGCAACGCCAGTACGCGATCTGCCTTATCGGCAACGGCCCTTTCTATTGGCGTCATATTTGTGCCGCGCTTGCTGTAATCAGTGGTCATCTTGCTGCCCTCCTCGTCAGATCCCCGAATGTGCTTTCCGCCTTCTGTACCTTGTGCGCTGTGCTTAGGTGTGAGTAGCGTTGCACCATTGCCATACTTTTATGGCCCAGGTGGTCGGCAAGCTCTAGCAGGCTAGCCCCTGTCTTCGCCATGATGGAGGCGCTACTGTGCCGCAGGTCGTGAAACCTGAAATTAGTTATCCCGGCATCGATTAGACAGGCTCGCCAAAGGTGATCGAACTCGCGGAAAGGGGCATTTAAGCGGCTGGAGTGTGGGAATAGATAGCCCTCGCCAATCTCCCGGAATGGCATCAACTCAGCGATCACCGCTGTGGTTAGCGCAAGGCTACGCTGCGATCCGTTCTTGGTTCGCTCCAATAGTGCGGTCTTGTGTTGAAAGTCGATGTCGCACCAGCGCAAGTTGATTAGCTCGCTTCGCCGGGCTCCAGTAGTCAGCGCCATGTGAATGAGTAGATGGAGGCGATCCCATTTGCTGCGGCTGGCGGCATCCAAAAGGGCGGCGATCTCGTCTTCAGATAGGAACCGGGTTCTAGCGTTGTCCTCGGTTTGCTGGCGGACTTCCCGGGCGGGGTTGTGCTTGGTGTCGTTCTCATCGTTGAACCACGCAAACACGGCAGACAGTGCGGCCTGATAGCGGTTTACTGTGGCCTGTGCCTTCTCATCCTTAAGCAATGAATCAAGGCCGTTTTTGACGTGCTGCCGGGTGATCTTGCCCACTGGCTTATCACCAAGGCGCTCAGACCACCAGCCGATCCGCTGAATAGCAGACCGATCCCGGCCCGTGTACTGGTCGAGATATTGCCTTGCAACTTCAGAAAATGAGGATGAATTGAGCGCAACGCTAGTCAAAGCGTCTGCTAGGTCTTCGGATGATGTAATACGGGCTAGGAAAAGCTCTGCATCTTTCTTGCGGGGGAATGTCCGGTCGATCTTTTGACCGTTGCGCATAAACTGAACGCGGTAGGTCTTACCGCGTTTACCGTCTACTGTTCTTACTTTTGCCATGATGGTTAAAACCTCTTTCGCGTTATTTCGCTTAATGGAGTGTTTTAACCGCAGCTTTGAACTGTTACAGCGCCGCTTTCGCCACGCTAACCTGTTGACCAGACAGGTTTTTTAATTGGTGCCCAGGGTCGGACTCGAACCGACACGGTTTTACCCGGCGGATTTTGAATCCGCTGCGTCTACCGATTTCGCCACCTGGGCACAGCCTGCGGTTGCCGTGAGGCCACCATCTGCAAGCGGGGCGATTATACAAAGCTGTCATCGCCACGCAAATGATTTTTTCAGCTTGCTCAATCGGTTGATGAAGAAATCGTCGATCTCGTCACTCCAGCCCGGGTGGCGTTTTGCGATACACTGACGCCCTGTTCCGCTGTTTGACAGGAAAATCATGGCTCGTCACCCAAGAAAACCCAAGTCGGCCAAGGCCGCAACCGCTCCACAACCGGCCCCCATCCAGGCCGGCTTATTTCGCCGTCTCGGCGCCTGGGCTATCGATGCCCTGCTGGTCGGGGCCCTGCTCAGCCTGACACTGCTGCTGGGGCTGGGCTTGGCCCATCTCTGGCTGCCCGCTGGCAGCGATGGCCAGCGATGGCTGGCCGAACAACCCTGGTTCACGTTGCTGCTGGTGGCCGAAGTGATGGGCTATTTCCTGTGGAACTGGTGCCGGCATGGTCAGTCACCCGGCCTGCTGCTGTTGAAGCTGAAGGTGCAACGTGAAGATGGCAAGCTGCTGACCGTCTCCGGCGCCGTGACCCGCATGCTGACCAGCGCCTTCGGGCTGGGCAACCTGCTGGTGGTGCTGGATCAACGTCGCCGCGCCTTTCAGGATATCTGGGCCGACAGCGCCGTGATCGAGCTGGCACCGCTGCGCCGTCGCCGCTAACGCACGCATTAGCCGACAAAAAAGGGCGTCATTACGACGCCCTTTTCTATGCGGTGCGAGTACGGTGACGCCGTATTACATTGCTGCACATGGCCGCCGGATTACGCCAGCGGGCAGGTCAACAGCGCAATCACCTCACCATCGCACTGCGGTTCGGCAAATCCCAAGCGTTGATAGAGCCGCCACGCCGGCAGATTATCGCGGTAGACCCGCAGCGTCGCGCGCTGCAATGAGTGCTGCCGTGTGGCTTCCTGCAGCAGCCGCGCAATCAACTGCTCTCCCCACCGTTCGCCCCGCCGTTGCGGCGTGATGATCAGACGCGCCAGATGGACGCGCCCGGGCTCCGGGAAGAACAGCTGGCCAAAGCCCAGCGCCTGGTCATCCTGCATCAGCCACCAACTGTTACCAGGGCGCGCCAAGGCCCCGGGCACCGCAAGCTGCGGTGCGACAAAATCCAGATGCGCCGCCAGTGCGTGACCAGACAGCGGAAACGGCATCGCCGGCCCGCCCCAGCGCACGGCCGCCTCGGCATCCGGCACCCAGGCAACCAGCCGCTCCAGGCTGGCTGCACTGGCCGGCTCCAGACGCGGCGCATCGCTCATCGCCGCCGCCCGAGTTGCCAGATGGCAAAGCCCATGAACAGTAAACTCGGCAACAGGGCACCAAGCAGCGGCGGCACGGCATACACCAGGCTCATCGGCCCGAACACCTGGTTGGCGACATAGAAACCGAAGCCGAGGATCACCCCGGCGACGATCCGTGCCCCCATCGGCACCGAGCGCAACGGGCCGAACACAGTACTGGCGGCCAGCAGCATCATGGCGATGACCGACACCGGCGCCACCAGCTTGCGCCACAACTCCAGTTCATAGCGTTCGGCCTTCTGACCGTTGTCATGCAGGTAACGGATGTAGTCATACAGACCGCTGGCCGAAAGTTCATCCGGTGCCACCGACACCACATCCAGCTTGTCCGGCGTTAGCGCCAGCGACCAGAACTCCTCGCCATGACGCTCACTGCGCACTTTTTCATGCTCATTGAAAAAGGTGCGCTGCACATCCTGCATCACCCACTGCCCCTGACGGTAGATGGCACTGGCCGCCTTGGCCGTCTCCTGCAGCTCGGGACGCTCACCGAAACGGTAGCGGGTGATATCGCGCAGCGTGCCATCGCGCAGCACACTGCCGATGTGGATAAAATCCCGCTGCTCACGGATCCAAACCCCTTGCGAGGAGACCGTCATCTGACCACCGGAACGGGCCATGGTCTTCATATCATCGGCCTGCCGTTCGGTGATCGGCGCCAGGTATTCGCCCATCAGCATCACCAGCACCATCACGGGTAACGCCGTTTTCAGCACCGCGACGACAATATTGAAACGCGAGCGCCCCACCGATTGCAGCACCACCAGCTCGGAGCTGGAGGCCAGCTGGCCCAGGCCGATGACGCCACCGAGCAGGGCGCCAATCGGGAAGAACAGCACCAGCTCGCGCGGCATCGACAGCAGCACATACCAGCCTGCCGCGACGGCATCGTAATTGCCCTCGCCCACTTGCTTGAGCTGCTCGACATATTTGATCAGCGCCGACAGTCCGACCAGCAACAGGGTACACAGCAAGATGGCCATCAAAACGCTGCGGCCAACATAACGATCGAGAATGCCAAACATCAGGCCTTGCCTCCCTTGATGCGCAGCCGCAGCCGATTGGCCCAGCGGGTGCCAGCCAGATTCAGCGGTAACGCCAGCAACAACAGGAACGCCAGCGGCACGCTGTGCAGACCTGGCCAGGCCGGCAGGCTGCCGCGTTCCAGCGCCGACTTGGCCGCCGACAACAACAGGAAGTAACTCAGATAGATCAACACCGCCGGCAGCAGCTTGGCGTAACGCCCCTGCCGCGGATTGACCATCGCCATCGGCACCACGATCAGCGTCAGCACCGGGATCGACAACGGCAACGCCAGCCGCCATTGCCACTCGGCACGCGCCTTCGGATCCGGGCTGGCCAGCAGCTCTTCATTACTCCAGGTGGTGACCTTGCGCCGTGACGAGACCACCTCGCGCCCCTCGATGCGCGCCTGATATTCACCAAACTCGGAGATCTTGAACTCGCCCTTGGCATTGGGTCCTTCGTAGCGCCGGCCATCGCTGAGCGTCAGCCACTGGATGCCCTGGGCATCATGGGCGATGTGGCCGGTATCGGAGATCACCACGCTCGGCCCCTCGTCACCCTTGCCTTGTTGCAGCACATACAGGCGATTGAGCTGCTTGTTCTCCTTGCCTTCCAGCCCTTCGAGATACGCCACGACCCGGCCATCATCCAGATTGATGAATCGCCCGCTGTCGAGCGCGAACAGGCCGGGATCGGCCTTGGCTTCATCCAGTACCTCGGTTTGCCGGCGTTCCGCCCATGGCGTCAGCCACATGGTATTGAATGCGGCGACCAGCGTCGTCAGCAGCGCCAGCGCCAGCGCGGAGCGCATGATCCACTCCGGACCTATGCCCACCGCCCGCATCACCGTCATCTCGCTCTCGGCATACAGGCGGCCGTGAGCAAACAGGATGGCAATAAACAGGCTCAACGGCAGGATCAGCATCGCCATGCTCGGCACATTCAGCGCCAGCAACTCGCTGACCAGCTGGGTCGGCACCGAACCGCGGGCGGCGCGGGCCAAAAAACGGATAAAGCTCTGACTGAGGAAAATCATCAGCAGTATGCCCAGCACCGCCACCTGGGTTTTGACTGTCTCACGGAAGATATAACGGGAAAGAATCACGCTGGCCTCTGGGAAAACTTGTAATTTCAAGCAAATCGCTAAAAAATAGAGTCCAAAATTGCATTTTGGCATATTTTGCCAAGGCAACCCGGTCGTTTCTTGGCCAGTTGGCCAGTCACGTCTCGCCCCATTATCGAATAAACCTCGCACTTTGTCTTTATGGACCAAGGAGTCTTCATGGAGTTCAGCGTAAAAAGCGGCAGCCCCGAGAAACAGCGCAGTGCCTGTATCGTCGTCGGCGTCTTCGAACCCCGCCGCCTCTCCAGCGTGGCCGAACAACTCGACAACATCAGCGAAGGTTACCTGAGCTCATTGCTGCGCCGCGGTGATCTGGAAGGCAAACCGGGCCAGATGTTGTTGCTGCATCAGGTACCGGGTGTCCTCTCCGAGCGCGTCCTGCTGGTAGGGTGTGGTAAAGAGCGCGAGCTCGACGAACGCCAGTTCCGCCAGATCATGCAAAAGACCATCAATACGCTGAACGAAACCGGCTCGATGGAAGCGGTCTGCTTCCTGACCGAACTGCATGTCAAAGGCCGAGACACCTATTGGAAAGTGCGTCAGGCCGTTGAGACGACCCAGTCCTGCCTCTACAGCTTCGATCAGTTCAAGACCAACAAGGCCGAACTGCGTCGCCCGCTGCGCAAGCTGGTGTTCAATGTGCCGACCCGTCGCGAGCTGCCCACCGGCGAGCGCGCCATCGCCCACGGCCTGGCCGTGGCCCACGGCGTCAAGGTGTGCCGTGACGTCGCCAACATGCCGCCGAACATCTGTACCCCAGCCTACCTGGCGTCCCAGGCGCGCCGTCTGGCCGATGCCTATCCGAACCTGACAACCCGCGTCATCGGCGAGCAACAGATGGCCGAGCTCGGCATGCACTCCTATCTGGCCGTCGCCCGCGGCTCGGAAAACGAAGCGATGATGTCGGTGATCGAGTACAAAGGCCACCCGGACGCCAAGCCGATCGTACTGGTCGGCAAGGGGCTCACATTTGATTCTGGCGGTCTGTCGATCAAACCGGCCGATGGCATGGACGAGATGAAATATGACATGGGGGGCGCCGCCGCTGTGCTGGGGACCCTGCATGCCATCGCCGAGCTGAAGCTGCCACTGAACGTCATCGGCGTGCTGGCCGGTGCCGAAAACATGCCCGATGGCAAGGCCTACCGTCCGGGTGACATCCTGACCTCGATGTCCGGCCAGACCATCGAAGTCCTGAACACCGATGCCGAAGGGCGCCTGGTACTGTGCGATGCGCTGACCTATGTCGAACGTTTCGAACCCGAGTGTGTCATCGATGTCGCGACCCTGACCGGTGCCTGCGTCGTCGCCCTCGGTCACCACACCACCGGGCTGCTGGCCAATCACAACCCGCTGGCCCATGAGCTGCTGGGTGCCGCCGAACTCTCCGGTGACAAGACCTGGCGCCTGCCGTTGTGGGATGAGTATCAGGAGCAGCTGGAAAGCCCGTTTGCCGACATGGCCAACATCGGTGGCCGTCCCGGTGGGGCCATCACAGCGGCGGCGTTCCTGTCGCGCTTTGCCAAGAAGTACAACTGGGCGCACCTGGATATTGCCGGTACCGCCTGGAAGTCCGGCAAGGAGAAGGGCTCGACCGGCCGTCCGGTGCCGCTGCTGACCCAGTTCCTGCTGAGCCGGTCCGGCGTCGACCTCGGCGAATAATGGAGCGGCGGTCACTCCGCCGAACAACGGATGAAACAGGCGACTTTCTACCTGCTGGATGACGATGCGACCTGGACCACGCTGGTCTGCCAGCTGGTCACCGAACGCTATCAGCGCGGTCAGACACTGTTCGTGCTGGCTGCGGATAGCGGCATGGCCGAAGCGCTCGACGAGCAGCTGTGGCAACAGGATGCGGCCAGTTTTGTCCCCCATGGCCTCTCGGACGAACCGACGGTCGGCATGGCGCCGGTCGAGATCGGTGTCCAGGGGCCGCGCCGCAGTCGCCAGCTGCTGATCAACCTGGCGCCACATGCACCGGCATTTGCCGGACGCTTCGCCGAAGTGATAGATTTTGTCCCCACTGACGAAACCCGCAAACAGCTGGCCCGCGAGCGCTACAAGCACTATCGCGCCGCCGGCTTCACGCTGCAGACCCTGCCCGCCCCGGCGGCGCAGCCGTCGTCCAACGAGACTGACTGAACATGGAAAAGACGTTTAACCCGAATGCCATCGAACAGGCGCTGTACCAGCACTGGGAAGCCCAGGGCTATTTCAAGCCCCACGGCGATACCAGCCAGGACGCCTATTGCATCATGCTGCCGCCGCCGAACGTAACCGGCAGCCTGCACATGGGACATGCCTTCCAGCAGACCATCATGGATGCCCTGACCCGTTACCAGCGCATGCTCGGCAAGAACACGCTGTGGCAGGCCGGTACCGACCACGCCGGTATCGCCACCCAGATGGTGGTGGAGCGCAAGATCGCCGCCGAAGAGGGCAAGAGCCGCCACGACTATGGCCGTGATGCGTTCATCGACAAGATTTGGCAATGGAAGGAAGAGTCAGGCGGCACCATTACCCGCCAGATGCGCCGTCTCGGCACCTCGGTGGACTGGGATCGCGAGCGTTTCACGATGGATCCGGGCCTCTCCGCCGCAGTGCAAGAGGTGTTCGTCCGCCTGTATGACGAAGATCTGCTCTACCGCGGCAAGCGTCTGGTGAACTGGGATCCGAAGTTGCGCACCGCCATCTCCGACCTGGAAGTCGAGAACAAGGAAGTGAAGGGCCACATGTGGCATCTGCGCTATCCGCTGGCCGATGGCGAACAGACCCGCGATGGCGAGCACTTCCTCGTCGTCGCCACCACCCGCCCGGAAACCCTGCTCGGTGACACCGCCGTCGCGGTCAATCCCGAGGATCCGCGCTACAAGAACCTGATCGGCAAGTTCATTGCCCTGCCGTTGACCGGCCGCCGCATCCCGATCATCGGCGACGAACACGCCGACATGGAGAAGGGCACCGGCTGCGTGAAGATCACCCCGGCCCACGACTTCAATGACCATGAAGTCGGCAAGCGCCACGCGCTGCCGATGATCAACATCTTCACCCTCGACGCCCATATTCGCGCCGAGGCCGAGGTACTGGACTCCAGCGGCCATCCGAGCCAAGCCTATGACGCCGCGCTGCCGGCGGAGTTTGCCGGCCTCGAACGTTATGCCGCGCGCAAGGCCATCGTCGCCAAGCTCGAGGAACTGGGGCTGCTGGCCGAGATCAAGGAACATGTGCTGCAACAGCCGTACGGCGACCGTGGCGGTGTACCGATCGAGCCGATGCTGACCGACCAGTGGTATGTGCGGGCCGGCGTACTGGCCAAGCCGGCCATCGAGGCCGTCGAGGATGGCCGCATCCAGTTCGTGCCGAAGCAGTACGAAAACATGTACTTCTCCTGGATGCGCGACATCCAGGATTGGTGTGTCTCCCGTCAGCTGTGGTGGGGCCACCGCATTCCGGCCTGGTACGACGAGAGCGGCAAGGTCTACGTCGGCCGCGATGAGGCCGAGGTGCGCGCCAAGTACAGCCTGAGCGCCGATCTGGCGCTGCGTCAGGACGAAGACGTGCTCGACACCTGGTTCAGCTCGGCACTGTGGACCTTCTCGACACTGGGCTGGCCGGAACAGACCCCGGATCTGAGCACCTTCCACCCGACCGATGTGCTGGTCACCGGCTTCGACATCATCTTCTTCTGGGTCGCCCGGATGATCATGATGACGATGCACTTCATGAAGCACCCCGACGGCACGCCGCAAGTTCCGTTCAAGACCGTCTACGTCACCGGCCTGATCCGCGACGAAGAGGGTCAGAAGATGTCGAAATCCAAGGGCAACGTCCTGGATCCGCTGGATATGATCGATGGCATCAGCCTGAGCGATCTGCTGGAGAAGCGCACCGGCAACATGATGCAGCCGCAGCTGGCCGAGAAGATCGCCAAGCGCACCGAAAAGCAGTTCCCGGACGGCATCGAAGCCCACGGCACCGATGCGTTGCGCTTCACGCTGGCCGCGCTGGCCAGCACAGGCCGCGACATCAACTGGGACATGAAGCGCCTCGACGGTTACCGCAACTTCTGCAACAAACTGTGGAACGCCAGCCGCTACGTGCTGATGAACACCCAGGAGCACGACTGCAGCCCGGCCGCCGCCGGCGATTACAGTCTGGCCGACCGCTGGATCCAGTCCCAGCTGCAGCTGACGATCCGCGACGTGCGTCAGGCGATGGACAGCTACCGCTTCGACCAGGTGGCCGCCGCGCTGTACGAGTTTATCTGGAACCAGTTCTGTGACTGGTATCTGGAGCTGACCAAGCCGGTACTGTGGAACGGCACCCCGGCCCAGCAACAGGCCACGCGCCACACCTTGGTGACGGTGCTGGAAACCCTGCTGCGTCTGGTCCACCCGCTGATGCCGTTCATCAGTGAAGAGATCTGGCAAAACGTCGCGCCACTGGCGGACGTCGGCTTCCAGGCCGGCGATACCCTGATGCTGCAAGCCTACCCGGCATTCGATGCGGCGCGGGTCGACGAGGCCGTGCTGGCCGACCAGGAGTGGGTCAAGCAGTTCATCGTCAGCATCCGCAACATCCGCGCCGAGATGAACGTGGCGCCGAGCGTGCCGCTGACCGTGCTGCTGAAGGCCGATGCCGTCGATGCCGCCCGTGCTGCCGCCAATGCCGCGACCCTGAAGTCGCTGGCCAAGCTGGAGTCGATCTCCGTGCTGGCCGACGGCGAAGCGGCACCGGTGGCCGTCACCAAGCTGATTGGCGCCACCGAGCTGCTGATCCCGATGGCGGGTCTCATCGACAAGGCCGCCGAGCTGGCGCGTCTGGACAAGGAGATCGCCAAGCTGACTCAGGAGTGCGGCCGCATCGAAGGTAAACTCGGCAACGACGCCTTCGTGGCCAAGGCACCGGAAGCGGTGATCGCCAAGGAGCGTGAGAAGCTCGGCGACTACCAGCTGCAACTGACCAAGCTCAAGGAGCAGCAGGAGACGATTCGGGCGCTGTAACGCCGCGCCTGCTTCGCCCCCAACCACCCCGGCCCAGTGCCGGGGTGTTTTTTGGTATCGACCACGGCGCGGCCGGCAGGCAAAATAGCCGCGGACATCTGAGGAGTAGTCATGAACCGAGTGCAGGCGATTTTGTGGGACAACGATG
Source organism: uncultured Aeromonadaceae bacterium (assembly GCA_945957385.1). Classification (GTDB taxonomy): domain Bacteria; phylum Pseudomonadota; class Gammaproteobacteria; order Enterobacterales; family Aeromonadaceae; genus Pseudaeromonas. The sequence goes on from CAMFKP010000031.1 coordinate 15,967, forward strand.
GCGTGCTGGTGGACACCGAACGGCTGTTCTACGCGGCCAACCGCGAGCTGTTGGCCGACCTGGGGGTCGAGTTGACGCCGCAGGGCTTCTTCGACTGGTACCTGCTGGATAACTGTGGCGGCTGGCACCTGACCGGTTCGCCGAGCGCCGAGCAGATCGAACACTGGCGCAGCGAGCGCAACCGCCGCTACACGGCGCTGCTGCAGCAAGCCCGCGATCTGATGATGCCCGGCATCGATCGGCTGGTGGCCCAGCTCGCCCGGCAGGTGCGCATGGCGATCGTCACCAGCGCCTATCGCGACCATTTCGACCTGATCCACCGCGATCTGCCGCTGCGTCACCATTTCGAGTTCATCCTGGCAGCCGAAGATTACCAGCACAGCAAACCGTCGCCGGAACCCTATCTGTGCGCACTGCAGCGCCTGGGGCTGGCGGCGGAACAGTGTCTGGTGATCGAGGATTCACCGCGCGGGCTCAGCGCCGCCCGCGCCGCCGGCCTGCGCTGTATCGTCTTGCGCCACCCGCTGATGGCCAGCCACGACTTCGCCGGTGCCGAGGCGGTGGTCGACTCGGTCGCCGAGCTCGGCGCGGCGCTGCAGGCCCGGGTGGCCTGAGCCCGCAGCGGGATTATTAAATCAAACTTAATAATCGCGTCCAGAAAACAGTGCTTTTGGCGTGGAATCCGCGCCGCAGGCCAGCAAAAAGGCGCCCGTCGGGCGCCTTGTCGTCTGATCCGGGCTGACGGCCCAGATCCCGCTTACTCCCCGTCGTGCAGGAAAATATCGCGGTAAGCCATGTAAAGCGAATAGCTGAGCACAGGTACGATCACCAGCAGCCCGACCAGCAGCATCAGGGTGCCCAGCAGCAACAGCAGCAGTGCAATCAGCCCCCACCAGCTCAACGGCCAGACATTGCGCCAGCAGCCGCGCAGGCTGAGTTTCAGCGCCTCCCAGGCTGGCAGCTGATGAAAGAACACCAGCGGGGCGGCGAACAGCGCCAGCATCATCAGAGGCAGCATCAACGCCACCAGCACCAGGCTCCAGAACAAGACGAGCAGCAGGGTTTCTACATTATCCAGCCCGCTAAACGACGAGCCCAGACCGATGGTCAGGGCACCACCGAGCACCACAAACAAAATGACACCAAGCGAGATGGCAAAATAGATCACCTCGGCCAGCACCAGCTGCCCCATCTGGTGACGGAAGCCCTCGAAGAAGTCATTGAACCGGATCGAGCCATAGCGGAACGCGTTGTGGGCCACCATCATGTAGCCGGCCGCCAGCACCATGCTGAACAGCATGTACAGCAGGTTGGCTCCGGGGATCACTGCCGAGCCAATCGACAGCACCAGGCTGAACAGGCAGATCCCGGCGCTGACCCCCATGCCGCGGTTAAACAAGCCAAAACCGTCATAGATCCAGTTCCCGCCACGGCCGATGCGCACCCGGCGCGGCGCCTGCAGCGGCAGGTCAATATAGGGCCCCAGATCCGGCACGCCCGGCTCAGGCTGTGGCTCTTCCATGATGAAATCACTCATTCCGTTACTCCTTGCAAAGCCGCTGTCAGCGGAAAATAGCGGCAGCATACAGAGACAAACAGGCCCCAACCAGTGGGGCCTGTGCATTTCATGAGGTAGCTCAATCGAGGCGGAGTTCCAGCGGGACTTCGAAGATGACCTCTTCTTCCTTGCCGCTGTATTCGCTGACCTCGCCGCCGCCAATGTCGCGGATGCGGGCCACGACCTGCTGCACCAGCACTTCGGGGGCCGAGGCACCCGCGGTGACGCCGACCGCATCGACACCGGCAAACCACTCTGCGGCGATCTGCGCCGCATCGTCTACCAGGTAGGCCCGGGCCCCGAGACGCTCCGCCAGTTCACGCAGCCGGTTGGAGTTCGACGAGTTGCGCGAGCCGACGACAATAAACAGCTGCACCTGCGGTGCCAGCTCGCGCACGGCGTCCTGGCGGTTCTGGGTGGCATAGCAGATATCGTCCTTGCGCGGACCCTGGATCGCCGGGAACTGCCCCTGCAGGGCCGCGATCACCTCTTTGGTCTCATCGACACTCAGCGTGGTCTGGGTGACAAAGTGCAGCTGGCTGGCATCCTTGACCTGCAGATGCTGAACATCGGCGGCATCCTCCACCAGGTACATGCCGGCACCCTGGTTGTCATACTGCCCCAGTGTCCCCTCGACTTCGGGGTGGCCGGCGTGACCAATCATGATCACTTCCTGGGCCTTGCGACTGGCGCGATGGACCTCCATGTGCACCTTGGTGACCAGCGGACAGGTCGCATCGAACACCCGCAGACCGCGCTGTCTGGCCTCCTCACGCACCGCCTTGGAGACGCCGTGGGCCGAGAAGATGACGATCTGCTCGTCCGGTACTTCGGCGAGCTCTTCGACGAAGATCGCCCCCGCGGCACGCAGCCCGTCGACCACATAGCGGTTATGCACCACCTCGTGCCGCACATAGATAGGCGCGCCAAATTTAGTCAGCGCGTTCTGCACTATGCTGATGGCCCGATCGACTCCGGCACAGAAGCCGCGCGGATTAGCGAGCAGTATCTTCATGCTCAGGCTTCCTTTTCGCCATGGGCCGGATGCGGTTTGCTACGCAACCCATCGAGAACTATCATCACCGCCCCGACAGTAATGGCGCAATCCGCCAGATTGAAGGCCGGGAAGAAGTGCTCTTGCCAGTAGAACAGCAAAAAATCGACGACATGGCCGTAGACCAGCCGATCGATCAGGTTGCCAATCGCCCCGCCGATCACCAGCACGAAGGCGATGTTCAGCCACCAGCAGCGGGCGGACTGGCGACGCAGCGCCACCGTCATCGCCGCCGAGACGCCGATGGCAAACAGCGCGAAGAACCAGCGCTGCCAACCGGCCTGGTCGGCGAGGAAGCTAAATGCCGCCCCCTTGTTATAGACGTGCACTATGTTGAAAAACGGCAGCACATTGATACCGGGCCCACCATACGGCAGGCCATCGAGGATCGCCAGCTTGGCCAGCTGGTCGACCACAATCACCACCACCGCCAGCCACAGCCAGCGCACCCCGCTTTGCATTACTGTCAGTTTCATTATGCAAACTCGCGTTGTTCGCCATCGCCGTCGACGTTGCTGACGCAACGGCCACAGATGGTCTCATGACCGGCGATGGTGCCGACATCGGCAACATGGTGCCAGCAGCGTTCACACTTGGCCGCGGCGGTCGCCGTGACGCTCAGCCACAGCCCTGGCAGTTCAGTCGCCTGGGCGCCGGCAGGTGCAGCGGCACAGACTTCGACCTCGGCCTTGGAGGTAATCAGCACGAAACGCAGCTCGCTGCCGATGCGTTGCAGCTTCTCGGCCAGCTCCGGCACGGCATAGAGCGTGACTTCGGCTTGCAGTGAGCTGCCGATGCGCTTATCGGCCCGGGCCGCTTCCAGCGCCTTGTTTACCTCGGCACGTACCGCCAGCAGTTGTGCCCAGTAGGCATCATCCAGCGCTTCGCCCGGTTGCAGGCCAAACAGGCCGTCGAACCACTCTTCGGTAAAGACAAACTTGGCGCGCTCACCTGGCAACAGCTTCCAGATTTCATCGGCGGTGAAGCTCATGATCGGCGCCATCCAACGCACCATCGCCTCGGCGATCAGGAACAGCGCGCTCTGGCAGGAGCGACGCGCCAGGCTGTCAGCCTTGGCGGTGTATTGCCGATCCTTGATGATATCCAGATAGAAGGAACCCATCTCGACCGAGCAGAACTGCATCAGCTTCTGCGTTACCAGGTGGAAATCACAGGCCTCGTAGGCGTCGATGATCTCTTGCTGCGCCTTCAGCGCGCAGCCGACCGCCCAGCGGTCCAGCACCACCATCTGCTCCGCCGGCACCATATGCTGGGCCGGGTCAAAGCCGTTGAGGTTGGCCAGCAGGAAGCGGGCGGTATTGCGGATCCGGCGATAGGCATCGGCGGAGCGCTTGAGGATCTCGTCGGAGACCGTCATTTCACCGCTGTAGTCGGTCGAGGCGACCCACAGACGCAGAATGTCGGCCCCCAGCTTGTTCATCACCTCTTGCGGGCTGACGACGTTGCCCAGCGATTTGGACATCTTGCGCCCCTGACCATCGACCGTGAAGCCGTGGGTCAGAACCTGGTTGTACGGTGCCTGGTGCTTCATCGCCACGCCGATCATCAGCGAGGACATGAACCAGCCACGGTGCTGATCTGAACCTTCGAGGTACATGTCGGCGCCCTGGCCATTGAACTCCGGACGCACATCCACGACCGAGGCATGGGTGGAGCCGGAGTCAAACCAGACGTCCAGCGTGTCCTTGACCTTGTCATAGTGTGCCGCGTCCTCACCCAGCAGCTCCGCCGCGTCCAGATCCCACCAGGCCTGGATGCCGGACTGCTCAACGCGCTTGGCCACCTCTTCCATCAGTTCGACGGAACGCGGATGCAGTTGTTGGGTCTCCTTATGCACGAACAGTGCGATCGGCACACCCCAGGTGCGCTGACGGGAGATACACCAGTCCGGACGATTCTCCACCATGGCTTCGATGCGGTTCTGGCCCCACCCCGGGATCCACTTCACGCGCTTGATCTCAGACAGCGCCTTCTGGCGCAGGCCAGCCTGTTCCATGCTGATAAACCACTGAGGCGTCGCACGGAAGATGATTGGAGTCTTGTGGCGCCAGCAGTGCGGATAGGAGTGACGCAACGCCTGATGATGCAACAGGGCGCCGGTCTCCTTGAGCACCTCGATCACGGCATCATTGGCCTTGAACACGTGCTGGCCGGCAAAGCGCTCGGTATCCGGCAGATAGACGCCATTGCCCCCCACCGGGTTCGCCACTTCAAGACCATATTTCTGGCCAACCACAAAATCTTCCTGGCCATGGCCGGGCGCAGTATGCACGGCACCGGTACCGGCCTCGAGGGTGACGTGGTCACCGAGGATCGCCGGGACATCAAAGTCATAAAAGGGGTGACGGAAACGCAGCAGCTCCAGCGCCGCCCCCTTGCAGTAACCCAGGTTGTGATAACGCTCGATACCAGCACGATCCATCACGTCCTTGACCAGCGCCTCGGCGAGGATCAGCCGCTCCGGCTGTTCCCCTTCGATCTGTACCAGCGCGTAATCCAGCTCGGCATGCAGTGCAACCGCGCGGTTGGCCGGCAGCGTCCAGGGAGTGGTGGTCCAGATGACAACTGACAGTGGCCCCTGACCAACATGGCCATCGGCACAATCAAAGGCCGCCGCCACCTGTTCGGCGTTCACGGCACGGAAACGCACATCGATAGACGGCGACGTCTTGTCGTAATACTCGACTTCGGCCTCAGCCAGTGCCGAACCGCAATCGGTACACCAGTGCACCGGCTTGGAGCCCTTGTGCAGATGGCCGTTGGCGATGATCTTGCCCAGCGAGCGAATGATGTTGGCTTCGGTGTCGAAGTTCATCGTCAGGTAGGGTTTGTCCCAATCACCCAGCACCCCGAGACGCACGAAGTCGGTCTTCTGGGCGGCGATCTGGGTATGGGCGTACTTACGACACTCGGCGCGGAATTCGGCCGCAGAGACTTTCTCGCCCGGCTTGCCGACCAGCCCTTCGACCTTCAGCTCGATGGGCAGACCATGGCAATCCCAGCCCGGAACATACGGCGAATCAAAGCCGGACAGGCCCTTGGACTTGATGATGATGTCCTTGAGGATCTTGTTGACCGCGTGGCCAATGTGAATGTTGCCATTCGCGTACGGAGGACCATCGTGCAGAATGAAGGATTTTTTGCCCTTCTTCGCCTGACGAATGGTCCCGTAGAGATCCTGCTCATACCACGCCTTCAGCATATCCGGCTCACGTTTGGCCAGATCGCCACGCATCGGAAACTCGGTTTCCGGCAGATTAAGGGTATGTTTGTAATCGCTCATCAGTCCTGGGTTCCATTACACGAATCAATAGGGGTTACCGCCAGCCCAAAGAAGCGGCGTGCAGCACAGGCATCCTGATGGATCTGCGCCTGCAGGGCGGCAAAAGAGTCAAATTTCTGCTCATCTCTGAGCTTGTGGCACAGACGCACACGGATGTGCTTGCCATACAGATCACCGGCAAAGTCGAAGATATGCACTTCTAACTGGGGGCGACGACCATTGACGGTCGGCCGGATGCCGATGTTGGCCACGCCATGGCGGATGTGGCCGGAACATAACACTTCTACGGCATACACGCCACTGACCGGCGCCACGAGGCGCTTGAGGTGAACATTGGCGGTCGGAAAACCGATAGTACGCCCGAGTTTATCGCCGTGGGCCACTCGGCCACTGACGGTGTAGGGCTCACCGAGCAAGGCTTCGACCTCGGCCAGGCGGTTGTCGCGCAGTGCTTCGCGCAGCCGGGTACTGCTGGCCCGCTCATTGCCTACCTGATAACTGCGGGTACTGACCACCTCGAAGCCATAACGCGCGCCGGCAGCCTGCAGCAATGCAAAGTCGCCACGGCGCCCCTTGCCGAAACAGAAGTCATCACCAACCACCAGGTAACGCACGCCAAGGCGCCGAACCAGGATCTCTTCGATAAAGACATCCGCATCCAGATTGGCAAAGGCCTGGCCAAAGCGCACACACAACAAACGTTCCAGCCCCATTTCACGCAGGGCCAGGTATTTGTCACGCAACCGCGTCAAACGCGCCGGTGCGGCCTCGCCACCAAACAACTCCAGTGGCTGAGGTTCGAACAACATCACGCAAGCCGGCAAGCCAAGCTCGCGCGCCTTATGTTGCAACTGCCGCAACACGGCGCGGTGCCCCAGGTGTACCCCATCGAAGTTGCCTATCGTCAGCACGCATCCATGGTGCTCGGGACGCAGGTTATGGATGCCGCGGATCAACTGCATGACAATCGGAAGTCCTTGCTGCCGGAGAAATCGCCGGATTATATAACGAAGCCGGCTGACAATCAGCCCTCGCTCACCGTTTTCAACTGGCGGGGACGCACGCCCAGCCCTACCGCCACGAGCAGATAACAGGCTCCGCCAAGCACCACCAGCTTGGTCAGCTCCAGTCCGGCGCGCCACATCGGCCACTTGACCCAGACATCCAGCTGCGGACTTAACCACGCCAGCAGGCCATACATGGTCAGCGCCGCTACGCTCAGCCGTAACGCAAACACCAAGGAGTCACGCCCCGGTCGATAGATGTGGCGACGGTAGAGCCCCTGAAACAACGAGATCGCATTCACGGTGCCAGACAACGCAGTCGACAGTGCCAATCCGACATAGCCCAGTGGCCAAATCAAGATCAGGTTGAAAACCATGTTGGCAGCCATGGAGTGAATGCCGTAACGCACCGGGGTTTTGGTATCCTGGCGAGCATGGAAGCCTGGTGCCAGCACCCGCGCCAGCATCAGTGACAATAGCCCAGAGGTTGAGGCGAGCAAGCTGGCACTCGACATCATCACCTCATGGGGGCCAAACTCGCCGCGCATAAACAGAACGCGCAAAATGGGTTCACGCAACACCATAATCCCGGCCATCGCCGGCAGTCCGAGCAACAGCACCATACGCACGCCCCAATCCATCGTCTGCGAGAATCGTTCTGGATCCTGATCGACGTGCCCCTTCGACAGGGCCGGAAGAATGACGGTGCTGATGGCAACCGCAAACATGCCGAGCGGAAACTCCAGCAGGCGGTCAGAGTAATAGAGATAACTGATGGCCCCGGTCGCCAGAAACGAGGCCAGCATGGTGTTGATCATCAGGTTTAATTGACTGACCGATACCCCGAATAGCGCCGGAATCATCAAGGTCCGGATCTTGACGACCCCAGGGTGGTGCCAACCCCACTTGGGGGCCACTATCATGCCCAGTTTCCATAGATAGGGGATCTGGTACAGCAACTGCACCAGGCCACCGACGAAGATGCCGATAGCCAATCCCACGGCCGGTTGCGCCATATGAGGAGCGATCCACCAGGCGACAATGATCAGCACTATGTTCAAAAACGTGGGGGTAAACGACGAAACACCAAAATAGCCAAACGTATTAAGCACCGCACCCGACATAGCGGTGAAGGTCACAAACCATAAATAGGGAAACGTAATCTTCAATAGCAACGACGCTAATTCGAACTTGCCAGCATCGGGTCCCCCATGCCACCAGTCCATGAACCAACCCCAGCCAAACAGCGCCGACAACACAGTGGAGCCTAACACCCCGAGCAAGGTCACAACCGAGATGACAACCCCGAGAGTGCCCATAGTCACCGCCAAGAGATCACGCACCGCCTGATGCTCCCCCTTGGCCTTGTACTCCGTCATCACAGGGACAAACGCCTGGTTAAAGGCACCATCAGCAAACAGACGACGCAGATAGTTGGGGATCCGGTTCGCGAAGAAAAATACGTCCGAAGCCACACCGGCTCCGAGTAGATGGGCGATCACTATGTCCCGGACCAGCCCCAATATACGAGAGGCGAGGGTCGCGGCCGAGACCAGAATCCCGGATCGAATCAGCTTCTTGCTCACAACAACTCCTTAAAAACGGTGACAGCGCGATGAAAGCTGCTAAAATCGGCCGACAGTTTAACTACCCGCAGCCCGGTGTGCCACTGGAGTGCGGCGGTTATTTGCACAAATCATTTGACATTCTCGGGTTGAGAAGGCATATTTCTGAGCCTTTTCAGCACCCTCGCTAAGACAGTTTTAGGAGTTTTACCTTGGCTAACATCAAATCTGCTAAGAAGCGCGCGATTCAGGCAGAAAAGGCTCGCAAGCACAACGCCAGCCGCCGTTCCATGACCCGTACCTACGTGAAGAAGGTAGTTGCGGCCATCGCTGCTGGTGACAAGGCTGCCGCCCAAGCTGCTTTCGACGCCGCTCAGCCTATTCTGGACCGCATGGCCACCAAGGGCCTGATCCACAAGAACAAGGCTGCTCGCCACAAGGCTCGTCTGACTGCCCAAATCAAGGCGCTGTAATCAGACGACGTCCTCGCGACGCAAAAAGAAACCGGCTGATGCCGGTTTTTTTTTTACCTTGAAACTACACATTAGCCACGGCAGTAGAGACCATGTAAGACACCAATCACAGCTCGTACCTCTTCGCTCCTGAGTGCATAGAACACGGTTTGCGCTTCCTTACGAGTAGAAACCAGCTCATCCCGACGCAAGATGGCCAGATGCTGAGACAATGCTGACTGGCTTAGCGGTAACCGTTCATTCAGTTCACCCACAGACAATTCCCGCTCCTGCAAATGACACAAGATTAGCAACCTATGTTCATTTGCCAGCGCTTTGAGCAGACCAACCGCACGGCCGGCCTGCGTCTGCATCGCTTCAATCTCCATGAGTCACCATACCGTCTGTTGTGATTGACGGTATGATAACAGCTAGTTTCGACTGCCGTCAGCGCCGATGCTGGCGATATCTTCGTGACCGGAGAAGAGTGCCGAAAAGTCGCTATCACAGATCATCTTCACCGCTGGATGTTGAATCATGCGTTCGGCAAAGATGATGTAATACTCCTCGCTAAGCTCATGAGTTTCCCCTACCAGTTCAATCCCCTCTTCAGCAAGAATCTCGTGCTGATAGATAGACGGCGCCACGAAGATGCCTTGATTGAAGAAGCCAAATGCCTTCATCAGTGCCGCATCATCAAACTCGCCCAGGATCTGTGGATTGAGCCCCTTTTCCTCGAACCAGCGCGTGAGTTGACGACCCATCGCCGTTCTGCGTCCGGGGATCAGCAACTTACGTTCATTCAGGCACACAGGGAAAGGACTGGAAGGTAATGGCGCTTTACAAAAAAACGAGATGCCGCACTCTCCCAGTTTCTTTGACAGCAAGCCGGCATGCTGAGCCGAATCCACCGGACAGTCGGACAGAATCATATCCAACTTATGCTCGCTCAGTTGTTCCAACAGCAACTCGTGGGTTGACTCGAAGCAACGCAGGTGAATTGAACCATCCGTCGGGATCGCAGACAGCAGGACGCGGCTAGCCAGGCGCTTGGAGAGCGCATCGGCGACACCGACATCAAACAGCAGCTGATTTTCTTTACGGTAGTTGACGATATCCAGCATCTCATAAGAGAGCGAGAACATGCGATCGGCATACTGGAAGACTAACTGCCCCAGTTCACTGGCTTCAAGACGACGGCCCTTGCGCTTAAATAGCTTGCCGCCGAGACGTTGCTCCAGCAGCCGAATCTGGCCAGTCACCGTCTGAGGCGTTAAAAACAGCGCCTCAGCCGCAGCTGTGACAGAACCCTTTTTTTGGGTCATCCAGAAGTAGTAGAGGTGGTTATAGTTCAGATGTGACATGGCAGTTTCCCGAAAGTGAGCAAGAAACACCATCCGGCAGATAACGTTCTGCCGGACAGTATTTCTTCGGTATTCCCGTCTATTTAGCCATCAGATGGCTGAACCCTGCGTAAACCATCATCAGTTTTCTCAGAATTTTGTCCGGATTGACCATGTCGCAACGTGAAGTAAAGAACCAAATAGCCGCATAAGGCCGCCATGGTCGAGCCGACCAGGATGCCAAGGCGGGACAAGATCATGTACTCGGCAGCATCGTCACCAAAAGCCAGACCCGAGATAAACATCGACATCGTGAACCCAATGCCACACAACACACTGACAGCCAGGATATGACCGAAATGAATGCCGTCAGGCAACCTGACAATCCGCAGACGTAATGCCAACCAGCTGATAACGGATATACCGATGGGTTTACCTAGGAACAGCCCCAGCATGATGCCAAGCGGCACTTGCGATAACAGCATGTCGCCGCCGATACCATCAAGAGAGACCCCTGCATTAGCAAATGCAAATAACGGCAGAATAAAATAGACGCTCCACGGATGAAGCTTATGCTCCATGTGCTGTAACGGCGATGCATAGCGCACGCCTCGGTTGGGAACCATGAAACCAAGAATCACGCCGGCCAAGGTAGCATGCACCCCCGACTTAAGCACCGCCACCCACAGCACAATACCTAACAGAACATAAGGCGTCAGACGATCAACACCTCGCCGGTTCAACCAGAACAATCCGCCTATGGCCAGTGCCGCAACCAGCAGTGACGCCATGCTCAGTTCTGTGGTGTAGAACAACGCGATAATCACGATCACCCCGAGATCATCCATGATGGCCAATGCCAACAAGAAGACCTTGAGACTGACTGGGACACGATTACCCAGCAAGGCCATGACCCCCAGCGCAAACGCAATATCGGTGGCGGCGGGAATTGCCCAGCCGGCATGTGTTATCGGGTTATCATGATTAAACGCCAGATAGATCAGTGCGGGCGCCAACATCCCGCCTACAGCAGCAATCGCAGGGAAGAGTGCCTGCTCTCGCGAGGATAGCGCGCCTTCGAGCATCTCCCGTTTCACTTCGAGGCCAATCAGCAAGAAGAAAATGGCCATCAAACCATCATTGATCCAGAGCAGTAACGGCTTATGCAGATCCAAGGCATCAATGCGAATCTGCACATCTGTATCGAGAAACTGATGATACAGATGACTGAACGGAGAGTTGGCCAACAGCATGGCCAATGCAGCAGCCAGAATCAGCAAAATGCCACCAGCTGACTCCATAGCTATAAATTTCCTGAGCATATTTCTCATGTCGGCGAGATCACAAAATTGAACAATAGAAGAAAGTGTACGCAAGGCTGTGGTGAAAAATAAATCACTTATCTAGCGAGCATACATCGGTTATTCCGAGGTTTGAGCGCGTGCATTTTACCTGGCAATAGAAAAGGGCTGCCTGTGCAGCCCTTTTCTACACCGCTACCGGCGCTTTAATACCGGGATGCGGGTCATATCCCTCTATTTCGAAATCATCGAAGCGATAATCAAAAATCGAAGCCGGGCGCCGTTTGATTTTCAACTGCGGTAACGCTCTTGGCTCACGAGTCAATTGCAATCTGGCTTGCTCCAGATGGTTGGAATAAAGATGCACATCCCCCCCTGTCCAGACAAAATCGCCAACATCAAGGTCACACTGCTGCGCCAACATATGCGTCAACAAGGCATAGCTGGCGATGTTGAATGGCAAGCCAAGGAATACATCACAGCTGCGTTGGTAAAGCTGGCAGGAGAGTTTGCCATCGGCGACATAAAACTGGAAAAACGCGTGACAAGGCGCCAAAGCCATCTTGTCCAGATCGCCAACGTTCCAGGCAGAGACGATGATGCGGCGCGAATCTGGATTATGTTTCAGATCATCGACCACGCGCTGGATCTGATCGACAGTCCCGCCATCCGCTTTCGGCCAGGAGCGCCACTGATAACCATAGACAGGGCCTAAATCTCCGTTTTCATCTGCCCACTCGTCCCAGATTGAGACACCGTTTTCTTTGAGATAGGCGATATTCGTCTCGCCCTGCAGGAACCAGAGCAGTTCATGAATGATAGATTTAAGGTGACATTTTTTGGTGGTAACCAGCGGGAAGCCCTGCTGCAGATCAAAACGCATCTGATGTCCAAACAAAGACAAGGTTCCAGTCCCTGTCCGATCACTCTTTGGGGTCCCCTCGTGGAGGATCTTGGTCATCAGGCTCAGATAGTTATGCATCCACAGTCTCCAGGTAATCAGAATGCGAGGATATCCGCCGGTAGCGATCAAAGCCGGCAGGATATTCTACCGGAAACGTGCCTAGTGCGGTAACAAGTTGGCCAACCCCTGACGGGTCAGATAGCCGGCAAACAACTCTTTTAAGGCCGCAGAATTGCTTTGTTGCAGGCCGGTTTCGAGCAACGGGGGTAAATCGTCCAGACTAATGCGCCGGATCACATACTTGATTCGAGCAATATTGTTCAGGTTCATGCTGAAAGTCCGGTATCCCATCGCCATCAGAATGAGCACACCCAACGGGTCGCCAGCCAATTCACCACAGATAGACACACTCTTGCCGTGCGCGGTGGCGGTTTGCACTACATGCTGCAGCACACGTATGACAGCGGGATGGAAAGGATCGTACAGGCCGGCAACGCGATTATTATTCCGGTCCACCGCCAACAAATACTGCGTCAGATCGTTACTGCCAACTGACCAGAAATCCACATACGGCGAGACTTCAGGCAAGATATACAAAATGGAAGGCACCTCGATCATGGCCCCCAACATCGGATAGCGCACACTGCTCCCGCGGCGGCCTAACTCTTCAGACACCTCAAGCCAGGCTTGATCCAGCAAACGTCGTGCAGCTTGGACTTCGTTTAGCGAGCCCACCATAGGCAGCATGATCGCGAGGTTGTCATGTCCTTCGCTCGCTCGCAGCATGGCTTTCAACTGGGCAAGAAACAGTTCTGGGTGATCGAGGGTCAATCGAATGCCGCGCCAACCTAGAAACGGGTTATCTTCGACTATCGGGAAATAAGGCAACGGCTTGTCACCGCCAATATCTAGCGTTCGCATGCATACTGGACGCCCACTAAAGTTGGTCAGCACATCGCGGTAACGGCTGGCTTGTTCTTGCTCCGAAGGAAAACTGTCATGCAGCATGAAGGGGATCTCTGTCCGGTAGAGGCCGATGCCATCTGCCATATCCCGCATGGCGCTCTCGGACTCCAGATTCAAGCCTGCATTCAGCAATACTGAAATACGGACACCATCCTGGGTTTCGGAAGGCAAGTGCCCTTCTGAGCCAATCAGATTATTCATCTCGCGCGCTTGATGAATAATCTGCTGGTATTCATCCAGCACGGAGGCTGGTGGCTCAACCAATAGCTCCCCTCGGTTACCATCGACGACCATCAGACGCTGATCCAATCCTGCCAGCGGTAGCTCCATCCCCATGACAGCAGGAATGCCCATCGCCCTGGCCAAAATCGCAGCATGGGAGTTAACCGCCCCACGTAGAGAAATCATCGCCGCCAGACGTTCACGAGGTATCTCAGCCAGCAATGACGCCGTCACCTCTTCGGCAATCAACACCACTGGCTCATCAAAATCAAACACATCAATCTGGCTTTGCACCAATCTGCTCAACAGGCGTTGAGCGACATCTCTGACATCCACCGCCCGTTCACGCAAATAGTTGTCACTCATGGTGCCAAATTGCTGGATGAAGCGCTCACTCACCAAACGCACAGCGGAGGCGGCATTCCAACCTTCTCGGCGAATTTCCAGTTCAATCTGTTGCTGATAGGCTGGGTCAGCCAACAGGTGCTGATAAATTTCAAAGATCGCCATGGAGTCATGACTTACTGACTCCCTGAAACGCAGCGCCATGGCGTCCAGGTCAAGCTGTACCTGCAATATCGCTTGCTGCAGTAACTCGAGCTGTAACTCCGCATCATCACTGTGCTTGAGCGCCACCTGTTCCAGATCCATCTTAGGACGCCAGACCCAGGCCTTGGCAATAGCAACACCACCAGACGCGGCAACGCCTTTGAGACTTCTTCGCCAATGTTGATCGGAATGCAGCAAGCCTTTCATTTCGGCATGCAGGATACGCGCGGCCAATTGCGCAGCCAGCGTGACCAGAAACGACTCATCCCCCTCATCGAACTGTCGAGCATCGACCTGCTGTACCACCAAAACGCCCAACACTTGTCGTTGCTGCATGATCGGCACGCCAAGAAACGAGTTGAACTCGTCTTCAGCGACTTCTGGAACATATTTGAAATTGGGATGTTGCGGAGCATCGGCAAGGTTTATCAGCTCTTCGCGGCGCCCGACGAGGCCAACCAGTCCTTCGTCATACGGCAAGACCACCTTGCCTACAGCTTCCTGAGCCAAGCCATCAGTTGCGACCAAACGGAAGCGCCGACGTTGTGGCTCAGCTAAGTAGACAGAACAACAATCAACCTGCATTGCTGAACGTGTCTGACGCACCAGCACCGTCATTGCCTCCAGCAAAGAGGGTGCCTGAGTTACACTTTCAACAATTTGCCGCAACGTGGTCAGCACTGACTACTCTCCTAACGACTCCTGTGGTGGCGTCGACCGTCCTTGCGAGGCTGGGATGGCATTGCAATCTGAGCAAACTCTTTCATGACTCGCCGATAGACTTCCCGTTTGAAAGACACAACTTGGCGAACCGGATACCAGTAACTCACCCAGCGCCAATCATCAAATTCGGGCTGACCATGGCAGCCAAACTGAATCGCGGACTCCTTGCATTCATCCAGACGAAGCAGGAACCATTTCTGCTTTTGCCCGATACAAACGGGAGAACTATCCCAACGGATCAGACGTTTAGGCAAGCGGTACTTCAACCAATTACGGCTGGTTGCCAAAATTGTCACGTCTTCAGGACGCAGGCCGATCTCTTCGTACAATTCGCGAAACATGGCCTGTTCCGGCGTTTCGCCATCATCCACCCCGCCTTGCGGGAATTGCCACGAATGCTGCCCAAAGCGCCGGGCCCACAAAACCTGTCCATTGCGATTGCAGATTACGATACCTACATTGGGACGAAATCCGTCACCATCAATCACGCAATCACCTGTGATACTTATCTTTATCCTGATGCGATTTTTTCACATTCCTTAAGTATCAGCAAACATCCACTTTTAGCGAAAAACTGGATAACTCAACGAATGACCGCAACTTATAAACAAAGTCACGCCATTCGCCGCCCATGTTTCCCACTTTTTCTGTGGATAAATGCATTAATAACTCTGTATGGACGGCTAATTGTCATGACTTATTCTCTACTGTCATAAAACTTCTATATATAACCACAAAAACATATTTGTTATATTTCAATTAGATAACATGAAAAAACCAGGATCCATTATCCAATTTCAGGATCCAACAGTCGATCCATTGCTTGTGAAAAAAAACATGCGCACAAAAAATATACACATCAAGTTTATCCACATTTTTTGGATAAACTATCATCAGAAACCGCTCCACATTTCTGCCCAGTTCACATTGGGCAGGGTTATAACTGATTTATTTTGCGTTAATGCCGACTTATCCAACAAAGCTGTGGATAATTATGTGAGTGAGCTATGAAACAGATCTGCATAACAGCAGATTCAAAAAAAAAGCGTTATGATTCTGATAGATGGCAACATAGAAAGAGTTGTTTGTTTTTTAACCTCACCCACCCCGTAGACCGATGAAAGCCAATGAATCAATGGTTACCCTTAGCACGACCAACATCGCTTGACGAGTTACTCACCAGAGCAAAACTGTTGTCTGGTCATACCCTTGGCGAACTGGCAGCCAGTGCCGAGCTGGAAGTACCAGCCAACCTACGCCGCGCAAAAGGCTGGGTTGGTCAATTACTTGAGCTGCATTTAGG
The DNA here is from genome assembly GCA_945957385.1 of uncultured Aeromonadaceae bacterium. Classification (GTDB taxonomy): domain Bacteria; phylum Pseudomonadota; class Gammaproteobacteria; order Enterobacterales; family Aeromonadaceae; genus Pseudaeromonas. The sequence continues at coordinate 32,215 of CAMFKP010000031.1, forward strand.
AGCGACAGCCGGAAGTAAACCAGAGCAGGATTTTCCTGAACTGGGGGTAGAACTTAAAACTTTGCCAATCTCGCATTCTGGTAAACCACAAGAAAGTACCTTTGTGTGTATTGCTCCTTTAACTGGAATTGCAGGTGTTCGTTGGGAAGCGAGTAATGTGTGTAACAAGCTTTCATGTGTTTTATGGATCCCAGTTGAGGCCTCAGCAGATATACCGTTGGCACAACGCAGGATTGCCACGCCGTTCCTTTGGCAACCGACACCCGCGCAGATCCACCAATTACGCCAAGATTGGGAAGAATTAATGGAGATGATTGCCTTAGGTGAGGTGGAATCCATTACGGCTCATCATGGTGAAATATTGCAACTGCGCCCCAAGGCCGCAAACGGCCAAGCATTAACCCATGCCATCGGCAGAAATGGCGAAATGATTCAAACCCGTCCGCGCGGTTTTTATTTGCGCAGCCACTTCACTTATTCTCTGCTACGAGACGTTTTTACGCTGTGATGACCAACCATTCACAGTTGCTATAGATTTTGTGGTTATTAACTAGGCAAATTGGGTGTTTTTTGTTTTAAGATACTCATGGGAGGCCATGCTAGCCACCTTGTTCATATGGACACGTCAAGGAGATCACATGCCTGTAACGAAGAAATTCCTCAAGAGTAAGCCAGAAGTCCAGGTAACCTTCGAGGTCAGCAAAGAAGCCGCCAAATCAGCCGATCAGGTTTTTTTGTTGGGTGAGTTTTCTGACTGGGAACCCGTAGAGCTGAAGAAAATGAAAACTGGCGTTTTCAAGACAACCTTAAATCTTCCAACGCTGGAGCAAGATACCTACCAGTATAGATACCGTCTCGTGATGCCAGATGGAAGCGAGATATTTGATAATGACTGGAATGCCGAAGCCTATGTCAGTAATCCCTTCGGCGGAGAAAACTCTCTGGTATCTGTCATACCACAGTGACAATCCCAATTGGCTAGGATTAGGATCCTAGCGCATAAATAAAAAAGGCTCGCTAATGCGAGCCTTTTCTACAACCGAGCTAATTAGTTGAGCTTTTCGCGGATGCGAGCAGCCTTACCAGTCAGGTTGCGCAGGTAGTACAGCTTGGCACGACGAACGTCACCACGACGCTTCAGCTCAACGCTGGCGATCAGCGGGCTATGGGTTTGGAATACACGCTCAACCCCTTCACCGTTGGAAATCTTACGTACGGTGAATGCAGAATGCAGGCCACGGTTACGCTTGGCGATTACCACACCTTCGAACGCCTGCAGACGCTCTTTACCACCTTCCTTTACACGTACTTGTACACGAACGGTGTCACCCGGAGCAAATGCCGGGATATCAGTACGCAGTTGTTCTTGCTCGAGTTGCTTGATGATCTTGCTCATTGTCTCGTCCTACCTAGGGTAAACTGAAAACTCTACTGCTGTTCGCAATCTTCTTCACGAACATACTGGGCAAGAAGGTATTCTTGCTCGTCAGTCAGAGCTAGGTTATGCAATAGTTCCGGTCTTCTCGACCAAGTACGTCCCAAAGCCTGTTTTAACCGCCACTGCCGCACCTCTTCATGCTTGCCACTCAATAGCACCTCAGGTACAGCCATGCCATCCATTGTCTCTGGACGGGTGTAGTGTGGGTGATCTAACAGGCCATCCGTAAAAGAGTCCTGCTCGGCACTGGCAATGTCACCCAAGACGCCTGGAACCAGACGCGATACCGCGTCGATCAGGATCATGGCAGGTAACTCGCCACCACTTAACACATAATCCCCGACAGACCACTCTTCGTCGATATCTGCCTGGATCACACGTTCATCTATACCTTCGTACCTGCCGGCCACCAGAATCAACTTCTTATGACTAGCAAGTTCAGCGACCCCGTTCTGGGTCAACTTGCGCCCTTGAGGCGAAAGATAAATCACTTTCGCTTCGGCTCCGGCCGCCTCACGTGCTGCAGCAATCGCATCACGTAATGGCTGTACCATCATCAGCATTCCTGGCCCACCACCGTATGGCCTATCATCAACCGTACGGTGTTTATCGTGGGTGAAATCGCGAGGATTCCAGCATTGCAGTTGCAGTAACTCCTGCTTTGTAGCCCGCCCTGTCACTCCATAGTCGGTAATGGCTCGGAACATCTCCGGGAAGAGGCTAATCACCCCAATCCACATAGGAACCTCCGGTAAATGCCGACGTCAGGAATGGAACTTAAAAATCCGGATCCCAATCGACTTCTATGGCTCTGTTGTGCAGATCAATCTTTTTGATGACCTGACCTTCCAGAAAAGGAATCAAACGCTCCTTCATTCCATAGGCATCATTCAATTTGGCTTTGACCACCAACACATCGTTGGAGCCCGTTTCCATCAATTCGGTCACTTCTCCCATCTGGTACCCGTTGAGGTTAGTAACCAGACAACCGATCAGGTCGCTCCAGTAATACTCTCCGTCCGGCAGATCAGGTAATGCTTGCGGATTGATGGCTATATCGGCACCGGTCAATGCCTGAGCGTCTTCACGCAGGTCAATATTTTCCAGCTTGCAGACTAACCCATTATTGTGACGTCTCCATCCGGACACCCGGACTTCACGCCACACCCCGTGCTGAGATATCAGCCAAGGGCTATATTCGAACAGGCTTTCCGCATCATCAGTGAAGGATTGCACCTTCAGCCAGCCTTTGATGCCGTAAACAGCCCCGAGGCGACCAACAACTACAGGCTTCTCCACCATGACTCCTTTGCGGAACTCGAATATTAAGCAGCAGCCTTGGAGGCGTCTTTGATCAGCTTGGCTACGCGATCAGATACACCGGCGCCTTGAGCGATCCAATGCTGGATACGGCCCAGGTCCAGATTCAGCTTGTCAGCTTGGCCTGAAGCCATCGGGTTGAAGAAGCCAACGCGCTCGATGAAACGACCATCGCGAGCGAAACGGCCATCAGCCACAACTACTTGGTAAAACGGACGCTTCTTAGCGCCACCACGTTGCAAACGAATGGTTACCATATCGTCCTCATTAACTTGAAATGAATGAGGTCCGCAGAAACACGAACCCCAGCTTAAAATAAGCTGCGCAATTTTACTCACATCGACGACAATTGCAACCTGCACGGCGCTTTTTAACACAGTCAGCACGACAAAAATCGATTAAAAATCAACCACCCCTAGAGGCCTGTCAACCGACGTTCAGAAGGGTCCTCGCCCAAAACCACCTGGTGGCATCATGCCTTTCATGCCGCCCATCAGTTTTCGCAAGCCCCCTTTACCGGAAATCTTTTTCATCATCCGTTGCATCTGATCAAACTGTTTAAGCAGTCGATTGACATCCTGAATCTGGGTGCCAGATCCAGCAGCAATGCGACGTTTACGTGCACCTTTGATGATATCGGGATTACGCCGCTCGGCAGGAGTCATAGAGCTGATAATGGCTTCCATGCGATGCACCAGCTTGTCATCCATCTTGTCTTTGACGTCATCCGGTAAGTTGGCCACACCAGGCAACTTATCTAGCATGCCCATCATTCCACCCATATCACGCATCTGGGCCAGCTGCTCACGGAAATCCTCCAGATCGAAGCCTTTGCCCTTCTGGACCTTTTGGGCCAGCTTAGCCGCCTTGTCCTTATCGACCTTACGCTCCATCTCCTCGATCAGAGACAACATGTCCCCCATCCCGAGGATACGCGACGCAATCCGATCCGGATGGAAAGGCTCGAGAGCATCTGTTTTCTCGCCGATACCAATAAACTTGATCGGTTTACCAGTAATATGGCGCACTGACAACGCAGCACCGCCGCGGGCATCACCATCCGCTTTGGTCAGGATAACGCCAGTCAGCGGCAATGCTTCGCTAAAGGCTCGCGCTGTGTTCGCTGCATCCTGGCCAGTCATCGCATCAACGACAAACAGTGTTTCAATCGGCTTGACGCTTTGATGTAGATGCTGAATTTCCGCCATCATATCGGCATCCACATGCAAGCGACCGGCGGTATCAACAATCAGTACATCAAAAAATTGTTTGCGGGCGTGAGTGATCGCCGCTTCTGCTATCGCGACCGGCTTTTGCTCTGCTGTACTGGGGAAAAACTCCACACCGATATCAGCCGCCAGGGTTTGCAGTTGCTTGATCGCGGCCGGCCGATAAACGTCGGCACTGACGACCAACACTTTTTTCTTCAAACGATCTTTTAGATATTTAGCCAGTTTAGCCACCGAGGTGGTCTTGCCCGCCCCTTGCAAACCGGCCATCAAAATCACGGCGGGTGGTTGAGTAGCCAAATCCAGCGACTCATTGGCCTCGCCCATCACGGCGATCAGCTCGCCTTGAACGATTTTGATGAAAGCTTGACCCGGACTCAGGCTTTTGTTGACCTCTTGACCAACCGCTCGCTCCTTAACTCGCGATACAAATTCTTTGACCACAGGCAAAGCAACATCCGCCTCCAGCAGTGCCATTCGCACTTCGCGGAGAGTATCCTTGATATTGTCTTCAGTCAGACGGCCACGACCGCTGATGTTGCGCAGTGTCTTCGACAGGCGCTCGGTAAGATTCTCAAACATGACCTATTCCAACCCTTGGCGTAATTGGCCGGCATTATAGCGTAAAAACACACGCGAACTTAAGCGTTGCTGGAAGCCACCGGCTCCGACGGATATACTTGGAGGCTCGTCATATAATGGCCGTCAATTCAACAGATTACGCTATGGTCATCCCATCCTTGCTCTGCATGACATTTTATTTACTGGCCAGTATCGCTGCCTTGCGGCATTTGCTGGGCGCCAGAAGTGCTGGTTGGGTACTGTTCAGTCTGGCATGGAGCGCGATAGCACTGCATGCTGCCGGACTGGCCCAGGAGATAATGGCGCTTGAACGCGGACCAAATTTGAGCCTGCTCAACGTCGCCTCAGCCACCTCACTGCTCATTGCAGTATTAATGAGTCTGAGTGTCCGTCGTTTCAATAGCTGGATACTGCTCCCCGTCGCTTATGGGTTTGCCGCCATGCTGCAAACAGCCAGTTATCTAATGCCCAGCCGCTATCTGGTGCATCTGGAGCAAAGGCCTGAATTGATGGTGCATATCGCATTGGCATTACTGGCGTTCTCCGTGTTGATGATGGCAAGTTTGTTCAGTCTACTCCTGGCCTATCTGGAGCATTATCTCAAGGTCCGGAAACGATTGGGATTATTGCCACATCTACCACCGTTATTGATGGTTGAACAACGGGTCTACCAGCTCATTCAGCTGGGCGTATTATTATTGACCTTGTCAATTGGCTGTGGCTGGATCTTTATCGATGAGATGTTCGCTCCTGAACAACGACTCAAGGCATCGTTAACCCTCGTTGCCTGGCTGGTCTACGTCATTTTGTTATGGGGCCATTACCGCCATGGTTGGCGAGGTCGTCTGCTTATTCTATTAAGTCTTTCGGGAAGCTTTTTGTTGGTTCTGGCCTATTTTGGCAGTCGCTTCCTGAACGAAATGTGGCTCTCCTGATGTCATGATGACCGGATTTTGCACATGACATCACCAGAACAAACAAGGATCTCTGTCGTTGGATACCTTCTCAACCCATACACTGTTACTAACGTTGCTGGGACTGTTGCTGATTTCCGCCTTCTTCTCCGCCGCCGAAACCAGCATGATGTCGCTAAATCGTTACAAATTGCGCCACCTGGCAAAAAGCCATCACCGCGGTGCCATGCGTGTCGACCGACTATTGCAACGGCCTGATCGGTTACTGGGTCTAATCCTGTTCGGTAATAATCTGGTTAATATCCTGGCTTCATCAATTGCGACCGTGCTCGCAGTCCGGGTTTTTGGCGATTACGGCATTCTGGTCGCGACGACCATTTTAACGTTCGCAATCCTGATCTTTTCTGAGGTCACCCCCAAGACACTGGCTGCGCTGAAACCAGAGCGGGTTGCCTATCCCTCATCGATTGTTCTGCAATTATTGATGTGGCCGCTTTATCCGGTCGTTTGGCTGATCAACACCATCGCCAACAGCCTGCTCGAGATGAGCGGGGTCAAGGTCAAAAAACCGGATGAGGCATTAAGCAGCGCTGAGCTACGAACGGTATTGAATGAATCATCGCAACGCATCCCAGCGTCACACCAGGAAATGTTGATGGGGGTATTGGAGCTAGAGCATGTATGCATAGAAGAGATCATGGTGCCCCGTGCCGATATCTATGCCATCAACATCAATGATGATTGGAAAACCATTCAGCGTCAGTTGACCAACACGCCACATACCAAGGTCCTGTTGTATCGGGACACGCTGGATGACGCCGTTGGTTTTATTCATGTTCGTGATGCGCTACGCCTGTTGACGCGCGAGTTGTTCCAAAAAGAGTCTCTCTTACGTACCGTTCATGAGGTGTATTACATCCCTGAGGGCACCCCACTGTTGATCCAGCTCATCAAGTTCCGCCGTAACAAGGAACGTATCGGACTAGTCGTCGACGAATATGGTGACATCAAGGGGCTGACAACACTGGACGATATTCTTGAAGAGATTGTTGGTGATTTCACGACCAGCCTGGCTCCCAGCCCACATGATGAAATCCACCCGCAAGAGGATGGCAGCTATCTGATCGAGGGGGCCGCCAACCTGCGCGAAATCAATAAAGAACTGGACTGGAACTTCAATACCGACGGCCCGAGAACACTGAACGGGTTGATTCTGGAGTATCTGGAAGATCTCCCCGAAGAGGGGCGAGTGATGGTAATTTCTGGCTATCGCATCAGTATTGTTTCAATCGAAAACAATATGGTGAAGCTCGCCCGGGTGATACCGCCGGCCTAATCCAGTTTGTATGTCTTGGCCCGTGCAACCACATTCGCAGGCATCCGTGCCGCTAGTTGTCGTAACAGGCGGGTGGCACGGGCATGCTGTTGGTCATCGGAAATGACACTGTGATGTAGCCAGCTATAAGCCTCTTCGTAATCCAACGGGCTACCCAAGCCTCGATCCAGCATTGCAACCCATTCCATGCGGGCCTCAAGGTAACCCAACGCAGCCGCCTCGTGCATCAGTACTACCGCTTGGCGTTTATCTTGCTGCACATAACGCCCTTTTTCATAATACTGAGCCAACCGCAGCAAGGCCGCCGGCAGACCGTGCTGCGCCGCGGACCACATATAGTCAACCCCCGTGGTGGCATCTTTGTCGACACAGGTTCCGGTTAACAACATATCGGCCCACAAATATTGATATGACGGCAACATCATCACTTTGGCTCGGGCTTCAATATCCGGGACCAACTGGCACTCATCGGCCAGCACGCGCTTAAGGTGCTGATGCTTGGCAATCCAGCCGAGCAATTCGTCCTGGCTGTAAAGCTGCAACGTCGCAATCTTGGCAGCGCCAGCGCTGGCCAGCACGCTCACCGCACTGCTGGCGGCAGAAGCCGCAGCCTGCTGCTCTGCACTCAGAACGACCGGCTTCTTGCTTGTGGGTGCCGCTGTCTGACTAAGTGATGCCGCCGCGGTTGGCGCAAAGATATCCCGAGTCGGCTCGTAGATCTGGCCCTCATTGCTCGCCGCTAGAACCAGCAATGGACAAATACTCAATAACAATGCAATCAATCGGTTCATAGGCGCCTCCGAACCGGATATCGGCTCAGGCTCGACATTCTTGAGCAAAAAAAACAGGGCCTGTCGGCCCTGTTCACATCGATGATGGCAACCCTAGCCGCGCACGAAGCGTACGCCCAGTTCAATCTCCTCTCTGAGGGTGGGGAGCATGCTTTCCAACTCTGCTCGTTCCAGTTCACTCAAGGCGCCATAGTCCATAATTTCCTCAATGCCGTTCACCCCCAAACGCACCCCCTGCGCAAAGAAGCGGGCATGCGGACTTCCCCCCTCAACATAGGCATATTCCACAATCCCCGGTTCACCCTGCCGGGCATGCACCAGGGACAAACAAAAGCGCAACCCCGCCTGGGCCATGGCCAAAGTTGCAGACCCCCCTCCGGCTTTGGCGTTCACCACATCGGTGCCAGCGTTCTGGACATGACGCGTCATGTCCAGCAAAGCCGCCTGATCGAAATGTTGCCCCACGACCTGAGAAAACAGCGGCAATATTGTTGTGCCGCTGTGTCCACCAATCACAGGAACCGTCAGTGAGCCGGCGCGACACTTCATCGCGCGGGCAACAAACGTCTCGGCACGCAAGACATCCAGCGTGGTGACACCAAATAATTTGCGCGGATTATAAACACCAGCTCGTTGCAGTACTTCGGCGGCAATCGGGATGATGCTGTTAACCGGATTAGTAATGATCGCCAGCATCGCCTCCGGACATACCCGGGCACAATGCTCGACCAGATGCTTGATGACCCCAGCATTAAATTTAAACAAGTCGGAACGATCCATGCCCGGCTTGCGAGCCACCCCTGCCGGAATAATGACAACATCAGCGCCCTGTAATGCCGCCGACGGATCCTCACCGGTATAGCCCTCAACCAGCACATCGGTCGGGATATGGCTGAGATCAACGGCAACCCCCGGCGTAACCGGAGACAAATCATACAGTGCCAGTTCAAATCCGGGAGGGAGTCGGGTTTTTAGCAACAGGGAGAGAGGCTGGCCTATGCCACCAGCCGCACCCAATACGACGAGTCTCATAGCGTGCTCCGTAGTCTGGGTCAAAGAAGGACAAACAACGGCGGTTCAGCTTGAACATAGAAGAAGAATGCGGATATTTCCGCCTGGGCTCACTGAACTGTGAGAAGGCAGACACTACGGCAGCAGTGGACAACTCTCGGATGCAGCGGCGCGTCAGCCACTGCATCCAGGAATTCATTCGTGGGGAGCAAATGCCAGCGCCCGGCGCTCAACCAGACGGAATAACAGGGTTAATGAGGCATTCATCGTCAGGTAGATAGCCCCGGCCATACCGAAGACCCCCAGGGTGTCATAGGTCTGAGCGTTCAACCGCTGTGCAATCCCCATCACATCCATCAACGTAATGGTGCTGGCCAGCGAGCTGCCCTTGAGGACCAGAATCACCTCATTGGAATAACCGGGCACCACACGACGCATCGCATGGCGCAACTTGACACTCAGTGTCTGCCACTGGCTCATGCCCAATGCCTTGCAAGCCAGAATTTCACCACGCGGCACCGCATCCAAGGCCCCTTTGAACAAACGGGTAGAATACGCGGCCGTATTAAAGCCCAACGCCAGCACGGCACAGAACCAGGGCTCTTTGAGCAGCGACCAGAGCGGACTGGCTTTGACCCAATCAAACTGGGCCGGGCCGTAATAAATCAGGAAGATCTGTACCAGCAATGGGGTACCGGTGAAGCAGACCAGGAAGACCTCCACCAGCTGGCTGGCCATCGGCACACGCCGATCCAACGTCCAGGTCAACACCAATGCCAGTAACCCGCCCAGCAACAGACTCAGCACCGTGAGTTCCAACGTGACGGTGAGGCCTGAGAGTAACTCCGACAAATACGCCATCTCAGCCTCCATAACGGAACGAACGGGCACGTAACCGGGATAACCCCCAGCCCGTCACCAAGGTGATCACCAGATAGATAGCCGCCGCTAAGGCATACCAGGTGAAGGGGCCGTGGCCACTGGTGGGGCTGGCGACAGCCAGCTGCGATTGCCGCATCAAATCATCGACCCCAATCAGCGACACCAGCGCCGTATCCTTTAACAACACCAACCATTGATTGCCCAAACCTGGCAAGGCATGCCGCCAAGCCTGGGGCAACACAATCCGCCAGAAGCTGTGCGCTGCGGGCAGACCCAGCGCCTGCGCCGCTTGGCGTTGCCCTTTGGGCACCGCCTTGAGGGCGGCGCGCAACGTTTGGGTCGCATAAGAGGCAAACAACAGCGCCAGGGCAATAACACCACACCAGAATGGGCTCATTTCGACATAGCCCCAACTTGCCTGACACCATCCCGGATTACCCAGCCAGGAGGCGCATCCATAATTGATGCCATCCGCCAGCAAAAACAGCAGCTGTGAGGAACCAAAATAGATGAACAACACCACCAGAATCTCCGGCAGGCCACGGATCAGCGTTGTCAGCGTCACCACCGGCCAGCTCACGATACGCCAACGCGACAACTCTGCCGCGCTGAACAGTAGCGCCAGTGCCAACCCGACCAGTAGTGAAACCAACGCCAGCCCCAAGGTCATCAGGGCGGCATCAAGCAAGAGCGCGATCATGTCGGCTTACTTGGCGAAATATTTGTCGTACAGCTTCTGATAAGAGCCATCCGCTTTTATTGCCGCCAACCCCTTATTCAGACTGTCGAGCAGCGTCTTGTTACCCTTGTTGACGGCCATTGCAAAACCAGCGCCAAAGTACTTGGCATCGGTCACCGGCTTGCCCACCATCTGATAGCCTGGATGGCTCTTCAGCCACTCGGCAGCGACCGCCGTATCGGCAAACACCGCATCCACGCGACCACTGGTCAGATCCATCAGCGCATTTTGGTAGCTGGCATAGGGCACCGCCTTAACATCTTGCCCCTTCAGCTGCTCCAGCAGGTAAGACTGGTGCGAGGTGCCGTTCTGTACACCGACGTTTTTACCGGCCAGTTGAGCCAGATCTTTGAACTTGCCATCGGCGGCAACAAAGACTGCCGAGTTGGCGTAATAGATATCGCTGAAATCGACCTGCTTGGCGCGTTCTTCGGTCACATCCATCGCAGCGATGGCGACGTCGAAGCGACGGAATTTCAGGCTGGGGATCAGGCTGTCAAATGCCTGGTTACTGAACGTGCAGGTGAGTTTGGCTGCCGCACACACCGCCTGAGCCAGCTCGATATCAAAACCAGCAAACTCGTTCTTGTCGTTCATGTATTCGAACGGTGGATAGGTCGCTTCGGTCGCAAACTTGATATCAGCAGCCAGCGTGTGGGCGGAAAACAGCGTCATGGCCAGTGCGGCCGCATGGAATAATTTCATGTCCTTTCCCTTCCTTGAATGATGCTTACAGCAATGCTTAATGTTGTAAAAACTCGGCAAAACGCCGGGTTTGCGGCGCAGCAAAATGACTTGCCGGCCCCATTTCGACAATTTCGCCTTGTTCCAGATAGATAAGTTGTGTTGCCACGCGACGAGCAAACTCCACTTCGTGGGTCACCACCACCTGGGTAATCCCGGTTTCGCCCAACTTGCGAATGATGTCGGCCACTTCCTTGGTAATCTCCGGATCGAGAGCGGCGGTAGGTTCATCAAACAACAACACCGCAGGATCCATCATCAGGGCACGAGCAATCGCCACGCGCTGCTGCTGACCGCCAGAGAGGCTTAAGGGCCAGGCAGTGCGCTTGTCGGCAAGCTTCAGTTGCGCCAGCAGGTAACCGGCCTTGTCCGCCGCCTCGCTGCGACTCATGCCCAACACCTTCATCGGTGCTTCCAGCAGGTTGTCGAGCACGTTCAGATGGGGCCACAGATGGTATTGCTGAAAGACCATGCCGACCTTGCGACGCAGTGCCTGGGTGCGCGCACCATAATCACGGCTCAATTGATCCTGTGGAAAAGCAAAGGCATCACCTGCAATGCTCAGCGTTCCTTCGTCCGGGGTATCCAGCAGGTTCATCAAACGCAGCAATGAACTCTTACCGGCACCACTGGGCCCCAGCAACACCAGCGTTTCGCCAGCCGCACAGCGAAAGCTGATCTGACGCAGGATAGGGTTTCCATGCCAGGACTTAGAGATTCCTTTGAGTTCAATTCCCATCGTAGTTGCCGGCCTTTTATCCACAGTTTGCGCCGATTCTAGCCCGCAAGGCAGTCAATGCAAGAATTTTATGCATCCTTATGCAGAATTATCGGCTAATTCTTGAAAAAAAAGGCATATGGATGCAAAATTAAGGCTCGTATTAACAACATATTAGTTGGCTATGAAGCCCGGTGAAAAACAGGAACAACTGATCAAAGCCTTCAAGGCTTTGCTGCGTGAGGAGCGCTTCGGCTCCCAGGCAGAGATCGTCACCTGTCTCTTATACACATCTGACGCTGCCGACGAATTAGACGGTG
>CAMFKP010000032.1 GCA_945957385.1 uncultured Aeromonadaceae bacterium
CATCATAACAGTGATAAATATTACGTGATGCATGACATTCATGCGTATTATTTAATTTTTGCCTTTCCTATCGAGACCAAAATTATTTTTCAGCTGCATGAATTAGGCGTCAATGACGAGGGTAATGAGAGTTTCGCGGTGCACCTGGATTTTATCCAGAATGGCCGCAAGGTGGTGACGACGGCCGGCAGCTTCACGGCGATTGACCGCAGCCTGATGCTGGACCGCGAGCAGCGGCTGGCACAGATGACGCTGCAGAAGGGGTGCCGTGGCCTGCAGAAGCGCCTGCATCCGCTAACCGAAGGGATCGATGCCTGATGGCCACGCGACCGCGCCCATTCCCGGGGCGCGGTGGTGTGCCGACCCGGTATAAGGAGTGTTGTATGTTGCACCATCTCAAAGCCATTGCCGTCGACCTGGACGGTGTGTTGTTACGCGATACCTTCAGCCCGATCCTGCAGCAGCTGGTGGCCAATTATGGCGGTGAGTACAGCCGTGAGCTGGAGGCACGGCTGTTTTCCTGCAACCAGCAGCTGGCGGCGGTCGCGCTGGCCGAAACCCTGGGGTTGCCGTTGCCGCCGGAGCAGATCATTGCCGACTATTTTGCCTGTCGTGATGTCTATCTGGCGGAACACGATGGCGGTCTGTTACCGGGCGCCGCGGCGTTCATCGACCGTTTGCGCCGGTTGGATGTGCGTCTGATCTGTTATGGCGGGCTGCAGGAGGCACAGATCGACGCCGTGTTTGCCGGCTGTCTGCCGGTGTTCGAGCGTTATGTCTGCACCAATGCGTTTCGGCCGGGGGTGACGCAGATTGTCCAGCAGGTGCTGCAGTTGCCGGCGGATCGGGTGCTGTTTATTGATGACGTCAATCGCGTCGCCGTTGCCGCGCGGCAGCTGGGCTGCGCCTTTATCGGCATCACCGGGGATCACCCGCATCCCTGGCAGGCCGAGGCGATGGCACAGACGGGCGTGCGTTATCGGTTTGACTCGGTCGCCGCGATTACGGAGCCGCTGCTGATGCAGATCGATGCCGATCCGCGGGCCTGTTTTCAGCCTGTGGCGCCCGGCGGTCAGCGTCTGGCTGGCTAACAGCTGCCCCGGTGAGCCCAGGTTCAGCTGGGGCGTGGCATACTGCAGGGGTAAATGATGAGAAGAAAAGGAAGCATATATGCGTACCATGACCCTATTTACCCCCTTGTTCCTGCTGGCGATGACACTGTTCGCCGGCTGTCAGGCCCCGGTTGATAACGAACCGGCGGCGACCCGCGCTGTGTTGCACGGCGAAGTCTGGTATCGCCAGCGCAGTGCGCTGCCGCCAGATGCGGTGCTGGAAGTCAGCCTGCTGGATGTGTCGCGAGCCGACGCCCAGGCGACGGTGCTGGCCCATCAAACAATCGATCCTGCGGGGCAAGTACCGATTGCCTTTGTGCTGGAATACGATACCGCCCAGATCAAGCCGCAGATGAGCTATGTTGTGCAGGCGACGATCCGCCAGGGTGGCAGGCTGCTGTTTATCAACACCGAACGTTTTGCGGTGCTGACCCGCGGTGCGCCGCAGGATAAGGTCCGCGTTCGGGTCGATCCGGTCTGACGCGGCGATCTGATTGCCAGGCCGGCTGGCTTGTTACATGCTGCAGGGGCAACCGTCAGGTTGCCCCTTTTTTCTGTCTGGAGGCCGTAATGCACGAATTGACACTGGTGGTTGGCAATCGCAATTACTCATCCTGGTCGTTGCGAGGCTGGCTGGTGCTGCAGCACAGCGGGCTGGCGTTTTCCACCATCAACCTGCAGCTGCAGGCGCAGGAGTTCGCCACCGAAGTGGCGCGTTATTCACCGGTCGGCAAGGTGCCGGTCCTGCTGGTCGCAGGGGAGGCCATCTGGGATTCGCTGGCCATCGCCGAATACCTGGCCGAGCAGCAGCCGTCGCTGTGGCCGGCTGCCACCCAGGCACGGGCGCGGGCGCGCAGCCTGTGTGCCGAGATGCACTCCGGCTTCATGGCGTTGCGGCAACAGATGCCGATGAACCTGCAGGCGCGGGAGCGCCAGGTGCCGATGCGCCCGGAGCTGGCGGCTGACATAGCGCGCATCGAGGCGATCTGGCAGCAGACCCGGCAGGCGTTCGGCGCCACAGGCCCCTGGCTGTTTGGCGACTGGAGCATTGCCGATGCATTTTTCACCCCGGTGGCCGCCCGTTTCCGCAGCTATGGCGTGACGCTGGGGGCCGAGGCCGCTGCCTATCAGCAGACGCTGTTGAGCGATCCGGCACTGGCACTCTGGCTGGCCGAAGGCGGCGATCAGGGGATCATTGCCGACGCCGAGGTCGGACTGGCGTAACCGGGTTGACGGCCTGGATTCAGGCCGTCTTGCCGAACAGCTGGCGCAAGTATTCGGCCACTCCCTCTTCATCGTTGGTCAGGGCGCGCGGGTGATTCGGCAGCGCCTCTTTCAAGCGCGAGTGCGCATTGCCCATCACGACGCCGAGGCCGACCATCGACAGCATCTCGCGGTCATTCATGCCGTCGCCGAAAGCCACAGCATCGGTCAGTTTATAACCGTTTTGCTCCAGCACCGCCTTGACGGCATTACCCTTGTTGACCCCTTTTTGCATCGTTTCCAGGCAGGTTGGGGTCGAGAAGGCGATGCTCAACTGGTCGCCATAGTAGCTGAGCAGACGGTGCTCCAGCTCCAGCAGATCCGCATGTTCACCGACATAGAAAATCTTGTTGATCTGCTGCTTGTCGCATGCCTGCAGATCCTCGACCCGATAGGTAAACCCGGACTCCTTGTGGTAGGCCAGCAGCTCAGGGCTCTCGGCTTCGACCAGCCACTCATCACCGCGGTAGACATGCAGCGCGATGTCCGGCAAGCGCTCGATCTCGACCAGTTCCTGGGCCAAGGCCGGCGGAATCGTCTGGTTGTAGATGCAGCGATCCTCGGGATCATGCACCACGGCACCGTTGGCGGTGATGAGGTAGATGTCGAGCCCGAGGGCATCGCGGATACTCTGCACATCGACATGGTGCCGCCCGGTGGCGACGATGAAGCGGATGCCCCGGTCCGTCAGGGCATGCAGGGTGCGACGGGTATGGGAGGAGATCTGGTGATGGTTATTCAGCAGGGTACCATCCAGATCGGAGACTACGACCTTGTACATAAACGGACCTCAGTAACGCGAAAAATCGGTGGCAGTTTAACCGATTCAACGCGTGACTGAAATCGCATTCTTCATTCGAAAGTTACGGCTTCTGTCTGAAGAAGTCGAGCGTGGCGGTCAACGCCGGCACGCGATAACGGTCCGCCTCATTGAACAGCTCATGGCGGGCGCCCGCGATGCGTTGTACCCCGCCGCCGGCGCAGGGGTGGCCGGCCTGGCTCATCAGCTGACAGAACGCTTGCTGCCGGTCATTGTTGACCACGCTGTCGTCACCGGCTTGCAACACCAGCACCGGTGTGCGGATGGCGGTGCCGCTCTGTACCGCCGCCTCTGCGGCAGTGAGGGCCTGATGCACCCAGCGTGCCGTGGGGCCACCGAGCTGCACCTCGGGATAGGCGCGGTAGGTGTCGCGGAACCAGGCATAACGGGTGGCATCGTGGGTCAGCTCGTTGTCCGCAAACGGCACCGGATCATAGCCGCCCTGACCCGGCGCATAGGGCGACTCTATGCCCAGCAGCTGGGTCACGCTGTCCAGTAGCCAGGTCACGGCGCGCGCCAGCCAGGTTGGCAGCCAACCGAGCTGGATGCCGAACATCGGTGCGCTGAAGACGGCCGCGGTGATGTCCTGGGGGTAAGTTTGCAGGTAACGGGCACTGATGGCTCCGCCCATGGAGTGGGAGAGCAAGAAGGTGCGGCTCGGCTGGTCCGCCATCACGACCTGATCGCGAAAGCGCTTCAGATCCTGCACATAGTCGTCAAAGTGCTGCACATAGCCCTTGTGCGGATCGGTCAGCAGACGTCCGGAGAACCCCTGGCCTCGGTGGTCATACAGATAGACGCTATAGCCCTGCTGATAGAGGTCGTACGCCAGCTCCTGATACTTGATGTAGCTCTCGATGCGGCCGTTAACGATCAGGATCGCATCATGGCTGGCCGGATTGCGCAGCGCGACATAGCGCAGCGGTACGCCATCGACGCCGCTGATCTCACCCGGCTGGGCGTGCTGATGCCAGAACCCCGGCAGGGTCTGCTGGTAAAATTGTGGCAGCGTGGCTGCCGTTTGCAGATGATAAGGATTGTCCATAGCCTGCGCGCGACCCGTCAGCGTGAGGAGGAAGAGCAGTAACCAGCCCGCAAGGGCACCAAGCTTCATGCCAATTGTCTCAATGAGCTCCCGTTCTGGCCGGCAGTATAAAGGAAAATGGCATCCGCCTGCCGCCTTTCCTCGCGTCAAAAGCTGTCACATGTGGCGAAAATAGTGTGAAAAGGTTACCGGCGTGCAGGCTCACTCATCGCCAAAGGCCGTGCAGGGCCCATCCTGCTGGCGGGCTTCCCAGGCGGCTTTGCTCAGCTGCATCTGCTGCCACCAGGCTTCGTCGGCCAGCAGGCTGCCGTCATCCGCGATGGCAGGATAGGGCAGGTGCTTCATGCGGCAGACGCGGGCCAGGACCGGATAGCCGCGCTCAAACAGCAGGCGATCCTGTTCGACGCGGGGCAGCTGGCAGCTTTGCGCATAGCGGCCGGCTAACTGGCGCTGGCGCTGGGCTTCGTACAGGATCAGCGCCCCGGCTACCGAGACATTCAGTGACTGGGCCATGCCGACCATCGGGATGATGATGTCCTGATCGGCCAGCGCCAGCGCCTCGGCACTGATGCCGTGCTTTTCGGCGCCAAACAGCACCGCTGTCGGGCGTGTGTAGTCAATGTTGCGAAAATCCACGGCCCGCTCGGAGAGGTGGGTAGCGAGGATCTGCATGCCTTGTGCCCGCAGTTGTCCGACGGCATCGTGAATGGTTTCGTGACGCTGCACCTTGACCCAGTAGTGGCTGCCCTTGGCGGCATGGGTGTGCATGCGCATGCGGCGGGGCCACACGGCATGGACTTCCGGGATACCGACCGCATCACAGGTGCGGATCAGCGCGGCGAGATTATGCGATTTGTTGACCTCTTCCATGCAGACGGTGAGGTCAGGCTGGCGCAGCGCCAGCATCTGACGGATGCGGGCTAGACGTTCTGGATTCATCGGCTCCTCGCGAGCGGTTACTGGCGGCTGCGGCTGACGCGCAGCACATCGGGCATGACGCGGATCTTGCGCATCACGTCCGCCAGATGGATACGGCTTCGGGTGGTGATCAGCAGATTGACCTGATAGACGCGGGCGTCCTTCTCTTCGGTGCTGATGCTCTGGATGTTGGCGCCAGTCGCGGCGATGGTGTTCGCCAGCTGGGCCAGGACCCCTTGATGGTTGATCACCTCGATCTGGATGCCGGTGCGGAACTCGTGTTCGGCACTGACCTCCGGATCCCACTGTACCGGCAGGTATTTGTCCGGTTCACGGCTGTAGCCGCGGATGTTGCGGCAGCTTTCGAGGTGGATAACCAGTCCCTTGCCGGGGCTGATATGGGCGACGATCGGATCACCCGGGATCGGACGACAGCAGTTGGCGAATGTCACCAGCATGCCATCGGCGCCCTTGATCGGCAGCTTGCGCACGTGTTGCGGCAGCGTGTGCTCGACATTCAGCTCTTCGACATTGCCGAGCAGACGCCGGGCAATCACCACGCTCATCGCATTGCCGAGGCCGATGTCGGCCAGCAGGCCGTCCAGCGAGTCGTGTTTGGTATCCTGCAATACCTTGGCGATGTTCTCCGGTGCCAGATCTTCAAGGCGCTTGCCGCCGAGAGCATGGCCGAGCAGACGGCGGCCGAGGATCACGGACTCTTCGCTGCGCAGGTTCTTCAGGAATTGGCGGATCTTGGTGCGCGCCCGCGAGGTGACGACAAAGTTCAACCAGGCGGCGTTGGGTCTGGCATTCGGCGCTGTGATGATCTCGACGGTCTGCCCCGAGGTCAGTGGCCGGCTCAGCGGATACGGGTGGCGATCGACGCGGGAGCCGACACAGGCATGGCCGATATCGGTATGCACCGCATAAGCAAAATCGACCGGCGTGGCCCCGGCCGGCAGTTCGAGAATGCGTCCTTCCGGCGTGAAGACGTAGATTTCATCCGGAAACAGGTCAGTCTTGACGCTCTCGATGAATTCAAACGAGCTGCCGGCGCTTTGCTGCAGCTCGAGCAGGCTCTTCATCCAGCGCTGGGCCCGACGTTGTGCCGTGGTGCTGGAGCTGTCGCCATCCTGCTTGTAGGCCCAGTGAGCGGCCACCCCTTTGTCCGCCATCTGATCCATGTACTCGGTGCGGATCTGCACTTCGACCGGAACACCGTGCGGGCCGACCAGAGAGGTATGCAATGACTGGTAGCCGTTGGTCTTCGGGATGGCGATGTAATCCTTGAAGCGCCCCGGGCGCGGCTTGTACAGGCTGTGCATCTGGCCGAGAACGCGATAACAGGTGTCGATATCCTCGACGATGACGCGGAATGCGTAGATGTCCATCACTTCGTGGAACTGCACCTCCTTCTTCACCATCTTGGTGTAGATCGAGTAGAGGTGTTTCTCGCGCCCCTTTACCTCGGCGCCGATGTGGACCTCGCCCAGGCGACCACGGATCTCCTGCATGATGGAGTCGATAATCTCTTTGCGATTACCCCGCGCCCGCTTGACCGACTCGCGCAGCACGCGGGCGCGCATCGGGTAGAGCGCCTCGAACCCCAGCTCTTCGAGCTCGGTTTTCATGCTGTGGATACCCAGCCGGTTGGCAATTGGCGCGAAGATCTCCAGCGTTTCGCGGGCGATGCGGCGGCGTTTGTCCGGGCGCAGCGCACCGAGGGTGCGCATGTTATGGGTGCGGTCGGCGAGCTTGATCAGGATGACGCGGATATCCTGCACCATCGCCATCACCATCTTGCGGAAGTTTTCGGCCTGCGCTTCCTTGTGGTCGCGGAATTTCAGCTTGTCGAGCTTGGAGACGCCATACACCAGTTCGGCAACGGCATCACCAAACAGGTTGGCCAGCTGCTCCTTGGTGATCGCGGTGTCTTCTATGACATCATGCAGCAGCGCCGCCATCAGCGTCTCGTGATCGAGGTGCATATCGGCGAGGATGCTGGCCACCGCCACAGGGTGGGTGATGTAGGGTTCGCCACTGGAACGGCTTTGCCCCTCGTGGGCATCGCGGGCGATCAGATAGGCGTGTTGAACCCGCTCCACCTGGTCGGCGGGCAGATAGGTACTGATCAGCTCTTTGAGGTGTTGAAACAGGTACAAGGCCTACTCCGGCTCACGTCATACTGCGAGGTGCAGCAGCAGCTCCCGGTGGGGAGGTGATCCTGAGTGTGCTGCCAAACGCCGAAATTGTAAATCAGGCTCGGAGCGACGGCACCGGACGGCACCGTCGCCGGGAGGGATCAGAGCATCAGGCCTCGGCCTTCGGTCAGCATGGAGACGGCTGCCATTTCGGCCGCTTCTTGCTCCTGCAGATCCTGACGATCCTGGGCATCCATGAATTCGGTGGAGATCAGGCCTTCTTCGATCTCGCGCAGGGCGATGACGGTCGGCTTGTCATTCTCTTCATCAACCAGCGGGTCACGGCCTTGAACGGAGATCTGACGCGCGCGGCGGGCGGCGATCAGCACCAGATCAAAGCGGTTGCCTACCTGTTTAACAGCATCTTCAACGGTTACGCGTGCCATGGGAACTCCAGCAGGTAAAAAATGAGGCGAAAGTGTACTCGATTTCAGCTTACCCCGCCAGTAGCTGATCCAGCAAGCTGGCGTGGCGCAGTTGCTGGGCCGGCAGGCGGGTGCGCTCGGCGCGAATGATGCCGATCAGCTCACCAAGCGCGGTCTCGAAATCGTCATTGACGATCAGGTAGTCGTACTCGTCATAGTGGCTCATTTCAGCCACCGCCTGATCCATGCGGTGACGAATCACGTCGGCACTGTCCTGGCCGCGGCCGTGCAGTCGCTGCTCGAGGATTGGCAGGCTCGGCGGCAGAATGAAGATCGACTTGGCGCAGCCCAGCTGGTCACGAACCTGACGCGCGCCCTGCCAATCGATGTCGAGGAACACATCGATGCCCTGTTCCAGGCAGCGCTCTATGGTTTCGCGAGAGGTGCCGTAGTAGTTGCCGAACACCTCGGCCCATTCGAAGAAGGCGCCACGTTCGATCTGGGCTTGAAACTCGGCCTTGTCGACAAAGTGGTAATGGACGCCATCGACTTCACCCGGACGCATCGGACGCGTGGTGTGCGAGACGGAGATCTGCATGCGCTGATCGTGGTTATAACGCTCGAGCAGGGCGGCGAGCAGACTGGATTTGCCGGCTCCACTGGGGGAGGAGACGATGAACAGGGTGCCAAGATGGGCCATATCAGAACCTATGCGTTCGGCTGCGCGGCACAGTTTGGGCATGCGGCACAGGAGAAATCGGGATACCAAATAAGGCGGCTAAGGATAGCAGAGGAGGATGGATAAAAAAAAGCCGGGCACGAGGCCCGGTAAACAACTGTAGCTTGCTGCGGAAGTGCCCTCCACGCAGTGACAGTTGTACCCGATGCCGTTGCGGCGTGCTGCAGGTTATTCCTGAAGCAGAGTTCGGTTTTTTGCATTCAAACTATATTTTAAATATATATCAATAAATTATGCGCGGCTTATCAAGCTGAACAAAGGTTAAATGGCTGGCAAAAACCGGCGGTCTGGTTTTATCAGAAACAAATCGGGGCCGTTAACGGCCCCGGGTGATGGTGAGGTGAGTTCTCAGGCGTGCGCGCGGCTACCTTGCAAGCGCCATGTTTTCAGTGCCACGGCGGTGATCCCGGTGACGGCGGCGCCGGTGGCCATACACAACAGCGCCAGCAGGGGTTTATTCATCGCGCCGAGCAGTGCCACGATCGGGCCTCCATGGGCAACACTGTTGGTGATGCCGAACAGGAAGGCCATGACGGCGGCAACCATGCTGCCGAGAACGTTAGCCGGAATGACGGCCAGCGGGTCGCGGGCGGCAAACGGTATCGCTCCTTCAGATATCCCGACCAGGCCCATGGCACCAGCCGCTTTGCCGGCTTCCAATTCACTGCTATCGAAAATATTCAGTTTGCGCCCCAGTGTGGTCGCTATCGCCATCCCCAGCGGTGCCACTGGGATGGCACAAGCCATGGCGCCCATGAACTGGGTCTGACCGGAGGCGATCAGGCCGACCGAGAACAGGAAGGCGACTTTATTGACTGGTCCACCCATATCAAATCCGGCCATGCCGCCCAGCACTATGCCCAGCAGCACCAGACTGCCACCGCTCATGGAGACCAGCATGCTGTTCATCGCTGTCATCAGATCGGCGATGGGAGCGCCAATGATGAAGATAAACACCGCGGCAATAAACAGTGATGCGGTAATCGGAGCTATCAGGATCGGGACCAGCGGTTGCAGCATCTTGTGGTAGTGACGAGCGGTAATCCAGCGCACCAGATAACCGACCAACAGACCGGCAATGATGGCGCCGATGAAGCCGGTGCCGGCGGCCGCCCCGTAGAAACTGCCGTCGTTGGCAATCCAGCCGCCAATCAAGCCCGGCGCCAATGCCGGGCGGTCGGCGATGGCGTAGGCGATATACCCGGCCAGGATCGGAATCATCAGTTTGAACGAGACGACCCCCAGATTGAGGATCTGGTTCCACAGGCTGCCCTCTGGGATCTGCATCCCGTTGGGGGTCGGGTGACCGCCGATGGCCAGCGCCAGCGCAATCAGCAGACCACCGGTGACAACAAACGGAATCATGTGTGAGACGCCGTTCATCAGTACCCGGTACAGTTCGCCGCGCATGCCGCCCGTTTCTGTCTTGACTTGACGTTGCTGCTCGCTGGCATCCGGCTGATAGGCGGGGGCGTGCAGCGCTTTTTCGATCAGGGCTTTGCCATCGTGGATCGGCGCTTTAACGCCGGTTTGCAGCAAGGGCTTGCCGGCAAAGCGAGCCATTTCGACCTGGCGGTCGCTGGCCACGATCACCGCCTTGGCGCGGGCAATCTCCTCGGCACTGGGGCGATTTTTGACACCGATGGCGCCGTTGGTTTCCACCTTGATCTCGTACCCTAGCTCGGCGGCGGCTTTCTCCAGCGCTTCGGCGGCAAGATAGGTGTGGGCGACGCCGGTCGGGCAGCCGGTGACTCCGATCAATAAGCCCTGATCTGCCGGTCTGCTGACGGCGGGGGCGACGCTTGCGGTGTAGAACAGTTCGGCGGCGGCGGCGGGGGTCGGTGCCGCCAGCAACCGCTTGATGAATCCCTCTTCGATCAGCCGCGAGGAGAGCTCGGCCAGCACCTCGACGTGCTGATTGGCACCGTTTGCCGGCGAGGCGATCATGAAAAACAGATGCGAGGGTTGGCCATCCTGGGCACCGTAATCGATGCCGTCGCGGCTGATGCCGATGGCGACGGCGGGGGTCGTGACGGCGGCACTCTTGGCATGGGGCAGGGCGATCCCCTCTTCGAAGCCGGTATTGTCAATCTCCTCGCGCGCCCAGAGATCGGCGACAAATTGCTCGACATCGTTAACGCGGCCATCGGCGGCCAAACGGGTCGCCAGTTCGGTAAACACTTCGGCCTTGCTGCGCGCCTGTAATTGCAGGCAGATCAGCCGCTCATTGATGAGTGATGTGATCATGACACTCTCCTGGAATGGATTGACAACGCTTTCAGTATTGAACCCATCGACCGATAGCGAAATGAGAGAAATGTCGCGTTAACTGGATTATTGTCACATGCACGCCATGGTGTGAGCTGGCTCACGCGGTGCTTGGCTATCTCTTTATGTCGTCACATTAAGCATTTTTGGTTTTTAATAGGGTTAATTTGCCACTTTTAGCCAGTTTGCGAGAATTTGTCGGTGGAAACGCGGAAGGGCGAGGGTAGGAGGAATAGCAAATTTGTGAGGCATGCCTTGGCGGCGACAATGCCGCCAAGGCATAATTCGTAACGTTACGACTGATTGCCGGCACGGGCGAAGCGCCCCGCCGTTGTGGTTTGGTAGCGGGGGGTCGAGGCAGGTACAAATGCCGATTGCCCCGGTTGCAGCGTCAACTGCTGTCCGTCTGTGCTACTCAGCGTCAGTGGTGCGTCGATGGCAAACAGGATCTCGGCGCTGCAGGGGGTAAGGGTCCGCGAACCAGCCGGATAAACGCTGAAAGTGAAATCGGGTACCGGCACCGGGTAGTGCAGGATTTCCTCTTCACGCTGCGCCACCAGTTTGAGCGTGGCGGCATCACGCCCCCGGCACTGGGTGCAGTGCAGCAGCTCATCGACGTCGATGTGTTTCGGGGTCAGGCCGGCGCGCAGCACATTGTCCGAGTTGGCCATGATCTCGAGGCCGGTGCCGCGAATGTAGGCGTGCGGCGTGCAGGCATCCAGATACATGGCTTCGCCCGGTTGCAGTGTCAGCACATGCAGCAACAGCGGGGCAAACAGGCCGACGTCGCCAGGGTATTGCTCGGCCAGGGAGAGAATGACGGCGAACGTTTCTTCATCTCGCCAGCGTTGCGCGGCGCTGAGCAGCTCCTGCAAGGCCTGGATTTTCGTGTCGCCGCCGAGGGTCAGCAACGCACGGAAGAAGGCGGCAAGGCCAGCTTCATCCGGCTGGGCTGCGAGGGCGTCGATGAGCGGTGTCAGTGCCGGTATCGCCACGCGGGCAAACAGCGCCTGTATCTCGGAGATGGGGCGGAACCCGTTCATCGCCTGATAAGGGGTCAAGGCAAACACCAGCTCTGGCTTGTGGTTGTCATCGCGGTAGTTGCGGTGTGCGGCATTGAGGGCCACGCCTGCCGCATTCTCCCGGGCAAAGCCGGCTTCGGCTTGCTGCTTGCTCGGATGTACCTGAATTGACAAAGCCTTCTCGGCGGCCAGGACTTTGAACAGAAACGGCAGACGGCCAAACCGCGCTGCGGTGGTGTGTCCCAGCGCCTGTTCCGGCGCTGCGGCGATCCAGTCATCCAGCCGGATTGCGCCCTGGGGGGTCTCGAGCCGTGAACAGCCGTTCGGATGGGCGCCCATCCACAGCTCGGCCTGGGGTTGGGCGTCAGGGTTGGGTAGGCCGAACAGCCGGGTCATGGCGTCGTGGCTACCCCAGTCGTAATGCTGTAACGGGTTGTGCATCAGAAAGAAGGCGGACTGGCTCATTGGATTCCCCCTTTGGCATGAGCGCGAAAACCGGGTCGCGGACCGGAATGGAAACGGACTATAGCATGCCGCAAGCCACAGGCTGGCGTCGAGAACATGAGGAGCAAGACGATGAACCTGTTGTTTCATCAGCTGCTGGCCGAAGTGCTGGCCGAGGGGCACGAGTTGTCGCAGATCCGCTTTGCTTCGGATCGCGGTGTGCCGCCGGAGTTCAGTTACCAGGTCAATTTTCCCCGGCTGGAGCTGGTGTTCAGTGGCCATTACAGCAACCAGCTATGGTCAGCAGATTCAGGGCTCTACACCGTGCAGCTGACGCCACGCCAGGTGCTCTATATTCCGCCGAATGCCTGGAACAAACCGGATTGGGAGCCGGCGTGTTCCGTGCTCAGCCTGTTGTTTGGCAAACGCCAGCTGGGGTTCAGCCTGGTCAGCAAGCAGGCAGGACGCGAGCAGCCGTTTGATGTGCACAAGCACAGCATTCCGGCGCCGACCGGGCGGGCGCTGGAACATATCTTGCCAGCGCTGGATGCTCTGTCGCGCGAGGCCGTGACGGCACCGATGGATCGCCATCTGCTGCTGGCGCTGCTCAGTGGTGTGCATCAACTGTTGACCGAAGCCGACGGGGAGCGGCCGCGCGGGGTCGACCTGTTTCACGGCATCTGCATCTACATTCAGGAGAACTTTCATCGCGCCATCAGTCGCGAGAGCATTGCCGAGCGCTTCAACCTGTCGCCGGGCCATCTGTCGCGACTGTTTCGCGACAAGGGGCATATGCGTCTGGCGGACTACATCACCCGGGTCCGCCTGGAGCGGGCCAAATTCATGTTGCGCAAGTACCATTTCCATCTGGCGGAGGTCGCGCAGCGTTGTGGCTATCAGGACGTGAACTACTTCTGTCGGGTGTTCCGGGAGAAAACCGGTGTCACGCCAAGTCAGTACCGCGAACTCAGTCAGCCTGGGGGGCCAGCGTCTGAATAAGCAAGGCATGACGCGCCGCCCCATGATGGTCGTTTAGCAGCGCCTGCTGTAGCCAGGGATCCATCAGCTGACGCACCAGGCGCTGCAATGGCTGCAGGTGGGATGCGGTCGCTGGCGCCGGCAAGACCATCAGCAGCAACAGTTGCACAGCGCCAAACGGCGAGTGCCAGTCCAGCGGCGAGGGACAATCCAGCAGGGCCAGCATAGGGCGTGTCACTTCGGGGGAGAGGGAGTGGGGCAGGGCGATGCCGGGGCACAATGCGGTCGAGGCGATCGCCTCGCGGGCCTGTAATTGCTGGCAGAGCCGAGCGCGATCACGAACCTGTGCGTCAGGCAGCAGGGCAACCAGTTGCTGCAGCGCGGCGCTCTGGTCGCTGCCGGCCTGCAGTGTTCCCATCAGCCCAACGTGAAAATCGAGCTCCGGTGCCAGTTGTTGCAGCTGGAGCTGGGCCGGTGCGAAATCCGCATGGCGGCCACTGAGGCAGGCGCCCAACTCGTTGACCCAGCTGGTCAGCACTATGGTGGCCAGTTCGGCGTCTTTGCCGCGAATGATCAACTGACACAAGTCGCCGCTGCGGCTGCCGAGGGCCATCAGCGAGAGTGGTTCACAGCCGTCGCTTTGGCGGCGGCGGGTGACGTTATACAGCTGTAGGTGAATGCGTGCCTGCAGCCGGCCAGCCAGGCGGTACAGGTGGCGGGCATCCGGCAGCGTCAGGGCTCGCCGGCAACGAAACGTCAGCTCACGTTGCAGCATCACGCAGCAACGCCTTCAATACACCAATGGCATCAAGCAGTACGGATTCGAGCGGTAACTGACGCAGGCGGCAACCGACAAACCGCTCCTGCTGCTCAATCGGAATGTCCGAGGCGATCAGCACCCAGTCGGCCTGGGCGATATCGCGCGCCGTCAGGGTGTTTTCCAACCCCATGGCGCCTTGGGTTTCCACTTTTAGCCGCAGTCCGAGCGCACTGGCGGCTTTTTCCAGCGCCTCGGCGGCCATGTAGGTATGGGCAATGCCGGTCGGGCACGCGGTAACGGCAACAATTTTCATCGGATCCACGCTGGTCTGCTGCGATGGGATGGTGGGGTGGTTACTTGCACTCACCCGCCTTCAGGTTCAGATAGCCATCATGCTTCAGGCGCATGGCATTTTCATCCACCGCGACGACATCGTACTTGCCGACGTTATCAATCTGCAGCATGCCGTCGGCATAGTTCCACAGCCCGGCCTGCTGATAAGTGCCGTCGCGCATCAGGTATTCGCCATCGTTTTTGAAGACAAACAAGATTTTGGTGTCCTTGCTTGCGCCGTTGGTTTCGGATTCGAACTGGCACCAACTACCGAGGAAACTGGTTTCGTTGAACGGGAAGGTTCGCACCTTCTTCGTGCGGTGTGCCGTCGGCTCGCGATCGGCGCGGTCCGCTATGATGCCAGTCACGCCAAGGCGGATCTGCAACTTGCGCACCGCCTCCGGCGAACAGCCCTGTCCCTGAAAGACATTCTTGCCGGAATCATAGATACATTGGTAAACCTCGGGCTCTGCAGCATCGGCAAAACCGGTCAGGGCCAGCAGTATCAATACAGAACGAGAGATCATATTCACTCCATTGACGGGTCACGGACGTCTCGCCATCCCGCGGCGAGGTGGCAAGCCTAGCATCTTGTGTGCCGTGTGACGACTATGCCGCCGGCAGAATGCGGGCTGGTCTGTGCTCTCGGCCGGCATACAGTCGTGTGGGCACCCAGGGCGCCGCGCTGCCAGTCAGTAGCAGCTGGCTGTTTGGCTCTGCTTGAGGCCGATTGTATCGCCGCTGTTGCAGCGCGACGCTGAGCCCGGTCACGCCCTGAGCGCGGCTATCGCGTGCGCAGGGTGCCGTGTCTTGGCTCCAATGGACATGCACTCGGCCGCTGTGGACCGGCAAGCGGTAAAGTGGGCGCATTACCCCGAGGGGAACAAATAAAAAGCCCCTGAAAATCATTGATTTGGATGCGAATCATGACTGATCTGTCCGTCCGCTGGCGAGCCAAAGAGGTTCCTTTCTCATTACGGCCTTCCCCGTTTCTGTATTGTGCTCCGCCCTGCATGCCAGGTCTGCAGGCGTTGTTGCGCCCCGATGACGAAGACGAAAAACACGGGTACGAAGAATATTGCCAACAAGGTACCACTGACCATGCCACCAAATACTCCGGTACCGATGGCATGTTGAGTTTCAGCGCTGGCGCCGCTAGCAAGCATCAGTGGTACCACGCCAAGAGTGAACGCGAGTGATGTCATCAGGATAGGGCGTAAGCGAAGACGGGCAGCAGTTACCGCCGCATCGATCAATGTGCGCCCTTCCGCATGCAATTGGCGAGCAAATTCGACGATGAGGATCGCATTTTTGGCCGACAGCCCAATGATGGTGATCATGCCAACTTTGAAAAATACATCGTTGGGCATACCTCGTAGCATCACTGCGCCGACAGCTCCGAGTAGACCCAGAGGCACCACTAACATAACAGACAGTGGGATAGACCAGCTCTCGTAGAGTGCGGCGAGCACCAGGAACACCACCAGCGCTGAAAGTAGCATCAAGAGTGGCGCCTGAGCAGCAGAATGGCGTTCCTGAAGTGACTGACCTGTCCAGGCGATAGCAAATCCAGGAGGAAGCTGGGCGGCAAGGCGCTCCATTTCAGCCATGGCGACACCGCTGGATACGCCCAATGCTGCTCCCCCTGATATGCGTACTGCGGGGAAACCCTCGAAGCGCATCATTTGCTGTGGCGATTCGTTCCATACCGGTGTTATGACTTCGCGTAGTGGTACCATGCCGCCACTGGCGTTGCGGACGCGCAGATCGAGCACGTTGTCTAGTTGCATGCGCGCCGGCGCATCTGCCTGGAGGATGACCTGCTGCATGTGGCCATTATTAGGAAAGTCATTGACGTAGAGTGATCCTATGGCTGCGGATAACGTGCTGCTCACAGAGGTAAATGAGAGGCCCATTGCTTCAGCCTTCTGTCGGTTGATCTCCAAATGGATGCTCTCGCCAGGAGGTAAACCATCCGCATAGACATCTTTGACCAGTTTGCTTTGTGAGGCCAAGGCCAGTAATTGCGCCTGTGCGGCCAGCAATGCCGATTCACTTCTATTGCCCTTGTCTTGCAGGTAGAGAGTAAAGCCGGAGGATGTACCTAGTTCTTCGATGGCAGGAGGCATCAGGGTCATCACTGTTCCTTCAACGCTATTTGCCATCGCTTCTTGTGCCAGCATGGCCTCTTCACTGGTGGTTGCGCCATTACGTTTATTCCAGTCTTTGAGCATGGTGAACGCCATCGCCGCATTGGGACCGGATCCGGAAAAGCTGAAACCTTGTACGACCAGGTTAGTATCCAGAGCTTTTCGGGAGGCAACATGTTTCTCAAAAGCCTTGATCACCTCCAGTGTTCTTGCACTGGTCGCCCCGTTTGGCAGCTGAATGGACGTCATGAAATAGCCCTGATCTTCATCAGGTAGAAATGAGGACGGCAGCTGCCAGATGGCGACAGCCAGCACGGCACAGAGTGCGGTGAAGATTACCATCATCCTCCCGCAGCGTCCGACGAGGCGTGTCATGCGCGCGCTGTAGCTTGCCGTTAGGCGGGAAAATCCCCGATTGAAGGTGCTAAAAAAGCCGATTTTCTGATGATGCTCAGCGTTTAGCGGTCGAAGCAGCGTGGCACATAGTGCTGGAGTTAAGGTCAGGGCGAGGAAAGCCGAGAACAGAATCGACACAGCCATGGAAAGCGTAAACTGTTGATAGATGACGCCTACCGAGCCACCCCCAAAAGCCATTGGAATAAATACTGCAGTCAGAACTAAGGTAATACCGATTACCGCGCCTGTGATCTCGCGCATGGCTCGCGATGTGGCTTCTTTCGGAGATAGTCCCTGGCTAGCCATTAATCGTTCGACATTCTCCACCACAACTATTGCATCGTCGACGATGATACCGATGGCCAAAACCATACCGAACATCGTCAACGTGTTGATCGAGAAACCAGCAAACAGCATGACAGCAAAGGTGCCGAGTAGCGCTATGGGCGCCACAATAGCCGGAATCAGTGTGTAGCGTAGGTTTTGTAAGAAAAGCAGCATCACAAGAAAGACGAGGACCATCGCTTCGATCAGGGTGTGGATGACTTTTTCAATCGAGACTTTGACGAACGGGGCTGAGTCGAACGGGATCGAATAGGACATACCGGCAGGCATGCTTGGCGCCAGCTGTGCGAGACGGGTGCGCACGGCATCGGCGGTACGTACCGCGTTTGCCCCTGGGGCCAGCTGTATGGCTGCACTGGTTGCAGGTACACCATTTTCTCGGTTGGAGAAGGCGTAGGATTGCGCACCTAACTCAACGCGCGCAACGTCGCCAATCACAAGCTTGGCGCCATCAGTCCCGGCTCTTAATACGACGGCAGCAAATTCTTCGGGGGTGGTCAGTTGTCCCTGCACAGTCAGTGGGACCGTCAGTGTTTGTCCTTGGATAGTGGGTTCGTCACCCACTCTGCCCGGCGCAATCTGAATGTTTTGTTGCTCAATAGCCTGTGCTACTTCGCTGATCGTCAGCCCGTAAGCAGACAGCTTGCGAGGATCGATCCAAATCCGCATCGCTTGCTCCGCCCCGAACAACTGAACGCGTCCTATGCCATCAATGCGACGCAGTTCCGGCACAATGTTGCGCGCCATGTAGTCGTTCAATGCCACTTCATCAAATCGACCATTTGAGGATGTCATCCCAACCATCATCAAAAAGCCTGAGGAGGCTGATTCTACTTGCAGACCGTTTTGTCTTACCGCCTGTGGTAAACGCGGTTCAACTGTTTTGATGCGGTTTTGTACATCCATCTGCGCAAGGTCTGCGTCCGTTCCCGGCTTAAAGGTTGCCGTGATTTGTGCGCTACCTGAAGTGTCGACTGATGACTCGAAGTACAGCAGGTTCTTAACGCCAGACAGTTCTCGCTCGATCAAACTGACCACTGCTTCGTTCAACGTCTGTGGCGTGGTTCCTGGATAGGTTGCATAGATGGTGACCGACACCGGAGCGACCGACGGATAACGCGAAATAGGTAGCTGCGGGATAGCGATAACACCTACCAACACAATAAACAGTGCGATCACCCAGGCAAATACGGGGCGATTGATAAAAAACTGAGGCATGACGAGGTCTCCGGATGCAGGTTGTGCAGACGTCGGGTTATTG
Organism: uncultured Aeromonadaceae bacterium; assembly: GCA_945957385.1. GTDB lineage: Bacteria > Pseudomonadota > Gammaproteobacteria > Enterobacterales > Aeromonadaceae > Pseudaeromonas. Next base: position 18,421 of record CAMFKP010000032.1, read on the forward strand.
GTTGGAGGCCAAGGGGCGCTGCCAGCTGCGAGGGGTTACAGGTGCGCCAGGATACAGACGCTCGATACCCTCAATCGCGACTCGTTGACCGGATTTCAGTCCAGACTTGACGCGGTATTCACCGTTCACCAGCTCACCCGTTTCGATGGCCACTAGCTGAGCGAGCCCCTGCGCGTCGACTATCCACACACTAGCCTGGCCAGCGCTACGTATGACGGACTGTTGGGGGACGCTTAACGCGTTTGGATAGTGCGCGCGTGGAATCCGAGCCTGCACGTAGAGACCTGGCAACAGACGCCGCTGCGGGTTATCAACCAACACTCGCAGTAGGACATCTCCGGTGCCAGAGTCGACTTCGATACCGGAGAACAAGATGCGTCCTTGCATGCCGAGCGGTTTGCCATCACTGCTGAGAATCTCTACTGACAATGCCTGAGCGTTCGATGCGGCTTGTTGGCGTAGGTTATCCAACACCGAGGCGGGCTGACGCACATCGACGTAGACTTGATCGATTTGTTGGATCCTTGCCATCGGTGTGGCGTCAGTTGGTGATACCAAGGCCCCTTCGCTCACCAAAGCCTGATCGATTCGTCCCGAGATCGGGGCCTCGACACTGGAGAATTGCAGATTCAGTTTGTAGCGCGCCAAAGCTGCTTTGGCTTGGGCTACATCGGCGGCCGCTTGGTCTCGTAGAGAGAGTGTGTCGTCATAGGTTTGACGACTTACCGCACCGGAATGCATCAGCCGATCAAGACGTGCAACCTGTATACGGGCGCGGGCCAGGACTGACTCGGCGCGCTGCAGTGCGGCTGCCGCGCTATCGACATCTGCTTTAAATGGGGCGGGATTGATTTGAAACAGCACAGCCCCGGCGGCGATTTCTGCACCCTGTTCAAAGAGTCGGCGTTGGACGATGCCGCTGATTTGGGCGCGAATCTCGGCACTTCGTACAGCAGCTACGCGCGCCGGCAGCACCTCGCTGATGAACACATCTTGCGCGGCGAGCCTCATAACCGATACCTGTACCGGTGTGTTGGTATCTTGTTTTTGCGACGCAGAATCGCAACCACTCAATCCCAATACGGCAATGCTTGCGAGCAGAATGCAAAAATGCCGTTGCTTGTTAAACATAACTACCCCATCTCGCTGACATGACTACCTCCATCTCGTGATAAGAGATGGCCGTTGAGCACGCATTATGGTGGGTAGCTATTGCGAATGATTTGAGGCTTTGTGGAGAATGCATGGAGGGGATAATAATGTTTAAACACCGTATTCGAGTTCACCTATGTCCTATCTTCACGCTCCGATGAATCCGGCGGAACAGTCTCTGGTACTGATTGCCGAAGATGAAGCCGAGATTGCTGACATTCTCGCTGCTTACTTGCAACGGCATGGCCTGCGAACTCTGCGTGCTGCGGATGGCCAAGAAGCGTTGGCCATGCATCAAGCATTCAAACCCGATCTGTTGCTACTTGATGTGCAAATGCCCCGGCTGGATGGCTGGCAGGTTCTGAGTGAAATTCGCTCTCGCGGCGATACCCCAGTGATAATGTTGACGGCGCTAGACCAGGACATCGATAAAGTGATGGGCCTGCGCATGGGGGCTGACGACTATGTGGTTAAACCCTTCAACCCTGCTGAAGTCGTGGCCCGGGTGCAGGCTGTGTTGCGCCGGACCAGGGCTGTCGCACCCTCCTCAACCCAGATTCTGAGAGTCGGTTTGTTTCAAATCGATTTGGATAGTCATGAGGCAAGCGTATATCTCAATGGGCAGCCACAGAGGCTGGAGTTGACGCTGACGGAGTTCAAGTTGCTGGCCTGCTTGATGCGTGCGCCGAAACGGGTATTCAGTCGTGCCGAGTTATTGACTCACTGTTTGCCGGAGGGCGATACGCTGGAGCGAACAGTGGACAGTCACATTAGCAAATTACGCAAGAAACTTGAGGCATATGACATCCAGGGGGTGCCGGCTAGTGTCTGGGGAGTCGGTTATCGCTTTGGTGGCGATCAATGAAACGGACGCCGGGGTTGCGCAGGCAGATCATCCACTCTTTGGGGATGATGACGTTGGGCATCATCTTTCTGTCGGTGTTCGGATCCTACGTGTTCTATGCCATTGCTGTTGCTTACTTACCAGACAGTATCTCCGACACTTGGATGCCCTCCAGGGTAGAGACGATATGGATCGTCTGTACCATCCTGGCTGCGTTGAGCATCGCTCTGGGCGTGGCGATTCGCCTGTCTCGCCGCATCCTCACACCGCTTAATTCGGTAGCCAACAGTTTGCGTGAGATCGCGCAGGGAAAACTCGATGCCAGGGTTCCGATAGACGATCAGGCCATCGGCGAAACGGCACAACTTGTGCGCGATTTTAATGCGATGGCTGAACGTCTGCAGAGTATGACCCGTGAACGAGAGTTCTGGAATGCGGCTATTGCGCATGAGTTGCGCACGCCGGTGACCATTTTACGTGGGCGCTTGCAGGGACTGGCCGAAGGGGTGTTTCCTCCGAGTAGCCAGCTATTCGATGGTTTGTTGCGACAGGTTGAGGGGCTTAATCATCTGATCGAAGACCTGCGGGTGCTGAGTCTGAACGACAGCGGTCACTTGGAGTTGCAGCGCGCAGAGGTTCGATTGGCCGAGGAGCTTGCGGTGGTGCTTGACGCTTTTGCGCCGGCCCTGATTGCCAGCGGTTTTACACTGCAACAGGCTCTCGATGCCGAACTCAAGGTCTGCTGTGATGCGCTTCGAATACGCCAGGCGCTGCTGGCTTTACTGGAGAATGCTCAAAAACACGCCGTACCAGGAACACTGATAGTACGTCTTCATCGTTCAGCCTCTATGTGCATTCTGAGCGTTGAAGATGAGGGACCTGGTGTGTCCGATGAGGTCGCAAGCTACATATTTGACGCGTTTCGTCGGGGGGATCCGTCACGGTCGCGCAAGAGCGGTGGCAGCGGCTTGGGGCTCGCTGTAGTCAAAGCCATTATCGAGGCTCACGGCGGTCGGGCTGTCTGCCAGCCGACAGAGGGTGGCGGAACGCTATTTACTCTTGCCTGGCCCGTTGCCGGCATCGCAGGTAAAGAGCTGGCGCGTGATTGACCCATTCTAAAACTGCATCGCCATCATCCCAGAGGCAGCCTGACCTGATACGTATGGCTACCAGCCTGCCGGGTTGAGACACCATGACCCCGCCATGCCAGTTGGTGGTCAGCTCTCGCTGTTGTCAGTTGAATGTCTTCGGCCAAGGTGATTTCACCGACCATTGCGGCTATCTGAGCGATGTCGAGGAGGGGAGTGGCTGAGTTTATCGGAAGCCTCCTGAGGTGTTCATAGCTTCGGGCTGCATAGGAGATTTGAGTTTGTCATCGGGGCTGACGGGATATGTTTTGGCGGCAACCTAGCCATGGCAAGCCTTAGAAATAACAAAGCCCCTGGCGAGGGGCTTTGGCGTGTTAAGCGGACACCGACTTATTCGATGTTCTGGATCTGTTCGCGCATCTGCTCGATGAGGACTTTCAGCTCGACGGCGGACTGGGTGGTCTCGGCGTTGATCGACTTGGAGCCGAGGGTGTTCGACTCGCGGTTGAACTCCTGCATCATGAAGTCGAGGCGACGGCCACAGGCGCCACCCTTGGCGAGGATCTTGCGGGTTTCGCCGATGTGGGTCTCCAGGCGATCCAGCTCCTCGGCGACGTCGATGCGTTGCGCCAGCAGGATGATCTCCTGTTCGACACGGGTCGGGTCCAGTTCCAGCTTGGCTTCGGCCAGTCGGTCGATCAGCTTCTGGCGCTGCCAGTCGAGGATCTGTGGCATCAGGGCGCGCACCTTGGTCACCTCGGCCTGAATACCGGTCAGACGTTGCTCGATCAACGCCTTCAGCTTGTCGCCTTCGCTCTGACGGCTCTCGATGAACAGGCCGAGCACCTCATCAAACGCGGCCAGCAGGGTGCTGTTCAGCGCGTCCATATCCTGTTCCGGGGTGGCCATGACACCGGGCCAACGCAGCACGTCCAGCGGATTGAGCTGGCCCTGACCGGCGCGGTCGATGACCCAGAGGGCGCTGTCGATCAGCTGTTCGGCCAGTTCGGAATTGATGTGCAGCTGACCCGAGCTGGTCTGGCTGTCAAAGCGCAGGCTGCATTCGATCTTGCCGCGTTCGAGCTGCTTGCGGAAGCGTTCGCGCAGGATGGGTTCCAGGCCACGCCACTGTTCCGGCAGTCGCAGGTAGGTTTCCAGATAACGCTGATTGACCGAGCGGATTTCCCATACCGCCGTGCCCCAGTCACCCTTGAATTCCTTTCGGGCGTAGCCCGTCATGCTGTGAATCATACGCATCCCGTCGGTCGGCAAAAAAGTGCCGCGATTATAACGCTGGCGGCGGCAAAAAGCCCGTTGATGTGAAAAGCCGGCCTCGATCCCGTATACTGCGCGCAATTATCAGCAAGCAGGAAACGAACATGCGCCCGAATGGCCGAGCTCCGGAACAGATGCGTCCGATCACCATCACCCGCCACTACACCGCCCACGCCGAAGGGTCAGTGCTGATCGAGTTTGGTCAGACCAAGGTGTTGTGCAACGCCAGCGTCAATGAAGGGGTGCCCCGTTTCCTTAAAGGCAAGGGCCAGGGCTGGATCACGGCCGAATACGGCATGTTGCCCCGCTCTACCCATTCACGCATGAACCGTGAAGCCGCCTCGGGCAAGCAGGGCGGGCGCACGCTGGAGATCCAGCGCCTGATTGGCCGTGCGCTGCGCGCCGCTGTGGATCTGACCCAGTTGGGCGAGTACACCATCACCCTCGATTGCGACGTGATCCAGGCCGATGGCGGCACCCGCACCGCGGCAATCACCGGGGCCTGTGTCGCGCTGGTCGATGCGCTGCGCTGGATGCAGGAGCGCAAGCAGCTGAAAACCGATCCGCTGAAGTTCATGGTGGCGGCCATTTCGGTCGGGGTGCATGACGGCCAGGCGATCTGCGATCTGGAGTATGTCGAGGACTCGGCGGCCGAAACCGATATGAATGTGGTGATGACCTCCACCGGCAAGCTGATCGAAGTGCAAGGCACTGCCGAGGGTGAGCCGTTCAGCGAGGAGGAACTGGTGACGCTGCTTGGTCTGGCCAAGGGAGGGATTGCCGAGTTGATCGCCGCCCAGCAGACGGCGCTGGCAAACTGATCCTGACGCGGCGAGAGCCGCGTTTTTTTTGATGACGAATCGGCTGTGCGGCTGCTTGCGTGCCGCCATAAGCCACAGCAAATCCAAGAGGAAACGAGATGAAAGCCTATCAGCGCGAGTTTATCGAATTTGCTTTGAGCAAACAGGTTCTGCGGTTTGGTGACTTCACCCTGAAGTCCGGTCGCAAGAGTCCCTATTTCTTCAACGCCGGTCTGTTCAACTCCGGCCGTGATCTGGCGCGGCTCGGTCGTTTCTACGCCGCGGCGCTGGTGGATGCCGGCATCGATTACGATGTGCTGTTCGGCCCGGCCTACAAGGGGATCCCGATCGCCTCGGCCACCGCAGTGCAACTGGCCGAAGTGCATGATCAGGATGTGCCCTGGTGTTTCAACCGCAAGGAGGCCAAGGACCACGGCGAAGGTGGCAACCTGGTCGGCAGCCCGCTGCAGGGGCGTATCATGCTGGTGGATGATGTCATCACCGCCGGGACGGCGATCCGTGAGTCGATGGATCTGATTCAGGCCAATGGCGCCGAACTCGCCGGTGTGCTGATTGCGCTGGATCGTCAGGAGAAGGGCAAGGGTGAACTGTCGGCCATTCAGGAAGTCGAGCGTGACTACCAGGCCAAGGTGATTGCCATCATCACGCTGGCGGATTTGATCGCCTACCTGGAGGAACAGCCGCAGATGGCAGCCCACCTGGAACAGGTGCGCGCCTACCGTGCCGCCTATGGCATCGATGCCTGAGGCCCCGGGGATGTCGCGCCTGCTGATCACCGGTCTGTCGGGCACCCTGGCGCCGCATCTGGCGGCACAGGCCAAGGCGCAGGGCATCACTGTGCTGCCGTGGCCACGCCAGACGGTGTCGCCCGACGATACGGCGGCGGGGGAGCTGTTCCTCAGCCGCATGCGGCCGGATGCGATTGCCCATCTGGGAATGGGCTCGGAGGCCTGGGCCGCACAGCTGGCCGGTTATGCGGCACGCCACGCCCTGCCGTTGGTGTTTACCAGCAGTGCCATGGTATTCAGCCATGAGCCGCCGGGGCCCCATCGCCGTGAGGACCCTCCGCAGACGAGCGATGAATATGGCCTGTACAAGCAGCGCTGCGAGGCGGCGATTGTCGCGGCGAACCCGGCCGCGGCCATTGCGCGGATTGGCTGGCAGATCGATGCCGCGGCGCATGGCAACAACATGTTGGCGGCGCTGGATCAGTGGCAGGCCCAGCAGGGTGAGGTCGCGGCCAGCCGGGCCTGGATCCCGGCCTGCTCCTTCATGGATGACACGGCGGCGGCGCTGTTGCAGCTGCTGCTTGATCGGTCGAGTGGCCTGTTTCATCTAGATAGCAATGCCGTTGAAGCGTGGCGCTTTGACGAGCTGGTGACGGCGCTGGCCCGCCATTTCAACCGCGCTTGGCAGATCCGGGTGCATGACGACTACCGGCACGATCAGCGCTTGTTGGGGAATGAGGCGTGCATGCCTGCGTTGAGCCGGCGTCTGCGACGCCCTTGAGTCTGCGTTGAACAGCCGCCGTTGCGGCTGTTTTTTTAGCCGGCACCCTCAGTCACGCACAATGTGCGGCCGACCGAAAAAGCAGCAAGGGTGGCTTGTTTGGGGCTGTTAGACACGGCATCATGGCGCGTCAAAACGGGTTTACATCCTTAAAAACAGGGAGAAAAGAATGAAAAAAGGGTTGCTTGCGGGTCTGGTTGTAGCAGCTGCCGCTGTCGGGGCGGGCGGTTACTACTTTGCCAGCCATCAAAAGGGCGCCGAAGCCGGTTCTCTGGCCTATGTTCCGGCCGATACGCTGCTGTTTGCCGGTGGCCTGGAGCCGATGCCATGGGCCGCGATGACAGCGTTCCGCGATCAGTTCAACTTCGGCATGAAACCGGATCAGGTCAATGCGCTGATCGATGAGATGATCAAAGCCGATCCGGAGAGCCCGGATGCGGCGCCCGCTGGCGCGCGTCTGGCCGTCAGCCTGTATGCCGAATACATGAACGCTGTGTTGTCCAAGGAGTTCAAGCCGCAGATGCTGGGGCTGGGCGAGACAGTGGACTCTGCCTTCTATACCGTCGGTGCCCTGCCGGTGATCCGCGTTGCGTTGGCCGACAAGGCGGCGTTTGATGCGTTCCTGGCCAAGGCCGAAGAGCGCGTCAAGGTCAAGGGCGAAGAGGTCAAGCTCAAGGAGTTCAGCTACAAGCGCTATCCGTTGATTAGCGATGCCGAGCAACCTGTCTATCTGGCAATCGGCGAGCGCGACGGTTTCGTCGTCGTGACGCTGGATACCGGTAACCTGATCCCGAGCGCCGAAGGGCTGGAAGTGGCCTTCGGTCTGACCAAGCCGGCACAGTCACTGGCCACTGCAGGCACCCTGCAGGCGCTGGTCAAGGAGCAGGGGCTCAAGCCGTTCTCGCTGGGCTACCTGAACCACGAAGCGCTGATCCGCACCCTGACCCGCGCCGACAGCCCGGTGGCCAAGCTGCTGGACAAGGTGAGCCATGGCGAAGCGACCAAGAGCATGGCCGCGTTCCGCACGCCTGAGTGCCAGACCGACATCGAAGGCATGGCAGCCCTGTGGCCGCGCAGCGTCTTCGGTTATACCGAGCTGGATACCAGTGGTTCACCGCTGCGTGCCGACAGCCTGTTCAAGATCGTCTCGACCGACAATCAGACCATGGAACAGCTGCAAAAGCTGCGCGGTTTCCTGCCGCAATACTCCACCGAGCAGAGCAAGCTCTCCTATCAGCTGGGTCTGAACATGGATGAGCTGACTCCGGTGCTGACCAACCTGTGGACGCGGGCGATCCAGGCCAAATTCCAGTGTGCGCCGCTGGTTGCGGCCCAGGACCAGCTCAAGCAGACCAATCCGGCACTGCTGGGTGCGATGACCGGCATGATTCAAGGTGTGCAGGGTGTGGGCATTGATGTGCAGGATCTGAAACTCGGCAAGGCTGCCGCTGAAGGGCAACTGCCGAGCATCGACGCGTTGTCGTTCGTGGCCACCCTCTCCAGCAAGCAACCGCAACAACTGTGGGGCATGCTGGCGATGATGCAACCGGAATTCGCCAGCCTGAAGCTGCCGGAGAGCGGTCAAAGCATCGATCTGCCGTTGCCATTGCCGGTGACGCTGCCGTCGCCGATCAAGCTGGGGCTGTATGGCAACCACATTGCCGTGTTCTCCGGCGATCAGGGCAAGGCGCTGGCCGAGAGTCTGGCCAAGCAGGAGCTGAAGCCGAACGGCTTCGTCCACTTCGGTCTCGACTATGGTCTGCTGGCCGATGCGATGGACATGGCGCTGAAAGAAGAGATGACCAAGCTGGAAGCGGCGGCCGATGCGGCGGCTGAAGAAGCGGTGGCCGCGGCGGCCAACAACAGCGCCGGGGCGGACGAAGCAGCGCCTGCCGATGAGTTCGGCATGCCGCAACCGAGCGCCGCCGAGCGCAAGGCCCAGGCCGAGAAGCAGGTTGCCGAGCTCAAATCCGTACAGCAGATGATGCAGGGACTGCGTGGTGCCCACATCAGCTCGGACATGGACTTTGTGACCAGCGGCATCGATATGCGTGCCAGCATGTTGATTCCGAAAAAGTAATCTGCGCTGACAGATAATCAGGGCCGGCTTGCCGGCCCTTTTTTATGCGGCGCATCCGGCGCAGCCGGGCGGTGGCTGCGGGATTACCTCGCAAATGGACTGTCAAACAGCGTGGATTATTAAGTCTGATTTAATAATCAGGCCCAGTCGGCACCGGCAAAAGCAGACAGGACCCGTAGGTCCTGTCTGTGCTGGCCACGCGGGGACCAGGTTATGACGCTTGATGCACCTTCATCTGCGGGAACGGGATCTCGATGCCGGCGTCATCAAACGCCAGCTTGACCCGCTCCTGCAGGTCGAAGAACACCGGCCAGTAGTCGGCGGTCTTGACCCAGGGGCGCACCACCAGATCCACCGAGGAGCTGTTCAGTGCGGCGACGGCAATGGTCCACGCCGGATCCTTGAGGATGCGCGTATCGGCCGCCAGCAGCCGTTCGAGCACCGCCTTGGCTTGCTGCAGATCGGCGCCATAGGCGATGCCGAACGTCATGTCGACGCGGCGGGTCTCCATGCGTGAATAGTTGGTGATGGTGCCGTTGAGAATGGCGCCGTTAGGTACCACCACCATCTTGTTGTCACCGCTGGTCAGCACTGTGGTGAAGATCTGCACCGTCTGCACCACCCCTGAGGTCCCGGCGACCTCGACGAACTCGCCGGCCTTCAGCGGGCGGAACAGGATCAGCAGCACGCCGGCAGCAAAATTGGACAAGGAGCCTTGCAGCGCCAGGCCAACGGCCAGACCGGCGGCACCGATGACGGCAACGAACGACGCAGTTTGTACGCCGATCCGGCTCAGCGCGGCGATGACGACAAACGCCAGAATCGCATATTTCACCAGGTGGCCGACGAAGTCGGTGATGGTGACGTCAAGATGGCGGCTCTTCATCAGCCGCACCAGGCCACCAGTGACCAGGCTGGCGGCAAACCAGCCGAGCAGCAGGGTGATCAGCGCGGCGGCGATGTTGACGCTGTACTCGATGAGCAACGTCTGGTTATTGCTGAGCCAGTGGGTGGCGTCGGTCAGGATTTCGGGTTCCATACACTCTCCTCAGGTTAATGCGGGAGCGGCGGCTCCCGCGTTCAGCTTTGCAGCAACTGGTTATGAATGAATTGCCACTGTACTGCAAAATTAGCGGTGGGGGGCAAGCGGAACTGGCTGCGGACAAACTGGCTCAGCCGCCCTTCGACATAGGCTAGCAGCAGATTGGCCAGCTGCGCCTCGTCGACCGAGAAGCCGGTGCCTTCGCGCAGCCGGCGTTCCCGTAACACCTGCTTGAGCTGGCTTTCGAGCTTGTCGAACATGTGGGTGACGCGATCGCGCAGCCGTTCATGCTCGCCCTGCAGCGCATCGCCGGTCATGATGCGGGTGATGCCGGGGTTGCGCTCGGCGAACATCAACAACAGCTGCAGTATGCGTTCGCAGCGCGCCAGCGTCTCCTTCTCCTCGCTGAGGATCAGGTTGACCCGCGACAGCAGCGTCTCCTCGATAAAATCGATCAGCCCCTCAAACATCCGCGCCTTGCTCGGAAAGTGGCGATACAGCGCCGCCTCCGAGACGCCGACTTCGGCGGCCAGGCTCTTGGTGGTAATGCGTTGGCCGGCCTGATGCTCGAGCATGTGGGCCAGGGCCTGCAGTATCTGTTCGCGGCGATGGGGCGTGGCGGTGGCGTTGGCAGTAGCAGCTTGCGTTGTCATGTTCGAATAATCCCTTCACAAAGGTGACAAACAGGGCAAAACAGGGGCCGCCAGGCGGCCCCGCACGGCTCAATGGCGGCCGGAAGAACCGAAGCCGCCCTCACCGCGTTCACTGGCGTCAAACTCCTCGACGACGGTGAAGCTGGCCTGGACGACCGGCAGGAACACTAACTGGGCGATGCGCTCGCCGGGCTGAATGATGAAGCTCTGCTGGCTGCGGTTCCACACCGAGACCATCAGTTGGCCCTGGTAGTCGGAGTCGATGAGGCCGACCAGGTTACCCAGCACGATGCCGTGTTTATGACCGAGACCGGAACGCGGCAGTATGGTGGCGCACAGCCCCGGATCGGCGATGTGGATGGCCAGGCCGGTCGGCAGCAGGGTGGTGGCCCCCGGAGCCAGTTCGAGCGCCTCGCTCAGGCAGGCGCGCAGGTCCAGGCCGGCGGAGCCCGGTGTGGCGTACTCGGGCAGCGGAAATTCGCTACCGATGCGGCTGTCGAGAATCTTCAGTTCAATCTGCTTCATGCTGGTACTTCTTGATGATGAGAGCCATGAGGTGGCGGGCCACCTCGGTTTTTGTGGCCAGCGGCAGCGTTTGCTGTCCACCCGGCCAGAATACGGTCAGTGCATTATCGTCGCTGTTGAACCCTTGCCCGGCACGGGACACATCGTTGGCAGCGATCATGTCGAGCCGTTTGCGCTGCAACTTGTCGAGCGCATAGTGCTCGACCTGCTGGGTCTCGGCGGCAAAGCCGACGACGAACGGGCGGTCGGGCCGTGCTGCCACATTGGCAATGATGTCGGGGTTGCGAATCAACTGTACCGTCATCTCATCGGCCGACTTCTTGATTTTTTGAGCAGAAATTTGTTCGGCCCGATAATCGGCGACGGCGGCACAGCCGATAAAGATCTGCGGCCCGGGCAACACGGCATCGACGGCGGCCTGCATCTGCAAGGCGCTTTCGACATCGATACGGGTGACGCCAGCCGGCGTCGGCAGGGCCACAGGACCGCTGACCAGGGTGACCTGGGCGCCGAGTTCGGCGGCGGCAGCGGCCAGGGCAAAGCCCATCTTGCCGGAGCTGTGATTGCTGATGAAGCGCACCGGATCGAGCGGTTCGCGAGTTGGCCCAGCGGTGATCAAGATGTGCAGATCCAGCATCGGTCGCGCCAGGTAGTGCACACAGTGTTCGACCAGCATCAGCGGATCCAGCATGCGTCCGGGGCCCACATCACCGCAGGCCTGGATGCCGGCATCCGGACCCCAAATCTGCACCCCGCGCTGGGCGAGCGTCTGCAAGTTTTGTTGGGTGGCGGCATGCAGATACATCTGCTGGTTCATCGCCGGAGCGACCGCGACCGGTGCCGGGGTGGCGAGACAGAGCGTCGTCAGCAGTTCATCGGCCATGCCGCTGGCCATACGGGCCAGGACATTGGCGGTGGCCGGGGCGATCAGCACCAGATCGGCCCACTTCGCCAGTTCAATGTGGTTCATCCCCAGCTCGCTGGCGGGGTCGAGGACGCCTTCGGGAATGGCATGGCCCGAGACGGCCTGCAGGGTCAGCGGAGTAATGAAGGCGCGGGCCGCGTCGGTCATCACGACGCGCACTTCGGCGCCCCGATCGCGCAGGCGGCGCACCAGTTCGGCGCTCTTGTAAGCGGCAATACCGCCACTGACGCCCAACAGGATGCGTTTATTGAGCAATTCCATAATGTTGATTTCCGGCTGCTAAGTCGAGGCGGCTGAGCATATCACATGCCATCCCCGGTCGGCAGAAACCGCCATCACACCACGGTGAGCCGAAGGTGGACGTCAAGCTGCAAGATGCGCACCGCCGGACTGCAGGGAGTGACAGTCCAGGGTGCGCAACCGCCTGCTATCTTGGGGACGGCGTGTGTCGTCCAGATGACAGCAAGAATCATGCAAGGAAACGCAATGACGATTCGGGATTGGCCAGCCAGTGAGCGGCCGCGGGAGAAGTTGTTACATCGTGGCGCGGCGGCGCTCAGCGATGCCGAGCTGTTGGCGATCCTGCTGCGGACCGGGGTCACTGGGTGTGACGTACTGACGCTGAGCCGGCGGCTGTTGCAGGAGTTCGGTTCCTTGCGCGCCTTGTTTGCCACTGATGTCGATCGCTTTTGTGCCATTCCCGGCTTGGGGGCGGCCAAGTATGTGTTGCTGCAGGCGGTGCTGGAATTAGGCCGGCGCCATCTTGAAGAGACGATGCGGCGGGGTGAGGCCCTGACCAGCCCGACGGCGACCAGGCGTTTTTTGCAGTCCCGGCTGCGTGACCGGCCGCGGGAAATCTTCGCGCTGTTGTTGCTCGACAGTCAGCATAGAGTGCTCTCGTTTGAAGAACTTTTTCACGGTACCCTCGACTGCGCCAGTGTCTATCCGCGGGAAGTGGTGCAGTGCGTGCTCAAATATAATGCGGCCGCGGTGATCCTCTGCCATAATCACCCGTCCGGCGTGGCTGAGCCCAGCCGGGCAGACCGCAGTCTGACCGAGCGCATCAGCGCCGCACTGGGTCTGATAGACGTCCGGGTGCTCGATCACCTGGTGATAGGTGACGGCGAGATGGTTTCTTTTGCCGAACGTGGTTGGCTATAGTCGATCACGGCAAGCCTTTTGCTTGATCTTCGCCGGCCGATGCTGTATAAAATGCCGCCTTCTATATGGCCCCGCAACAGGCCAGCGGGGCTGAGAAATGCTCGAGCAAAAGAAGTAAGATTTGGAGAGACTGACATGTCTAGAGTATGCCAAGTAACCGGTAAGCGTCCGGCAGTGGGTAACAACCGTTCCCACGCCAAGAACGCGACCCGTCGTCGTTTCCTGCCTAACCTGCAAACTCACCGTTTCTGGGTTGAAGGCGAGAAGCGTTTCGTCAAGCTGCGTGTTTCCACCAAGGGCATGCGCATCATTGACAAGCTGGGTATCGAAGCGGTCCTGGTGGACCTGCGTGCCCGTGGCGAAGTAGTGTAAGGAGATAGATCATGGCTAAAGGTGTACGCGAAAAGATCCGCTTGAACTCCAGCGCCGGTACTGGTCACTTCTACACCACTACCAAGAACAAGCGCACCATGCCTGAGAAGATGGAAATCAAGAAATTTGATCCTGTCGTCCGTCAGCATGTGATCTACAAGGAAGGCAAGATCAAGTAATTGATCCTGCACCTTGAAAAACCCGGCTCTGCCGGGTTTTTTATTTTCTGCGCCTGACGTTTTCTGCTCTTCCGCCGCGCTGTGCTGCCTCTTCATTCCCGTCACGCTCTACGGCACAATGCCGATCTGTTATCCACTTGTTACATCATGAGGTTGCGATGCCTGAATTACCCGAGGTCGAAGTCAGTCGTCAGGGGATAGCGCCCTGGCTGGTGGGGCAGACGGTGACCCGCGTCGTCGTCCGTAATCCACGCCTGCGTTGGCCGGTCCCGGCTGAAATTCAGCAGCTGGTGGGTTGTCCCATCGAAAGCGTACAGCGCCGGGCCAAGTACCTGCTGCTGCGTTCGACGTTGGGAACGGCGATTCTGCACCTGGGCATGTCTGGCAAGTTACGGGTTCTACCCATCGGAACGCCGGCCGAGAAACACGATCATGTCGATATCGAACTCGATAATGGCCAGCTGTTACGACTCAATGATCCACGCCGTTTCGGTGCGCTACTCTGGACCAGCGGTGATCCGCTTCACCATGCGTTACTGGCGAGTCTAGGGCCAGAACCACTCACTGACGCCTTTGATGGCACCTATTTGTATCAGCGCAGTCGACGCAAGCACAGTGCGATCAAGCCCTGGCTGATGGATAACCATCTGGTGGTTGGTGTCGGTAACATCTACGCCAACGAGGCGCTGTTTGCTGCGGGTATCGATCCGCGTCGCGCGGCGTCGGCATTAAGTCCGGATGAGTGCGAGCGGCTGGTCTCCGAGATCAAGACGGTGCTGGCGCGCGCCATTCGTCAGGGGGGGACGACCTTGCGTGATTTCACCCGGGCAGATGGTCGCCCTGGTTACTTTGTGCAGGAGTTGCAAGTGTATGGCCGGGCCGGTGCCGGGTGTGTGCGGTGTGGTCACCCGTTGGAGAGTCTGCGCCAGGGGCAGAGAACCACCGTCTTCTGCCCCTATTGCCAGCGCTGACTAGCGTTTGTTGTAGTGGCGTAACGTATCCAGCATTTGCATCAGTTTGTCGCGCGGTAACTGATTTTTCTCCAGTTCACGGTAGCGGCCATCGCGCACCGTCAGCCGGCCGTTGTTGTCGATCAGCGTAATGTGATCTTTCTGGTACAGGGCCGTTTCGGTGTAGCTACCCATGATGACGCCATCATGATCCGGCAACGAGAACAGGTTCTGGCCGATGCTATAGTCCGCCGTCGCATTGTGGCAGCCGAGCAGCTCGGGCATCAGGGTCGCGGTCAAGTCATAGTGGCTGGTCAGGCCATCATGCTGGCCTTGGCCCTTGCCTGGCCAATGCACGACCAGCGGGACATGGGTCTGGGTGGCGGTGAAGTTGCCGTTGTGTCCCCAGTAGTTCAGTCCGTTGTCATTGAACTCTTCGCCGTGATCGGCCGAGATGATGACAACCGTGTTATCCCATAATCCCTGTTGTTTTAGTTGATGCTCAATTTGCGCCAGCTGGTCGTCGGCGAAATGCGCGGCGTTCTTGTAGCGATTGAAGTACGGCGTTTTGTCGAAGTTCGGGCCCAGCGCCATCTGGTTAACCTCTTCCCACTCGGGCAGAAACGGTTTGTGATAGCCCTTGGGGGTGCTGTACGCGTGGGGCGCGTCGAAGAACAGGAAGCTGAAGAACGGTGCGTGCTGCTGTGCCAACCACTGTTTCCAGTCATGGGTGACGTCCAGATCCCGCTCGGCGGCACCGTGACCATCAGACTCCAGGCGCAAGTCAGGCACAGAGGCAAACACCGTCTGGTTGAATTCCGGTTTGGTCAGTTTGGCACTGGTGAAGACGCCAATCTGATAGCCCTGTTGCTGCAGTGCCGAAATCAGGGCTGCAGGACGACGATGGGTCAATGCCGCTTGCCAATAACCGGGCGGGATGCCGTAAAACAGGCCAAACACACCGGCACGCGTACCATTTGATGCCGAAACATGTTGCCGGAACTGCCACTCCTGGCTGGCCAGTCGGCTGAGCGTGGGCATGATCTCCGGGGTCTGCATATCGGCGCGCAGCGCATCGATCAAGACGACGACCAGGTTCAGTGGTTTAGCTGCGGGCTGGCACTGCAACGGGTGCAGTGGATAGTTGAAGTCACTGGCGTCGGTATCCAGTTTGACACTGCGGTTTTGTAGCTGCTCGGGCGTGATGATGCCCAGCCGTAACATCAGGCGGTTTGCCGTGAGCGGAAAAAACAGCGGCAACTCACCGCTGAGTCGGGTGATCGGACGGTAGTCGACTGCGGCGGCCCAGGTGCTGAGCGCGTTGGTGATCAGCAGGCTGACGAAAATGAGGACGGCAACCGGGCGGCCATGCCGCCAGCGCAGATGCCAGCGTTGTACACCCCAGGTGACGCTGGTGGCCAGCAGCGCGAGTACGGCGACCAGCAGTGCGATCATCAGCTGCATGCGCAGGCTGAAACTGATGATTTGACCGCCGCCATTGACCAGCAGGTCAAGCACGGCGCCATTGATGTGGAAGCGGTACTGCTGGTAGACGAAGGTATCGGCGAGCAGCAGGGTCATCAGCAGGGTGCTGCAGAGTGTCGCCCAGATGCGCGGACCACGTCGCTGTGGCCACAGCAGCAGCGGCGGCAGTATGAGTACCGTACTCAGCAGCAGAGAGAGCAGACTGAAATGACCAATCCGGCTCAGCAACAGGTACGTGATCGCCAGCGGCTCGGTTGGCCAACTGTTGCTATCCAGATAGTGCAGGCTGATGGCGCTGGCGGCGAGGGCTTGTCCGCAGACAAACCAGCCGAACCAGCGCAGGCTGATGGCTAAATTTTGACGTAAAAAGTTCTGTTCCATGGGGTCCTGGCTTGTGTGCATTCAGGGTTGAAGCGCGATGCGGGCGTTGACAGCGGCGGCTATGCTTTCCGGCACAAAACAGCTGACGTCACCACCATGCAGCGCGACTTCGCGAACCAGCGTGGAGGAGATAAATGCCAGCTCGGCGGCGGGCGGCATATAGAGGATTTCCAGCTCCGGCACCATGCGCCGGTACATGCCGACCAGTTGCTGCTCGTAATCAAAATCGCTGACAGAGCGCACGCCGCGTAACAACACGTCGGCCCCGGTCTGCTTGAGGTGATCGATCAGCAGACCGGAGAAGCCTTCAACGCGCACATTCGGCCAGGGCGCACAGACCGCCTTGGCCAGGGCGACGCGGGTCTCGAGATCGAATAACGGGCGTTTACCCGGACTCATCGCAATCGCGACCACCACCTGATCAAACAGGCGTGCGGCGCGGCGGATCAAATCCAGGTGACCCAGGGTCAGGGGATCAAAGGTTCCGGGAAACAGGGCAAGGCTCATCTAGCAGGCTCCGCTGGTGGTCTCAAGCAGGTGATCGAGGGCGCTGGTTACCATCTCCAGCGTGATGTGCTGCATCGCATCCTCACGTTTGAGACGGCTGCGCCATGGTAACAGATCAACGCTCAACCCGGTTTGTTCCAGCATCAGGGGTTCAAAGACGCTAACCGCCGCCTGTTGCCACAGATAGGGACCAGTACGGCGCGGCGTCTGATCGGCATACAGGCCGAGCACCGGGATATCGGCGGCATTGCCGATGTGCGCTGGACCGGAATCGGGTGAGACCAGCACCCGTGACTGCTTCATCAGGGCCAGCAGCTGTTTGAGGTTGGTCTGGCCAATCAGGTTCAGTGGAGGTTGAGGACAAGCGGCGCAAATATCCGTCCCCAGTTGGCGCTCACTGACGCTCGGGCCGCCACACAGCACGACTTGCAATCCACGCTGCTGGGCATGGGTAACCAGGCCGGCATAGCCTGCGACATGCCAGTTACGGCTGGCTTTGCTGGCCGAAGGGCTCAGCAGCAGCGTCGGCTGGCCCTGTAATTGGCTGCGCGCCCAGGCATCCTCGTCGGCTGAGGTGGGAATCGCCCACTGTGCCGCCGTGGTCGCCACGCCCAGTTCATCGGCAAAGGCCAGCAGGTTGTCGACCACGTGGCGGCGCGCCAGTGGTGGCGCCGGCACCTTATGGTTAGTGAATAACCACTGACCATCGGCCGCGCGTTCGCGGCAAAAGCCGAGCCGATAGCGGGCGCGGATGCCGAGCGTCAGCAGGCTGGCACGCAGTGCGGCCTGCATATGCAACAAGGCATCGAAGCGACGGCCGCGCAGCTGTTTCCAGACCTTCAGGTAGCCGCGCCAGCCGGCTTTCTTGTCGAAGACGATCACCTCGACACCCGGTAGATCGCCGAGCAGGCTGGCTTCAATCTTGCCCATTATCCAGGTGATCTCGGTGGTCGGCCATTGCCGCTGGATCGCCTGCACCACGGCTACAGTGTTGACACAATCGCCAATGGCAGACAGACGTACCACACACAGCCGCCGCGGGGCGGAAGTAAACAGGGACATGGCGCAACTCCGGAGTGGAAATGGGCGCATTATGCAAAGTCGGCATGGGGTTGTAAAATGCCGGCCTTTGAATCAGATACGAGAACCGAGATGCAACAACTGCAAGCCTGGCAAAACGGCTCCGTGACCTGCTGGTACGATGCCGCGGCCTTGCCTGAATTCAGTGCAACCTGTTTCGATGCGGCTTATTGGCAGCAGCGCGATGCCGTGCTGGGGCAGTCGCGTGGGCGGGGTATCACCTGGTTTGTGCAGGGATCCGTGATGCCACTGGTACTGCGCCATTACTGGCGTGGCGGGCTGATGGGCAAACTGCTCGGCGATCGGTTCTTCTATTGCGGTTTGAAACGCACCCGTTGCCGCCGCGAGTATGCCTTGCTGACCTACCTGGCGGATGCCGGTCTGCCGGTGCCACGGGCGGTTGGCGCAAGGGTGGTACGGCGTGGCCTCTGCTACCGTGCCGATCTACTGCTCGAGCGCATTCCGGAGGCGCGCGATCTGGTCTGCCTGCTGCGTGAGCGCCCACTGACCGCCGAGGAGTGGGCGCGCGTCGGCGGAGTGATCCGGCAGTTACATGATGTCGGCGCCTGGCATTCGGATCTGAACAGCCACAACCTGATGCTGGATGCCCAGGGCAAGGTATGGGTCATCGACTTTGATAAATGCGATATCCGCGGCCCGGGCCCCTGGCAGCAGCAGATGCTGGATCGCTTGCTGCGCTCACTGCGCAAGGAGCTGACCTGCAACGTCCCCTTCTACTGGCAGGAGAGTGACTGGCCAGCGCTGCTGGCGGGCTATCAGGCTGACTGAGACCCGAGTACGCCGAGGATTGCGTCCAGCGTCTTGCGCTGGGCGCCCTGATTGGCCGCCACGACGTCAAACGCCAGCATGCCCATCTGCTGGCGTGCCTCGTCATCTTGCAACAGCTGACACACGGCCTGTGCCAGCGCCGCCGCATCCGGCAACTGCTGGCACGCCTTGCGTTCACACAACTGGCGCGTGACATCACTGAAATTGAAGCTGTGGGGACCGATCAGCGTCGGCTTGCCGAGGCTCGCCGGTTCCAGCAGGTTATGCCCGCCGACCGGCACCAGGCTGCCACCGATGAAGGCGACATCGCTCATCTGCAGCAGCAGCGGCATCTCGCCCATGGTATCGGCCAGATAGATGTCCGTCTCACGGGTGATGGCCTGCTGCCGACTGCGCCGCGCGACCCGATAGCCAGCTTGTTCGCACAGTGCCGCCACCGGATCGAAGCGCACCGGATGGCGCGGCACCAGAATCAGCAGGCTGTCCGGCACCGCGGCGCGGATGTGAGGCAACTGGGCCAGTAACTGTTCGTCTTCGCCTGGGTGGGTGCTGGCAGCAATCCACACCGGGCGGCCATCCAGTGTACGGCGCAGCTGTTCGCCGGCGGCCACCTGCTCGGCATCGAGCTGGATGTCATATTTCAGCGAGCCGGTGACCCGCACCTGTGCCGGATCCAGTCCCAGCCGCAGGAAGCGTGCCGCATCGTCGCGGTGTTGGCACAGCAAGAGCTGGATGTGGCGGCTCATCAGATTAAAGATGCTGCGCACCTTCTGATAACGCTGACATGAGCGTTCGGAGAGGCGGGCGTTCATGACCAGTACCGGGATCTGGCGCCGGCCGCAGGCGGCCAGCCAGTTTGGCCACAGTTCGGTCTCCATGATCACCAGGGCCTGGGGCTGGGTCCGGCGCAGGAAACGGCCGACCGCGCCGGGATAATCCAGCGGGGCGTAGCGATGTTCGACCAACTCACCGAGCCGGGCAATCTGATCGGCGCCGGTGCGGGTGGTGGTGGTGACCAGGATCGGCAAGTCGGGCCGTTCGGCTTTCAGTTGACGAATCAGTGGCATCGCCGCCAGGGATTCACCGACGCTGACGGTATGAAACCAGATCGGTGCCGTGGCGCTGCGCAATCGCGGCGTCCAGCCCAGCAGCTCGCGCCAGCGCCGGCCATACCCGGGTTTGCCCTGCTGTGGGCGAAAGGTGATGAATAGCACCCCTGGTAGGGCTAGATAGATCAGCAAGGTATAGAGCAGGCGATAAAACATGTCGGACCATCACAGCGAAAATGACAGCCAGTATCGACGATGCCGGATCAGGACTCAAGGCTCTGGCACCTTGGTAAAGCGTGCTATCATCGCAGTCCACATAGCAGACTGGATCCTCTTGCCTGGAATGAAGCGCATCGCCGTCTTTTGTAACAATCTCAATGCCAATGGCACAGTCAAGATTGCCTTGAGCCAAGCCGAAGTGCTGCAGCAGGCCGGGCACAGAGTGCATCTGTTTATATTCCACCCCGGGGGCGACTTTTTACCGCCACCATCGATAAGTCTGCACTATGTCTTCAATGCGTCGGCACCACAGGACCTGGATGCGAGGCAGCGCTTGTTGCAGCAGCTGGTCGAGACCGTCGAAGCACAAGCCGGGCGGTTTGATCTGTTTCTTTCTAACTCGACTAAGTGCGATCGAGTTGTGGCCGGCTGCGATTTCTCACCCTGTTACTACTTTTGTCACTGCGCTCTCCAACAGGAGCTGTTGGCCGAGCTGCGCCACGGCCCGTTGAAGTTCTGGCGGCGCTGGCTAGAGGCGAGAGCCTTGATTGGTAAACGGATCATCACGGTTTCCGAAGGCATTGCTGCTGAATTGCGCACCACCGGCTGGTTACGACCCCAAAGTGTGCAGACGATTTATAACCCATTCCAGCTGGAGCGGATCCGGGAGTTAGCGCAGGAAACGGTTGCTGATCTTCCGGAGGAACCCTTCATGATTCATGTTGGTCGTTTCACCCGGCAGAAGCGGCACGATATCCTGTTCGATGCCTTGCGGCGCATGCCGGAGGCTCCACCGCTGGTTTTATTGTGCAATCGACCGGAGAAGGTGCGCCGGCTGGCTCGCAAATATGGTGTTGAATCTCGCATCCTGACGCCGGGATTCCAGCATAATCCTTATGCTTGGATTGCTCGAGCATCCTTAATGTTGCTGAGTTCGGATTATGAAGGTTTGCCCACGGTCCTTATTGAGGCATTGGCCTGCGGCACACCGGTGGTGAGCACCGACTGCCCGTATGGGCCGCGCGAGATTCTTGGCGAGGAGCTCGCTGCTTATTTGGTGCCGCGCCGTGATTCGCAGGCGTTGGCGACGACGGCAATGGCCTGTTTGCGGTCGCCACCCAGTGTCTCGGCACCACCGATTCTGCATGCGGTCGCCAGTGACGTCATTGTCGAACGTTATATCGCGCTGTGCGACGACTCACGCACATAATAAATAATAAGGGGGTAGCATGGAAAAAATTAAAATAGCACTAATGGTTGATGAATATTTTGGCGGTGCTGGAACAGTATTTGGAGGCTATGGTTTTTTAGCCAGAAATCTGGTGGCGAAGTATTTGCCAGATGATGAAATCGAACTAGAAGTGATCATTCGTAAAAACCGGAAAAAATCGTTTTTCCCTCGATACGAGATTATTGATGGTGTCAAAGTGTATACGTTGGCGAATAAGTTGTTTGATTTTGTTAATTATGCATTTTTCGTGAGGAAAGGATATGATGCGTTTCTGACAATTGAATTGACGAATAACTCTTTTCGTATTCTTAGGTCCTTGCCTGGAATTAAGAAGCGCGTTCTATTCTGGGTTCAGGATCCAAGGCCTCAATATGAATGGGATGAGATAAATACCGTCAAACTGTTCCCAGAAAAAAGTTATTGGAACGCCAAAGTGTATCAGTTTGTGCACCGGCTTTGGCGCAAGGGGAGTATTTCGTTTATCACGCAGGCTAAATTCCTGGATAAGAAAGCTCGGGATTTATATCAGTTGGATGATAACACAGAGATTAATTATTTGCCCAATCCGATTGAAATTGACTATTCGTTTGATGTGGCATTACACCCCAAAAAAAATAATGTTATTTTCCTAGGTAGAATTGAGTCAGTAAAACGTGGCTGGCTGTTTTGTGAAATAGCAAAACAAATGCCAGAATATGAATTCTTTGTATTGGGTGACTCTTTCCGTGAAAAGGGAAAAAATCAACGCATCATGGAACAATATGCCATGATCTCAAATCTTCATTTTGTTGGTCACGTCGAGGGCCAACGCAAGAATGAGTTGATTAAAGACGCGAAAATTCTAGTGAATACCTCGATTCATGAGGCGTTACCGGTCTCATTTTTGGAGGCGTTATCCTACGGTACCCTGTTGGTCAGTTGTCGCGATCCGGATGAGTTGACGTCCCGTTTTGGGGTTTTCACCGGTACCGTTTTGGGGGATGGTTTCGAACATGTAGACCGTTTTGTCATGGGGATCCAGCAGTTAATACAGGATGAGCCGCGCCGCCAGCAGTTGGCTGCGGCAGCCGTGACGTATATCCGCCAAGTGCACAACATTGACGTGTTTCGGCGTGATATCAAGCAACATTTGTATGCGTTGATCGGCCGTACGCCGCACCTTTCTACACCGTTGGAGCGCCAATGATGACGGAAGCAGGCCAGCGGGTACGCGTTGCTATCATCATTCCTTCTTGCTCCGGTGGAGGGGTAACCAAGGTCATGCTGAGCCTGTATCAGGCGATGACGCAACAAGGTGCGGATGTTCATTTGTTGGTTCTGGAGAATCGCGGTGATTTCGTCTTGCCGGATGGCCTGCAAGTGCATTACCTGTATCAATCCCGGCAGCGGCGTCTGGACAGTCGTCGCCGCATGGCGCGCAGTGTGATGGATTTGCAGCAGTTGATGGCGCTGCTGGTTGCAACCGGGGGGCCATTTGATCTGATTTTATCTAACACCTCGCGCTGTGATCGGCTAGTTGCAGCGTGTCAGTGGCCACACACTCATTATGTGGTGCATGCCTCGCTGGAGGAAACTTTACGCCGTGAGTGGCGTTTAGGTCCCATCAAGTACTATCGGAAGTGGCGTTGGGTTAAAGGACTGTCTGGAAAGTCTCTGATCACTGTCTCTGAGGGTATCGCCGACGAGATCCGTCAGCAGGGGCGTATTACTCCGGCCGCAATGCAGACCATTTATAACCCGTTTGACCTGCTACATATCCGCCAGCTGGCAGCCTCGCCACAACCAGCGTTGCCGCAGGAGCCTTATTTGATCCATATTGGCCGCTATGCTCGCCAGAAGCGGCACGATGTGTTGTTTGCCGCGTTGAAACTATTGCCTGAGGCTCCGCGTCTGGTGCTGTTATCCAACCATCCGGATAAGGTTCTGGCTGCTGCAGAGCAAGCAGGGGTAGCTGATCGAGTGCTGGTGCCGCCTTTTCAGCAAAATCCGTATCCGTGGATTGCCCATGCGCGAGCTCTGGTGCTGAGTTCGGATTTTGAAGGTCTGCCAACTGTATTGATTGAAGCGCTGGCCTGTGGCACTCCGGTAGTCAGCACGGATTGCCCAACCGGACCGGCTGAAATTCTAACGGGAGCATTGCAACCATTTTTGGTGTCCCGCCGCGATCCGGTTGCGCTGGCGGCGGCATTAAAGGCCACATTAACAGCTTATCCACCTTGTGATTCCGCCGAAATCCTGACCAAAGTCGCCGCGGAACATATCGCTGGTTGCTACCTGGCCTTGGCTCGCTTACCAGATCCTGGCCACCAGTAACCCAGCTTGCGGCGCTCTTTGAGGCTGCGCAGCAGGTTCAGGGGTTTGCGCTTGAGCGCACCCGGCCCGCGTTGCAGCCGAGCCTCGATGGCATCGAGCACTCGCGTGCTGGCGTGACCATCGGTGTACGGGTGGGTCTGGGCGATAAACCCATCGATGGCCTGCATCAATGCCGGCGGCCGGCTCAGGGCGTGTTCCAGCGCGGCTTCCAATGCCCCCACCTCGCTGACATCCAGCAGATGTTGACGATTGCCGACGGTCTGGTTGCGGAACGTGACCACAGGACGGTGCTGCAACAGGAACATGGTCATCACCGACGAGGTATCACACAACATCACATCCGCCTGTTGCAACAGCGGGATCACGTTGTCGGTTTCGACGAAGGTCAGGTTGTCATCTTGCAGCGCCTGATAGGCTGCGACCACGGCCGGGTCCATCTTGGGATGGAACTGCACCAGCCAGCGCCAGCGTCCGCTGTCGCGCAGGCGGCGGATCTCGTCGACCAGTAATGGCGCCGCACTCAGGGCCGGCGTGAAGGTCGAGCAGAACAGGATCGTTGGGCGCGGGTTGGCCTCCTCCCCGGCTGGCGGTGCGGAAAACAGCGGATCGAGGGCCGGCCAACCGGTTTCGACGACCTCGAAATAACCATGTTTACCTGCGCGCTCGACGAAACCGGCGGTGGTGTTCGGTCCTTGTGTGCAGTAGAGATCGAAGCAGCCACGGATGTTGAAGTGGCCTCGGTCATCGCTGCGGGTCGCTTTGGCGACATTGAAGCCGTGAAATATAGCCACCTTCAGACCGGGAATGAAGCTGGGCACCGTATTGCCGGGCACCAGCACGGCATCCGGTTGCCAGTCACAGACGGTCCGCACGCTGGGCAAGCGGACCTCATCCAGCTTCAGATAATCCGGGTTGATCTGCTGGCCGGCCAGAAACCAGGCCGCCTCATCTCCACGGGCGCGAATGGCCTGTTGCAGCGGGCGAAGCATGGCGTAGGCATAATTCTGTTCGGCGTACAGCAGATAGTGACGTGACATGGCGCGGTTTCCTTGGGGGTGAACGTCAGGTGCGCAGAGTCTTGCATGTTCCGCGGGGAGCAACAAGCGTGCGGCATGAGCAAAATCCGCTCTTCAGCGCCATGACCGCCGCCGTGCGGTCGGGAGGCGTCTGTGCTGCCTGGACGGACCTCGGCGTGATGAATCGCCAGTAGCGCGCCGGATTTCGGATCGTTATTAGCGGTATTGTGCGGTTTTATACGCATGAAAACGTAGCCGCCAGCTTATCATTCTCCGCGCTGCGCACATGACATACTCTGGGTGGGCGATCTAATATCAAGCGCAATGGTGCTGTTTTTTCAGCACTATTACTGAGCGACATCTATAGTTGACAATAATGAATAATAACTCAGGTTCTGCGGACGCCCGTTTGAACCAATAAGGGTGAATATGAAAACAAAAGACAAGATCATCCATGCGGCGATCGAGCTATTCAATCTGCAAGGGGAGCAGAACGTTACCACCAACCACATAGCGGCTCACTTGGGGATGAGTCCGGGTAACTTGTATTACCATTTTCGCAACAAGGAGGACATCATTCAGGCGATCTTCGATCGTTATGCCGAACAGCTGAATCTGTTATTTGGCCTGGATGCTGTCTCTTAT